>NZ_CP054861.1:4270587-4928705 GCF_013459645.1 Martelella sp. NC20
CCACCGGGAGAAGATAACGATGCGCGATGCGCGCATCGTTGAATCACAAGGGCTTGAGGGCAGGACGGCATGAGCGCGGCGCATCTCGAAAAGTTGAATGACAATCAGCGGGCCGCGGTTCTGCACGGCATGGATTTGCCAGATGGATCGATTGGCGGACCGCTGCTGATCATCGCCGGCGCCGGATCCGGCAAGACCAATACGCTTGCCCATCGCGTGGCCCAACTCGTCATCTCCGGCGCCGATCCTCGCCGGATCCTGCTGATGACCTTTTCGCGTCGTGCCGCCGCCGAAATGGGAAGGCGCGTCGAGCGGATATGCACGAAGACGCTTGGCGACAAGGCCGGGATCATGGCTGACGGGCTTGCCTGGTCCGGCACCTTCCACGGGATCGGCGCCCGTCTGTTGCGTGAATATGCAATCGAGCTTGGTCTCGATCCGCAGTTCACCATTCATGATCGCGAGGACTCGGCCGACCTGATGAACCTCGCCCGGCATGATCTCGGCTTCTCGAAGACGGAGAACCGGTTTCCGGCGAAGGGCACTTGTCTCTCGATCTATTCGCGCACCGTCAATGCCGAGGCGCCGCTTGCGGAAATCCTGCGAGCGAACTTTCCATGGTGTGCGGCCTGGGAAAAGGAACTGAGGGAATTGTTCTCGGCCTATGTCGAGGCCAAGCAGGTCCAGAACGTCCTCGATTATGATGATCTGCTGCTCTACTGGGCGCAGACCATGGGCGATCCGGTGCTTGCCGCCGAGATCGGCGGACGCTGGGATCATGTCCTGGTCGATGAATATCAGGACACCAACCGCCTGCAATCCTCGATCCTGATGGCGCTCAAGCTCGGAGGGCGGGGTCTGACGGTCGTTGGTGACGACGCACAGTCGATCTATTCGTTCCGGGCTGCCACGGTTCGCAACATCCTCGATTTCCCGAATGAATTCTCGCCGAAGGCCGACGTGATCACGCTCGACCGCAATTACCGGTCGACACAGCCGATCCTCGCGGCTGCCAATGGCGTCATCGGTCTCGCCCAGGAGCGCTACACCAAGGATCTCTGGACCGACCGTGTCTCAACCGAAAAGCCGCGGCTGGTGACGGTTCGCGACGAAGGCGATCAGGCTCGGTTCATTGCCGACGAGGTTCTCGACAACCGCGAAGGCGGCATGCGGCTGAAGGATCAGGCCGTGCTGTTTCGGGCGAGCCATCACAGCGGGCCGCTGGAGGTGGAACTCACGCGTCGCAACATTCCCTTCGTGAAGTTCGGCGGTCTGAAGTTCCTCGATTCCGCGCATGTGAAAGACCTGCTGGCAGCGCTGCGGTTTGCCCAGAACATGCGCGATCGCGTGGCGGGCTTCAGGCTGATGCAGCTCTTGCCCGGTGTTGGCCCGGCCTCGGCACAAAACGCGCTGGACGCGATTGCGGAAACCGCCGATCCGGTCGGGACCCTCGCGGCACTGCCGGCCCCCTCGCGTGCGGTGGCCGATTGGCCGGGTCTTGTGTCTTTGGTCACGGACCTTCGCCAATCAAACATGGGCTGGCCCGCCGAGATCGGCCGGATCCGGGCATGGTATGAGCCGTATCTGGAACGCATCCATGAAGACTTCGAGATGCGCCGCGCCGATCTCCTCCAGCTTGAGGACATTGCCGCCGGCTATCCGTCACGGGAGCGATTCCTGACCGAGCTGACGCTCGACCCACCGGACGCCACCTCCGGCCAGGCCGGCGTGCCGCTGCGCGACGAGGACTATCTGATCCTTTCGACCATCCATTCGGCCAAGGGGCAGGAATGGCGCTCGGTCTTTGTGCTCAATGCAGTCGACGGCTGCATCCCCTCCGATCTCGGTGTCGGCACGACCGACGATATCGAGGAAGAACGACGCCTGCTTTACGTGGCGATGACGCGGGCGCGAGACAGCCTGAACCTTGTCGTGCCGCAGCGCTTCTTTACGCACGGGCAGTCCTCGACCGGCGACAGGCATGTCTATGCCTCGCGAACCCGGTTCATTCCCGCTATGTTGTTGCAGCATTTTGAGAACAGGACATGGCCGGTGGTAAAGCCGGGGCAACAGAACAACGCAGGGCCGCGGCAAGTCCGTCTCGATGTCGGAGCGCGGATGCGCGGGATGTGGCGGTGAGGTGGATATGGCCGCGCCGAGCGAACTGATAGTTTCTGCGAGAGACCACGAGGTCGACGCGAATGATGCCGCCCCGGTCATCCGCAAGATCGTCCATCTGGACATGGACGCGTTCTATGCCTCTGTCGAGCAGCGCGACAATCCCGAGCTGAGGGGTAAGCCGGTCGCAGTCGGCGGATCGGCGGCGCGGGGCGTTGTTGCGGCTGCGAGTTATGAGGCGCGGGCGTTTGGCGTGCGTTCCGCCTTGCCGTCAGTGACCGCGAAGCGGCGCTGTCCGGAACTGGTGTTCGTAAAGCCGCGTTTCGACGTCTACCGGTCGGTCTCGGCGCAGATCCATCAGATATTCACTGAGCATACCGATCTGATCGAGCCGCTTTCGCTCGACGAGGCCTATCTTGACGTCACGGAAAACAAGCAAGGGATCGCGTTCGCAACCGAGATCGCATCACTCATTCGTGCCCGCATCAAGGAGGTGACCGGCCTGAATGCCTCTGCCGGTATCTCCTACTGCAAGTTCCTCGCGAAGATGGCGAGTGATCTCAACAAGCCGAACGGTCAGGCCGTGATCACGCCGAAGATGGGGCCGGCGTTCGTCGCAGAGCTGGCGGTCAAGAAGTTCCATGGCGTCGGGCCGGCGACGGCCGAAAAGATGCAACGGCTCGGGATCGTGACCGGGGCCGACTTGCGCGAGAAGTCGCTCACTTTCCTGCGCGACAACTTCGGCAAGTCGGGCGGATGGTATTATCGGATCTCCCGCGGGATCGACGAGCGTCCGGTTCAGCCCGATCGGCCGCGCAAATCAATCGGGGCTGAAGATACCTTTGCTGCCGATATCTTCGACCTGGCGTCGGCGAAGACCGAGTTGCTCCCGCTCGCAAGCAAGGTCTGGCGCCATGCGGAGAACAAACGGATCAGCGGGCGAACCGTCACATTGAAGGTGAAATACGCAGACTTCCAGCAGATCACGCGGAGCCGGTCGGTTGGCCACAACATGCGAAGCGCAGATGAGATCAGCGAGACCGCTACCGCGTTGCTGACTGAGATCTTTCCGGTGAAGAAGGGGATTCGCCTGCTCGGTGTGACGCTTTCCTCACTGGGCGAAGAGTCAGAGACGCCAGGGGATACTCAGATGAGCTTGCTGTGAGCCCCGAGCCGAAGGAAAGCAGGCCTATTTCCCGCTCACCACGCCTCTGGATCTCATTTACATCCTGTGGCCTGAGCATGAATGGACATTGATCGAATGCTGCTGGTCTATGACGAGGAAATTGGGGGTTCCGGATCGGCAGCAAAGGGGCCGTTTGCTGCCTGTCCGGTCTGGCAAGGAAGCCACAGAAACCCGCCGTTCAGCATCCGACGCCATTGTCGCCGTTCAGGGGACTTCCGCCGCCGCCCGAAACTTGTCATTCGTTAGGCTCTCCCCGGATGGCAGAGTCGAGGTCGAACGTGATGACGAGCTGCCGTTCGGCTGCTGGCCTCGGACCGAATTTCTCCAGGCACTTGTGGAGCACCCGGACCAAGGTCAATGCCACCGGCGGGGATTAGCATGAACCTGGGCTCCAGAACCGGTGAGGCGTACCGCCAGCTACTGCGGATTTTTGTAAGACTCAAACCGATGAGGTTTTCCAGTATCCGCATAGCTGGAAAGGAAACGCAATGGCTACATTTGAAGTCGACATGTCCAAGGTGCTGGAGTTCACAGATCCCGGAGGTTTTTATTCCTGGCTGGAATCGCACCACGACATCGAAGTGAGCGTGTGGGTTAAGATCCACAAGGTGAAATCCCGATTGCCTACCGTCACACCCGAGCAGGCGATTGAAATGGCGCTCTGCTGGGGTTGGATCGATGGTTTGCGCAAGGGATTTGACGATTGCAGTTTCCTCCAGCGCTATTCCCGCCGCAGGCCGAACAGCAATTGGAGTGAGATCAACGCCCGCACCGTGCGGCGCCTGATCGCCTCTGGCCACATGCGCCCTGCCGGACTGGCAGCTGTGCGTCGCGGTGTGGAAAGGGGCAAGTGGCCGGCGAACGTCCCTGCAATCTCGCTCAACTCGCTCCTCGCGACCGCGTAACCGTGGCCCAGTATTGCAGCGGCGTCTCACCGAGAACCTTGCGGAAATCGGTGATAAAGTGTTGCTGACTCGAATAGCCCAGGTCGTAGGCCATGTCGGCCCAGTCCGGCGCATCGCTGCCGCGAATGCGTTCGGCGGCCAACAATAACCTGTGACGCTGCAAGAACCATTTAAGTCCTATGCCGACATAGGTGCGGAACAGTTGCTGCAGCCAGCGCTCGCTATAGCGAAAGCTGTCGGCGACAGCGGACACGGAGGACAGAGTGTCATCGGCTTCGATCGCCGCAATGATCGTATTGACCAAAGCAATATTCTCGTCCGGTGCCGGCTTCTTGAGCAAAAGCAGTTTTTCAAGGCGATCTATGACGCCGTCGTCGTCATTTGCAAGCAACTGCTCCACGGTTGTCTGATCCAGGCCGTCAAGGAGTTCGGATAGGGGGAGTTGTTGATCCTGCAGGTTTGTCAGTTCACCCGACCAGAATGACCGGAAGGCGCCGGGCAGAAATCGGGCACCTATTATACGGCCGCTTCCATGAGCCTCATAAACGCGCTTGCCCCGAAAGGTTCCCTGGACGCCTGACCAGTCGAGAGAGAGAAAAGCGTCAACATAGGGCCGATGCATGACCTCGGCCGAATGATAGGCATTTTCCGATACGTCCCATCGAATGACCCAGAAATGATCCAGGAACCGGCGGAGGGGTTCGCAGGGCAACCGCGTACGGAAGCGCACATGCCGATCAAAGCCGGTGGGGTCGAGGCGGCCACGCGGATCATAGGTCTCTGCGGGTTTTTGAAATACGCCAGGATCCTTTGATGACATGATCTCTCCATCGACAACGAACCATGTGGAGCAAACCAATGGGCAACAAACATTTTCTACGGGGCATGGCCACCGTCAACTACTTTGCCGACGACCTGACTGCCGCGCGTGAATGGTACACTGAACTTTTCGGTATCGAAGCCTATTTCCAGATGCCGAGCCGCGAACATCCCGCCTATATCGAGTTCCGTATCGGAGACGATGCCGATGAATTCGGTATCGTCGACAGTAAATATGCTCCTGATGGCACGAAAACCGGACCGGGAGGCGCCATACTGTACTGGCACGTCGATGATATCGAAAGCGTTCTGTCACGCTTGAAGGCGCTGGGCGCCACCGAACATGACCCGATCACGAAGCGGGGCGAATCCGGCTTTGTCACCGCATCAGTTCTCGACCCCTTTGGCAACATACTGGGCATCATGTACAACCCGCACTTTGTAGAGCTGCACTGAGCTCGTCGAAAGCTCGTTTAGCCGTTGGTGCCGTGACACAGGCACTGCTCTGGCGGGTGCGATGGACGCCATGGGACCCCCGGGGGACCGGATCGGCCGTCGCAGACTTTTGATGGTGGGCGCAGTCGCTTTCGGCGCAGCATCCCTGCTTGCGGCATTTTCCCAGAACGTGACATGCTTATCGTGGCACGTGCGCTTCCTGGGCTGGCCGCGGCGCGTATAGGGAGATCGCATCGGGCCTATCAAGTTAGGAACGGCCGTAATTGAAGACGAACTGGGCGCCCGCACGCGTAAGCAGCCCGACGACAACGGGCTCCGTCCTCCCTGGTAGCCATACCCATACGGACGCCTGGTCTGGCGTTTCTCGTGCTTTAGAAGCCATCATCCACCTTGCCAGTGGAGGTTCGGGCAACCACGCGCGCAATCACCGGAAAATTCCCCGCGATCAGACCCGCCCGAAGCTCCAACACACAAAACCCCATAGCTCGGAAATTGCCGACTGCGGGTTCCTGCATGAGAGGCTTTCGTACGCCTGACGGCACCCGAAACCCTTCACCATTCGGACGATCAATCAGCCAGTTACGTATCCCGAAATCTGCCATGCGCTGCGACGCGGCAAACGTCGAGGTTGCGGCGGATGGCCAACTTTTGTTGCGATGCAGATGAATGGCGGTTTTCTGAAGCTGACCGCAGGAATCGGGTGTCGAAGTAGCTGAGTATTTCATATCCGTCAGTCTCCAATTTAAGGAGAACACTTGTGGGAATATTACAGGATAAAGTTGCAATTATCTCCGGCGCGTCATCCGGCATCGGCCGTTCGGCCGCGTTGCTTTTTGCCGCTGAGGGCGCATGCGTGGTTTTGAACGCGCGTGGGAAAGCGGCTTTGGAGGACGTCGCGAAGCGTATCCAAGAAACAGGCGGACGCGCGCATTTAGTTGCCGGCGATGTGAGTTCGGCTGAAACACATGAACAACTGGTCGCGGAAGCCGTGCAGGTTTTTGGAGGTCTTGATATCGCCTTCAACAATGCCGGGACCGTGGGTGCCTTAAAACCGGTCGCTGAACTGGAATCCGAAGAATGGATTCAAACGATCGCCACAAACCTGAACGGTGCATTTTTTGCGAGCCGTTATCAGATACCGGCAATGCTCGAACGCGGAGGCGGCTCTATTGTTTTTACCTCCAGCTTTGTCGGCACGAGCGTCGGTTTGCCAGGGATGAGTGCCTACGCCGCCGCAAAAGCAGGACTGATGGGCTTGGTCAAAGGCATCGCGGCGGACTATGGCGTAAAAAATATACGGGCCAACGCCCTTCTTCCGGGCGGCACAGACACGGGGATGGCGGGCGATCAATCGCAGAAAGATTGGGCCGCCGGTCTCCATGCGATGAAGCGAATAGCCCAACCAGAAGAAATCGCGCAGGCCGCGTTGTTTTTGGCGGGGCCAGCATCGAGCTTCGTGACAGGTTCCGCGCTATTCGCGGACGGGGGAAATTCGGCGGTGAAATAGGTGCATCTTTCACTGCGGTCCTTCGAGGTGAACTGCTCGAAGGACCGTTCCGGGTCGAAAACGGTTCCAAGCCCATGAAGCGTGAATGGCCGCCTAGCTCATGATCTGAGTTCAAACCCGCCAGTCCGGACACGGCCCCGTTCCAGCCGGTCAGTAAAGTGTCTCCATTTCGGTCGTTCAAGCGGGTTTTCGATTTCCCTGAAAGCTGCCGATCCGCGCAGGTTGCTGCAGTGTCTATAAGGGGGGAAGGGCTGGAAGGCTTTGGGTAAAATACGCGACTGCCCGTCAGCCTTGGCGATTAAGCAGCATGAATTTTGGGCTATACCTCCAACGGCAACTGAGCATGCAGCATGATAGTGCCAACTGCCAATGCCCAGCTGATCATCGAGAGGATCTCGTTCGCCCTGGTCCAAAGGACGGCACTGCCTTGATCCTCGGCGTGCATATTCTGTCCTGGTCGGATGGATCTGCTACTTCCGTGCCGATGTAACGTGTCAGACAGAGACGTTTGTGGTCAGGCATTGCCCTGGAAATCCGACATCGGCAACGCCACCTATGTACAGAATGGTCGAGAGCCAGCGGCCGAGCGGTACGACGGAAGCGATGCGGAAAAGATGACGGTACATTTCGACTTCGACAACAGCTACGCGCATCTCGGTGCCGCCTTCCACCGGCCTACCGCGCCGTCACCCGTCGCCGCGCCGCATCTCCTGAAGGTGAACCGGCCACTCGCCGAGGAACTCGGGCTCGACGCGGATGTGTTGGACAATGCTGAAGGGGTTGAAATCTTCGCCGGCAACCGGCTGCCAGCGGGAGCCGAGCCGATAGCGGCCGCTTACGCCGGACATCAATTCGGAAACTTCGTGCCGCAACTCGGCGATGGGCGCGCCATCCTCCTCGGCGAGGTCGTCGACCGACAGGGTCGGCGTCGAGACATTCAACTGAAGGGGGCTGGCCCCACCAATTTTTCGCGCAACGGCGACGGACGGGCCGCGCTCGGCCCGGTCTTGCGCGAGTATCTCGTCAGCGAGGCCATGGCCGCGCTCGGCATCCCAACCACACGGGCGCTGGCCGCGGTCGCGACGGGAGAGCCAGTCTACCGGGAAACGGCCCTGCCGGGCGCGGTCCTTACGCGTGTCGCCTCCAGCCATATACGCGTCGGCACGTTCCAGTTCTTCGCGGCACGGGGCGACGACGCCGCGGTTCGCCAACTCGCCGACCATGTGATTGACAGGCATTATCCCGAGGCCGCTGGCGCTTCCAATCCCTACCGCGCTCTTCTCCAGGGCGTCTGCGCCCGTCAGGCGGAACTCGTCGCACGCTGGATGCAGATCGGCTTCGTTCACGGCGTCATGAACACCGACAATATGTCGATCGCCGGGGAAACGATCGACTACGGCCCGTGTGCCTTCCTCGACGCTTACGATCCCGCGACCGTCTTCTCTTCGATCGACCGGAACGGGCGTTACGCCTACGCCAACCAGCCCCGCATCGCGAACTGGAACCTCCTACGTCTGGCAGAATGCCTGCTTCCTCATCTCGATCCAGACGAAAACAAAGCCATTGATGCCGCACAGGAGGTCCTTTCCGGCTTTGCGAACGCATTCAACACCGCTTATCTCGACGGTTTTCGCGCGAAGATCGGTTTGCAGACACCGCGGACGGAAGACGCCGCGTTGATCGAGGATCTTCTTGGGCACATGGCACGGCAGAATGCGGACTTCACCGTGACCTTCCGCAATCTCGGCAAAGCAGCGGAAAGCGCGCAGGCCGACGGGGCGCTTCGCGGTCTCTTTGCCGATCCAACCGCCTATGACGGCTGGGCGGCTCGCTGGCGTCAGCGCCTTGCGGCCGAACCGAGAGAGCCGGGTGAACGTCGCGCTGCGATGGATGCGGTGAACCCGGCGATCATTCCGCGCAACCACCTCGTCGAGAAAGCGCTTGCCGCCGCGATGGCCGGGGACCTGGCCCCCTTCGAACGCTTGAACGAAGCACTGGCCACGCCTTTCGAGGATCAGGCGGAGTTCACCGATTATGCCGGCCTTCCGCCGGTGCCCGAGGCGGCCTACCGAACCTTCTGTGGCACGTAAACGCGCGGCCCGCGAGCGACGCAATCCTATTTGGCGGACCGGGGAGCGGCTCTTTTAATGGCCGCTATCGGCCCAAACGAGACGGACGGGAATGCGCCCCCCTTCCGGTCGTTCAACGAACCTTCGCGCGTTCCCCGAAGCAGACATCACCTGCCAACCTATCGGCATGAAGTTCGGCACACTCGCCGCGCTTTACACGGGCATGACGTAAGCCGCAGTTTGATCACGCCGGCTGAACTGAACTGATATAGGATGTAAGTGCAGCGTCGGCCTTTGAAAGCGTTGCCCACAAAGCTGGCTCCAGATCGCACAGCACTTCGACAAGCCCATGCAACTGCGATGCAGTCGGCCGACCCATATCGCTAAAGGCAAGTTCGGTTACCCAGTCTCCAACAAACTTGCGCCACTCGTTGAGATCAGAGAACGCGTTCGCTGCGATCATGCCGATCCGGAATGACTGGATGATATCCAGATCACTATTGACCCGCCTCAGTGCAACACGATTGAGCACACGGACTTCGCGCGCCAGATCCTGACTGCGTGTCACGGCAGCAACCATCGCAAGCCCGCTCAGCATCGCGAAATTCTGGCCGGTGCGCGCGTTATCACGGATGCGGTACTTTGCAGCCTTGATTGCCTCCGCTGCCTCCTGAGCAAGTTCTGGTGGTGTGCGGAAAACAAGGCAGGTATTGACCAGGGCGTTGAAAGATTCAGGATTGGTCACATCAACCGAAACGCTCTCGCGAACCAATGCCTCGAACTCGGGCGGTGCTTCAACCATCCGGTCAAGGCCGCCCTCAACGGGCCCTGGCAGATAAGTGAACGGAAACTCGAACTGGGCGCGAAGACTGCCCTCACCATCTAACAGGACGAGAGGCGCGAGAGGTGTACCCTCGATCACATCAGAATGCAGGACAGCTGTCCCAACGAGCCTGCTGGCAAGTTCCTGTTTCCACTGATGCGGTGTCGCGAAATCAGGCAGCCAGCGCGGCTCCAGGCGCCCGTCAATCGAGTTTTGAAGGTAGAACGGTGTCCCGCGACCGCCATTCATCCACCTGGTAGAGCTGGCCGGCGAAATCCCTCCGCGCACGTACTCCCTTTCGATCATGGACGCCTGTGCAGTCGCTGCGATGCGACGCCAGAAGGGAGGAACGTTCCTGAGATGTCCAAGGTGCGCTAGTGACCCATCCACAAATATGAAGAGATTGGACAACAGAAGGAGACGGCCGTTTTCATCTTCAGGATCATCATCCCTGATCTGCGTAGCGATCGAGACGAGAAATGGCATTAGTTCAGGCCGATCCCTGAGGTGCCTGACGCCAAGCTCAAACGCCGACGTCTGGGAGATACGGTCCCCACGCGCGGCCACCCAGGCAATTACGCGCTCCAATACGGTGACATCAAAGCCATCCGGCAGCGCTGGCGTCAGACTGGACTGCGATCCTGAGAGCAGCGCCTGACGAAGCCCCTCTTCCGCATTCCACGCGAGCAATGAAGTGACATGATCCCGCGCGGGCCCCTCCGAAAAGGATGTCAAGGTAGTCGCGGTCCCGTGGGCCCCTACGAGGCGCTCGTAGTAGTGTAGTCCTTTTGGTGTGAGAGACTCCTGCGTCGAACTCCCCTCTGCCATACCGGTGCGTATGCCGAGAACGACTTGTGTTGGCGTGCGCGCGACATCCTCATGGAAAGCCTCGATTTCCTCGAAATCAATAGGGCCTTCCGTCAGAAGCTCCCGCCAGCGGTCCAGATCGGCACCTACAGCACGATTCTCACTGAACAACTGCTCAAGCATAGAGCGACGCGTCGTATCATCTGCCGCCACGTACCACAGGCCTCCCAGCGGCACGCGCTGATCGCCTTTCGTCAGGAAGGGTTCACCCGCTTCGGCATCGAATGCCAGTTGCCAGATACCGCCAGTATCATCAGTGATGTTCTCCGGGGCAGATCCCGCACGGAAGACCCGACCAACGGCCCGCATAAGTTCGTTCCTCGGGAACGGCGCATCGACGCTTGTAAAATTGATGGTCGCTACCGTACGGAAGTCATTGCGCCTGCGGAATGCGCGATCAAGAGTGAGACGGTCAACGACCGTTTCCGGGAAGTAACCCAGAAGCTCACGGACGATGGCCTTACGCTCCTCAATCGTCATCGCCCGTCCTCTGGTCAAGCTGTTCAGCAAATGCCTCGATGTAGTTTCTGACCTGTTCAACCAGGGCTTCGAGTGATGCGGGATCAAACGAGCGCATCTGCTCAATCAACGTGCTCTCCAGCCATGCCGAATAACGTCGCATGGATTCACCGATGTTGGTCAGCGGTACCGACATGATGAGCCAGGACATCAACCGGTACCGGTTGATGATTGCGCCACGATCATTGGCAGCATCGAACCTGTGCGACCACCCCTGCATGTGCAGCAGACCCAGAAGCCAATCCGACCGTGCCCGTGCGGTTGCATCATCAATCTCATCGTTCCACTGGGCCCGGACGCCCTCACGCACCGTCATGAGCAGACTGTCAAACCACGGCTGGTCGGGAGGAAGCTGCAGCGTATCAGTCATTCTCAGGCGCTCTATGCTTTCCCTGATCGACTTTAGGTGGGCAGTTTCCTGGATTTCGCCGTTCTGGATGGGGGCCGCATTTACGAGGCGAACCAGCTCGTCCAGGCGAAGCGGCATCATCTGGAAGCCCGCGCGCCGGAGTCTGGTCTCGGCTTCAGTGCGTTCCGGCGCGCTGATAGCCGTGCTGCGTTCAAGCATCCCCAGAAGGTCAAGCGTGCAGCCGACAGAGATGACGTTGCCATCCGCATTCACGTTGGCGAACTGGTTCAGAGCCCGATCGTCAACAATGATGAGATCAACCATCGGGGCCAGCCCGAAGACGCCGGCAGTCGGGTGCTGCGCCACACGTGCGATTTCTTCATCTTCGTCAGCGGCTTCCGGCCCCACCCTGACCTTTCCCGATGCGATGCCATCAGCCAGCGCGGTCCGTATGCGCTCAATGTGTTCGATTGTTCCGTTGGCGTAGGCTTGGTGGCGGATCAGCGCGTCGACGCGTTCCACATGACCGCGAGGGATGCCGATCCTGAAGCCGGCACCCCCGAGACTTCCGATCAGACACAGGTGCTGAAGGGTTGAAATAGCCAGATCGTCAAGCAGGAGCGTAGCACCAGTGCGTATTGGAGGCGTCTGCTCCCACGGAACTTCGTGAAGATCGAGATAGTCCCTCGCCCTCTTAGCCTCTTCATCCGTCAACTGCCCCTGTGCCAGAAGCGCAGTGATGACATCGCCGCATCCGCAAAGCACGTCGCTGAATTCCGAAAGGTCTGCATTTTCCTTCATCAGGGACGCCGGCCTATGTACCGGCCCCGGCCTTACAACAACCTTCTCGATTGCTTCCTCGTCGAGGATGCGTGCGGTCTCCAGCAGTATCGCCAGCTCTTCTCCGACGTCATCCGTGAGATTGGAATCAGGACGACGGATGGCATCGACAATGAAGTAGGCGTCCTGCGAAAGCAGGTCCCGAAGTTCGTGAGCACTTCTCACCTGAGATGGCTGATGGAATTCGGTTCGCTGACGTTCGCCGATCAACCAGCGCAACGTGGAATGCGGAATGACAATCTGCCGGAACCTCTCAATCACGAGGCCGAGTCGGTCAATGAATGACAGAACGAGTAGTGATGATGCTTCGAGGGCTATCGTTGTCTGATCAGCTGCGTTTCGTGGAGCAGCCTGAGTTACGATGCTGCCAGGGGCCGGACTTGGAGCGATGGACGCGGCAGCTCTTCCGCTGAATGTCAGCAGCAGGCCGCGTTTTCGAGGATCGGCCTCGTCCAGGTTGGCGAGGGCCGAGGTGAGCAGCATGCTGATCGTCGTTCGGTTCAGCCTCATCGCTGCAACGAACAGTGGCATCTGGCCCTTCGAAAGTTGATCCCAGGTTTCGCTTTCAAAGCGCTCCCAGTCCGGACGCATGTTCATCAGATCGTCGAAGGACATGCGCTGCAGTGGAGCACCCTCCTGCCCGTCCGATGCCTCCATCGCCGATCTCAGCCAGTTATTGGCCGCCTCATTGTCCTCCCATCCGCCCGAAACTGCAGTGTGGTACGCGGTTACGAGAACGGCAGCGTCAGATGGACTCTTCGCGACAGCTTCGTGGATCAAGGCTTGTGTCCTGAGAGAGCCGATGATCGCTCCGATCTGACCCGCCTGCAGGAGATCTGTAGCGGAACGATCAGCCCTGTCATTCCATACCTTCTCGACCAGGCTCGCCAGTGAACCCCAGTCACCAGAGGTAATCGCCACATTGATCTGTAGGGCGTGATCGTTCGGGTTGTTCCGTTTGGCAAGCAGCGGCGCCAGCGCATCCCTTGAGCGCATTACCTCACCCAGACGGAACAGTGACCATGCATAGATCTGACGCAGATTGTCAGACCTATCCAGAAAGTCACGTTTGTCCTCAAGAAAGGCGACTACCGCCAACCAGTCGTTGCTCTCGTGAGCGGCGCGGGCATATGCGGACGCGCTTTGCAGGTTATTAAGACGATCAAACAGCTGTCTTGCATAGGGAACTAGGCGAACCCAGTCTTCACGCTCCTGAAGACGACCGACAAGAACGATCAGATCATCAAGCGCTACGGTCGTTCGGAAACGTTCTTCAATTGCAGAAATCGTGTCTTCGCCGCGAACGTCTGCGAGAGCGCCATCAAGCTTTTGAAGATCTTCCTTTGTCGCGGTACCGCTTGCGCGCAGCTCAGTCAGCTTCGCCTGAGCTTCCGGCTGCCGGTCATCTTCAGCAAGCGCCCTAATCTCGAACGATGAGACCGCTGTCGCGCCCATAAGCAGTGAAAGCCTGTCCCGGTTGGCGCCGATAAACTGTGCAAGCGCCGCTGGATCATCGTCATCGATTGTGAGAACGAATCGCGCCATCAGTGCATCGTGCCGATCTGGTCCACCTTTCGCCTCAACGGTAGTGATCGCCTGATCCACCGCCGCGCGGTCCAGTTGCAGACCAAACTGCATTGCCATGGGCACACGGTGGACCATGTCACGTGGGTCCGCCATGCTGCGAACAAGCCGCTCACGTGCGGCTACCACTTCCGCTGGGTCACGTAGCGCGAGCCACAGCGCAAAGTCGTCTGCACTCTGGCGCGCTGCGTCGCAGCGAAGCTGTGCCGCAGCAAGAGCAGCCGCCGCAAAACTTTCACGCGCACTGCGCAGGTGTTCCAGCGACGCAGGGTCCTCCTGCAAGGGGAAATGTGCCCAGTCAAATGGCGTATGCTCGACTAGTACCTCCTGCATCTCAGGCGGAACAGCCGCCAGCAGATGTGACATACCAATCGAGTGATGGAGGGTTGGACAATATTCCGCGTCAGTGAGCGTAACGCGTGATGCCGCGTCGAGTGCCTTATCGACTGCGCAGTCGGCAATCAGGCGTGCCATGGCAATAAACTTGCCATCACCATCAAGGTCTTCAAACGCGGCACCGCTACCGTTAATCCATTCCACGGCATCCTGCGAAGAGAGACCATTGACTCCTATCATGAGTGTGGCCGTCTGACCGAGTGGTGCGCTGATCGAAGATATGGAGTCCAGCGCGCCCTGTTTGTCACCGCGCGCGGCTGTAATGAAGGCAGACGCAATTCTAATCTCATCGCCGGTCCCGAGACGGCGTGCTTCTTCCACCAGCCTCTCGGCGTCAGCCGGATCGTCAGATGAAAGAAACCGTGCACACCATGCCAGCGCATTGGACTTTGTTGCGCTCGAAGCATCCAGCAATTCACCTACGAGGATATCACGAGAGATCTGGCGGGCATCAGCTTTCGGATCGGCGCCGACGAAGTAGCGCGATCGCCGCATGCGCAGAACGCGGTCAGCGGCACTGCGGTCGATGATCGGATTGACCACCCCGCGTACCGGTCGGCCACCACCACGACGCAGAAGCTCCTGCACCCCGTCGGAAACACTTTGCAGCTGTTGCGCCTGCACCGCCCGCGGATGTTCGCTACCGATGGCTTCCAGAACGAACGCCTTGAGTAGAACATAGATGTCTTTGGCACGCGTCGCGGGCCTGGAAATGCTGGAATGATCCTCATCCAGAAGTGTAAACCTTGCTGGTGAAGGCAGTCCTAGTGGTTTGATTCCAACGTTTGGAACCCTCGGTTTCGTGCGGTGATGATGTCCTCGGGATCGGCTTTCCAGACAAATGGCTTGGGACAGTCAGCATTGTATTCGCGCACGAAACGGTTGATTGCGGCCTGCAGATCGACGACGGAATGGAAGACCCCGTATTTGAGCCTTCGCCGTGTGAGTTTGGCGAAGAAGCCCTCGACGGCGTTGAGCCAGGAGCAGGATGTCGGGGTGAAGTGGAAGGTCCAGCGCGGATGGCGGGCGAGCCAGGCGCGGACCTTGTCCTTTTTGTGTACGGCGTAATTGTCGAGGATGACGTGGATGGCCTTGTCTTGCGGCACCTCGCGCTCGATGCGGTTGAGGAAGCGGATGAACTCCTGATGGCGGTGGCGCTGCATGTTCTGGCCGATGACCGTGCCATCCAGCACGTTGAGCGCGGCAAACAGAGTGGTGGTGCCGTGGCGCTTGTAATCGTGGGTCATGGTGCCGGCACGGCCCTTCTTCATCGGCAGTCCGGGCTGGGTTCTGTCGAGAGCCTGTATCTGTGATTTCTCGTCAACCGACAGCACCACGGCATGGGCCGGCGGGTCGACATAAAGACCAACGATGTCGGTGAGCTTTTCGGCGAAGGCTGGATCGTTGGAGAGTTTGAACTGCCTCCAGCGATGCGGGCTGAGACCGTGAGCCTTCCAGATCGCCTGAACCGTCGAGGCCGCGATGCCGGCGACCCTGGCCATGGCGCGCAGCGTCCAGTGTGTTGCCTCGTGCGGCGGCGGTTCCTGCGTCAAGCGGACGATCTCGGCAACACGCTCCGGCGGGACCGGCGCCTTGCCGGGTGGCCGGGACCGGTCATGAAGCAGGCCGTCGACGCCCTCATGCATGAACCGCTCCTGCCAGCGCCACACACAGGTTTTCGACTTGCCGGTCTCGGCCATGATCGCCGAGGTGCCCAGACCATCGTCGCTCAGAAGGATGATACGTGCCCGCCAGACGTGCTTCTGTGGGCTGTTCGGGGCCGCGACGATGGCGCTCAATCGCTGCCGGTCGTCGGGAGATACCGTAAAGGAAATGTTGCTGCGCATGCCGCAGACTCGCACATCTCAAAGCGGTTGGGAATCAACCAACGGACTCCTTTGATCCGATCAATCCACTAGATCGGAGCTGTCAGGGAGGACCACCTGACCCAGGCGCGTTCGCAGCGTTTCGCCGAACCCGACAACGGCGAGCCTGGCGCCGGTCGCGTAATTCCTGAACCACGTATTGAGGGCCGCCAGGTGTCGGTTGTTCCGACCAAGTGCCGCAGTTGCCGCGCTAGGTCTGAAAAAGAATCCCAGATTGCTTGCAACAGACGACATCCAAGACCCCTGATGGGGTGTAGCTATAAACGCCGCCTTCCGGACGCGACGCTCGAAACTGGCCACGCCCTGATCCGTAGCCGCCTGTGTCTCGGCAAGACGCAGCATCTCCTTTATGATAACGCCGCCCATACTGTGACCAACGAGAATGATAGTGCCATTCGCGAGTCCAGGTTCTGCAAGTAAACGTTGAAGTATTTGTTCCGCCCGGTCCTCAGGTGCCATGGCAATTCCGCCGTTCCACTTGAAACGCGATGCAAGATAGCCAACGCTCCAGACGGCAACATTAGGCACGTCCTCTTCGAGCCATTGAAGCCAGAATTCAGCATTGGAACCTTCGCCGGAAGTCCAAGTGCCTTCTATGTCACCTTCAAGCCCATGGACGAACACCACGTGGGTATCCACGTGATCAAACGACTTTCTCGATGGACGCTTGATATCGACCAAAGACTGCTTTCTCCTCAAGGGAGATACTAGCGAAACACAGTGCCGAACAGAAAGGAAAAACGCATTAATCTACTGCAATTATGGACATTTACACATCAATCTCGGGAGACGTCACGGCGCATCGTAAGCTATCCATTGAAAATCGTGGCTCACGGCCCGTTATAAGTCAGGCTCGCAAGTAGGGTCAGGAATGGGGTATTCCCCTGAATGCGTCCTTCCGAATCTATCTGCGGAAGAAAACAGTGTCGAATTTATATCTCGGCCCTGCTCTACGCAACATAGCGAGAGCGGCAGCACCGAAAACTACATTGGGAGGGTTGCCTTCGGTCGTCGTTAGGCACGATGGTAGTCATGTTCTGATCTCTGGTTTGGGGCGTAGTTACCGCCCTCGACGCTATTGGGCGATACGTCCGCTTCTCGCTTGAAGCACCCCAAAGCTGACAATCGGTAAGTCGTGAAGAGTTTCGGATGCCGTCAGGCGTACGAAAGTCGCCGAGGAAGGAACCCGCGGGCGGCGAAGGCTGGACTATGGGGATTTCGACTTTGAGCCCGTCCCTGAACTGACGTGGATGGGCATTTTTCGCGCCGTACCTGTTGCGGCCCGGCCGTTTCGGCGTGTTTTTGAGCTGCAGTGTGGGGGAAACATATGCCGGTGGACGACCTGGTCGGCCTCGGTCATGGTGATGGAAGCGCACGGGAGCACTGCCTCGGGCGGAGTATCCCGGGCAAGATTTGTGGCTATGCCATGCCGGGTCATGACGCATTCTCCCGGTTGGTTGCTGCCGTTTCCGGTGGCCCGCGTGGCTGGCGCCAGCGCTCGAACACCTCGATGACGATCATGCGCCCTCCGCAGCAGGGGCATGGGGGCCGGAAGTCGACCGGCGCATCGGCTGCGTCGTGATCAGGCGGCTGGACAGCGTTCAGGAGTTCGCGGGCGCGTGCGATACAGGTCTTGCGGGAGCCGCCGGCGAGCAAACCGTAATGGCGAATGCGGTGGAAGCCCTTCGGCAGAAGATGGATCAGGAAGCGGCGGATGAACTCAGTCGTGGCAAGCGTCATGATCTGCTGCCGGTCCGCACCGTCGCGGCGATAGTCCTTGTAGCGGAAGGTGACGCCGGTCTCGTCGAAAGAGACGAGGCGGCTATTCGAGATCGCCACCCGGTGCGTGTAAAGCGACAGATAGGCCAGAACCGCCTCCGGGCCGGCGAAGGGCGACTTGGCGTAAACGACCCAGCGTTTCTTGCGGACTGGCGACAGGTGCCGCACAAATGCCCGGCGATCGGCCAGATGTGCCACTGAGCCGAAGAAGGTAAGTTTGCCGGCGTCACGGAGCTGAAGCAGTCGCGTGAGGAACAGGCGGCGGAACAGCTTGCCGAGCACGCGCACCGGCAGGAGGAACGCCGGGCGTGATGATATCCAACGGCTTCCATCAAGGGCGATGCCGCCGCCCGGCACGATCATGTGAACATGGGGATGATGCATCATGGCCGAACCCCATGTGTGGAGCACGGCGGTGATGCCGATGCGCGCGCCGAGATGCTTCGGATCGGCGGCGATCGTCAGCATGGTTTGTGATGCGGTCTTGAACAGAAGGTCGTAGACGAGCGCCTTGTTGTGGAAGGCGATGTCGGCAACCTCGTTGGGCAGCGTGAAGACGACGTGGAAATATCCCACCGGCAGGAGGTCGGCCTCACGTCTGGCAAGCCAGGCGCGCGCGGCGGCACTCTGGCATTTCGGGCAGTGCCGGTTGCGACAGGAGTTATAAGCGATGCGCCACTCTCCGCAATCCTCGCAGGCCTCGACATGACCGCCCAACGCGACCGTGCGGCAATGCTCGATCGCCGACATCACCTTGAGGTGGGCCAGGTTGAGATGTCCTTGATGCGCTGCCCGGTAGGCGGGTCCGGCGGAGCGGAAGATGTCGGCGACCTCGATTGAGGTGCGCATCGGTTCAGCCGTCGGGCGATATCTCTTCCGTTCTGAAGATGCCGAGCCTGTCGAGCGGGCTGATCACGGCGTGAACCGTTCGGGTCGCCACCTTTGTGTAGAGTGCCGTATTGTTCAGCTTGGCATGTCCAAGCAAGACCTGGATGATCCGGATGTCGGTGCCATCCTCCAGAAGGTGGGTGGCGAAGCTGTGGCGTAATGTGTGTGGGCCGACCCGTTTGGGGATATCTGCAACCCGGGCGGCTTCGACGACGATGCGATGGAGCTGTCGGGTACTGATCGGGTTCATGGAATGTTGCCCTGGAAACAGCCACCCGTCACGATGCATCACGCCCTGTTGGCGTCCGGCGACCCACCACTGGCGCAGAAGACGAAGCAGGTCGGCGGACAGCATCGCGTTGCGATAGCGTCCACCCTTGCCGCGCTCCACCCGCAGCAGCATGCGTTCGCTGTCGATATCGCGCACCTTGAGATGTGCGACTTCAGATACGCGCAACCCCGCGCCATAGGCAACCGCCAGAGCAGCCTGATGCTTGAGGCAGGTTGTTGCCTCCAGCAAGCGAGCGACCTCGTCGCGGCTCAGGACGACCGGCAGATTGCGGGGCTGGTTCACACGGACCAGCCTGCGTGCCAGATCGGGCCGGTCAAGCGTGTGGGTGAAGAAGAAACGCAGGGCCGAGACGATGCTGTTCATGGTCGGCACAGGAACGCCGGCTTCGTGCTGCTCGTTCTGGAAGCGCCGCAATTCCTCCGCCGTCGCCGTGTCGGGCGATCGTCCCAGAAACGTCGTGAAACGCCCAATGTCGCGGATGTAGTTGCGCTGCGTCGCCGAAGAGAAATGGGGCATGTTCATGTCATCGATCAGACGCTGGCGCAGCGTGCTGACGGAAGTATCGGGGAATATCCGGGTCATCATTCGATTCCTTTTGTTGAAGGAAACCGGATGGTTCACCCGAACAGAACTTTGCTCAATTAAACCTCAACGTCGGCGTGCTCGCCGTTTCCTAACCCCACGCGCCTTCCCGCGGAGCGGGTTCGTTCGTCGGCCCCTTTGCCGCCGCCCCAGAACCCAGCCTCAAAATGCTCATTCGCCTCTCCATATTCATTTCCCGCAAGGCGCTTAATTTTCGGCGACGAATATGCAATAAGGTCTGCCCTGACACCAACTATTGAGTTCCATCAGTCACTTTTCTACCCCTAGGGAAGAGCATTGTCATTTCGGTAATCCTCCAACCGGTTGCAGTTCGCCGGCCACCAAATCGTCAAGAATATCCAAAAACCGTGACTGAAGCGCCGTTGGCTTCCAGTTGCGCCGGGTCGTCACCCCGATGGAGCGGGTGGTTTCGGGCAGCGCCATTGGTAGGGCCGTCAGCATTCCGAGGCTCTCCTCATATTTGATCTGTTGGCGCGAAAGCAATGTCAGGCTGTCCGATTTGATCAGCAAAGCCCGAAGGATGACCAACGACGAACACTCGATCAGGCCGCTCTCAGGCATGGCGTTTTCGAACAACGCGTTGAAATGTTTGCGCGTCGGCGTGCCCTTGCGGGAAACGACCCAGGGATAGGCAAGGAGAGCGGCGCGATCGAGCGTGTTGCGGGCGGCGAGCGGATGGCCGCATCGGGCGATCACCGAAAGGCTGTCTTCCATCAGTTTGCGTTCCTCAATGTCGCCACCGGTTTGCTCTCGGAGTGCGCCGATAATGGCATCGATGTCGCCTCGGCGTAGTCTTTCCAGCAGATGCTCATAGCTTCCTTCAGCAATCTCGATGATCGCATTGGGATAGACCGCGTGCAATTCGGTGATCGCGGTCGGCAGCAGGTCGGTGCGGGCAAGTGGCAGCGATCCGATCGCCAGCCGCCCGCCGCGCCGGCCGCGCAGGGCGTCGATATCCTCGAACGACCCCTCGATTTCCCTGAGGGCGAGGCCAGCGAGCCGCGCCAGGTCGCGCCCGATCGGGGTGATCTCGATACCGCTGCCGACGCTGCGGAACAGCGTGTGGTCGACGATCCGCTCGACCGCGCGCGCGCCGTGATGCACGGTCGGCTCCGCCACACCCAGTTCGCGGGCCGCGGCGGCGAAGCCGCGATGGGTCTCGACCGCGAGCAGAATTTCAAGCTGCGAAGCCGTAATGAGATGCTGCAACTGCACCGGCGGCCGTCCGCGCCGCGCGCCGTTCACCCGCCGCCGCATCCGGGTGATGAAGGCCATCAGCCGGCGCACGCGGGCGAGCACCAGTTCGCCTTCTTCCGTCAGCCGCGCGCCGTTGCGCCCCCTGTCGAACAGTTTTGCGCCGTAGATCGACTCCAGTCGTCCGATACCCTGGCTTACGGCGGGCTGCGTCAAGCCGATCTGCTGAGCGGTTGCGTGAAGCGTTCCGTTGCGGGCGATCGCATCGAGCAGGCGCAGATGGCGCAGGTTGACGCGGGGATACATGAGGCCACGGCTCCTTCAGAATGATAGAAAATACAGACCAGTAGAATAAACTTATCAAACAGCTATGACAATTACTTGGACGGAGACATTTTCACGGTCTATCACAAGGCCGATCCGAAAGGAGCCGGAGGAGGTGTCCAGCATGAACGAGCAACGCAATATGATGGTGGAAAAGCCCAGAAACCAGCCGCCGGTGTCCAATCCGAGCGTGCCGGCGCTGAAGCTTCCGGCCGGCGCCGTTGACAGCCACATGCATCTTTTCGGCCCGGCGGAACAGTACAGCTTTTCCGCGACCAGCCGCTACGTCTCGGACGACATGTTGCCCGAAACTTATATTGCTGTGCAGCAAACGCTGGGGCTCGAGAAGGCCGTGCTGGTTTCCGGCGGCGGCTACGGCACGGATATGCGCCACCTGAAGGATGTGCTTTCCCGGTTTCCTGAACGTTTCCGCGGCATCGCGTTGCTGGCCGAGACCACGACGATGGATGAGATGGCCGAACTCGACAGGCTTGGCGTCCGCGGTCTGCGTTTCGTCGGCCCTTCCCATGGCGGCGGCCTGCCGCAGATATCGCCGCGCATGGCGGCGATAGCCCATGAACTTGGCTGGCATGTGCAGTTCTATCCGCATGGCGACGAGATCCTGCATGTTTCCGATCAGCTTCTGGCGTTGCCGAACGCGGCAATCGTGCTCGATCATTTCGCCAATGTGCCTGCTGCGGGCGGCATCGAGCAGCCGGCTTTCCGTCGGGTACTGGAGATGCTGGATACCGGTCGGGTCTGGGTGAAGCTTTCGGGTCCGATGCGCTGTACCCAGGAAGAGCCGCCATATCCAAGCGTTACACCGCTTGCGAGAAAACTCGTCGATTTCGCGCCCGAACGCATGGTCTGGGGAACGGACTGGCCGCATGTCAACATGAATGGCCGCACCATGCCGGATGATGGCCTGCTGGTCGATCTTCTGGCCGAATGGATACCTGATGAGACGATGCGCACGCAGATCGTGCGCGACAATGCGCGTCAGCTTTACGGCTTCGATCCGGTCTGAGCGCAGACAAATTTCAAAACTGGGAGGATGACAATGAAAATGATGACCAGACTGGCCCTCGCGGCCTCGATGCTGACACTGTCGGTTGCCGCCTCTGATGCGCGCGAACTGACCTATGACAACCATCTGCCGCCGCAACATCCGGTCAACGCCGCGATGGAAACCTATTTCGAGCGGGTCAAGGCCGATACCGACGGCGCGCTTGATTTCAAGATGTTCGTCGGCGGCGCGCTTGGCGGCGGCAATGCGCTGCTCGGCATCCTGCGTGACGGGCTTTCCGATGCGGGCATGCTGAACCCGGTCTATGAGCCGTCGCAGCTTCAGGTCGAAGCCCTGCTTTCCGAACTGATGATCGCAGACCCGCGCGTCCTCGTCGGCGCCATGAACGAGATCGTCAATCTCGATTGCCCCGGCTGCACGGCTGAACTGCTCAAGGTCAACGCCGTTCCGATCATGAGTTTCGCGGTGCCGAGCTTCCAGCTTCTGTGCAACCAGCCGATGAAATCGCTCACGGATGCCAAGGGCAAGCGGGTACGCGCCGTCGGTTCACTGGCCCTGATTGCCAAGGAATTCGGCATGGTGCCGGTCAACCTGAAGAGTGACGAGGTCTATGAGGGCCTGCAGCGCGGTCAGGTGGAATGCGCCGCCGCCCCGTTCGACTGGCTGGAAACCAACAATCTTAAGGAAGTCGCCGACAATCTGATCACCACGCCGCTCGGGGCGATCGGCGGCCTGCTTCATCTCGCCGTCAACACCAATGCCTGGGAGGCGATGAGCGAGGAACAGCAGCAGGTGATGATCGACGAGACGCCGGAAACGCTTGCCGCCATCACTTTCAACTATATCGCGGGCAGCGAAAGCGCGCTGGAGGCGGCAATCGCCGATGGCGCCGAGGCTTATCCTATGGGCGACGACATGCTGGCAACGCTTGAGGAATTCCGCGCAGCCGAGATCGAGCGGATCGTCGCCAAGGGCGAGGAGGCCGGCATCACCGAAACGCCGGCGCTGTTCAAACATTACGGCGAACTGCTCGACAAGTGGGAAGGCATCGTCGCCGGTCCCGGCAGTACCCAGGAAGGTTATGCCGAGGCGCTGCGCCAGGAAATCTACGCGAAGCTCTGAGCGATGACCCACAGGACAAGAGAAGGCCCCGTCAACGCCGTGCTCACCATGCTCTCCCGCGCCTTTGCAGTGGTCGCGGGAGCCACGGTGCTCATGATGATGCTGCATGTCGCAGCCGACGTCCTGCTGAAATACTTCTTCAGGATGCCGATCGTCGGCACGCTTGAGATCGTCTCGAATTATTACATGGTGGCGGCGATCTTCCTGCCGCTTGCGGCGATCGAGAAATCGCGCGGCCATCTGTTCGTCGAACTGTTCACGGCCCGGCTGGGGCCGCGTCCGACGTTGGTGCTCGATGCCTTCGGCTGTCTGATGCTCGCCGTTTTCGCGCTCTGCGTCACCTGGATGACGACGGTCGAGGCAATCGATCGTACGGAGGCGGGGGAGATGATCGACGCCGTCTATTACACCATCCCTGTCTGGCCGACGCGCTGGTTTCCCCCGCTCGGCTGCGGCCTTTTGACGGCGATGTGCCTGCTGCATGCGTGGCTTTATCTGAAGGACGCCACCGGCAAGGCCCCGGTTGCCCCGGAAACCCATCAGGAGGAACTCTGATGTCGTCTGCTTTCAAGGGAGCGATCCGATGAGTTCGCTTGCCATCGGCTTTTCCGGTCTCGGTGTCGTGGTCATTCTGCTGGCGTTGCGCGTACCGATCGCGGCCGCTCTCGGCCTGGTGTCACTGGTCGGCATCTGGATGATCCGGGGGTCGACCGCGGCCTTCGGCGCGCTCGGCACGCTGACATATGATTTCGCCGCCAACTGGTCGCTTTCCGCCGTGCCGATGTTTCTGCTGCTCGGGGCCATCACCTATCGCACCGGCATTACCGGCGTACTTTATTCGGCGGCGCGGGTGTGGATGAACTGGATGCCGGGCGGGCTTGCGGTCGCCACCAATTTCGCCTCCGCCGGTTTTGCGGCGATGTGCGGTTCCAGCGTCGCAACCGCCGCAGCCATGGGCCGGATCGCGATCCCGGAAATGCTCGACCGCGGCTATGACAAATCGCTTGCCGCTGGCACGGTCGCGGCTGCGGGAACGCTGGGCGCGCTTATCCCGCCGAGCATCCTGTTCATCCTCTATGGCTGGTTTTCCGAGGAACCGATCGGCGCGCTGCTGATTGCCGGCCTGCTGCCGGGCCTGCTGACGGCCGTCGCTTATGCGGGCATGATCATCATCCGCTGCAAGCTCAACCCGTCGCTTGCCCCGCCGGCGCCCAAGGCCATCGACAAAAACGAAAAATGGCGCGAACTCGCGCGCGTCTGGCCGATCCCGGTGCTGATCTTCGCGATCATAGGCGGCATCTATGGCGGCGTGGTGACGCCGACCGAGGCGGGTGCGTTCGGCGCGTTCGTCGCTATCGTCATCGCCACGGTGCAGGGCCGGATGAACTGGCGGGTGCTGCGCGACAGCATTACCGATGCGGTGCGCACCACAGGTGCTATCTTCATCATCGCAATCGCCGCGATCCTGCTGACACGCTTTCTCGCGCTTTCGGGCGTGCCGCGCTATCTCTCGGACCTCGTTACCACCCACGACATCACCGGCATCAAGCTGATCATCGCGATCGCGTTAATCTACATCCTGCTCGGCATGTTCCTGGATGCTATCGGCCTGATGCTGCTGACGCTGCCGATCTTCCTGCCGATTTTCCACACCGCTGGTTTCGACCTGATCTGGATGGGTGTGCTGGTGGTGAAATTTCTTGAAATCGGCGTGCTGACGCCGCCGGTTGGCATCAACGCCTTCGTGGTCAAGCAGGTGGCGGGCGATGCCATACCGCTGACGACAGTGTTTCGCGGCATCGGCTGGTTTCTCGCCTGCGAGGTCGTTGTCGTCGCCCTGCTGATCGCCTTTCCCCAGATTTCGCTGCTGCTGCCGAGCCTGATGTGATGAAGACAAAGACACTTTGCAAGGAGTTTTCCTATGGCTGACAAGACAGCGCTGGTCATCAGCGCCCATTCCGCCGACTTTGTCTGGCGCTGCGGCGGCGCCATCGCGCTGCATCAGCAACGCGGCTATGATGTCACCATCGTCTGCCTTTCCTATGGCGAGCGCGGCGAAAGCGCCAAGCTCTGGAAGAACGAGGGTATGACGCTGGAGAAGGTAAAGGAGGCCCGCCGGATAGAAGCCGAGAACGCCGCCCGCGCGCTCGATGTCCACGATATCCAGTTCTTCGATCTCGGTGACTATCCACTGGAGATGGATCGCTCCGCCAAGGAGCGACTGGTTGATGTCATTCGCAAGGTCCAGCCCGCTTTCATGCTCTCCCATTCGAAGGTGGATCCTTACAATACCGACCACATGTACGCGACCCAGATGGCGATCGAGTGCCGGATGATCGCGCAGGCCTGGGGTCATAACCCCGGCGAAAAGGTGCTGGGCGCACCGCAACTCTATCTGTTCGAGCCGCACCAGACCGAGCAAATGGAATGGAAGCCGGACGTGTTTCTCGACATCTCACCGGTCTGGGACAAGAAATGGGCGGCGATCCAGTGCATGACCGGCCAGGAACATCTCTGGCACTATTACAGGAACGTCGCCGAAAACCGTGCCAACCATTTCCGCCGTAATTCCGGCGGCCAGTCCGGCGGTCGGCCCGCAACCCATGCTGAAGGTTTCCAATCGATCTTTCCCCGCACCGTGGATGAACTCTGATGGCCGTCGTCAAGCAGAACATCACCCGTGCCGATCCCGCCGTCATTGCGCGGCTTGCCGGCGCCGGCGCCTCAACCACCCATGAGGCACAGGGCCGTACCGGCTATCTCGGTCCGCTATTGCGTCCGATCTATCCCGGCACGCGCATCGCCGGCTCCGCCGTCACGATCTCGGCGCCGCCCGGCGACAACTGGATGCTGCACGTGGCGATCGAGCAGGTGAAGGACGGCGATATCCTTGTGCTGGCGCCGACATCAGCCTGCGACGACGGTTATTTCGGCGACCTTCTGGCGACATCGGCCAAGGCGCGAGGCTGCCGGGGACTGGTGATCGCCGCCGGCTGCCGCGATGTGCGCGAATTGACCGAAATGGGCTTTCCCGTCTGGTCGATGGCGATCTCCTCGCAGGGCACCGTCAAGGAGACGCTCGGCTCGGTCAACGTGCCGATCGTCTGCGGGCGCGCGCTGGTCAATCCCGGCGATGTGATCGTCGCCGATGATGACGGGGTCACCGTCGTGCCGGCGGCAAGGGCGGCGGAAGTTGCCGGCAAGGCTGATGCCCGCACCGCGAACGAGGAAAACAAGCGCGCCCTGCTCGCCGCCGGCAAGCTCGGCCTCGATATTTACGACATGCGCGGCCGCCTTGAGGCAGGAGGCCTGCGCTACGAATAGCGGAGAACGGAAATGAACGATCATTCGGCGCGCTGCATGTGGATGCGCGGCGGCACCTCCAAGGGCGGCTATTTCCTGGCGGAAGACCTGCCTGCCGATCGTGGCGTCCGCGATGCCTTTCTGCTGCGCGTGATGGGCTCGCCCGATCCACGCCAGATCGACGGACTTGGCGGAGCGGACCCCTTGACCTCCAAGGTCGCCGTGGTCGGCCGGTCGGAGCGTTGCGGCATCGATGTCGATTACCTGTTCCTGCAGGTCTTTGTCGACCAGGCAACCGTCACGGACGCGCAGAACTGCGGCAACATCCTCGCCGGCATCGGCCCGTTCGCGATCGAACGCGGATTGGTCGAAGCGACGGACGACCAGACCGAAGTACGCATCTTCATGGAAAATACCGGCCAGATTGCCGTCGCGACGGTGGAAACGCCGGGCGGGCAGGTCAACTATGCCGGCACGGCCCGTATTGACGGTGTCCCGGGCACCGCAGCCCCGGTGCCGATCGTGTTCGAGGATACCGCCGGATCAAGCTGCGGCGCCCTGCTGCCAACCGGCAATGCCGTCGATGTGGTCGAGGGTATCGAGGTCACGATGATCGACAATGGCATGCCCTGCGTGGTGATCCGCGCTGCCGATCTCGGAATCGCCGGCGACGAAGCGCCGGCGACGCTGGAGGGCAATGCGGCGCTCAGGGAAAAACTGGAAGCGATCCGCCTTGCGGCCGGCCCACTCATGAAACTCGGCGATGTCAGCAAGAAATCCGTGCCGAAGATGACGATGGTGTCGAAACCGATAGCCGGCGGCGCGATCATGACCCGTACTTTCATCCCGCACCGCTGCCATGCTGCAATCGGCGTCCTGGGGGCGGTGAGCGTTGCGACCGCATGCCTGTTGCCACAGGGCCCGGCTGCGGCCCTCGCGGTCATCCCTGACGGCGAAACGAAATCGATCTCGGTCGAGCACCCGACCGGGGAACTCACGGTGATTGCCACCATCAAAAACGGCGAGGTCCGGACGGCCGGGGTTCTGCGAACGGCGCGCAAGCTGTTTGATGGAATAATCTTTGGCTCTTGAACGTAGTCTCCTCTTTAGTTTAGCCCCGACTTTAGGCTTTGAATTTAGCCTCAGACTGGGCAACCCGCGCGGTGCCAAATACCCGCATGGCCAAGGGTGCCAGGAAGGACCCGCCGTTTTCCTCGGGAGGGTCTACAGCCCTTTGCGGAAAGGGCGGATCGCCGAAGCAACCCGCCCTCGCGCACCCTGCCCGCCGTGACGGGTTTCTGCCTTTCGGCTTATAGTTTGGTGACTACGGCAAGCGGCACGACCATCGGCGTCATGCGCCCGAACAGATCGACCTCGATGACGACATCGCCCCTGCCCGTGGTGTTGGGGGTTGTCACGGTTCCGACCTGCCCGGCGAAGATCCCGTCTTCGATCTTTACCCGGTCTCCGGCAGCGACCCGGACATCGCTCTGCCGGTCATAGTCGAAGGCGCCGTTGTCGGCTTTGCGCATCAGCGCTGCGACGGCATCGGCCGGGATGGCATAGGGCGTTTCCCAGCCGCCGAGGATGGCCGTCACATGCTCCTGCCTGAGCAATCCCCTCAGCGCCTTCGCCGTGCTGACGAAGCGGACGAGGACATAACCGGTCATCAGCACCTCGTCCTGCGGCGGCAGCAGCCTGCCGCGACGTCTGCGCCGCTTGCCCTGGCGCATCGGCACCAGAGCCTCGGCTCCGATCGCCTTCAGCGCTGCCTCGGTTGCCTGCTCGTGACCCGGATGAACCGCTGCCACATACCAGCATGCCGTCTCGCTTGCGGTGTTGGCGGCAAGCGCGCCATCTTCGTCCTGCCGGATGCGCCGGATCGTGTCGTCGCGGTGCATCCTGCGCAGACTGCGTTCGCCCAGTTCCGCTTCGAGCCTGTCCCTTGCCGCTGCCCCTGCGTCTGCCGTCATCCCAGTCGTCATCATTGCCACCATCATCGTGCTGCCGCCTCGCCCTGCCGGATCCGCTGTATTTTCCCGAAGAAACCCGTCAGTGCCGCTGCCGGCGTTCCGCCCGGCGGGAAGTAGATCCATTGCGCCCGCCCGGGATCCGGAAGCCACGGAAAGCACCGGGCGTCATGTTCGGCCTGCCAGGCGAGCCACAGATCGCTACCGACACGCACCTGTTCGAAGTCCGCACCGGCAAGCACCGTCTCCGCCGTCACCCGCACCCCCCTGCCCGGATGGTGCAGCGCCTGCTCGTGCATGGCGTTCACCGACGGCCAGCCCATCTTCTGCATCCGCTCGTGCTGGAGTGAGCTGCGGTCCTGCCGGCCTGCGGCAATCTCATGCTCCTGGAACCGCGTCAGCGGCGGCAGCTTCATGGCAGGCTCGCCAAGCCGGATGAAGCGTTCTGCCATCCACGCCTTGCCGAAGGTCGCGGCAATGGCCGGGCCGGTTGCCGGGGCTTCCATGCCGTCCGGCACATCCTGCCAGCGCTTGTCCCTCAGATAGGTGCTGGCGGCAAACTTCACCGCCCTGCCCTTCAGCGCAGCAAGGGTGAGGAAGGCCGGCAGCAGGGTGGAGGCCTTCTCCCGGTCTTCCGTGGTCATCGCCTGCCATTCGGCAAAGGCCCGTTCGTCGCTGTCATCGCCGAAGGTCGACCATTGCCGGTAGAACTTCAGGAAGGACTTTCGCACCGTCCTGCGGTCTTCGCTCTCAGTGGTCATCGCGCTCTCCCGTGGTTGGCATTGCCCGCTTTGCGGCGGCTTGCGCCATCAATGCCCTGGCGGCTGCGACCTTCTCCCGGCGGCGCTGCCGTTCTTCCGGCGAGATGGGTCTCGAAAGCCGCCGGCGCTCTTCGATGCCCTTCAGCCGTTCGCGTTCGATCCGCAGCATCTCCCGGTCATGGCGGGCGGCATCATCGATCAGGGCGGAGAGCTCGGCCGGCTTCGGCAGGAACGAGCGGAAGCGCTCATAGCGGCCAAGCCTGAGGTTTGTGAACACCCGACGCATGGCCGCGACCGGCTTGTCGCGCAGCACGCTGGCATAAAGCTCCGCGGCCATCTCCGGGTCGATGCTGTCGGGCACCGTGAAGCCGCACTGCATCAGCGAGGACAGCATCAGATCCGAGCGATGCTCGCCTGCCGGTTCAAGGGCCGCTTCGTGGGCTGCCATGCGCCGTCCAGTCCGATCTGCCGATGTCGATGATGTCTGTCTCCCGGTTACCAATGTCGTCACTGTTGCCATTGTCGTGCCTCATGCGCTTGTCGAGGGTTTCCTGCACCCGCCTGTTGTGTTCCCGGATCTGTTCGGAGCGAGATGTGCCTGAAGGCCGTGGCGGCGATCTGGCCTGCGATGGTGAGGACGCGGCCGGCCTGTCGGTCCAGCGGTCCTGGTTGAGCCATGTCGAGAGATTGCACCATGGCCGGTCGTCACGCTTGGCGACGTAGCGCCTCAGCCCGGCCATGATCGTGTCGAGGTCCGCCCGCTGCCTTGCCGACGCCCATGCCTTCAGCGCCGTCTTGCGGGCCACCTTCTGCGGGTAGAGCGGCCAGACATGGGCATCGAACTCCGCCGTCAGCCCGGTGATGTCACCACCGCGTCGACGAGCCCGGGTGCCGACTGTGCTGGCTGTGCCGGCTGTTTCGACGGCTGCCCCGCTCCCGGCGGATGACGGTCTGTCGGTCCCCGGCTCCCGTCCCGGTTCTGCTCCGAGGTCAACGTTGGGACCGGCATCGGGTTCTGCTGCAAACAGACCCGTTTCCGCCGTGGCGGGGGGATTTTTCTTTTGGGCCCCTTTAGGGGCCTTTTCTTTAAGGGGGGAATTTTCCTGTTGGGGGGGGAAGTGTCTTTTTGTGCCGCACCGTAACGCGTTACGTCACCCGTAACGCCGCGTGACGCTTCGTTACGGTCTGAGGCATCCGCAATATCGGCCTGATCTGCGGTTTCACCCGCAATATCAGGGCCTGTGCCATTTTCCTCCACGTTATGCCCCCCGTCACGCGTTACGTAACGCGTTACGTCACGCGTTACGCCTGCGTTACGCCCTGAAGCAGGTTTTGCCGCCCGTCTTGCCCGATAGCGGGCCTGCCGTCTGGCCGCAGCGGAACGACCGCCATGGCCTTCATTCGCCATGGCGTCATCCGTCGCGCCGGTCACCGGCACGAACACGGGTTCGCGCTCGGAAAGCGCCGCAGCCGTCCGTCCGATCAGATCGGCGTCGACGCCTGCCCGCACCATATCGGCTATCAGGGCGGCAACCTCACACATCAGCCGAGTTCCCGCTCGATCCGCTTGCCGATCCGGGCGATGTCGTCGGCCTTGCGCGACAGGTCCATGGCCATTTTCAGCAGCCGGTCATGCTCTTCGCAATGCGCCTTGCGGGCCGCCATGAAGCCCGAGTGCAACCGATCGAAGCCTTCCTTCTCGGCCGTATATTCGTCGAGCAGCGGATTGCTGCCTTCCGGACCGAAGAAGGCCTCGCGGACCTCGCTCACCCATGCCCGGGGCACATTCAGATCCCGGGCAAGCGTCGTATCCGTCCAGGATCCGCGATAGCCGCGATCGCCATAGACGTCGTCCAGCTTCTCGGTGATGATCCGCCGGTCCTCCCGGTCCATCGCCGGCGGCGGATCGGCCTGCGGTGCGGTCGTGGGAGCTTCGGTGGGTGCGGGAGCTGCGGCTGCCGTCGTCCTGACGGCAAGTGCCTTTGCTGTCGCCGCTGCCTTTCGCGGCTTTGCTGCTGCCATGGTCTGTCCTTTCATGCGGTTTGTGGTGTTTCGCCGGCAGGCCGGGCACCGGTCGTCGGCCGGTGTGGCGCCGACTTTCCAGCCGCCGGCGCGGAAGTGATCCGTGACGGCCTCGGGTGGCCCCTGCCGCAGCGCGGCGCTGAGGATCGCGTAGCCGCTCGCCTCGCAGCAGCCGCAGACGATCCGCAGCGCTGCGGCCATGCCGGTAGCGTGCGCGACGGTCGCGCGCTCGAAGTGGCGAACGGGTGATCGTGCTGCCGTGGTGCTCATGCGGAAGTCTCCCGCATCGCTTCCCCGGCATATCCGCCCCATTGCACGGCCATCACCATGCCGGCGTCCTCTTGATGTAGGGCCGGTACATCAGCTTCTGATGCTCCGGGCAGTAGGCGGATCCTTCTGCCACCGGTCTGCCGCAACACGGCGTGTCCGGACCGAGCCGCTCACCGCCCGGCGTCAGCACCAGCCGGCAGCGGAATTCGCCGCAGTCGATGAACGCCACGGTCGGGGCCCCGGGGAGCTGCATGTGCTGGGTGTCATAGGCCTCGACCGGGATCAGCCTGGGTTTGTCCACCGTCCCGGTCCCGGCTGCCTTTTTCCGCTTTGCCAGAAGCTTGGCCGCCTTCGTCTTTCGCTCGGCGGCTTTATCCGCTGCGGTCTTCTTTTCCCTCACGGGAAACAGCTCCGGATTGCGGCGGGCAATGCCGGCAACCACCATGCGCGACACGCCCCACGCCTCGGCAATCGCCGTCAGCGCCTTGCCATCCCGGCGCATCGCGGCCATCGCCTCTATCTCCTGACGGTCCCAGTGCTTCACAAGGCCTCTCCTTTCCGTTCGGGATGCCCGCCCGTGACTAAGGGCGGGACACCGGAGCGGAAGGATCCTCAGGTCCGTGCCGGCTTGATGCCGCCGGCTGCAAACGACTCCAGCCGCCGCCAGTCGGTCGCAGCCTCGATCGCTTCCATGCAGAGTGCGTCCAGCTCCTCCTCGATGAGGTCGCGCATCGGGATTGCCGGTGATGCATCCTCTTCGGTTGGACGTCTGGTTTCTTCCGGCTGCCATGGCCGGGGCCGGATCTCGCCGGGCATCACCCGGTGCGATGGCGCTTCGGCAAAGGGAAATGCACCTTTCATCGCTCGTTCCTCCCGGCCGGGCACCGAAAGACCGCCGCCGGCAAGCCGGAACACATTGATAGGATATTCGAGGCTGCGACATGCCGCTTGAACACTACAAACGCGGGAACAAATGGTGGGTACGTGGCCGGGCTGATGGAGACAACGAGTACATCAACCGAAGCCTCGGAACTTCTGATGAAGAAATCGCAAAAGCGAAAATCCGCGACTTCGAAAGGAAAGCGCGGCAACGCGCGATACTTGGAGACGATGCGCCGAGACCTGAAGACGAGCTAGATTTCGCCTCGGCCGTCAAGCTTTACAGAAGCAACCCCGCCTCCGACGCCTTCTTGCTGAAGGTGATCCCGTTCATCGGCCATCTGAAGGTCAAGGATATCAAGCCGAAACTCGTCCGGTATTTAGGTGTCAGGATCTACCCCGGAGCGGCGACAGACACATGGCGCCGGCAGGTGGTTACGCCGATCTGTGCCGTCATCAACAATGCGCACGAGCTTGGGAAGTGTCAGCCCATCCGCGTCCGCGCCTATACCGCCCAGGAGCGCATAGAGCAGGACAAAAGGCGGGGGAAAGTCTCGCGACAGGCCAAGACGCCAGGCTCATGGGAGTGGCTCTCTGCGTTCCGCTCTGAGGCAAACCCGTATCTGTCCGCCATGGCGCTGTTCATGTTCACTACCGGCGCGCGGATCGGCCAAGCGGTAGAGATCACGCCGGATCATCTGGATCTGCAAAGCCATCGCCTGATCATGCCGCCGGCTAAAGGACATCAAGCGCAATGGGTGGAAATCATGGCAGAACTTGTTGCGGAACTGGCGAACTTGCCGCCGCGCAACGGCAAGGTCTTTGGCTATGCCTCGCGGCACGGAGTCTATGAGGTTTGGAAAAAGGCGTGCGCAAGGGCGGGGATAGAATATATCCCTCCGCACGCTGCCGGGCGGCATGGCTTTGGAACGGAATTGACCGTTCGCCAAGGCATCGACCCGGTGACGGCCGCGAAACATGGCCGCTGGTCAAGCCCAAGGATATTGCTCGACACCTATGCTCACGCGGAAGATAGTTCTGCATCCATTCACGATGCGTTCCGACGCGGGAAAATGGGAAAATCTGCAAAACCTGAACAGGGTGTCTCGAACTGCACCGCCAAGCAAATGAAAAATAAACGGAAATCCGGAGGTGAATAACCCCTTAGCAGGGGAGCGCCTTCGACCATTCGGCCACCTCTCCGGTCCGACCCTGATAGGCGTTTTTCGCACGGCGATCAAGACGCCCGGCGTTTTTCCGTCGAAAAAAGCTGACGCTGTTTCCAGGGCGTTGAAATGCGGCTTAAAGGGCCTCAGCCACCTTGCCGCACGGCGCCGCCGGCGACCTGAACCGCGCGACTGCCGGCGCCGATCGCCGCGGCAAGAGCGGCGGTCAGGTCCGCGCCGGACAACCATTCGTCGACGAAGCCTGCGTTGAAGGCATCGCCCGCGCCGGTGGTATCGACAACCGGAACGCGTTCGGCCGGTTGGTGAAGCGCCCGCCCGGGCGTGGCGGCGTATGCGCCCTCGCCTCCAGCCTTGATCACGACCTGCGGAAAATGGGATTTCAAGGTTTCGAGCATGGCCTCCGGCTCGCGCTTCCCGGTGATTTCGCGGGCCTCTTCGAGGTTCGGCAGGAACAGGTCGACGCCGTGACATCTGGAAAGAAGGGCCTCGTCACCGATCAGAGCGTCGTCCCAGCTCGGATCGAGCGAGACCGAGAGCCCGGCGGCCTTGGCGCGGGTGACGAGATCGGGCATTTCGGCGAGCGTCGCATATTCGGCGATATGCAGATGGCGGGCCCGTGGCCAGGCGAGCGCTGCATCGAGCGTCGATGGCTCGGCCCTGCCTGCCCTGCGCGTCAGGAATGCGCGCTCCGCGCCGACCACCGAGGCGACGGTGATCTGCGGTCCGGCATCGTCGGCGTACTCCATGAAAGAGAGGTCGACGCCACTGTCTTCGAGCTGACCCTCGATCGCCATCGACATCGCATCATTGCCAAGCCGTCCGACCAGCGCTGCATGGCGGCCGACATCGGCGAAATGCGCCGCCGAAATGAAGGCCCCGCCGCCGGCGGCAATCGTCAGGCCGTCGGCGAAGACCTCGCGGCCGAGCACCGGCATGCGCGAAAGCCCGGTGAAGATCAGGTCGCAGTAAATCCGGCCGACGCAGAGGACGGCCGATCTTTCATCATGTCCGGCTGTCATCGGCGGCCCAGGCTCTTTTCGGTCCCGGCGTCGAACAGATAGAGTTTTCCCGGCATGACCGCGCAGACGACCGATGAGCCGACCGCCGGCGACACCGTGCCCGGCGAGGTCGCAATCACGCTCTCGCCGCCGACGATGAGATGGACCATGGTTTCCGGCCCGAGCGGCTCGACCGCCTCGACCTTGCCTTCGAGCGTCAGGATCGCGTCCAGCGGCGCTTCGCCATCGACGACGGCGACCAGATCATGCGGGCGGATGCCGACAAGGACGTCGCGGCCATCGGCAATGCCGTGACCGGCCTCACCGAGGTTTCCCGCCGGCAGCATGTTCATCGACGGCGAGCCGATGAACCGGGCGGTGAAGACGTCTGTCGGATGCTCGTAGAGGTCCACCGGCGTGCCGGTCTGCAGGATATTGCCGTCCTTCATCACCACGATCCGGTCGGCCATGGTCATGGCTTCGATCTGGTCGTGGGTGACGTAGACGGTCGTGGTCTTCAGTTCCTGGTGCAGTTTCTTGATCTCGATGCGCATCTGGGCGCGAAGCTGGGCATCGAGATTGGACAGCGGCTCATCGAACAGGAAGGCCGATGGATTGCGCACCATGGCGCGGCCGATCGCGACGCGCTGGCGCTGGCCGCCAGAGAGTGCTGCCGGGCGGCGGTCGAGATAATCGGTCAGGCCGAGAATGCGGGCCGCCTCGTCGATGCGGGTATTCTTCTCGTCCTTGGAAAGCTTCGCCGTGTAGAGCCCGAAGCCGATGTTCTGGCGCACTGTCAGATGCGGATAGATCGCGTAGTTCTGGAACACCATCGCGATGTTGCGGGCTTTTGGCGCGCGTTCGTTGACGACGTCGCCGCCGATCCGAAGCGTGCCGCCGGAGATATCCTCCAGACCAGCGATCATCCGGAGCGTGGTCGACTTGCCGCAGCCGGACGGGCCGACGAACACCACGAACTCGCCATCGGCGATTTCGAGATCGATGCCGTGAACCGCCTCGACCTTGTCGTAGCGCTTCACCAGTTTTTCCAGTGCGATTGAAGCCATTATGCTTTTCCCCTCAACCGTTCGAAACGGGCGCCGAGTTCCGCGCCGGCGCTGCCAAGACGGGCGGCCTGCTCATCGGTTTGTTGCTGATATTTTTTGAGCGTGTCGCGGTAGCCGGCAATGGCGCGGCCGAGCGGTTCTTCCGCCGGACCGCCGAAACGGGAGCGCACGCTGACAAAATACTCCGGCGAGACGATCTCGCGGAAGGCGGCCTCGTCAAACGCGGTCTCGCGCCCGGCATGGGCGGAAAACGCCTTGCGGAACGGCGCGTAGCCATCGCTTGCAAGCGCGCCGGAGGCGGCAACGACCGCACAGGCGACATCGGCGGCGATCTCGTGGGCCTGGCGGAACGAGAGGTCCTCGCGCCGCACCAGCGAATCCGCAAGCTCGGTGATGGTGATGCAGGAACGGTCGAGATTGGTCGCCACCCGCTCGCCGTTGACCTTGACGGCGGAAATCATGCTCGCCATCAGGTCGAGCACACGAAAACCGGTCTCGAAGGCCTGGTAGCCCATCGCCTGGGTCTCGCCCTCGCTGTCGTTCATGTCGGTGAACGGCGTGTTGTGCATCACGGTCAGCACGGTCTGCGCCCGGCCGACGGTCTGGCTCGCCAGATGCCGCATGTGCTCGATCGGCACCGGGTTGCGCTTCTGCGGCATGATCGAGGAGATCTGCACCAGCGCGTTGGGCACGTAGAGCTGGCCGACCTCGAAACTGGTCCAGAACTGGAAGTCCTGGATCAGACGGCCGAGATGGAGGAACATCAGTTCGAGCGCCGAATAGGCGCCGGTGATGTAGTCGACGGCGGCGATGCAGCTGTAGGAGTTCTGCAGCGGCGCTTCGAAGCCAAGCAACTCCGCCATGAGATGCCTGTCGATCGGAAAGCCGGACGTGGTGATCGCGGCAGCGCCCATCGGTGACAGGTCGACCGTCTTGCGGGCGGCAAACAGCCGCTCGATGTCGCGGGCGAGAACCTCGATCGCGGCGGCGAGATAGTGGCCGAACGTGGTTGGCTGGGCGGGCTGGCCGTGGGTATAGGCGACGATCAGCGTCGCCTTCTCGCGCTCCGCCGTGTCGATCATTGCCGAGAGCAGGCCAAGCGCCTTGCGAAGCGCGACATCGATGTAGCGGCGCAGGCCGAGCTTGAACAGCGTGTGGTCGATGTCGTTGCGCGAGCGGGCGGTATGCAGCCGGCCGCCGAGATCGGGGCCGAGCCGGGCCTTCAGTTCCTTCTCGATCAGAAAGAAGAAGTCCTCGACCTCGCCGGTATATTCAAGCGCCGCCGGATCGACCTCGGCGTCGATGGCGACAAGCGCCTCGGCGATCCGGCCGGCCTGTTCGGCGCTCAGAATGCCGGTCTCGGCCAGCATGACGAGGTGGGCGCGGTCGATCGCGCGGAAGCCATCGACGAAATGCGTTTTTGCGCCGTCGAACAAGGGCTTGAGTACGGTTTCCTTGTAAACCGGATCAGGAAAACGGCTGGTATCGCCGGTGGCGGGATTGGTGTGTTTCATTGGTTTATCCCTTGACGCCGGCGAGCATGACCCCGCGCACGATATAGCGCTGGAAGATCAGGAACACGAGCAGCGTCGGTATGGTGGCAAGTGCGGCCCCGGTCATGATCATCTCCCACTCGATCTGCGCTTCGACCGCGAAGGACGAGAGGCCGACGGGCAGCGTATAGAGCTCGCTGGAGGTGGTGACGATCAGCGGCCAGAAGAACGCCGTCCAGTTTCCGAGGAAGGTGAAGATCGCGAGCGCCGAAAGCGCGGGCGCGACCAGCGGCATCGCGATCCGCCACCAGATGACGAACTCGTTCATGCCGTCGATGCGGGCGGCCTCCATGAAATCGTCCGGCACGCCCTCGAAGAACTGGCGCATCAGGAAGGTGCCGAAACCGGTCATCATGCCGGGGAACATGATCCCCCAATAGCTGTCGTGCCAGCCGAAATTGGCCGACATCAGATACCACGGGATCACCAGCATCTCGGTCGGGATCATCAGGGTCGAGAGGATCGCGAGGAAGATGAAGCGGCGGCCCCGAAAGCGGAATTTCGCGAGCGTGTAGCCGACCAGACTGTCGAAGAACACGTTCGAGCAGGTGACGATGGTGGCGATCAGAAGCGAGTTGACGAACCAGCGGGCGAAGCCGGACGAGGTCAGCACCTCGATATAATTGGCAAGCGTCGGGTCCTGCGGGATCAGCCGCAGGTCGTAGACCTGGCTCGACGGCTTCAGCGAGGTCGCGAACATGAACAGGATCGGCGTGATCATCACGATGCCGCCGATCAGCAGCAGCGTCCACATCAGCACATAGCCGGGGCGAACCTTGGGACGGTAGCGGGAGACAGCCGCCTCGCGGGTGATATCGGTCATGACTTGTCCCTCAGGATCCAGAGCTGCAGCAGCGAGATGACCAGCAGGATGAGGAAGAGAACCACGGTCTGCGCGGCGGCGTAGCCCATCTGGTAGGATGAGAAGGCCGACTGATAGATCATCAGCACCAGCGGCTTGGTGGAGCCGAGCGGGCCGCCGGGATCATTGGTGGTCATGTTGTAGACCTGATCGAAGATCCTGAGGAACCCGATCGAGGACAGCACCACGAGAAACACGGTGGTCGGTTTCAGCAGCGGCAGCGTGATCCTGCGCAGGATCGCCCATTCGCCGAGCCCGTCGATGCGCGCGGCCTCGTAGAAGGTGGTGGGAATGGCGCGGAGCCCCGCCATGAAGATGATGACCTGGAAGCCGAGCCCGGCCCAGATCGCCGTCACCATGATCGAGGGCAGCGCCTGCGTGGTCGAGCGCAGAAAGGGCTGCTGCTGGAGGCCGAACTGGGCGAGAAGGTCGTTGATGACTCCGATGGGCGCGGGCTGGTAGAACCAGCGCCAGACCCAGGCCATCGCCGCAGCCGTCGTCAGGAACGGCAGAAAATAGAGCGCGCGGATGAACCCGTGGCCGAAGCGCACCCGATCAAGAAAGAAGGCGATGGTGAACGACAGCACCAGCGAGATCGGCGTGCCGAAGATTAGATAGGCAAAGGTGTTCTTGAACACCTGCCAGAACGCCGGATCGGCGAACATCTTCCGGTAGTTTTCAAGACCGATGAATTTCGGCGGTTTCATCAGGTTCCAGTCCGTCAGCGACAGCCGGAAGGCGTCGAGCGTCGGATAGAACCGGATGACGCTGTAAAACAGCACCGGCAGGGCCAGAAAGGTCCAGATCCAGATGAGCCGCTTGGTGTGCATTGAAAAACGGTCGGAAAAGCCGCCGCCTTCGGGGCGGCCATGGGGGCGGCTCGCGGCCGCCCCTTTGGTTGCTTCAGCCTGAACGGGCATTTTGCCGCCTCACATCGCTTCGTCGATGATCTTCTGTTCCTGCGCGGCCGCTTCCTTGATGCTGTCGGCAGGCGACTGGCCATTCAGAAGCACCCGGTTCGCCATGTCGATGGCGACCTGACGCTGGGCGGATTCGTCAACGAACAGCGTGGTATGGGCGTATGCCAGCCCCTTCAGGAACGGGCCGTAGATCGGGTTCGAAACGTTCTTGTCCGTCAGCGCCACCTCGCGGCGAGCCGGCAGTTCGCCAACGACGTCGAGCCAGACTTCCATGGCTTCCGGCGAGGTCAGATAGGCCAGGAACTTCTCCGAGGCTTCAAGCTCCTCGCCTTCCACCTTGGCGCCGATGCCGTTGGCGAAATAGCTCGAATAGTTGGAGCGCATGCCGTCGGCATTGGCCGGCAACTCGGTCACGCCCCATTCAAAATCCTCGATCTGGCCGAACGAGCCGAGACGGAAGGTGCCATCGATGGTCATGCCGGCGCGGCCGCCCTTGAAGGCTGCCTGGGCTTCATCCATGAAGCCCGCCTGGCCGACCTTTTCCTTGAGCTGGAGATCGGTGTAGAAGGCCAGCGCCTCGGTGCCTTCCGGGCTGTCATAGGTGACCTTGCGGTAGTCGTCGGTATAGGGAACGCCGCCATACTGGCGCACCAGCACTTCGCGCCACCACTGGTGGTCCTGGCCGGCCATGTCGAGCGTCATGCCCTCGACGGTAATGTTGCCGGCACCGTCATGCTTGGCGATCGCCTTGGCGGCCGCGACCATGTCATCGAGCGTCTGCGGCGGGCTGTTGGGGTCGAGACCGTTCTCCTCGAACAGTTTCTTGTTGTAGAACAGCGCCAGCGAGCGCACGGCGGTCGGCAGGCCGTAATATTCGCCGTCGCGCTTCATCGCGGTCACGATCGGGAAGAACTCGCTCTCGATCTTGTCCTGCGGGAAGGCGTCCTGCGACAGCGGCTGCAGCAGATTGCCGGCCACGAACTTGTCGAGCCAGCCATAGAACAGTTGCATCACGTCCGGACCCTTGCCGGCCATGTTGGCGGCGACAATTCGGGTCTGGTAATCGGCGTAGGGGAAGGTCACCTGCTTGACGGTGATATCCGGATTGGCCGCCTCGAACTTCTCGATCAGCTGGTCCATCGCGTTGACGCGGGTCTCGTAGATATACTGCCAGTACTCGATCTCGACCGCATTGGCGGAGCTGACTGAAAGCATGCTGACGCCGGACACCAGTCCGGCCAATAAAAGTAGCCTGGGCATAAATCTCTCCACTTCCCAAAACGGCCGCCACGGCCCTCAGGGCTTTTGTTCCCGAAAAGCCGTCATCCCTCTCGGTGGCGGCCAGTGTTCATTCTTGCCGGGGCCCGCTGTTACGGTGCCCAGGGAGCGCCGCATCCCGGCGCCTCGTCATTACGGTTGCGTGACATCGGGGATTTGTCAATAACATAATCTAATTGAATTAATATATTGACGTTAGAAAAGTCCCGCATCAGACTGAAGGCCTTCAGAAAGCGGAATGAAATGAACGAAAAGACGCGCGGGCAGTTCGCCATCGGCAACAATCCGGAACGCAACAGGGAACACAATCGCCGGGTCGTGCTGGATATCGTGCGCCAGCACGGCATGCTCGGCCGCATGGAGATCGCGCGCCAGACGCAGCTCACCGCGCAAGCCGTCGCCAACATCGTCGACGATCTTGTGGGCTCCGGCCTGCTGATCAGCACAGGACGCCGCCGTTCCGGCCGCGGCCAGCCGCCGATCCAGTTCGCCGTCAACCCGGAAGGCGCCGCCACGATCGGCGTCGAGATCGCCACCGACCAGATGGTCGTCACCGTGCTCGATCTGACCGGCGTGCTGCGATACAAGCGCATCATTCCGCTCGCCGACACCCGCCCGGAGCGCTGCCTCCCGGTGTTCAGCCTGGAAGTGGAGCGCGCGCGAAAATCGTTCGATTCGCCGCTGCTCGGCGTCGGCGTGGTAATGCCCGGTCCGTTCGGCATCGAGGGCATGAGCTTCGTCGGCCCGACCACGCTCCCCGGCTGGAGCGGCATCGACGTCAAGGCCGCGCTGACGGAGGCCTGCGGCATCGAGGTTGCGCTCGAAAACGACGCGGCCGCCGCCGCCGTTGCCGAACGGCTGTTCGGCGCGGGCCACGCGATATCGCATTTCTGCATGCTCTATTTCGGCACCGGCATCGGCCTCGGCATGATCCATGACGGCGCGCCCTATCGGGGCGCCTTCGGCAATGCCGGCGAGATCGGCCATGTGCCGGTGGTCCCGTCCGGACGGCTCTGCCCCTGCGGCCAGCACGGCTGCCTGGAGCGCTACGCCTCCCTGCACGCGCTCCATGAAAAATTCGTTCAAAGCGGCAGAGAACGCCCTCAGATATCTGAAATAGAAGAACTTTTCGAATCCGGAGACACAGTGGTTCAGGCGTGGATCGAGGAAGCTGCCTCCCACCTGTCGACCGTCATCGGCCTGCTTGAAAACATCTTCGACCCGGAAACCATCATCTTCAGCGGCGCGTTTTCCGACAGCGTCATGGACGCGGTGATCGCCCGCCTGCCGCCGCTGCCGCCATCCGTCGCCGCCCGCACCGGGCGCACCCAGCCGCGGGTGATGCGCGGCCAGACCGGGCAGTATACGGCGGCCCTCGGCGCTGCCGCCCTGCCGCTCTTCGAAATCCTGACACCGAAACTCGAAACATCGCCGCCCGACCAGCAGGTGGCCTGAAACAACCACGGGGAACAGCATGCTCACGCCGCGCCAGCGCATCGAACAGGAAATGGCTTCGTCTTCTCACGTCCGGCTCTACCGGGCGCTCACCCGGCTGACCTCGCCGGTGACGCTGATGAACACCGGCGCCCATCCCGACGACGAACAATCCGGCATGCTCGCCTGGTTCAGCCTCGGCCTCGGCATGCGCGTCATCATCGCCTGCTCGACCCGCGGCGAAGGCGGGCAGAACGTGCTCGGGCCGGAGCGGCTCGGCGCGCTCGGCGTGATGCGCACCCGCGAACTGGAAGAGGCCGCCCGCGCGCTCGATGCCGACATCCACTGGCTCGGCCACGGGCCGGACGATCCGGTCCATGATTTCGGCTTCTCCAAGGATGGCGACGCCACCTTCGCCCGCTGGGGCGAGGAGCGCACGATCGAACGGCTGGTGCGCGCCTACCGCACCGAGCGGCCCGACATCGTCATCCCGACCTTCCTCGACGTCCCCGGCCAGCACGGCCACCACCGCGCCATGACCCGCGCCGCCGAAACGGCGCTGCGCCTTGCAGCCAACGACACCGCCTATCCGGAGCATTTCGCCGAGGGCCTGAAGCCCTGGAAGGTCGCCAAATACTACCTCCCCGCATGGTCGGGCGGCGGCGGCACCTATGACGACGACCTGCCCCCGCCCCCCGCGACGCTCACCATCGATGTCCGGAAGACCGACCCCGTGACCGGGGCCGACTACGACCGCATCGGCGAGTGGTCGCGCTATTACCACGCCTCGCAGGGCATGGGCTGGTGGCCGGAGCGCCCGGACCATGTCTGGCAGCTTCACCTGCTCAGCGGCGACAGGGCCGGCCTGCCCGAAGCGACGATCCTCGACGGCCTGCCCTCCTCGCTTGCAGCCCTCGCCGAGACAGGCCCGCTGCACGATGCGCTCGCCGCCGCCGACGCCGCTTTTGCCGCCGCGATCGCCGCCTTCCCGAACGCCGCAGCCGTGCAGAAATGCCTTGCCGAGGCCGCAAGCCGGCTCGAGGCTGCGCAAGCCGAGGCCGACGACGCGTTCATGCGCCTCCATGGCCATCGCCTCACACGCAAGCGCGCCGAGATCGACGCGGCGCTGTTCGAGAGCGCCCGCATCTTCGAGCGCGCCTATGGCGAGGCTGAATATATGACGCCGGGCGGCACCGCCGCGCTGACCGTGGTCCTCGGCGAAGGCATGTCCGCCACCGTTGCGCCGAACCTGCCGGAGGGCGTCCGCGTCACTGAGGCCAGCGAGACCGCCGGCATCCATCGCTTCACGCTTGCCGCCGATACCGGCGCACCGCTCTCCAACCAGTACCCGCCGCTGTGGTCCTCGCTCGGCGGCAATGGCCCGGTTTCGGTGACGCTGTCGGCTGAAATCGCCGGACGCAAGGTGACGCGCAGCTTCGATCTCGAAACCGCGCTTCCGCTTGCGCCCGCGCATTCCGTCATGCTGAAGCCAAACGCATTTATCGTTCCGCTTCAAAAGGTTCCGCCGGAACTCTCCTTCACCGCGGACACCGACCTGCCACTTCACTTTAAGACGGTTAACGGCTTCGAGGTCACCGGCGAAGGCGAAAGCTTCAAGGTTAAAATACCTGCCAGTCCGGCTCCCGGCCTTACCATCCTGACGCCGGAAATCGAGGGCCAGCCGGCGGCTAATATCACAAGCTTCAGCTACCCGCATATCGGCCGCAACCGCTTTGTCCGGCCGGAGGTGCTGAGCGTGCTGGCGCTCGACCTGACGCTGCCCGAGGGCGCGCGGGTCGGCTATGTCGGCGGCGGCGCGGACAATGTCGGCACCTGGCTGCAGCGCATGGGCCTCGACGTCACCGAGCTCGATGCCAACGCCCTTTCCGGCGACCTTTCGGGTTTCACCACCATCGTCATCGGCATCTTCGCCTTCGGCACACGGACGGATCTTGCGGCGGCCACGAAGAAGCTCCATCGCTTCGTCGAGGATGGCGGCCACCTCGTCACGCTCTACCATCGCCCCTCCGATGGCTGGAACCCTGAGACGACCCCGCCGCGCTACCTGAAGATCGGCACGCCGTCGCTGCGCTGGCGGGTGACCAACCCGGCCGCCGATGTCGACGTGCTGGCGCCCGGCCACACGCTTCTCGCCGGTCCGAACGTGATCGGGCCGGAAGACTGGGCCGGCTGGCACAAGGAACGCGGGCTCTATTTCTCGGCCGAATGGGACGAGGCCTACGAGCCGCTGCTCGCCATGCACGATGCCGACGAGAAGCCGCTTCTCGGCGCCCTCGTCTCCGCTGCCATCGGCAAGGGCCGGCATACTCATACGAGCCTCGTGCTCCACCACCAGATGGACCGCCTCACCCCCGGCGCTTTCCGGCTGATGGCGAACCTCGTTCAACCGGCATGATTCCGTGAGCGCCGACGCCCCGGCAACGAAGCCCGAGGAGAAGAACGCGACGGGCCAGGGTGTCGTCTGGCTCTTCGCCGACATGACGCTGGTGACCTTCATGAGCGCACTGGTGAAGGCCAACAGCGTTGCCTATCCGGCGATCCAGCTCGTGTTCATCCGCGCGCTGATCGGCCTTGTCTTCATCCTGCCGATGATTGTCCGCCATCGCGGCGAACTCGCGGACATGCGCTATCCGCTGCGCAATGCCTTCCGCGTGACCTGCAACGCGATCGCGCTGACCTCGAACTTCCTCGCCTTCGCCATGCTGCCGCTGGTTCTGGTGAACGCGCTCGGCTTCACCCGGCCGCTGGTGACCATGGGGCTGGCGGCGCTTCTTCTCGGCGAAAGGGTCAGCCGCCTCCGATGGCTGGGTGCAGCCCTTGCCTTCGGCGGTGCGCTGATCATCGTCTCGCCCGGTGAAATGGCGTTTCATCCCGGCCTGCTGGTGGTCGTCGCCAGTATCTTCTTCGGCGCCATGGCGACGATCCAGACGCGACGGCTGAAGGATGAAAGTACGATCGTGATGATGGCGTTCTACACGGTCGGCCTTGCACTGCTGACCGGCATTCCGGCCGTGATCATGTGGCAGCCGGTCCCGCTTGCCCACTGGCCGGTGCTCGCCCTGATCGGGCTTCTGGCGCAGGCAGGGCAATATTGCTGGCTGAAGGCCTATCAGAAGAGCGATGCGAGCGTGCTCGCCCCGTTCGGCTATCTCTCGGTGTTCTTCTCCGCCGCCGCCGGTTTCTTTTTCTTCGCCGAAGTCCCGCCGCCGCGCATCTTCATCGGCGTGGCGGTGATCCTCATCGCCTTGCAGGGAACCCGGCTCATCGAGGCGAGACGGCGGCGATAATCGGCCTAAGCCACCTTCACGATCAGCCGTCCGCGCACCTTGCCGGCCAGAATGTCTTCCGCCGCCTGCGGCAGACCCTGAAGATCGATTTCGCCGGCGGTGACGAGGTCGATATGCTGCGGAGTCAGATTGTTCTGCAGCAGCCGCCATGCAGCCTCGCGGCGACGTGGCGGGGCGAACACGGAATCGACGCCGATCAGCGTGACCGAACGCAGGATATGCGGCATCACGGTTGCCGGCAGATCCGGACCTCCGGCAAGCCCACAGGCCGCCACCGCGCCATCGCGCACCGTCTGCGCCAGAACATTGGCAAGCGTGGTCGAGCCGACGCTGTCGACCGCGCCGATCCAGCGCTCCTCCTGCAACGGTCTTCCGGCCTCCGAAAGCGTCTTGCGGTCGATGAAGGCTTTCGCGCCGAGCTGACGCAGGTAGTCATGGGTCTCGGGCCTGCCGGTGGAGGCGGTCACGTGAAAGCCGAGTGCGGCAAGCAGCGCCACGGCATAGGAGCCGACGCCGCCGGCGGCCCCGGTGACCAGCACGCTGCCGCCATCCGTCGAAAGATTGCCCCAGGCGAGAAGCTGGTTGACGCAGAGCGCCGCCGTCACGCCGGCGGTGCCGATCGCCATCGCCTGGCGTTGGTCGAAGCGTTCCGGCTGCTTCATCAGCCATTCGGGCTTCAGCCGCTGATAGGCTGAAAACGCGCCCCACTCGGTCTCGGACAGGCCGGCCCCGGTGACAACCACCCGATCGCCGGGCTGAAACGCATCGCTTGCCGATTCGACCACCGTGCCGGCGATATCGATGCCCGGCACCATCGGAAACCGCCGCGCGATCCGCCCCTTTCCGGTAACCGAAAGCCCGTCCTTGTAATTGAGGCTGGAATAATCCACCCGCACCAGCACCGGCAGGTCGGGCAGGTCCTCGCGTTTCAGCTCCGTCAGCACGGCAGCGGGGTGTTCCTTGTCGCGGATCAGCAGCGCGGGAAAGGTCTCGGTCATCGCGGTCTCCTCGGGTTCTGCGATTTGCACCGGAGAGTAACGAGACCGGCGCGAAACGCAATCCGCCTTCAGGAAAGCGCGGCGATCCGCGCGGCCGCGATCCTTGCGGCGAGCGCCGCATTGTTCTTCACCAGCGCGATATTGGCCCTCAGGCTGCGGCCCTCGGACAATTCGTTGATCCGCGCCAGCAGGAACGGCGTCAGTTCCTTGCGGGCGATGCCGCGCTCCCCGGCTTCGCGCACCGCATCGTCGATGGTGCCATCGATGAATGCCGGCGTCAGCGCATCGGCTTCCGGCACAGGATTGGCGATCAGAATGCCGGTCCCGGTCGCAAGCCGGTCATGGGCGATCATCGTCCGCGCGATCTCTTCGGCGCTATCCAGCCTGTGGTCGGCCTTGCGGCCGCTGGAGCGGGTGAAAAAGGCCGGGAAATCGTCGCTGCGATAGGCGATGACCGGCACGCGCTGGGTTTCCAGATATTCGAGCGTCTTCGGAATATCGAGGATCGACTTCACCCCGGCGCAGATCACCGTCACCGGCGTGCGCCCGAGCTCGGTCAGGTCGGCCGAGATATCGAAGGTCTGTTCAGCGCCGCGATGGACGCCGCCGACGCCGCCGGTGGCAAAGATCGGGATCCCCGCGAGCGCGGCGATCTTCATCGTCGCCGAAACCGTGGTGCCGGCCGTCTGGCCCTTGACCATCGCCACCGCGAGGTCGCGGCTTGAGGCCTTGACGACGCCGTCCTCCACCTTCGCCAGCCGCTCGATCACATCGCGGTCGAGGCCGGCGTGGAGCTTGCCGTCGATCACGGCGATGGTGGCCGGCGCCGCGCCGTTTTCGCGGACCACCGCTTCAACGCCGAGCGCGGTTTCGAGATTTGCGGGATAGGGCATGCCGTGGGTGATGATGGTCGATTCCAGCGCCACCACCGGCCGGCCCTGAGACAGCGCCTCTTTAACGTCCGTGCCGAGAACGATTTCAATGTCAGACATGTGCTTCTCCTTCGATTGGTCCGAGGCGATGAAGATTGGCCTCGACAAAGTGGATGGACATTTGCGGATGGACGCTTGCCGCGCTCTCGGTGGTCAGCGCCGCAATGAGCGCGCCCCGCCGCACGGCCTCATGAAGCGCGCCGCTCTCAAGATAATGGTGAAGGGTTCCGGCGATCATCGCATCGCCGGCGCCGGTCATATCCACAGGCCTTGCCGCCACCACCGGCACCGTGCTTGCCGCGCCGCCGGCAGAAACCACGGCGCCGAGGGTGCCGGATGTCAGGATCACGGTGGCCGCTCCGGCTTCGTTCAGCGCTTTCGCCGCCTGCTGCATTCCATTGATATTCCTCGAAAATGACGAACCAATGTAAGCGCAAGCCTCATCAAGATTGAGGAACAGGAGGTCGACGCCGGAAAGATCGGCCGGCAGCTTCTTGACCTTCGGCGTCGAGACTGCGTCGATCGCCAGCTCGAACCGCCCGCCGCGCCGTTGGTCGATCAGGGCGGCAAGGGTTGCGGCCGGCAGGTTGCAATCGGCAAACACCAGCCTTGCGGCGGCAAGGGAGGGGGCTGCATTGGCGACAAGCTCCGGCGTCAGCCGGTCGAAGATCGCCATGTCGGCGATACCATAGGCAAGGTCGCCGCCGGGTTCCAGAATGGCGGCATATTCCGCCGTCCGCTCGTCCGGCAATGCATAGAGATTGGCCACATCGATACCGCGCGCGCCGAGATGGCGGGAGAGATCGCGCCCGCTCTCATCCGCCCCTATCGCGGAAACGAAGCTGACGCCGGCCCCGAGCGCCGCCAGGTTTTCAGCGACATTGCGGGCGACGCCGCCGAAGCTGCGCATGCCCTCGACCGGGTTCGAGGTCCCGGCAATCAGCGGCGCGCGGGCGAGGTATTTGCGGTCGATCACCGCCCCGCCGATGACAACCACCCGGCCCTCTTCCGGCAGCAGATAACCCCGCCCGAGAATAAAGCCCCGCTCGGTGAGCCGCACCACATGGGCCGCCACCGCAGAACGCGACAGGCCAAGCTGGTCGGCCATCTGCTGCTGGCCCGCAAATGGATTTTGGCGGATGAGGCCCAGCACCGCATTTTCGACATCGCTCAGTTCGGCCATTCCACGCCCTTGCCGCCGCGCAAACCATAACATTTGTTACGCCAATAACATCAGTTATGACATCATGCCAGAGGCGCCGCCCGCCAACAGGCACTTTTCGCGAAGTTTCGGGTCGACATGCCTTTTTTCCCCGCGACCGCGATGCTATAGCCCACGGGAAACTGTTGATACACGAGGGCCACGCCCCGCAGACGAGGAAGAAGCATGACGAAGATCAAGGTGGCAAATCCGGTTGTCGATCTCGATGGCGATGAAATGACGCGCATCATCTGGCAGTTCATCAAGGAAAAGCTGATCCTGCCCTATCTCGACCTGCCGATCGAATATTACGACCTTTCAGTTCAAAACCGCGATGCCACCGACGATCAGGTCACCGTCGACGCCGCCAACGCCATCAAGAAGCACGGCGTCGGCATCAAATGCGCGACGATCACGCCGGACGAAGCCCGCGTCGAGGAATTCTCGCTGAAGAAGATGTGGCGCTCGCCGAACGGCACGATCCGCAACATTCTCGGCGGCGTGATCTTCCGCGAGCCGATCATCATGCAGAACGTGCCGCGCCTGGTGCCGGGCTGGACCCAGCCGATCATCGTCGGCCGTCACGCTTACGGCGACCAGTACCGCGCCACCGACTTTCGCTTCCCGGGCAAGGGTAAGCTGACGATCAAGTTCGTCGGCGAGGACGGCAAGGAAATCGAGCACGAAGTGTTCGACGCGCCCTCCTCCGGCGTTGCCATGGCGATGTACAACCTCGACGATTCGATCCGCGATTTCGCCCGCGCCTCGCTGAACTATGCCCTGATGCGCGGCGTTCCCTGCTACCTCTCGACCAAGAACACCATCCTCAAGGCCTATGACGGCCGCTTCAAGGATATCTTCCAGGACGTCTACGAGGCAGAGTTCAAGGCTGAATATGAAAAGAAGAAGATCTGGTACGAGCACCGCCTGATCGACGACATGGTCGCAGCCGCGCTGAAGTGGTCCGGCGGCTATGTCTGGGCCTGCAAGAACTATGACGGCGACGTCCAGTCCGATATCGTCGCCCAGGGCTTCGGCTCGCTCGGCCTGATGACCTCGGTGCTGATGACGCCGGACGGCAAGACGGTCGAAGCCGAAGCCGCCCATGGCACGGTCACCCGCCACTTCCGCCAGCACCAGAAGGGCCAGGAGACCTCGACCAACTCGATCGCCTCGATCTTCGCCTGGACCCGCGGTCTTGCCCATCGCGGCAAGCTCGACGACAATCAGGACCTGATCCACTTTGCCGAAACGCTGGAAAAGGTCTGCGTCGACACCGTCGAAAGCGGCCACATGACCAAGGACCTGGCGCTGCTTATCGGCCCCGACCAGCCCTGGCTCTCGACCACCGCCTTCCTCGACAAGATCGACGAGAACCTGCAAAAGGCCATGGCGGCCTGAGGCCGACGCCTTCTGCGACGAATACCGAAAACCCGGCCATCGCGCCGGGTTTTTGTTTGCCCTCGGGAGGCGCCGCTTCATCCGCGGTCCGGGAGCCCGAAACGCGCCTGTTCACCAAAGTCTGATGCGCCCCGCGCCGAAATCCCTTCACTCCTGCCTCGTTTTGGATAACAATATCGATGTGAACCGCTGAGGAGACCGGAAGCAGCACCGCAGATGTGCGCGCCGGCGGCGGGAGGAGATACCGATGGCTTATTTTTCGAAGCCGGCGGAAAACCGTGCCCACGCCGATATCGTGACCGCGACGGCATTGTCGGTCAACGGCCCGGCACGCTCATCCGTTGCCGCCTCGTGGTGGCGGTCGCTGGTTCAGCACGGGCTCGACCCGGCAAGCTCCAGAGCGCGCCGCGCCGAGACGTTGTCCGAACTGGAACTGAAGCAGAGCATACAGAAATCCGATCTTCTGATGCATGTGGCGCGCGCCCAGCTGGATCATCTCTATAAATGCGTATCCCTCTCTGCCTGCGGCGTTTTCCTGAGCGATGCCGACGGCGTCGTACTCGATGCGCGGTGGCGCAGCGGCGACCAGTCAAGTTTCGAAAGCTGGGGCCTGAGACCGGGTCGAAGCTGGTCGGAATCGGCCGTTGGCACAAATGGCATCGGGACCTGTCTGGCGGAGGAACGGCCGCTCATCATCCATCGCGACGAGCATTTTCTGGATCGCAACATCGCGATGAGCTGCATTGACGCGCCGATCTACGGAGCGGACGGCCAGTTGATCGGCGCGCTCGACATCTCGTCGGCCCGCAGCGATCAGACCCCGGCCGCCAACCAGCTCATTGCAGCGCTCGTCCGCCAGGCCGCGCGACAGATCGAGGCTGACTGTTTCCGCCACGATCATGGCGGCCAGCGAATCATTCTTGTTGATGACAGCGATGATAAGGAAGCGGTCGGCGGGGCGGCAATCGCGCTTGTCGCCGTCGATGAGAACGACCTCGTGATCGGCGCCACCCGCGCCGCGCGGCTGGCGCTGGGGCTTGCGCCCGCCGGCATGTTCTCGCCGGTTCCCGCCGATGACCTGCTGACCGCCGGCACGACGGAAACCGGCCTCGCCTCGGCGGAACGCTCGGCGATCCTCAAGGCGCTCGCCCGCCGGCACGGCAATGCAAGCCGCGCCGCGGAGGATCTGGGTATAGGTCGGGCAACGCTTTATCGCCGTATGAAGCGCCTCGGCGTACCATCACGATTCGAGGAAAGATAAACCGAAGCGACGCGCTTTCGGGCGTGGCCATTCCAGGCCGCCGCAATCTTCCCGCCCCATCAACATCCTTGGCACGGAAAACTGTCTCAATTGCGAGACAGTCTGAGCCTGCTGCCGGTTTGCAGCGGATGACAGCGGCCGATCAAACCCCGAAACTCTGCCCATCACCGAAGTTCACGATGAGGAGGAGACCTTATGAACGAGATGTCAAAACCGGAAGGGCTTTTGAAATCCCCCTTCAAGGACCGCTATGACAATTTCATCGGCGGCAAGTTCGTGGCGCCGAAGAACGGCCGTTATTTTACCAATACGACGCCGATAACCGGCGCCGCGATCAACGAGATCGCGCGTTCCGACGCCGCCGATATCGAGCTCGCGCTGGATGCCGCCCATGCCGCAAAGGCAAAATGGGGGGCGACGGCGCCGGCGGAGCGCGCCCGCGCGCTGCTCAGGATCGCCGACGTGATCGAGGCCAATCTTTCCTACATCGCCACCTGCGAAACCTGGGACAATGGCAAGCCGATCCGCGAGACCATGAATGCCGATATCCCGCTCGCCGCCGACCATTTCCGCTACTTCGCCTCGGCTCTGAGGGCGCAGGAAGGCACGATGAGCGAGATTGACGACGACACCGTCGCCTATCATTTCCACGAGCCGCTCGGCGTGGTCGGCCAGATCATTCCGTGGAACTTCCCGATCCTGATGGCCGCCTGGAAGGTGGCCCCCGCCATCGCTGCCGGCAACTGCGTGGTGCTGAAGCCCGCCGAGCAGACGCCGGCATCGATCATGGCGCTGGCGGAACTGATCGCCGACATCCTGCCGCCGGGCGTGCTGAACATCGTCAACGGCTTTGGCCTTGAGGCAGGCAAGCCGCTGGCGCAAAGCCCCCGCATCTCCAAGATCGCGTTTACCGGCGAGACCACGACCGGTCGGCTGATCATGCAATATGCCACCGAAAACCTCATTCCGGTGACGCTGGAACTCGGCGGCAAGTCGCCCAACATCTTCTTCAAGGACGTCATGCGCGAGGATGACGGCTTTCTCGACAAGGCCGTCGAGGGCTTCGTGTTCTTCGCGCTCAACCAGGGTGAGGTCTGCACCTGCCCGAGCCGCGCCCTGATCCAGGAAGATATCTACGACGCCTTCATGGAGCGCGCCATTGCCCGCACCAAAGCGATCATCCAGGGCGATCCCCGCGCCGACAACACCATGATCGGCGCGCAGGCCTCGAGCGAGCAAAAGGAAAAGATCCTGAGCTACTTCGATATCGGCCGTCAGGAAGGCGCGGAAGTTCTGCTGGGCGGCAAGGCTGCCGATCTCGGCGGCGAGCTTGCAAATGGCTATTATATCGAGCCGACGATCCTGAAGGGACACAACAAGATGCGGGTGTTCCAGGAGGAAATCTTCGGCCCGGTCGTCTCCGTCACCACTTTCAAGGATGAGGCCGAAGCGCTCGAGATTGCCAATGACACGCTCTACGGGCTTGGCGCCGGCGTGTGGTCGCGCGATGCCAACACCTGCTACCGCTTCGGACGCCACATTCAGGCCGGCCGCGTCTGGGTCAACAACTACCATGCCTATCCCGCGCATGCGGCCTTTGGCGGCTACAAGCAGTCGGGCATCGGGCGCGAGACCCACAAGATGATGCTCGACCACTATCAGCAGACCAAGAACCTTTTGGTCAGCTACTCAACCGAAAAGGTCGGTTTCTTCTAAACACAAGAAGAGGGTGCAAAGCCCCCTCCTCCCTGAAGGCGGACGGAGCGCATGCTCCGTCCGCCGACGACATCGGAAGGAACAATCATGGAAACGCAAGCCATCACCTGTGTCACGGATCAGGCATTGCCCGAAGGCGCGGAGCCCGATTGCCGCGTGACGGCCACGCTTGCGGCCCGCGCGCTGATCCACGAAATCCAGTCCGAGTATGGCGAGATCATGTTCCACCAATCCGGCGGCTGCTGCGACGGCTCATCGCCGATGTGCTATCCGAAAGCCGAATTCCACCTCGGCGGCGGCGACGTTCTGCTTGGCGAGGTCGAAGGCGCGGAGGTCTGGATATCCGGCCCCCAATTTGCCGCCTGGAAGCATACCCAGCTCATCCTCGACGTGGTTCCCGGACGCGGCGGCATGTTCAGCCTCGACAATGGTCGTGAAAAACGATTTCTGACCCGTTCCCGCGTTCTGACCGGGGAAGAACAGGCAATGCTGCAGAAAGCCGACGGGAAAAGCGCGCCCGCCATCTGAACGGGCATGTTTCGCGCGGCGTCAGTGGAAGTCACCACATCCTGTTTCAACCGTTCGGCTGCGCCCTCATGCGGCATCCGCGCCGGTTTGTTCTTCGAGGCCTTGCATTCGCAACGCGAATAGGAAAGAGCATAAAAAGAACATCGGGAGAGATTTATGAGCAGGATCACGTTCTACACCAACCCGCAATCGCGCGGACGGATCGCCCGCTGGATGCTGGAGGAAGCCGGGACCGATTACGAGACCCGCATTGTGACCTATAACGGCACGATGAAGGAGCCGGCCTACCTCGCCATCAACCCGATGGGCAAGGTGCCGGCGATCGTCGATGACGGCAAGGTGGTGACGGAATGCGCCGCAATCTGCGCCTATCTCGCCGACGCCTTTCCCGAGGCACAACTCGCCCCGCCGCCTGCCGAGCGAGCGGCCTATTACCGCTGGCTGTTTTTCGCGGCAGGACCGGTCGAGGCCGCGGTGGTCAACCGGCAATTCGGCTTTTCCGTTCCGCCCGAACGCGAACGCGCCGTTGGCTACGGCAATTTCGAGAACGTCATGGACACGCTCGATCAGCGGCTTTCGGAAAGCCGCTTCATCGCCGGCGACAGCTTCACCGCAGCCGATGTCTATGTCGGCGCTCAGATCGTCTGGGGCCTGCAATTCGGCACGATGGAGAAAAGAGCTTCTTTCGCGGCCTATGCCGAACGCGTCACCGCCCGCCCGACCTTTATCCGCGCCAGCAAGCTTGATGACGCAGCGGCTGCCGCGCTCGCATAAGCACGGCCGGGACCTGACTTGCCCGCGAAGACAGCAGGTGTAAAATAGAGCCATGATGATCAAGGCAACATTTTTTCCGCTGAACTGAGAAGACCGCTGGCGGCGGATTTTCAGATTTGGTTTCAACGGGATCGACAGACGCGCGATCCCGCAGGAGAAATGTTGATATGTCAGAAGATCATGATACCGGCCTGAGCGCTGCTCAGGTCACATCCTTCATCGAAGACGGATATGTGCGGCTCGACCGCGCCTTCGACACCGCGCTGGCCGCCCAGTGCCGCGCTGCGCTGTGGCAGGCGACCGGTTTATCCCCGGATGCGCCGGAGACCTGGAACGAGCCGGTGATCCGGATCGGATCGATGGCCTCGCCTGCCTTTGTGGAAGCCGCCAACACGCCGCGCCTCCACCTGAGCTATGACCAGTTGGCGGGCAAGGGACGTTGGCTCGCTCCTCGGGGCATCGGCACCTTCCCGATCCGCTTCCCCTCGCCGCAGCCAGCCGGAGACGATGGCTGGCATGTGGATGTGAGCTTCGGATTGGAAAATCCGGACTTCCTGGAATGGCGGGTGAATGTGAAAAGCACCGGCCGGCTTCTGCTGATGCTGTTCCTGTTCTCCGATGTCGGGGAACGCGACGCCCCCACCATCATCCGGGCGGGATCGCATGCCGTGATCGCCCGTCAATTGCTGCCTCATGGCGAGGCGGGCCTTTCCTTGCGGACGCTTTCAGCCGACGGCTACGCTTCAACCGCCGCCTGCCCGGAGGTCGAGGCGACGGGTCCTGCTGGCACGGTCTATCTCTGCCACCCGTTCCTGGTACACCGGGCCCAGCCGCATCGCGGAACGACGCCGCGCTTCATGGCCCAGCCGCCACTTCTGCCTGTCGGCGAATTCGACCCGGCGCTGCCGCCGTCCCCGGTTCAGATCGCCATTCGGCGGGCTTGCGGACTGTCCTTCTAAGGCAGGATGACGCCGCCGCTCAGGCGGCGTCATCCACCGGCTTGGCATCCGCCGGAATGTAATTCAGGATCGGGGAGAGCCAGCGTTCGATTTCCTCGATGCTCATGCCCTTGCGCCGCGCATAGTCTTCCACCTGGTCGCGCTCGACCTTGGCGACGCCGAAATAATAGCTGTCGGGATGGCCGATATAGATGCCGGACACCGAGGAACCGGGCCACATCGCATAGCTTTCCGTCAGTTCGACACCGGCCTCCTTTTCGGCATCGAGAAGCTCGAACAGTGTTTTCTTCTCGGTGTGATCCGGCTGGGCCGGATAGCCGGGCGCGGGGCGGATGCCGCCATAGGATTCGCCGATCAACTCGACATTGGAAAACGCCTCGTCCGGCGCATAGCCCCAGTATTCGCGACGCACCCGTTCATGCATGCATTCGGCGAAGGCTTCCGCGAAACGGTCGGCGAGCGCCTTGACCATGATCGAGGAATAGTCGTCATTGGCGCGCTCGAAACGCTCGGCGATCGCGACTTCCTCGATCCCCGCCGTCACCACGAAGCCGCCGACATAATCCTGCTTGCCGCTTTCGACCGGCGCGACGAAATCGGATATCGCCACATTCGGCCGGTCGCCGCGCTTGGAAAGCTGCTGGCGGAGCGTGAAGAATGTGGCGAGGTCCTCGCCGCGGCTGTCGTCGCTGTAAAGCCGGATATCGTCGCCCACCGCATTGGCCGGCCAGAACCCGATCACGGCGCGCGGCCGGAACCATTTCTCGTCGATGATCTGCTTCAGCATCGCCTGCGCGTCGGCAAACAGCTGGCGCGCGGTTTCGCCCTGCTTTTCGTCCTTCAGGATATCGGGATAGCGGCCCCTCATCTCCCAGGTCTGGAAGAACGGGGTCCAGTCGATATAGCGCGCCAGTGTTTCGAGGTCGTAATCCTCGAAGGTCTTCGTGCCCAGGAAGGACGGCCGCGTCGGCTCGTAGGCGTTCCAGTCGATCTTGACGGCGTTGGCGCGCGCTGCCGGCAGCGGCAGCCGGTTCTTGGCGGCCTCCGCCTTGCGGTGGGCATCGGCGACCTTGGCATATTCGGCGCGGATATTGCCGATATAGCCGTCGCGCGCCTCCGGCGTCAGCAGCGACGACACGACACCGACCGCGCGGCTCGCATCGGTCACATAGATCGCCTGCCCCTTCTCGTAAGCCGGATGGATCTTCACCGCGGTATGGACGCGGCTGGTCGTCGCCCCGCCGATCAGCAGCGGAATATCGAAGCCCTGGCGCTCCATTTCGGCGGCGACATGCACCATTTCATCGAGCGAGGGCGTGATCAGGCCGGAAAGCCCGATGATATCGGCCTTGTGCTCCTTCGCAGCGGCGAGGATCTTTTCGGACGGCACCATCACGCCGAGATCGATGATCTCGTAATTGTTGCAGGCCAGCACGACGCCGACGATGTTCTTGCCGATATCGTGCACGTCGCCCTTGACGGTCGCCATGATCACCTTGCCGGCGGCCTGGCCCTGCTCGTCGCCATTGAGGCGCTTTTCCTCTTCCATGTAGGGCAGCAGCACCGCCACGCCCTGCTTCATCACGCGGGCGGATTTGACCACCTGGGGCAGGAACATCTTGCCCGCGCCGAACAGATCGCCGACGACGTTCATGCCGGCCATCAGCGGCCCCTCGATGACGTGCAGAGGCCGTTCGGCGGCCTGCCGGGCTTCCTCGACATCGCCTTCGATATATTCGGTGATGCCGTTGACGAGCGCATGTTCCAGTCGCTTCTCGACCGGCCATTCGCGCCACGTCAGATCCTGCTTTCGGGCCTCGGTCTTGCCCGTGCCGCGATAGCGCTCGGCAATCTCCAGCAGCCGCTCGGTCGCATCGGAGCGCCGGTTCATCACCACGTCCTCGCAGGCCTCGCGCAGTTCGGGATCGATGCTCTCGTAGACGATCAGCTGGCCGGCATTGACGATGCCCATGTCCATGCCCGCCTGGATGGCGTGGTAGAGGAACACCGCATGCATCGCCTGGCGCACCGGCTCGTTGCCGCGGAAGGAGAAGGAGAGGTTCGAGACCCCGCCGGAAATATGCGCGCCCGGCAGCGTCTCGCGGATGGCCTTGGTCGCCTCCAGAAAGTCGACGCCGTAATTGTCGTGCTCCTCGATGCCGGTGGCAATTGCGAAGATATTCGGATCGAAAACAATATCTTCCGGCGGAAATCCGACCTTTTGCGTCAGGATATTATAGGCCCGGGTACAGATCTCCACCTTGCGCTCATAGGTGTCGGCCTGGCCCTTCTCGTCGAACGCCATCACCACGGTTGCCGCGCCATAATCGCGGATGAGCTGCGCGCGCTCGATGAACTGTTCCTCGCCTTCCTTCAGCGAGATCGAGTTGACCAGCGACTTGCCCTGCGCGCATTTCAGGCCGGCTTCGATGATCTCCCATTTGGAGGAGTCGATCATCAGCGGCACGCGGGAGATATCCGGCTCTGCGGCGATCAGGTTCAGATACTCGACCATCGCCTTTTGCGAATCGATCAGCCCTTCATCCATGTTGATGTCGATGATCTGCGCGCCGGCCTCGACCTGATCGCGGGCAACATCGAGGGCTGCGGCATAATCGGCATTGGTGATCAGCTTGCGGAACTTGGCCGAGCCCGTGACATTGGTGCGCTCGCCGACATTGACGAAAGGAATGTCCTTCGTCAGCGTGAACGGTTCAAGGCCCGACAGCGACATGACGGCGCGATGTTCCGGCACCTCGCGCGGGGCAAAGGCGCTGACGGTGTCGCGGATGCTGGCGATGTGCTCGGGCGTGGAGCCGCAGCAGCCGCCGATGACGTTGACAAGCCCCTGCTCGGCAAACGGGCGGATCAGGGCGGCCATTTCGTCCGGGTCCTGATCGTAGAGTCCGAACTCGTTCGGCAGGCCGGCATTGGGGTAGGCGCAGATATAGGTATCGGCGACGCCGGACAATTCCTGCAGATGCGGCAGCATGGCATCCGCGCCAAGCGCGCAGTTGAGCCCGATGGTGAACGCGTCGGCATGCGACAGCGAGTTCCAGAATGCCGTCGGCGTCTGGCCCGACAATGTGCGGCCGGAGAGATCGGTGATCGTGCCGGAAATCATCAGCGGCAGTTCGATGCCTTTTTCGCGAAACGCCTGACGCGCGGCGAACACGGCCGCCTTGGCGTTCAGCGTATCGAAGATCGTCTCGATCAGGATCAGGTCGGAACCGCCATCGATAAGCCCGTTGATCTGCTCGCGATAGGCATCGCGCAATTGATCAAAGGAAACAGCGCGGTATCCGGGATTGTTCACGTCCGGCGAAATCGACGCGGTGCGGTTTGTCGGGCCGACGGCGCCGGCCACGAACCGGCGACGGCCGTCTTCCTTTTCGGCCCGGAGCGCCGCGCGGCGGGCAACCCGCGCGCCATCCCGGTTGAGGTCGTAGACAATCCCTTCCATCTGGTAATCGGCCTGCGCGATGCGCGTTCCCGAAAACGTGTTGGTCTCGATGATGTCGGCGCCGGCCATCGCGTAGGCGAAATGAATATCCTCCACCGCCTTCGGCTGCGACAGGATCAGAAGGTCGTTATTGCCCTTCTGGTGGCAGGCGCAGCCGATGAAGCGGTCGCCGCGGAAATGGTCCTCATCGAAACCCAGGCCCTGGATCTGCGTCCCCATGGCGCCGTCGAGAACCAGAATGCGCTCGCGCGCGGCCTTTTCCAGCGCGGCGCGGATTTCCTTGCCATCGCGCCTGGGCGCTTCTTCCCCGAACAGGTCGTCAAACATCAATCATCTCCAGAATTTGAAGCCATGAGATCACATAAAGATATCTTTATGTCAACATATAGCGGCTGAAATCAGGACGTCCAGCGCGCGGCGCTCCGTGTCACCTGTGTGTTTCATTCTTTGCGCATGATCAAGGACGATGCAAATCAGAATTGTGATGACGCCGAGAGCGCGATATACCTTAATCAATCGACACACGCCGGGATTGCCGGCGTGCCTGCATGGGCCGGGCCTGGCCGCACGAAAGGGAGGATTTGCCATGAAGCCGAAGATCAACACGCTGGTCGCACCGCCGCGCTGGATCAAGAGGCCCTATCACCGAGAATGGCTGATGCAGCAGGCGAACAACCTCTTCGACTACTTCCAGTACCGTTCGGTCAATCCCAAGGGCGGGTTTTACGAATTCGACAAGGACGGAAGGCCGACCGGCGGCGACAATCCCGTGCGCGGCATCCACACCACCACCCGCATGGTCCACTGCATGGCGATCGGCCATCTTCTGGGCCGGCCGGGCTGCGACGACCTGATGGACCACGGCATGAACTATCTGTGGGAGCATCATCGCGACAAGCAGCATGGCGGCTATTTCTGGCAGATCGACAATAACGGCCCGCTCGCCAACCCCACCAAGCAGGCCTATGGCCATGCCTTCGTGCTGCTCGCCGCCTCCTCCGCCAAATTCGCCGGCCATCCGCTGGCCGACGCGATGATCGCCGACGTCACCGAGGTGATCAACACCCGCTTCTGGGAAGAGAAGCATGGCGCGGTTGCCGAGGAATTCGAGACCGACTGGACGCCAGTGCCCGGCTATCGCGGCCAGAACTGCAACATGCACATGACCGAAGCGCTGATGGAAGCCTATGAGGTGACCGGCAATGTCGAATACCTCGCCAAGGCCAAGCGCATCGCCGAGCTGATCATCAAGAAGCACGCAGTCTCGTGCGAATACCGCGTGGCCGAGCATTTCACCGAAGACTGGCAGATCGACTACAATTATTCCGGCAACGAGATGTTCCGGCCCGCCGGCACCACGCCCGGCCACTGGCTCGAATGGACCCGGCTTCTGCTCCAGCTCTACACGCTGACCGGGCGCTCGCACGAATGGATGCCGAAAGCCGCGCGCGAATTGTTCGTGTCCGCCTTCAAATACGGTTGGGACTTCGAAAAGCGCGGCATCTTCTACACGCTCGACTGGAACAACCAGCCCAGGAACCGGGCAAAGCTGTGGTGGCCGCATGCCGAGGGCATCGGCGCCACCCACTTCCTGACGGCCAATTTCGGCGAGGACATGCATATGTATGCCTATCGCAAGCAGTGGAGCTTCATCGCCAACCACCTGCTCGATCATGAAAAGGGCGGCTGGCATGAGGAATTGTCGGAGGATCTGGTCCCACAATCCACGCTGTTTGCCGGCAAGAGCGACATCTATCACGCGCTTCAGGCCTGCCTCATTCCGCTCTATCCCGCCGTTGGCAGCCTGCCGGAGATGATCTTCCGCGACGTCAAGCAGCCCTGACATCTTCGCACGGACTGAATGATTGCGGGCCGGCGCGGCCCGTTCTATATAACGCTGCATCATTCCTATCGAAGGACGAGACCATGGCAGCGAAAATCTTCATCGACGGCGAACACGGCACAACGGGCCTGCAGATCCGCACCCGCATGGAAAGCCGCCGCGACGTCGAAATGCTGTCGATCCCGCATGAGGAACGGCGCAATGCGGCGATGCGCGAGGACATGCTCAACAGCGCCGATATCGCGATCCTGTGCCTGCCGGATGACGCTTCCAGAGAGGCCGTCGCGATGCTTTCGGGCAACAACAAGGTGCGCGTCATCGACACCTCGACCGCCTTCCGCACCGATCCAGAATGGGCCTATGGCTTTGCCGAGATGGACAAGGCCCAGGCCGAGCGCATCCGTTCCGCCCGCAATGTCGCCAATCCCGGCTGCTATCCGACCGGGGCCATCAGCCTGATCCGGCCGCTGCGGGCCGCCGGAATATTGCCCGACAGCTATCCCGTCACCGTCAACGCGGTCTCCGGCTATACCGGCGGCGGCAAGGCGATGATCGCGCAGATGGAGGATACCGGCCGCTACGACCATATCGACGCGCCGCATTTCCTTTACGGCCTCAACCTGAAGCACAAGCACGTGCCGGAGATGACGACCCACGGACTTCTTGCCCGCGCGCCGATCTTCTCGCCGTCCGTCGGCCGCTTCGCACAAGGCATGCTGGTGCAGGTGCCGTTTTATCTGGAAGACCTTACGGGCAACCAGACGCCGGAGACCATCCACGCCACGCTTGCCGAATTCTATGCCGGACAGGACATCGTGCAGGTCGTGCCGCTCGAACAGAGCGCCGCGCTTCCCCGCGTCAACGCCGAGGAACTCGCCGGCCAGGACATCATGAAGCTCTACGTGTTCGGCAGCGCCACTCACGTCAATCTGGTCGCCCAGCTCGACAATCTCGGCAAGGGCGCCTCGGGGGCCGCGGTGCAGAACATGGACCTGATGCTGTCGGCGTGAGGCTGCGGTCGTCACTGTTACCAAGGCTTTTCAGCATCTAATCTCCCCCCTTTGAGGCAGGGAGATGGCTTCGCCGCACAGCCCCCAATCTTCTCGCCCCGGAGGGGAGAGATGTCGCGACAGCGACAGTGAGGGGGGAGTCTTCCCTCGCGGACGCCCTCATGAATTGTTATGCTGTTTCACCCTCACTGCCCCTCTCGGGGCATCTCTCCCGCAAGCGGGAGAGAATATTGGGAGCAAGCCGGACCTCCTCATTTCGTGAACGATCCGTCGACCGGATCAACCATCGCCGTTCGCCCCATGCCTCGCTATATTGCCAACACGCAATCAGCGAGGTTTCCGTCATGTCACAACAAACGCGCCTTCCCGTCCTGTTCATCCCCCACGGGGGCGGTCCCTGGCCGTTCATGCAGGGGCCGGAAGGCAATCTTCCCGATGACGATCCGTGGAAAGAGCTGGAAATTTTCCTGAAGAGCATCGATGCCATGATCGGTCGGCGCCCGAAGGCGGTTCTGGTGATTTCCGCGCATTGGGAAAAGGTCGACAAGCTCACGGTCTCGACGGCGTCCAACCCGCCAATGCTGTTCGACTATTACGGCTTTCCGCCCCACACCTATAAGCTCGACTACCCCGCCCCCGGCTCGCCGTTCATCGCCGAGCATGTCCGCGACGTCCTGCGCGCGGCCGGCATTGAAACGGCGGCGGATGCCGAACGCGGCTTCGACCACGGCGTCTTCATCCCGTTCATGATGATCTATCCGCATGCGGATGTGCCGGTGATCATGATGTCGCTCGATCCGGACCTTACGGCCGAAACCCATTTTCGGGTCGGACAGGCGCTGGAAGGCCTGCGGGACGAGGATATCCTGATCGTGGGTTCAGGCCTTTCCTATCACAATATGCGCATGTTCGGCCGCAGGGACGTCGAACATGAACAGGCAGCAACCCGCTTCGACGACTGGCTGACGGAGGCGGTGGCGATCGAAAACCCGGTCGCGCGCGCCGAAAGACTGGCCGAGTGGAAAGACAACCCCGATGCCCGCGCCGCCCATGTACCCGACCACGACCATCTCGTACCGGTGTTTGCCGCCGCGGGCGCCGCCGGTCCGGATGCCGGCGAACGCATCTTCCGGGGCAGCTTTCTCGGCAAGCCCTATTCGGCCTACCGCTTCGGCTGAGCCCTATCTATGCAAGTTCGAAGCGCGGCGCGCGGTAACCGCGCAGATGGGCGGTGACGATGATCAGCACGATGATCGCCATCGCCTGATGCGTAAGCGCGATCGGAAGCGGCATCATCGTCACCAGCGTGACAATCCCGATCGCGGCCTGGATGATCACGGCAACAAGCAGGATCAGCGCGCCGCGGGCATGCTGGGACAGTTCCAGGTCGAGCCCGCGCGAAACGGCGCTGCGCCATTCGATGACGAAATGCATGAGCGCCAGCGCCAGCAGACCGTAGCCGCCGCAGCGATGGGCGAACTGCACCGTTTTCGGGTTTTCGAAGAAATTGATCCAGCCCGGCTGGTGCAGGAGCAGGCCGCCGGGCACGAGCGCGCCATCCATCAGCGGCCAGGTGTTGTAGGAAAGGCCGGCATCGAGACCCGCCACCAGCGCGCCGAGATAGAGCTGCACGAAGGTCGCGACCAGCAGAAGTGCCGCAAGCCAGTGCGCGCCGCCGACATGCTCATGCTTGCGCGGCGCAAGCCCGCGACCGATATAGACACATGAGGCGATGATCAGACAGGCCATGATCAGGTGCACCGCGAGACGGTACTGGCTGACATCGGTGCGCTCCGAAAGGCCGGAGGACACCATCCACCAGCCGATGAAGCCCTGAAACCCGCCGAGCGCCAGAACGCCGACAAGCGGCAGACCCAGCCCCTTGGGCAGCCGTCCGGAGACCCAGAACAGCAACAACGGCACCGCGAAGATCAGCCCTACGCCGCGGGCCAGAAGCCGGTGCGCCCATTCCCACCAGAACAGGCCCTGGAACTCAGCAAGGGACATACCCTTGTTTACAAGCTGGTATTCGGGAATACGCTTGTAAAGCTCGAACTCTTCCTGCCACTGAGACAAATTGAGCGGCGGTATAACGCCATGCAGCGGCTTCCACTCGGTGATGGACAACCCGGAATGGGTCAGGCGCGTCGCCCCGCCGACGATCACGAGACAGAACAGCACCAGCACCACGAAATAAAGCCAGCCGCGCACCATGGCGGCGTTGAACCGCAATTCGTCCTCGCTCCACGCGATGTTTCTTCCAAACGCCATCATTCCTGCTCCGCTCGCTTTGCCATTTGCGCCGATCCGGCTTACATAGCCGCACTTCACACCTGCCGCTCAACGGCTTAATCTCGATCACTCTTAAGGGGGGAATTGTCGCCGTGCCAGTCAGATTGCGCAAATTTATCGGGACGATCGCGATCGTCACCCTCGTCATCGTCTATGCACTGACGGCTACCATGCTGGCAACCGTCGTGCTCGACGGCCGTTCCGCAGGCGCCGCCCTGATCTATTTCATCCTGACCGGCCTGTTGTGGATCATCCCGGCGATGTTCATCATCAAGTGGATGGCGGGTCCGCCGGCCAATCGCGGATGAATGTCGCAGTAACTATTGCGTGTTGCACGGAACCGTCGAAGATTTGGCACATTGAACATGGTATGACACCACCTCAACTTCACGGAAGGCTTCGATGACAACACCGCATCAAATCCGCGCTGCCCGCGCGCTTCTGGGACTATCGCGCAATCAGGCAGCCCGGCTCGCCGGCATTGACCGCAACCTTTTGCTGCAGGCGGAAGACGAAACGGCCGAGCGCGATCTCGCCGTCTTCGACGGGCTGGAAAAGACCTTCGTCAAACAGGGCGTGGTCTTCATCGAGGACGGTGAGGACGGTTTCGGCCCCGGCGTCCGGCTGAAACAGCAGATCGGCCATTGCAGCGGCATCCGGCCGGAAAACCTGAATTCCGCCAATGACGGTTGAGCGTATTTGCGGCGAAGAAACGGGATTGCAATCCTGTCGCCGCGACGAAATGTAGCGGACGTCCTTTACGGGCAGGCACGGCGGTGATCACGCCGCCGCGTCGCCATGCTCCCTCTCCCCGATCACCCGCGCGGTCTGCCTGGCCAGCACCACTTCCTCATCCGTCGGAATGATGCGCATCTCGATGCGGCTTTCCGGCGCGGAGATGATGGCGGCATTGGCGGCGTTGGCCTCCTCATCGAGGATCACCCCGATCCAGGCAAGCCGGTCGCAGATCATCTTGCGGATCACGGCCGAGTTCTCGCCGATGCCTGCGGTAAATACCAGCGCGTCCATCCCCTCCATGCTCGCCGCCATGGATGCGATTTCGCGGGTGGCGGAAAACACGTAAAGCGCGATCGCCTGGGCGGCATGCGGATCGTCGCTGGCAAGCAGCGTGCGCAGGTCCGGCGAAATGCCCGAAACGCCAAGCAGGCCGGAATCGTAATAGAGCATGTGCTTGAGATCGGCCGGCGAAAGCCCCTCGGTCTCTATCAGCGCCAGCACCAGTCCGGGATCGACAGTGCCGGAGCGCGTCCCCATCATCAGGCCGCCAAGCGGCGTCATGCCCATCGTGGTATCGACCGCCTTGCCGTTGCGCATGGCGCACAGGCTGGAGCCGTTGCCGAGATGCGCGACCACGCAGCGCTTGCGCGCGAGATAGTCGGAAATGCCGCGCAGCCGCTCGGCGATATAGGTGTAGGACAGCCCATGAAAGCCGAACCGGCGATAGCCCTTGTCGCCATATTTGCGCGGGATCGGATAACGCGCGGCGCGCTCGTCGATATTGACGTGGAAGGCGGTGTCGAAACAGGCAACCTGCGGCAGGTCGGGCCGGATTTTCCGGAACAGCTTGACCGAGGCGAGATTGGCGGGCTGATGCAGCGGCCCCATCGGCACCAGGGTCTCCAGATAGTCGAGAACCGCATCGTCGAGCAACACCGGCGCCGAAAACCGCTCACCGCCATGCAGGATGCGATGGCCGACGGCGCGCAGCGGATTGTTGACGGTATAGGGCACGATGATCTCGAAAATACGCCCGAGCATGTCCTCGCGCATATTGTCTTCGAGCACCAGGTCGAAATCGGCGATTTCCTTGCCGCTCGCCTCCTTCACCGCAAGATGCGGCGTGGCGTTGAGACCGTCGAACTGGCCGCGCAGGATGAGCGAAAACTGCTCGCCATGCACTTCGTAGAGACGAAATTTCAGGCTGGAAGAACCGGCGTTCAGCGCCAGGATGCTGCCGTTCATAATGACTTTCCATACTATGCGCACACCGCCGCCGGGCAAGGCAGGAAAGGCCCGTCCCCGACGGCGGCATGCTTGTTATCTGGTCCCCGGATCAGCCCTTGGGATAGGGCCATTTCCAGTCAACAATCTCCGGCATGTCCTCACCGTGTTCACGGACATAGGCGTGATGTCTGGTGCGCATGTCGTTGAGGTAGTTGATTGCCGCAGCGCCGCGCTCGCCAAACCCGCCGGCCCGTTCGATCGCGTCGATGGCCAGATGGTAGCGGTCGAGACGGTTGAGGACAACCATGTCGAACGGCGTCGTCGTGGTTCCCTCCTCCACATAGCCGCGGACATGGATATTGTTGTGGTTGTGGCGGCGATAGGCGAGCCGGTGGATCAGCCACGGATAGCCGTGATAGGCGAAGATCACCGGTTTGTTCTCGGTGAAGATCGCGTCGAAATCGGCATCGCGCAGGCCGTGCGGATGCTCCTCCTTCGGCTGCAGCGCCATCAGGTCGACGACGTTGACGACCTTGACCTTCATTTCCGGCAGTTTCTGGCGCAACAGATCGACGGCGGCCATCATTTCCAGCGTCGGCACATCGCCGGCAGCCGCGATCACCACGTCGGGCTCCTCGCCATCGGGCACATTGCTGGCCCAGCGCCATTCGCCAAGACCGGCCTCGCAATGCACGATCGCTTCCTCGATCGACAGCCATTGCGGGCTCGGCTGTTTGCCGGCCACGACCACGTTGACGCGGTTATAGGTGCGCAGGATATGGTCGCCGACCCACAGAAGCGTGTTGGCATCCGGCGGGAAATAGGTGCGCACCACATCCGCCTTCTTGTTGACGACGTGGTCGACAAAGCCCGGGTCCTGATGGCTGAAACCGTTATGGTCCTGCCGCCAGACATGCGAGGTCAAGAGATAGTTCAGCGACGAGACCGGCTTGCGCCATTCCATCGTCCGGGTGGTCTTCAGCCATTTGGCATGCTGGTTGAACATCGAATCGATGATGTGGATGAACGCCTCGTAGCACGAGAACAGGCCGTGACGGCCCGTCAGCAGATAGCCTTCCAGCCAGCCCTGGCACAGATGCTCGCTCAGCACTTCCATGACCCGGCCATCGCGGGCGATGCCCTCGTCATATTCGAGAATATCGGCCATCCACACCCGGTCGGTGACCTTGAACACGTCCTGAAGCCGGTTCGAGGCGGTTTCGTCCGGCCCCATCAGCCGGAAATTGCGCTCGTTCTTGTTGAGCTTCATCACCTCGGCGAGCAGCATGCCGAGATGTTGGGTGGCGGACGCCATCACCTCTCCGGGCTGCTTCACATCGACGGCCAGTGCCCGGAAGTCGGGCATGTTCAGTTCCTTGCGCAACAGACCGCCATTGGTGTGCGGATTGGCGCTCATCCGGCGGTTGCCGGCAGGGGTCAGGGCCTTGAGTTCCGGCGCGAGACGGCCATCTTCGTCAAACAGCTTTTCCGGCGCGTAGCTGCGCATCCATTCTTCCAGCAAGACGCGATGCTCACCGTTCTGGCGGGCCTCGGCGATCGGCACCTGATGGGCGCGCCAGAAATTCTCGACCTTCTTGTTGTCGACGAATTTCGGCCCGGTCCAGCCCTTGGGGCTGCGCAGAATGATCATCGGCCAGCGCGGCATTTCATAAACCGTGCCGTCGGCCCGCGCCGTCTCCTGGATTTCGCGGATGCGGGCGTAGCAATCCTCCATCACCTCGGCCATGCGCTGATGCATGTATTCCGGGTCGTCGCCTTCCACATAGAACGGCTCATAGCCGTAGCCGGTGAACAGAGCGGTCAGGTCCGCCTTCTTCATGCGGGCAAGCACCGTCGGATTGGCGATCTTGTAGCCGTTCAGGTGCAGGATCGGCAGCACCGCGCCGTCAACGATCGGGCTCAGGAACTTGTTCGAATGCCACGAGGCCGCAAGCGGTCCGGTCTCGGCCTCGCCATCGCCGACGACGCAGGCGACGATCAGGTCGGGGTTGTCGAAGGCCGCGCCGAAGGCATGCACCAGCGCGTAACCGAGTTCCCCGCCTTCGTGGATCGATCCGGGCGTTTCCGGCGCGACATGGCTCGGGATGCCGCCGGGGAACGAGAACTGCCTGAACAGTTTCTGCATGCCCTCCTCATCCTCGGTGATCTGCGGATAGATCTCCGTATAGGTCCCGTCGAGATAGGCATTGGCCACAAGCCCAGGACCGCCATGGCCGGGACCGCAGATATAGATCATGTCCGCATCGTATTTCTTGATGATGCGGTTGAGATGGACATAGAGGAAGTTGAGGCCCGGCGTGGTGCCCCAGTGGCCGAGCAGGCGCGGCTTCACATGTTCGGCGGCCAGCGGCGCCTTCAGCAGGGGATTGTCCATCAGATAAATCTGGCCGACCGACAGGTAGTTTGCCGCCTGCCAGTATCTGTTCATCAGGTCGAGTTCGTCCCGTTCGAGAATGTTGCGGGCGGCGTCGGGCGTAATCTGTTCCATGTCGATTTCCCCTTTCAAATGTAAGGTCGTTCCGATCCGCTATCGGTATCCAGCAAACCCGCCGTCCACGATATGATATAAGTCAATTTTCTCGCACGGCGGTGTGGCGTTTGAAACCGAAAAGCCGGAACATTCGAGACTGGTTAAGACCTGGCAACCGGGCTCGGTCCAAAACAGCGCACCTTACAATACCTTGATAATTGCAAAGCCCCGTTCAAGAGCCTACCTCATCAAAGATGTCACGGGTTTGACGGGCGATACGATTTCCACCCCCCGCCGAGCCCGAAAAATTACGCGCCGGACCTCGACGGCGGCGGCGGCTTCTGGCATGTGCTGGGCAACGCGGCTTCGTCGCCACCGCCGCATCACGCCGGAAGTGCTGCGATGCCCTGAAATTCCAGACTGATTGAGACAACCATGTCCGAGCACAAACCCATCCACGTTATCGGCGGCGGCCTTGCCGGTTCCGAGGCCGCCTGGCAGATCGCCAATGCCGGCATCCCCGTCATTCTGCATGAAATGCGCGGCGTGCGCGAAACCGCCGCCCACAAGACCGACGGTCTTGCCGAACTGGTCTGCTCCAATTCGTTCCGCTCCGATGATGCCACCAGCAACGCCGTGGGCGTCATCCACGCCGAAATGCGCCTTGCCGGATCGCTGATCATGGCCTCGGCGGATAGCCATCAGGTGCCGGCCGGCGGCGCGCTCGCGGTCGATCGCGACGGCTTTTCGGCCGCCGTGACCGCAACGCTTGCCGACCATCCGCTGGTCACCATCATGCGCGAGGAGATCGCGACGCTGCCGCCGGAGGACTGGGATCAGGCGATCATCGCGACAGGTCCCCTCACCGCGCCGGCGCTGGCCGAAGCCATCCAGCAAAAGACCGGCCGCGAGGCCCTCGCCTTCTTCGACGCGATCGCGCCGATCGTCCATCGCGACACGATCGACATGGATATCTGCTGGTTCCAGTCGCGCTACGATAAGGTCGGCCCCGGCGGAACCGGCAAGGATTACATCAACTGCCCGATGGACGAGGCTGAGTACAACGCCTTCATCGATGCGCTGATCGCCGGCGACAAGACCGATTTCCGCGAATGGGAGGGCACGCCCTATTTCGACGGCTGCCTGCCGATCGAGGTGATGGCCGAGCGCGGCCGCGAAACGCTGCGCCACGGACCGATGAAGCCGATGGGCCTCACCAATGCCCACAACCCGCAAGTCAAGCCCTATGCAGTCGTCCAGCTCCGTCAGGACAACGCGCTCGGCACGCTCTACAACATGGTCGGCTTCCAGACCAAGCTGCGCTATGCCGCGCAGAAGGATGTGCTGCAGATGATCCCCGGCCTCGGCGAGGCCGAATTTGCCCGCTTGGGCGGCCTGCATCGCAACACCTACCTGAATTCCCCGGTTCTGCTCGACGGCACGCTGATGCTGAAAGGCCGTCCGGGCCTGCGTTTCGCCGGCCAGATCACCGGCTGCGAGGGCTATGTGGAGAGCGCCGGCATCGGCCTGCTCGCCGGTCGTTTCGCAGCCGCCGAGCGCCTGGGAAAAGAGCCGGTCGCCCCGCCGCCCGTTACGGCGCTCGGCGCGCTGCTCGGCCATGTCACTGGCGGGCATCTGGCCCATGAGGAGGAAGGCGGCAAGCGCTCGTTCCAGCCGATGAATGTCAATTTCGGGCTGTTTCCGGAGCTGGAGCCCGGCGCGCTGATCGACCCCGAGACCGGCAAGCGCCCGCGCGGCAAGGCAAAATCGAGCGTGAAAAAACAGATCATGGCGAAACGCGCGCTCGATGCCTGCAAGGCCTGGCTCGCCGCCTGACATACGGGCTGGCGACGGTCAGCGCGCGTTCAGCATCCATGTGGAAACATCGGCGGCATCCTGTTCGCTTTGAAACAGGTAGTTGCCGCTGAAGAAATCCGCCTCGGGATAATCCACCTGCAGGCCGTTCGCCTCCGGCAGCGCCCTCAGGCGGTATTCGCTCTGCACCACGATGATCGCGTGTCCCTTGCCGCGCCGCGACCGGTATATGCCGACCTTGCCGTCTTCGAGCCGCAGGAAGAAGGTCTCCATCTCCTTGTCGCCGATCACGGTCGCCGCCCGCGCATCGGGATAGCTGCGTCGAAACTCGCTAGCCGCCCATTTATAGGTCTCGTCGACCGAAACATCCGACGCGGCGGGCTGGCTCTTGGGACGGAGCAGGAAATAGTAGGCTGCGATGACGGCCACAATGGCAATTGCGACCCAGATCCAAGTTTCCATGCGCCCACTTCCTCTGCTGCTGCATCACGCGCGCCCTGCCCCGGATGAGAATGCTGGATGGTGAAAGCGAGTGCCCAGAACCGGCAGGAGAACCCAAGGTCGACGCGTTATATAAATCAAAACTTACGAAACAGCAAAGAGCGCATCATCGCGAATTGCCTCTTCCACTGTGGCGGCTGGATTGAAATATCGAGCACATTTTCTCCCAAACCCTCGGCCTTTACAAGAATGTTCTTGCAGGTCGCCATTGGCAGGTAGGCGGGCGCGATTTCCCCTGGAATTGAGCCTTGCGCGCCGAACTTCTCAAGATGGGAGCGGCCGAACCCGGCAAAGGCGCGGATCGCATTGCCCACCCGGTCGCGATCGCTGGCGATCAGGAATGATTCGCGGTCGAGCCCGGTCGCCGACAGGATTTCGGTCGGAATGAAGACCTGGCCGTTGGCGCGATGCCGGCTCAGCAGCAGCAGCGAGCCCGCCACCGCCTGCGCCACGCCGGCATGGCCGGCAGCCGTGGAAGCAGCGGCTGCCCTTTCGGGGTCGAGCACCATGCTCGCAAGCTGGATCAGGGCGGAGGCGGTTTCGCCGGCATAGCCTTCGAAATCGGAAAGACTGCCCATCGGGTCGTCATAGAGATCGAATATCCGGGCCTCGCTCATGCCGATCAGCGGGGCTGCCGGCAGGCGGTATGTTTCAAGCGTCCGCAACAGACGGGCGGCAAGCGGATTGCGCTCGCTTTCGCCATGGCCGCCCCCTTCCAGCACGTCGCGCCAGTATTGCAGGCGCACCTCGCCGGGCAGCGGCTCGCTGATCCGCTCGCGCACACGCGCGAGTTCAGCATTGAACAGGTAGAGCGCCGTCAGCCCCGCGCGATGTTGGGCAGGGGAAAGCAGCACGGCGAGGTAGCGATCGCGATCGGCCTCGCGAAGCTCGGCGAGCAGCGGGTCCTGCCTTTCGGTTGCTTCGGCCAATGGTTTCTCCGGTATCAGGGCGATAAGGGCGACGCCGGCGTATGAGCTATACCGCGATCAGCGCCGCGGCGACCGCGCGGGATTCGTCCAGCAGAATATTATAGGTCCTGACCGCTGCACCCGTATTCATCGGATCGGCGACAATGCCGCGCTCCTTGAGCGCCTGCTTCAGCGGGCGCGGCAGCAGCGAGAGTTCCGCGCCCGTGCCGACCAGCAGAACCTCGATCCCGCCCGCTTCCTCAAGCACACGCTCGAACGTCTCGACCGTCATATCCTGCGGCGCGGTCACATCCCAGCCGTGAATGCCGGAGGGCAGGCACAGCAGCGAGCCGCGATGCGACATGTCGGCAAAGCGAAAGCCGCCATTGCCGTAGGTGTCGATCGGCGCGCGACCGGGAAAATGCGCCTCGCGTATTTCGATGCCGCGCGCCATGTCGTCAGACCGTCTCCACCGTGCCCTGCTCTTCCGGCGCGCCCTCATCCTTCTTCTTGTTGAAGGTGTCGGGACGCAGCTTGAAGGCGATCAGCACGGGGGCCGCGATATAGATCGAGGAGAAGGTGCCGATCGCCACGCCGAACAGCATGGCGAAGGTGAAGGAGCGGATCACCTCGCCGCCGAAGACATAGAGGGCTGCCAGCGCCAGCATGGTGGTCACCGCCGTCAGGATGGTGCGCGACAGCGTATGATTGATCGAGATGTCGATCAGTTCCGGCAGCGGCATCTTCTGGTAGCGCCTCAGATTTTCGCGGACGCGGTCATAGACCACCACGGTATCGTTGAGCGAATAGCCGACGATCGTCAGCACCGCCGCGATGCTGGTGAGGTTGAACTCGACCCCCGTCAGCACGAATATGCCGATGGTCAGGATCACGTCATGGGCGGTGGCGATGATCGCGCCGACGGCGAACTGCCATTCGAATCGGAACCAGATATACATCAGGATCGCGATCAGCGAGGCGAGAACGCCGATGGCCGCCGACCGGCTGAGCTCGCCCGAGACAACCGGACCGACCACCTCGACGCGCGAGAACGTGTAGTCATCCTGAAGCGCGGTGCGGATCTTCGAGATCGCGCTCTGCTCGGCATTCGCGCCGCCGTCCTGCGCCGGGATGCGGATCAGCACGTCCTTGTCGGAGCCGAAGCCCTGGGCCTGCACCGCGCCGATATTGAGCTCGTTCAGCCGGGTGCGGATATCCGACATGTCCGCCGCCCCGGATTTGGCTTCCACCTGCACGACCGAGCCGCCGGTGAAGTCGATGCCGAGATTCATGCCGCGGGTGCCGAAGCCGACGACCGAGGCGATGACCAGCACCACGGAGACGATGAAGGTCACCTTGCGGAAGTTCATGAACGAGAAGTTGATGCCGTCGAACATGCCGGTGCGGATGCCCTTCGGCAGTTCCTTCGGCCGCTTGCGGCGCACCCATTCGGCAATCATCCAGCGGGTCAGGTAGAAGGCGCTGAAGATCGTGGTGATGATGCCGATCGCAAGCGTCACCGCGAAGCCGCGGACCGGACCGGAGCCGAGGAAGAACAGGATGACGGCGGCAATCAGCGTCGTCAGGTTGGCATCGATGATGGTGCCGAAGGCGCGCGAGAAGCCGGCATCCACCGCCTGCACGATGTTGCGGCCGTTGCGACGTTCCTCGCGGATGCGCTCATAGATCAGCACGTTGGAGTCGACCGCCATGCCGATCGTCAGCACGATGCCGGCAATGCCCGGAAGCGTCAGCGTCGCCCCGATAATACTCAGGAGCGCCAGCAGCAACACGATGTTGAAGAGCAGCGCGATGTTGGCGACAAGGCCGAACATGCCGTAGAAAGCGACCATGAACACGACCACGGCGGCCGCGCCGATGACCGATGCGGTGACGCCGGCGCGGATCGAGTCGGCGCCGAGGCTCGGTCCGACCGTGCGCTCCTCGACCACCGTCAGCGTTGCCGGCAGAGCGCCGGCGCGCAGCAGCACCGCAAGGTCATTGGCGCCCTGTACCGTGAAATTGCCCGAAATCTGGCCGGAGCCGCCGAGGATCGGCTCGTTGATCACCGGCGCGGAGACGATCTGGTCGTCGAGCACGATGGCGAAGGGGCGGCCGACATTCTGCTGGGTGGCCTGGGCGAAGCGCTGGGCGCCGCGCGAATCGAAGCGGAAATTGACCACCGGCTCATTGGTGCGCTGGTCGAAGCCGGCATTGGCGTCAACGAGGTCCTCGCCCGAGATCAGCGCCCGCTTCTCGATCACATAGGGGACCGGCGGATCGTCCATCGAGTAGAGCACCTCGTCGCCCGCCGGCGGCCGTCCCTCGATCGCGTCCTGCGCGTTGACCGTGGTGTCGACCATGTGGAAGGTCAGCTTCGCGGTCTTGTTCAGAAGCGACTTCAGGCGCTGAGGATCGTCGAGACCGGGCACCTGCACGATGATGCGGTCGTCGCCCTGGCGCTGGATCAGCGGCTCGGTGGTGCCGAGTTCGTCGACGCGGCGGCGGATCACCTCGATCGACTGCTCGACGGCGGAGCGCATGCGGTAATCGATGCCCTGGTCCGTCAGCGTCAGGCGGATGAGACCGTTGCCGTCATCATCCATCGTGACTTCCTGGAAGGTGCCGCCGTTCAGCGTGCCGGCATTGATGTATTCGGCAAGCGGTTCAAGCGCGGCTTCGGCTTCCACATACTGCGCCGGATCGGTGACCCGAACCTGGGCGCTGTCGCCGGAACCGGAAAGGCCGGTATAGCGCACCTGCGCCTCGCGCAGGTCGGAGCGCACATCATCGACCAGCGTGTTCAGCCGGTCGGTGACGATATCGTTCCGATCGACCTGCAGCATGATGTAGGAGCCGCCCTGAAGGTCAAGGCCGAGCGTGATCTTGCTGTCGGGCATCCACCCCGGAAGCTTCGACAATTGCTGGTCGCTGAAGAGATTCGGCAGTGCGATGGCAATGCCCACCACAACGACGAGCCAGATGAAGAAGGTCTTCCAACGGGAAAAATACAGCATGAAGGTCTCGGTTCGTCGGTTTCACGAAGCAGGCGGCAGCCCGGAAGGCGCCGCCTCGATCTCGGCGCTCTGGCCGAAAGCATGCAATGCAATTGCGGCCGAACCGCAGTTTTCACGGTTCGGCCGCAAGGCAATCAGGACTTGGCGTCCTCGGATTTGACCGGCTCGCCCTTGACGCGAACGTCCGAAACGTAGCTGCGCACGATGCGGATGCGAACGCCGTCGGCAATCTCGACCTCGAGTTCGTTGTCGTCGATGACCTTGACCACCTTGCCGACAATGCCGCCGCCGGTCACGACCTGGTCGCCGCGGCGGATCGCGCTCAGCGTTTCCTGACGCTTCTTGGCCTGGCGGCGCTGCGGCCGGATCAGCAGGAAATACCAGATCGCCATCAGCGGCACGAACAGGAAGATCATTTCCATGCCGGATCCGAACGGACCTGCGGCGCCTGCTGCCTGGGCGTAAGCCGTGCTAAACATCTTGATCAAAACTCCTCAAACCAGAACCGGGGCACGCCCCGCGTCACGACGGGGCCTGCCCCCGAGAATGTGTCGCCGGTATATAGTCGGAGCCCTGTCCAATGCAACAATAGCCTATGAAACACCGGCGCTTTTTGCGCTTTAGTGGCCATTTTGCCTGTGAATCGACCTTGCATCGGCCTCCGAAACGCGAAATCTGAACGGCAAAGACCATGTCATCGGGAGAAAAACGTGAACACCGAAACCACCGACAGGCTCCTCGCAGAGGTCACCCGGATCGCCGACGCGCTCGAACGCATCTCCGGCCCGCAGCCGCGACAGAGCGATCTCGACGCCGCCGACTGCTTCGTGTGGAAGCCGGAAGAACGCTATCTCGCGCCGGTCGCAAGGCCGAGCCGCGTCAATCTTTCATTGATCCGCGGCGTCGACCATGTCCGCGATATCCTGTTTGAAAACACGCTGCGTTTCGCGGAGGGTTTTCCGGCCAACAACGCGCTGTTGTGGGGCGCGCGCGGCATGGGCAAATCCTCGCTGGTCAAGGCGGTTCACGCCGCGATCATCGAACAACACCAACTGCCGCTGAAGCTGGTGGAGCTTTACCGCGAGGATATCGGCACGCTCGGTGATCTGCTCGAGATCATCAAGGCATCGCCCTACCGTTTCCTGCTGTTTTCGGACGATCTCTCCTTCGATCACGATGACGCCGCCTATAAATCGCTGAAGGCGGCGCTCGATGGCGGCGTCGAGGGGCGGCCGGAAAACGTGCTGCTCTACGCCACCTCCAACCGCCGCCACCTGATGCCGCGCGACATGATCGAAAACGAGCGCTCCACCGCCATCAATCCGTCCGAGGCGATCGAGGAGAAAGTCTCGCTGTCGGACCGCTTCGGCCTCTGGCTCGGCTTTCACAAATGCTCGCAGGACGATTATCTGGCGATGATCGACGGCTACGCCGCCCATTTCGGGCTCGAAGGCACGCCGGAAGCCCTCCACGCCGAAGCCCTCACCTGGGCCACCACCCGCGGCGGCCGCTCCGGCCGCGTCGCCTGGCAATTCATCCAGGACATCGCGGGACGGCAGCGGCGGCGGCTGGATTTGTGAGGAAATGGGCCTGCGAAGACCTCTTGTTCGGAAGAGCAGGCGTGGTGTCTGAGGTGGTGCAGCTTGCTCCCCATTTTCTCTCCCGCTGGCGGGAGAGATGCCCCGACAGGGGCAGTGAGGGTGGCGCGGCATTTCGTCTCGTGAGGGCGTTCGCGGTGTTAGATTCCCCCCTCACTGTCGCTTTCGCGACATCTCTCCCCTCCGGGGCGAGAAGATTGGGGGGCTATGCGGCAAAGGCTTTCCTCCACCGCATAGCCGTTGGATTGATTACCGCGTCAGCCGCTTGTAGCTCACCCGGCTGGGCTTGACGCTCTCGGGGCCGAGCCTTCTGATCTTGTCGGCTTCGTAGTCTTCGAAGTTGCCCTCGAACCATTCCACGTGGCTGTCGCCCTCGAAGGCGAGGATGTGAGTGGCGAGGCGGTCGAGGAACATGCGGTCATGGCTGATGATCACGGCGCAGCCGGCGAAGGCCTCCAGCGCGTCTTCCAGCGCGCCCAGCGTCTCGGTGTCGAGGTCGTTGGTAGGCTCATCGAGGAGGAGAACGTTGGAGCCGGATTTCAGCATCTTCGCGAGGTGGACGCGGTTGCGCTGGCCGCCTGAAAGATTACCGACCTTCTGCTGCTGGTCGCCGCCCTTGAAGTTGAAGGCGCCGCAATAGGCGCGCGAATTCATCTCGAACTTGCCGAGCTTGATGATGTCGTTGCCGCCGGAAATCTCTTCCCAGACATTCTTGCTGCCATCGAGCGAATCGCGGCTCTGGTCGACATAGCCGAGATCGACGGTCTCGCCGATGCGGACATCGCCCTCGTCCGGCTTTTCCTGACCGGTGATCAGCTTGAACAGCGTCGATTTACCGGCGCCATTCGGCCCGATGACGCCGACAATGCCGCCAGGCGGCAGCTTGAAGGTCAGGCCTTCGAACAGCACGCGGCCGTCGAAGGATTTCGACAGGTTCTCTGCCTCGATCACGACATTGCCGAGACGCTCGCCCACCGGAATGACGATCTGAGAGTCACTCGGACGGCGGTTTTCGGCGGCATCCACCAGTTCGTCATAGGCGCGGATACGGGCCTTCGACTTGGCCTGGCGGGCCTTGGGGCTGGAGGCGATCCATTCCTGCTCGCGCGACAGCGCCTTCTGGCGGCTGCCCTCTTCGCGGGCTTCCTGTGCCAGCCGCTTGGCCTTGGCCAGCAGATAGGCCGAGTAGTTGCCCTCGTAGGGAATGCCGCGACCGCGGTCGAGCTCGAGGATCCAGCCCGTCACATTGTCGAGGAAGTAGCGGTCATGGGTGACCATCAGGATCGCGCCCGGATATTCGCGCAGGTGCTTTTCGAGCCAAGCGATGGTCTCGGCATCGAGATGGTTGGTCGGTTCGTCGAGCAGCAGCAGGTCGGGCTGGCGCAGCAGAAGCTGGCACAGCGCCACGCGGCGGCGTTCGCCGCCGGAGAGCGTGTCGACATCGGCATCGCCCGGCGGGCAGCGCAGCGCGTCCATCGCCATCTCGACCTGGTTTTCGAGGTCCCAGAGGTTCTGCGCGTCGATCTCGTCCTGCAGCCGCGCGCCCTCGTCCGCCGTCTCGTCGGAATAGTTCATCATCAGTTCGTTGTAGCGGTCGACGATCGCCTGCTTGTGGGCAACGCCTTCCATCACGTTCTCGAACACGGTCTTGGAGGGATCGAGTTGCGGCTCCTGCGGCAGATAGCCAAGGGTGGCGCCATCGGCGAGCCAGGCTTCGCCGGTCCACTCCTTGTCGAGGCCTGCCATGATCTTCAGCACGGTCGACTTGCCCGCGCCGTTGGGCCCCAGAATCCCGATCTTGGCGTCCGGGTAGAAGGAGAGATGGATGTTCTCCAGCACCTTCTTGTTGCCATAGGCCTTGTTGAGACCGGCCATGTGATAGATGAACTGACGTGCCATATGCCGATAAATCCTGGTTGGAATGCTGTTTGGGCGCTATTTAGGCGAAACTGCCGCGTTTCACAATGCGCCTTCCGGAATTGCCGCCTGTGTCACAAAGACGTCACGAAATGAACAATCGTCGCTGCCAGACGTTTACAGGTGAGAAAGTTAAAACACTGGCAGGATGGAAGGAAGCGACGATGGTATTGAAAAAGGCGACTTTCTATGGCGATCCGGTTGAAGCAACCGAAGACTGGAATCCCGACGCCCGCAAGGAAGATGCGATCGCCAGCGAACTGGCATCCTCCGGTCTCGTTGATGCGACCGAAGTGCATGTCACGGTCAAGGGCGAGGAAGCCCGGCTGACCGGCGAGGTCTACCTGCGCGAGGAAATCGCCGTTGCCGGCAACATCGCGCTTTCCGTCGAAGGCATCAAACGGGTGCGCAACGCCATCCACCCCAAGGAGCGCCATCTGCGCAGCACCGGCAAGGAAGACGATGCCCGCGCCCAGTCGCGCACGCTCTGAGAAAACTATTGCAGGCCGGCGGGATCGACAATCCCGCCGTCGCAGCCGAAAGACGTTCCCCCCGCCTGCCGTATCAACGGCCCCAGCGCCGGTTCGTGCGCATATGCCTCCGACAACCCTATCGTGATTTCGGAAATCAGCCGACGCTCGCCATCGATCGCGCATTTCATTTTCACCCGCTTGTCCGCATCGTTGCCGAAGGCTGCAACGAACGCCGACCTGATCTCGCTTTCGGACAGGTATCGACCGATATTGGCGGCGAACAGATCGGCGACGACCGACAGGTTCAGGTCTTCGAGCAGTTCGATCGAGCGCGAAAAATACCCCTCCGGCGTCATCCCGCTACAGGTGCCGTGCTTGTACCATTCATGGCGGTGCAGGTCGGAATACGACCCGGGCATGACCTTTTGGAGCGCCGTACGCGTTTCCGGTTCGAGGTCGAGCGCGGGCAGCGACGACCAGTCGCCGGACTGATCCAGTTTGCGCGTGGCATCGTCAACGCCGCAATAATTGCGTTTCATCGGCCACAGGCCGTGCAGGGAAAAATGGCTGGCGTCGAAGCGGTCATCGGTCTGGTCCCGGCATTCGGGCTTTGCGGAATGGCTTTCGCAAAAGGCGGGCTGCCAGCTTGCGGCCAGCAACGCCTCGGTATTGCCGGCCTCGGCCCCCGGCGCGGAGGCTGCCACAAAACAGAGCGCCGCGATCCAGCGCCGTAACGATTTCGCACCCATGGCATGCTCCCGCTCAAACAAAACGGCCACCGGTCGAGTGTGAACGGTGGCCGTGGCAATGAAAAGGCGAAGCCGCACTCAGTCGAGCGCGGCAATCACGGTGAACTCCACCAGGATATGCGGCGCGGCCAGTTCGGCCTGGCTGGTGGCGCGCGCGGGGGTGTTTTCAGGATCGACCCAGCCCTTCCACACCGCGTTCATTTCGGCGAAATTTCCCATGTCCTTCAGATAGACCAGCGTCTGCAGGATCTTCGACTTGTCGGTTCCGGCTTCAGCCAGAAGCGCGTCGACCTTGGCAAGGCAGGCCTTCGCCTGGGTCGTCACGTCCGCGCCCTCGCCGGTCTGGCCGGAAAGATAAACCGTGTTGCCATGGACCACCGCCCCGGACATGAGGGGGCCGGGATTGATACGTTTTACCGTCATTTTTTCACTTTCCGATTTTTGCAAAAACATAAGGCGGCCCCGAGAAGACCGCCCCGATTACCTGGACTGCAAGGTTCAGCCGCGCAGACGCCTGGCTTCCTCGTAGATCCGCATCGAGCGGGCGCCCGAGCGGCAATAGGCGAGAACCGGCTTTTCCATGTCGTCGAGCGCATCGACCATGCCGGTCACGGCGTCGGGCGTCAGCCCCATGCCGCCGACGGGCACATGGGCGAAATAAAGCCCGGCGTCCTCCGCCGCCTTCCTGATCTCGTCGAATCCCGGCTGGCCCGGCTCCTCGCCGTCCGGGCGGTTGCAGACGATGGATTTGAACCCCGCCGCCTTGATCTCGGCGATCTGATCCGGCGTGATCTGGGGGCTGACGGCATAAAACTCATCGATCGTGCGGATATTCATGGCGTTATCCTTGTTGCGTTTCATACGCAGAAACTAAGAAAATTTTGACGATTTGCAAGACGGCGGCCGGTCTGGCTATTCGAAACGGATCCTGAGCGAAAAACGCTTCGAGCCGCCCGGCTCCACCGGTTCCAGTTCGCCGGCCTCGGCAAGCTTGCGCCGCGAGGTCCAGCGATGGGAAACGGGCTCGATGCCGAGAATATGCGCCGGCGCCTCCTGATTGCGCCAGATCTGCAGATAGGGCAGCGTTTCCGTATCGACGGCGAGCGTGAAAGTCCGCCCTCCAAGGGCCGCGATCGGGCCAAGTCGGGTCACCGACCAGCCATCCCCGCCGCTTGCCGCCGGAACGCAGAATATGCCGTGGTCACCCTCGCCGAACCGCCAGGGCAGCGCGCCCTCGGGCAGCGAGGCGCTTTCGATCCGTACGCCGTCATCAAAATGCTTCGCGCCGAAATTGATGTGATACATCATCATGATCGGCAGCGCCTTTTCGGAGCGGTTGATCACGATATCGGTGAGTTCCAGTTCGCCGGTCGCGGCATCGAGCGTCCAGCGGCGTTCGATCAGCATCTCGCCGCCATTGGCGGTTCTGACCGGGATGGCGGCAATGCATTCGGCGCCGCCCGAACCCGTCTCCAGCGATTTGATCACCGCCGCATTGGCCGATGCGGAGCCGTGAAGCGGATAGAACCGCCCGTCCCCGCCCTCCACCGGCTCCCCCTCCAGCGGCTCGGGATGGCGGATATGCTCGGGGCCGCAGGTAAACAGAAACCCCTCGAGCGAATGGTCGATACGCGGATCGCCATCGTCGGGAATGGCCCGCTTCGGCGCGATATCGACGCCCGCCACGATGCAGCCGCCGATATCGAGAACCGATGTCGGATCGAGTTGAAATGCCGGGCCGTCCGGGATGCTGAAATCGATCATGATGGGTCCGTCATAAAACCAAATTTAACCACGTTTGGGCGATAGTGAAACACACCGGTTCAGCCGACGTTCATTCACGGAGGACTTGAATCAAGCGAATGCGAATCTGGCAAGGGCTTTGCCGATTATAACGGTCACACGGTCGAAAACATGCGAAAAGCGACATTTTACACCATTCCGTTTGTTCTGGCGCTGGCAGCCCCGCCCGCCGTCACGCCGTCCTATGCCCATGAACCGCTCTACAAGAACGGTCGGCAAATCCTGCTAATCGCTCCCGATGGCGCATTGCTCGATTACGTGCCCGAGGCCGGAAGCGTGATGCTGAGCCGCGACGCCAACGGCCGCCAGATCCTGCTCGACGCCAATGGCAGTCTGGTGGCGACCGAAATCTATGCCGACGAATACCGCCCGGCCAATGCCGGCTACGAAACCGCGCCGGGCTTCGACCGGCAACGCGGCGGCAATTGGGGCGAGCGCCCGTTCGGCCAGAACGGACAGGAGCGCTGGAGCCGTGATTTCGGCGGCCAGAACGCCTATCCCCCACCGCCCGCCAATGATTTTCCCGCAGCCCCGCAAACCGCGACCCCTGACCGTCCCGATACGGGCGCGCCGGTTGCCAAAGCGCCATCGAAACCGGATATGAACGTGGTCGCGACCCAGGTCTTTCTCGATCGCAAGGGTTTTTCCCCGGGCGTGATCGACGGCCTGATGGGCGACAATGTCCGCAAGGCGCTCGATGCCTATGCCGAGGCAACGGGCGAGCGGCTCGACCCCTTCGCCGACAGCGAGACAATCATGCAGGCGCTGTCGCTGGAGGGTGGCCTGCCGTTCACCACCTACACCATCACCGCCACGGATGCCGCCGGGCCCTATGTCGCCGCGATCCCGTCCGATTACGCCGAGAAGGCCGAGCTTCCGGAGCTATCCTACACCTCCGTATCGGAAATGCTGGCCGAGAAGTTCCACATGGATGAGGGCTTCCTGAAGACGATGAACCCGGAGGCTGATTTCTCGCGGCCCGGCACGACAATCAAGATCATCAACATCGGCAAGCCGCAGAAAACCAAGGTCGCGACAATCCTTGCCGACAAGGCCCGCAAGCAGTTGCGCGCCTATGATGCCGAGGGCACGCTGATCGCGGCCTATCCGGCCACGATCGGCTCATCGGATACGCCCTCGCCTTCCGGCACGGTCTCGGTGGAGCGGATCGCGATCGATCCGAACTACACCTATAATCCGCACAAGAATTTCAAGCAGGGCGACAACAACCAGGTGCTGACGATCAATCCCGGCCCGAACGGCCCTGTCGGCAATGTCTGGATCGCGCTTTCCAAGCCAAGCTACGGCATTCACGGCACGCCCGATCCCGACAAGATCGGCAAGACATCGAGCCATGGCTGTGTGCGGCTGACCAACTGGGATGCGAATGAACTCGCACACATGGTATCCCCTGGCACAACGGTCGAATTTATCGACTAGAACGCCACATTTTTAGCCGGCCCTTTTCGATCCATTATGCCGCCCTAGATCATGCGCGACACACCATGATGACGAGGGATAATGGCCAAACCGGCAATCTACTGGATCCGCAACGATCTTCGCCTTTCAGACAATCACGCCCTTGCCGCGGCTTCAGCCGATGGCAGAGCGGTGGTGCCGGTCTATATCCGGGAGGATAACGGCAACGGGCCGCTGGGCGCCGCGCAGGCGTGGTGGCTGGAACGTTCGCTGGAACAGCTTGGCGGGCGCTATGACAGGCTCGGCGCGCCGCTGGTGCTGCGAAGCGGCGACCCGCTGAAGGCATTGCGCAAGCTGATCGCGGAAACCGGGGCCGATGCCGTGTTCTGGAACCGGCGATACAGTACGCAGGGCATAAGGGTCGACAAGGCGGTGAAGACGGAGCTCGGCGAAGACGGCATCACGGTCCGCAGTTTTTCGGGCCAACTCCTGCATGAGCCTGCCGCCTTCAAGACCAGGGCCGGCGGCCCATACAGGGTCTATACGCCGTTCTGGAAGGCGTTTTACGTCGAGCAGCATGTTCCAGATCCGGTCGACCCGCCCGAACGGCTTGCCGGCATTTCCGGCAAGCTCGAATCCGAAAAGCTCGAGGACTGGAAGCTCTACGAGGCCAAGCCCGACTGGGCCGCTGGCTTCGGCAAAATATGGCAGCCCGGCGAGGACGGCGCCCGCGCGCGCCTCGATCACTTCATCGACGAGGTTGTGGAGAACTATGCCAGCCAGCGCGACCGGCCGGACAGGCAGGCGACCTCGATGCTCTCGCCCCATCTGGCGCTTGGCGAGATTTCGCCGGCCACCGTGTGGCACCGGGTCAGCGCCGCGAAATCGATCTCGGACGAAAACAGGAAAAAATTCCTGCAGGAGCTGGTCTGGCGCGATTTCTGTCACCACCTGCTGTTCCACGCCCCCGACCTTGCCGAGAAGAACTGGAACGCGCGGTTCGATGATTTCGCCTGGAAAGACGACGAAGCCGCGTTTGCCGCCTGGACCCGAGGCGAGACCGGCTATCCGATCGTCGATGCCGGCATGCGCCAGCTCTGGCGCGAAGGCACGATGCATAACCGCGTGCGCATGATCGCCGCCTCGTTCCTGATTAAGGACCTGATGATCGACTGGCGGCGCGGGGAAAAATGGTTTCGCGATACGCTGGTCGACGCCGATCCCGCCTCCAATGCCGCGAACTGGCAGTGGGTCGCGGGCTCGGGCGCGGATGCGGCCCCGTTCTTCCGGATCTTCAACCCGGTTCTTCAGGGCGAAAAGTTCGATCCGGCAGGCGATTATGTTCGCGCCTATGTGCCGGAGTTGAAGGACATGCCGAAAAAGCACATCCACGCCCCGTTCGACGCAGCCGACGATGTGCTGAGGGAAGCGGGCGTGACGCTGGGCAGGACCTATCCCAAGCCGCTTGTCGACCATAAGGCCGCGCGTAGGCGCGCACTTTCGGCCTTCGCGGCGATCAAGAACTGAAATGGCTTTGCGCCAAAGCCCCTCGCCGCGAAAACGAAATCCTTGGCAAAACAGATCCCCGGCGGCACAAGTACGGAAAAATTGAAAGCGAGCCCATGACCACGCATTCCTCCGTCATCGACCTGATCGGCAACACTCCGCTGGTGAAATTGCGCGCCGCCTCGGAGGCGACCGGCTGCACCATTCTCGGCAAGGCCGAATTCCTCAATCCCGGCCAGTCGGTCAAGGACCGCGCGGCACTCTATATCATTCGCGATGCCGAAAAGCGCGGCCTGCTGAAACCCGGCGGCACGATCGTGGAAGGCACCGCCGGCAATACCGGCATCGGCCTGACCATGGTCGCCAACGCGCTTGGCTACAAGACCGTGATCGTGATCCCCGAGACCCAGGCCCAGGAAAAGAAGGATGCGCTCAGGCTTCTCGGCGCGGAGCTCGTCGAGGTTCCCGCCAAGCCCTATCGCGACCCCAACAATTACGTGAAGCTTTCCGGCAGGCTCGCGGAAAAACTCGCAAGCGAAAATCCAAACGGGGCGATCTGGGCCAACCAGTTCGACAATACCGCCAACCGCGACGCCCATATCGAAACCACGGCCGAGGAGATCTGGCGCGATACCGATGGCAAGGTCGATGGCTTCATCTGCGCGGTCGGCTCCGGCGGCACGCTTGCCGGAACCGCGATCGGCCTCAAGGCGAAGAACGGCGACATCAAGATCGGCATCGCCGATCCGGAAGGGGCTGCGCTTTACGAATTCTATGCCCATGGCGAACTGAAGAGCGAAGGCGGCTCGATCACCGAGGGCATCGGCCAGGGCCGCATCACCGCCAATCTGGAAGGCTTCACCCCCGATTTCGCCTATCGCATTTCCGATAGCGAGGCATTGCCGCTGATATTCGATCTGGTGAGCGAGGAGGGCTTGTGCCTTGGCGGCTCATCGGGCATCAATATAGCGGGCGCCATGCGTCTGGCGCGCGAGCTCGGCCCCGGCCACACCATCGTCACCATATTGTGCGACTATGGCAACCGGTATCAGTCGAAACTTTTCAACCCCGAATTCCTGAAGGATAAGGGGCTGCCGCAGCCGGAATGGCTGACCAAAAAAGCGGAGATTATCGCTCCGTTCGAATAGAAAGCGACCCATGCCTGTTGATGCCCTCTACCGCAACGATTTCTACCTTGCGAGTTGCGATGCAGTGGTCACGGCAGTGCATGAGGACGGCACATTCGAGACCGACCGCACCTGTCTTTACGCGACCTCCGGCGGCCAGCCGGGGGACACCGGCATCGCCCGGCGCGCGGACGGCTCGGCAATCGCCCTTGCCGTTACCCGCCACGGCGCGGCCAAGGACATCATCCTGCACGTGCCGGCTGAAGGCGAGGCGTCGCCCGTCGTCGGCGACAGGCTCCGCCTCGAGATCGACTGGCCGCGGCGGCTGAAGCTGATGCGGATGCACACCGCCTGCCACCTGCTCTCCGTCGTCTGTCCCTATCCGATTACCGGTGCTGCCGTCGGCGAACAGGAGTCCCGCGTCGATTTCGACATGTCGGAAACGATCGACAAAGACGCGGTCACCGCGGCGATGATGAAGCTGGTTGCCGAGGACCATCCGGTCTATGTCCAGTGGATCACCGATTCCGAGCTGGCCGCCAATCCCGATATCGTCAAATCGAAGAATGTCCGCCCGCCGATGGGTATGGGCCGGATCTCGCTGATCGCGATCGGAAACGACGCATGCGTGGACAGCCAGCCCTGCGGCGGCACCCATGTGCGCTCCACCGGCGAGGTCGGCGGCATCCATATCGGCAAGATCGAAAAGAAGGGCCGCGAAAACCGCCGTTTTCGGATACGGTTTGACGCCTAGAGCATTTCCAGGAAAAGTGTAATCACGGTTTTCCGTCCGGAAATGCGTAAAAACAATAAGCTAGAATATGTCCGGTGAACCGGTGTTCACCGGACATATTCTAGCCATCGTGTGAGGAGTGTCGCCAGATGAGTTTTATCGTTTCGCCGGAATGGATCGAGGAAAGGCTGGGCAAACCCGGCTTTTCCGTCATCGACGCCTCATGGTACCTGCCGGCCCACAACCGCGACGCGAAGGCCGAATACCTTGCCGGCCACCTGCCGGGCGCGGTGTTTTTCGATCACGATGCGATTTCCGACAATTCCACCGGCCTGCCGCACACCCTGCCGGCGCCGGAGGTGTTTGCCGCCGAAATGGAAGCGCTCGGCGTCGGTAACGATCACACGATCGTGGTCTATGACGGCCCGGGCTATCTGGCCGCGCCGCGCCTGTGGTGGATGTTGCGCATGATGGGGGCGACAGACGTCTACGTTCTCGACGGCGGCCTTGACGGCTGGCGGAGCGAGGGACGCACCCGGGAGACCGCGCTCCCCTCGCCTGAACCGGCGAAATTCACGCTCGATACCAGGCCGCACCGGGTAACCTCGTTTGAGGACATGCGCGCGATCGTCGCCTCCGGCAGAAGCCAGATCGCGGATGCCCGCAGCGCCGCGCGGTTCGAGGCGGCAGAACCGGAACCGCGCGCGGGCATGCGCGCCGGCCATATGCCCGGCGCGAAAAGCCTGCCGTCCTCGTCCTTTGCCAGTAACGGCCGGTTCAAATCGCCCGACGAACTGCGCGCGCTGTTCGAACAGGCCGGGATCGACCTTGGGAGACCGGTGGTCACCACCTGCGGTTCCGGCATCACCGCCGCGATCATCACGCTCGCGCTTGAAACCCTCGACCATACCGACAACACGCTTTATGACGGATCGTGGTCCGAATGGGGCAGCCGCGACGATACGCCTGTCGCGACCGGAAAGGCCTGATCGCGATGACGAAGAAGACGACAGCACCGATCCCGGTTCATGTCACCCGGCTTGAAATGACCGTCTCGCCGAAGGCCCATATGCTGGCGCCCTCGAACCTGCATATCGCGCTGATGCGGGTGCCGGAAATCCCGCTGGCGTATTACCGCTTTCTGTACCGCCAGGTCGGCTCCCGCTGGGAATGGGTCGACCGGGTGCGCATGAGCGACGAGGATCTGGCCGAAAACATCCACAATGAGCGCACCACCATCACGGTGTTCTATCTGGAGGGCGCGCCGGCCGGGTTTTACGAATATCACCGCGAGGATGACCGCGTCACGCGACTGGTGCATTTCGGCCTGTTCGAACGCGCGCTCGGCTTCGGCGTCGGCAAATGGTTCCTGCTCCAGGCGCTGAAGGCGATCTGGGCCGACCAGCCGGAAAAGGTGATCACCGAAACCAACAATCTCGATCATCCGCGCGCGCTCCAGCTCTACCAGCAATTCGGCTTCTCACCCGTCTCCACCCACGAAAGCGAGATCCTGCCGCTGTCGGACACCGAGCTTCTGGCACTGGCGCGAAAGTTCTAGCCCTGCGGAGCAAGGCAATATCCCGGCAAAGATGCCGGGTTCAGTCTGTTGACAAAGCCTGCCCTGCTCTCCGCCGTCATGCTCGGGCTTGTTCCGAGCATCCAAGCACGTATCAACGCGGCAAGCCTCTCGGACGAAAAGTCTATTTAAATAGAGTTCTTTACGAAACGCCGACACCGCTCGTGCGGAGCGGTGGTTGGATCCTCGGCACAAGGCCGAGGATGACGTCCGTAAAAAAGGACAGGTTTGTCAGCGATCGGTAACCCGGCGAAAACGCCGGGCTATATCTTTCGTTATATCGAAGTTATGAAAGCCCTATTCGTAGCGCGCCGTGAATTCCAGCAAGGCGCGGACGATTTCGCTTGCGGCCGCGGGGTCGTCATCGACCTTGCGGGCGATCACCTCGCGCAGGTTCAGCATCGCAACCTCGACGCTTCGCGGCAGTTCGGGGCCACCCTCGGCATCGCGCCGCTCGCGCCGGCGTTTCATCTTGTCGCCGATAGCCGAAAGTGCCTTCACCGCCATGGACGCCTCGAACATGTTGTCGGCGAGGTAGGCGCTACCCTCGTCCGTGATCGAGTATCGCTTCTTGTTTCCGTCCTCGACGGCGACCACATACCCTCCCTCTTCCAGGAATGAGAGTGTAGGATAGATGACGCCGGGGCTCGGCGCATAGAAACCGCCACTCATTTCCTCGATCGCCTTGATGATGTCGTAGCCGTGGCGGGGCTCCTGTCCGATCAGGTGGAGAACCAGAAGCCGGATCTGGCCTTGCCCGAGAAAGCGCCCGGGCCTGCCGCCGCCCTCGCCATCACCGAAACCGAACGGGCCGCCGAAGCCGCCGCGACCGAAACCGCCGCCGCCGCCGCGCGCCATCATCATATATTCGCGAAACCGTCCGCGCCCATTGTCAGGCCGGGATTCATCAAAATGCCTCATTAGTTTTACTCCTGTTGTTTTCGATATATCTCAAGATATAACTTTTGGGAAATTTTACAAGGTACGATATATCGAAAAATATCATTTCATGCTGGATGACCTCTCACCCTGTCGCGCAACTGATGACACGCCAGAACAAATCGACGTTTACCGGAGGGGCGGATTTCTCTATGCAAATGTCCTGCCGCATCGTTTGTCCTGCCGCATCGCCGCGGGGGTCCGTTGGCGCCATCTGGCCATGAAATGCTTTGAAGGGAGATACAGGGCATGAACCTGCAGACCATCGCCGACGACATCGTGCGGGAGTTACAGCCGCGATTGGGCGAGGGCGAGGTGGCCGACTACATACCCGAGCTTGCCAAGGTCGACCCGAAACAGTTCGGCATCGCCATCACCACAGTCGATGGCAAAACCTATCGGGCGGGTGATGCGGAGACGCATTTTTCGATCCAGAGCATTTCCAAGGTGTTCATGCTGACGCTGGCGCTCGGCAAGGTCGGCGAGGCGATCTGGAAGCGGGTCGGGCGCGAGCCCTCGGGTTCCGCCTTCAATTCGATCGTCCAGCTCGAGCATGAGCACGGCATCCCGCGCAATCCCTTCATCAATGCCGGCGCGATCATCGTCACCGATATCGTGCTGGCCGGCCATGCACCGCGCGAAGCGATCGGCGAGTTTTTGCGCTTCATGCATTTCGTCGCCAATGACGAGACCATCTCGATCGACGAGAAGGTGGCGCAATCGGAGCAGCGCACGGGTTATCGCAATTTCGCGCTCGCCAATTTCATGCGCGGCTTCAGGAATATCCACCACCCGGTCGATCATGTGCTCGGCGTCTATTTTCACCAATGCGCGCTGATGATGAACTGCGTCCAGCTTGCCCATGCCGGGCTTTATCTGGCCAATCACGGCACCAATCCGCTGACGGGTTTTTCGGTGGTCTCGCCGCGACGGGCGCGCCGCATCAATGCGATGATGCTGACCTGCGGCCATTATGACGGCTCCGGCGATTTTGCGTTCCGGGTCGGGCTTCCCGGCAAGTCCGGCGTCGGCGGCGGCATTCTGGCGGTAGCCCCCGGCAAGGCGTCGATGGCGGTATGGTCGCCGGGGCTGGATGCGACCGGCAATCCCGCGCTCGGCTCGGTCGCGCTCGAAATGCTGGCGGCGCGCACCGGCTGGTCGGTTTTTGCGGGTTGATCCTTTCGGCGTAAACGGGCATTCCATGGCGAACCAAACGCCCGGAGCGATGATGACCGAACTGGCTGACGATATCCTGCCCGATGCCTTCCAGGCATTGTTTGCCGACGCGCCCTCTTCCGTCAGCTTCGGCAAGCTGCGCAAGCGGCTTTTGCGGCAGGTGCGTCAGGCGATCGCCGATTTCGACATGCTGAAGGATCAGAAGCGCTGGCTGGTGGCGCTGTCCGGCGGCAAGGACAGCTACGGGCTGCTTGCGGTGCTGCTGGAACTGCAATGGCGCGGGCTGCTGCCGGTCGAGATCGTCGCCTGCAACCTCGATCAGGGCCAGCCGAATTTTCCGAGGCACATCCTGCCCGACTATCTGTCGAAGATCGGCGTGTTGCAACGGATCGAATACCGCGACACCTATTCGATCGTGACAGAGAAGCTTGCGCCGGGCTCGACCTATTGCTCGCTCTGTTCAAGGCTGAGGCGCGGCCACCTTTACCGGATCGCGCGCGAGGAAGGTTGCGATGCGCTGGTGCTCGGCCACCACCGCGAGGATATTCTCGAGACCTTCTTCATGAACCTGTTCCACGGCGGCAAGCTTGCCACCATGCCGGCAAAGCTCCTGAACGACGAAGGCGACATGATGGTGCTGCGCCCGCTTGCCTATGCGAGCGAGGACGATCTCGCCCGGTTCGCGGAAGCAATGCGGTTTCCGATCATCCCCTGCGATCTCTGCGGCTCGCAGGACGGGCTCGAACGCAATGCGATGAAGTCGATGCTGGCGGACATGGAAGCGAAAATGCCCGGCCGCAAGGACGTGATGCTGAGGGCGCTTGCGAGCGTCAACCCCTCGCATCTGCTCGACCCTTCGCTGTTCGATTTTTCCGCATTGACCGCCAAACGCTAGCCCGGCGTTTTCGCATCCGCGCTTTGTGACAGAACGGCAAAACTTTTCGGCCGCCCGGTGAAAAGCGCCGGTTTTGCGCCGCCACGTCTTGCCGTTTGCCCGTCACGGTGCCACAAAAGGCCAACCCCCGGCTCGCCGCTTGCTCCCCGGCGCACCTGAAGACGATCCGGGTTTTCGAAATTGCGCATCATTGCCGACGGCAATCCAGTCGATGCGCCAAATACAAGAGGTGATGTCTTGGAAAAAGCAGAAATCGGACTGATCGGGCTTGGAGTCATGGGCTCCAACCTCGCCCTCAACATTGCCGAGAAGGGCAACAGGATCGCGGTCTATAACCGTACCGCCGACAAGACGCGCGCATTCTATGCCGGCGCCGGCGAGTTGCAGAAGAACATCGTCCCGACCGAGACATTGTCGGATTTCGTGGCGGCGATCCGCGCTCCCCGCCCGATCATCATCATGATCAAGGCCGGCGACCCTGTCGATGAGGAAATGGAAAAGCTGCGCCCGTATCTTGGCAAGGGCGACATCATCATCGATGCCGGCAACGCCAATTTCCACGATACCCGCCGCCGCTTCAAGGAGCTCGACGGCACCGGCCTGACCTTTATCGGCATGGGCGTATCGGGTGGCGAGGAAGGCGCGCGCCACGGCCCCTCGATCATGGTCGGCGGCACCGAGGACAGCTACGAGCGCGTCGAAAAGGTGCTGACCTCGATCTCCGCCAAATTCGACAACGATCCCTGCTGCGCCTGGCTCGGGCCTGATGGCGCCGGCCATTTCGTCAAGACCATCCACAACGGCATCGAATATGCCGACATGCAGATGATCGCCGAAATCTACGGCATCCTGCGCGATGGCTGCGGCATGGATGCGACCGATATCGCCAACGTCTTCGGCGAGTGGAACAAGGGCCGCCTCAATTCCTTCCTGATCGAGATCACAGAGAAGGTGCTGCGCGCCACCGATCCGGAGACCGGCAAGGCGATGCCCGACGTGATCGTCGATGCCGCCGGCCAGAAGGGCACCGGCCGCTGGTCGGCGATCGAAGCCCAGCAGCTTGCCGTCCCCGCGACCGTGATCGAGGCAGCCGTTGCCGCCCGCTGCATCTCCGCCATGCGCGGCGAACGCGCCGCCGCCGAGCCGATGTTCAACAAGGAAGATCTGTCCTTCGGCATCGAGGCCGGCCCCTGGCTCAACCGCGATCTCGAACTCGCATTGTTCGCCGCCAAGATCGCCGCCTACGCCCAGGGCTTCGATGTCATGGCCTCCGCCTCTGACGAATATGGCTGGAAACTGCCGATGCCGGAAATCGCCCGGATCTGGCGCGCCGGTTGCATCATCCGCTCGCAGTTCCTCGACGATATCACCAAGGCGTTCTCCGATACCCCGGATGTCGCGAACCTGATCGTGACGCCGGCCTTCTCGGAAATGGTCAACGAGTGCCTGCCGTCGCTGCGCCGCATCGTGTCGGCAGCAACCGCCGCCGGCCTTCCGGTTCCGGGCCTTGCCTCGGCGCTCGGCTATTTCGACGCCTATCGCCAGTCGCGCGGCACCGCCAACCTGATCCAGGCCCAGCGCGATTTCTTCGGCGCCCATGGCTTCGACCGTCTCGACGGCCTCGACATCCATCACGGCCCGTGGGGAAGCGGCGCCATCTGAGCCGGCTGGCGATCGCAGATCGTCGTTTGAACAAGCGGAAAGCCCCGGCGACGGGGCTTTCCGCTGTCCGGCGCAAGTTCAGACCATCTCCCTGCGGTCGGTTGCGGGCAGATAGGTACACGAGCGATTGCGGCCGCCTTTTTTAGCATCATAGAGCGCCTTGTCGGCATGCTCGATAACATGGAACACGGATGAGGCGGCAACGCCTGACTGGGCGATCCCGACGCTGATGGTAACGCCGACCTCCTCAACCACCGCCTGAAAACGCTCCTCTATAACCTGAAGCCGGATATCCTCCGCGATGCGCTCGGCATTGAGCAGCGTTGCCTCCTTGACCACCACGCAGAATTCCTCCCCGCCATAGCGCACGACCAGATCGAAGCCGCGCATCCGTCCGACAACGACCTCGGCAATCCGGCGCAGCACGACATCGCCAAAGGCATGGCCGTGAATATCGTTCAGCGATTTGAAATCGTCGATATCAATCATCAGAACGGCGAAGGGATGTCGCTCCGTCTCACTGACGATCCCCCGTTCGAATGCCTCGAGCGTCCGCCGGTTCTTCAGTCCCGTCAGCGGATCGCGTTCCGCCTCGTGCTTATAGGCAAGATATTCGGCCTCGCGCCGATCCTCCATGGCAAGCAGGTAGCCGAGAATTACGGTACCGAGCACATTGCGGATGATGAGCGCCGGCGTCGTGGCGGACACCACCGGAACGGGAACGAGCATGCCGGCAACCAGTGTCAGGGACAGAGAAAGCCCCAGAATGGCAAGGCCCAGAACATCGCGCCGCCCGCCGCTGAGACGCGCATAGACAAGCCCGACCATGGCGGCAAGCGCGATGCTGACGCAACCCGCCAGCGCGCCGGCGCCGCCGATATAAATGCGCATCGCGATCGTCACAATGGATGCGATCAATGCGGCAAGCGGCCCGCCGAAGAGCGCCGCGAGCGCGACCATGACCACCCGGATATCAAGGACGACGCCGGGCCTGACCTCCAGTGGATCGGCCATCGTGACCAGCGCCCCGAAGCTGAACAGAATACCGATCGCCAGCGATGAGCGGATGATCGTGAAGCGCGCGCGTTGAATCAGTCGGTAGGCGAGAACGACGAGCGCCGCCATGCCGACCTTCTCCAGCATGGCGATGACGATTTCCAGATTCTCAAACATCGCGTCCCGACCCGCCAGGGCTTTCTTCAAAATCCGATCCCCCGGCGGCGCAGGTATCGATTTTCAGCGGCAAGGCGCGCAGCACGCCCAAAGGCGCTGTCCGAGCGAAGCGTATTTGGTATATATGCAAATGCGCCGAACTTGGTAGGGTTAACACTGGACCAGCGCGGTTGAAGGCCTTACTTTGCGGCCTGTTTTGTATCATCTGACCAACTCTAAGACGTCGGCGCCCGTTTTGGTGAAAATCATCTGCGGTGGCGCCCGCCTCCAGGACAAGCACACGATGTCGTCATCCGTCATTCCCTCTCCTCCCCCCGTGACCCTGCCCGTCAAAGGCAGCGATCGCACCTTTCCCGTTCGCCGCGTTTACTGCGTCGGGCGCAACTACGCCGCCCATGCGGTGGAAATGGGACATGACCCCAGCCGCGAGGTTCCGTTCTTCTTCCAGAAAAATCCCGACAATCTCGTCGCAGGCGGCAAGCCGTTCCCCTATCCTGTCATGTCGCAGAACGTGCACCACGAAGTGGAGTGCTACGTTGCCCTGAAAAATGGCGGCGTCGATATCGGCATCGATCAGGCCCTTGATTGTATATACGGCTATGGGGTCGCTGTGGATTTCACCCGCCGGGACATTCAGGATGAAGCCAAGGCGAAATCCAGGCCGTGGGAAATGGCCAAGGCCTTCGACCACTCCGCGCCCGTCTCCGCGATCGCGCCCGCCGCCGAAATCGGCCATCCCGATCACGGCGCGATCACTCTCGTCCGCAACGACGTCAGGGTTCAGAACGGCGACCTTTCGCAAATGATATGGAAGACGCCGGAAATCATCGCCGAACTATCCCGTTATGTGCGGCTTGCCGCAGGCGACATCATTCTCACCGGCACGCCGGCAGGCGTCGGGCCGGTGGAGCGGGGAGATCGCATCTTCTGCGCCATAGAAGGCGTGGGAGAACTTGCATTCGAGGTTATCTGATATAGTGTCAGCCTGCGCTTTGGAGGAGATACTGGTGCCCCTTTACAACTTGGCCGACAGACAGCCCCGCTTGCCGAACGAGGGCCGATATTGGATCGCGCCCGACGCCGCGGTGATCGGTGATATCGTCATCAACGAGGATGTCGGCATCTGGTTTGCGGCCGTGCTGCGCGGCGACAACGAGCCGATCACGATCGGCAAGGGCAGCAATATCCAGGATGGCGTGGTGATCCATACCGACATGGGTTTCCCCGCCACGATCGGCGAAGGCTGCACCATCGGCCATCGCGCGATCCTCCACGGCTGTTCGATCGGCGACAACAGTCTTGTCGGCATGGGAGCGACGATTTTGAATGGCGCGACAATCGGCCGCAATTCACTGGTCGGCGCGAACGCGCTGGTGACAGAAGGCAAATCATTTCCCGACAACAGCCTGATCGTGGGTTCGCCGGCGCGCGTCCTGCGCGAACTCGACGACAATGCAATCGCCGGCCTTCGCCGGTCGGCTGAAAGCTATATCGGCAACTGGAAGCGTTTCAGCCGCGATCTGCGGCCTGCGGGGTCCCGCGCGCCATGATGCTGCGACGCGTAGCAAGCCTGTCGAGCGAAGATCAGCTTCTCGACGAGCAGATCGAACTCAACCTGAGAAAAAGGGGGGCGTTGCTCCGCTTCACGCGACCGCTCGAGCGCCGGTTCGTGGAAGAAATGCATCACAACCGCCACCGCCAGCTTGTCTGGGCCGGAATAATCGGCGTGCTTGTGATCGCGGCCTTCGCCCTTGTCGACGTGATCTATCGGGAGGAATTGCTGGGCCGAATGACGTTGATCAGGACCGGCGTTGTTTTGGTCCTGCTGTCAGCGCTAACAGTTTTGGTCATGCGCGATCTGGATACCCGCCTTCCGGGCTGGATTTCGGTTTTCGGCGTTGCGGTTTCCGCGATCGGCGCCGGACTGATGCTGACGACGCCCGGCAATCCGATCGTTCAATTCGAGCCCTATACATTCCTTCTGCTCGCCATCGTCGGCAATATCGCACTGCCGCTTCGCACGTCTCAGGCCGTGGTCGCCGCTGTCGTCAACTTTGCCATTGCCGCCTTCTTCATTCTTCCCCTGGAAACGCTGCATCCGATGGAGAAGGCTTCGCCTCTGATCTTTCTCGGCGCCACAAGTCTGCTGACGCTGCTTGCGAGCTATCGCATCGAGTCGATCGAGCGTAAGGTCTTCCTTCTTTACCTGCGGGAAAAAGTGTATGCCGACACGCTTTACGCCAAGTATCGCTCGCTCAACGAAATCTCGAATACCGACGCCCTCACCGAACTCGCCAACCGCCGCCTGTTCGACGATTTCCTGAAGCAGAGCTGGACCGCGGCCGCCGCCGCGGAGCAGCCTGTCGCGATGCTGATGATCGATATCGACCATTTCAAAGGCTATAATGATACCTACGGCCACCCCGCCGGCGACGAATGCCTGAAACGGGTTGCCGCCGCGCTGAAGGCGTCGTCCAGAAGCGACGAGGACCTTCCGGCCCGCTTCGGCGGCGAGGAATTCGCGCTGGTGCTGCCAAACGGCGACGAGGATTCAGCGCTTGCGCTCGGCGCCCGCATCCATGAAGCCATGGCCGCCCTTGCCATCCCGCATGCCGCGAGCCCGACCAAGACGCTATCCGTCAGCATCGGCATCGCCGTCGAGCGACCCGCGACAACGCCACACGATCCGCGCAATCTGCTGATCCGGGCCGACCGGGCGCTTTACGCCGCCAAACGCGCCGGCCGCAACTGCACCCGGATCGACGTCTCGTCCGAGCAGGTTCCTCCGGGCAATCCCGCCGAGCGCTTGCTGCAGCACTGACGCTGCCTACCGGGCGATCTCACGAGGCAGCGCCAGCGCATGAAGCGCACAGCCCGCGCATTTCCACCGTCATGGCGCCCGGCCGGAACCCCTTGGACCGCGCCAGCCGGCCAAGCGCGTCTTCGATCTCGTCGGCATGAAACTCGATCACCGCTCCGCAAGCCTCGCAGATCGCAAAGGCGGTCATGCCGTGATGGCTGCAATCCTGATGCGGATGGGCACAGGCAACATAGGCGTTCATGGTTTCCAGCCGATGAACCAGCCCCGCCTCGGTGAGTTTCTCGAGCGCGCGATAGACCTGCAGCGGCGCCTTGAAGCCGTGATCGCGCAACCGGTCCAGAATGACATAGGCGCTCATCGGCGCCTCGCTCCCGGTGAGGCAGTCGAACACCAGCGCCTGGTTTCGGGTGAGTTTTTCAGGCCGGTTCAAGGCATCCTCCGTTCTCATCGCGATCGCCTTGCCGCCGCTTCGGGCACAAGCGTCACAAGGAATATCAGCATGGCGGCGACCACGATAGACGGGCCGGACGGGGTATCGTAGTAGAGCGAGAAATACAGTCCCGCCACAACGCCTGCGACCCCGATCAGCGATGCGAACACCGCCATACTCTCGGGCGTCCGCGCGAACCGGCGGGCGGTCGCGGCCGGGATGATCAGCAGCGATGTGATCAGCATGATACCGACGATCTTCATCGCGATCGCGATCACCAGCGCCATCAGCAGCATGAAGATGAAGCGCACCGTCTCCGGCCGCATTCCCTCGGCTTGCGCGATCTCGGGCGATACCGTCGCCGCCAGAAGCGGTCGCCACAGACCCGCTATGGCTGCGACCACCACCAGCCCGCCAAGCCAGATCATGGCGATATCCGTGCGGGTTACCGAAAGAATATCACCGAACAGGAAGCTGATCAGATCGACCCGCACCCAGGTCAGGAACGACACGATCACCAGACCGACGGCAAGCGTGGAATGGGCGAGAATGCCCAGAAGGCTGTCGGTGGACAGCGCCCGCCGGCGTTCCAGCAGGATCAGCAGCACCGAAACGGCGGTTGCGACCACGAACACGCTGAGCGTCAGGTTGACCGTGAACAACAGGGAGAGCGCCACCCCGAGCAGGGCCGAATGCGCCATGGTGTCGCCGAAATAGGCCATCTTGCGCCAGATGATGAAGCAGCCGAGCGGACCGGCCATGAGCGCGACGCCGGCGCCGGCCACGAGCGCGCGGATGAAAAAATCGTCAAGCATGATCGCGCGCCTCATGATCATGGCCATCATCCGGGTGGCAATGTTCGGTCACCGAGCCATCGGCATGACGCACCTGGCCATCAGGCAGATGGGTATGGTCGTGGCGATGGCGATAAAGCGCAAGCGCGCCGTCACCGCGGGCGCCAAGCAGCGACTGATAGGCCTCGCTGCCGCTCACGGCCTCCGGCGTGCCGCTGCAGCAGACATGACCGTTGAGGCAGACCACGATATCTGTGCGGGCCATCACCACATGCAGATCGTGCGAGATCATCAATATGCCGCAGCCCTGGCGTTCGCGAATGCGCGAGATCAGGGCGTAAAGCGCGATCTCGCCGGCGTGATCAACCCCCTGCACCGGTTCGTCGAGCACCAGCAGATCCGGTTTGCGGGCGATCGCGCGCGCCAGCATCGCGCGCTGGAATTCGCCGCCGGAAAGCGTCTGGACCTCGGCCCTTTCGAGATGGGCGATGCCGACCTCCTCCAGCGCTTCGGCAACCACGCCGGCGGAAAGCGGCCCGGTCAGGGTCATCAATCGCCGCACCGTAAGCGGCAGGGAATGGTCGATATTGAGCTTTTGCGGCACATAGCCGACGGTGAGCGCGGCGGCGCGCTCGACGCTGCCCTCGTCGGGGGCGAGCACGCCAAGCGCCATCCGGGCGCTGGTGGATTTGCCGGCGCCATTCGGCCCGATCAGCGTCACGATCTCGCCGCGGCGCACGCTGAAGCTCACGCCGCGCACCAGCCACCGGCCATTGCGGCTAAGCCCGGCATTGTCGAGCGAGACCAGAAGGTCATTCGATTGCATTTTTTTTCAAAACTCCGTCTTGCCCGTGTCTATGGCATACGTTATAGCGTAACGCAATTAATGTAATAACATTACGTCAAATCGCAATCCCCCGGGGCGGCTCTGCGCCTTCGCCCTGACACAGATGAGGTTTCCATGAAAACGTCCCGCCTGCTTCTCCTGACAACCGCAGCCATGGCTTTTGCCCACACGGCAACGGCCAACGACGCCTTGAAGGTCGTGACCTCGATCAAGCCGCTCTACTCGCTGGCCACCGCCCTGACCGCGGGAACCGAGACGGAAACGACGCTGCTGGTCAAGGGAGCCGCCTCGCCCCATACCTACAGCATGACGCCCTCGGAGGCGCGCGCACTGCAGAATGCGGACGTGGTGTTCTGGATTGGTCCATCGCTGGAGCATTTTCTCGAAAAGCCGCTCGACGCTCTTGCCAGCAATGGCCAGGTGGTCGAACTGGAAGAGGCCCCCGGCGTTGAAACGCTGGCCCCGCGCGAAGGCGGCGCTTTCGAGGCCCACGATGATCATGATCACGAGGGTCACGCGGACGAAGATCACGACGAACATGCCGATCACGAGGCTGGACATGAAGAAAACCACCACCATGAAGAGGTCGATCCGCATATGTGGCTCGATCCGTTGAATGCCAAGGCCTTCGCCGCCGCCATGGCCGAAACCCTGTCGGACAGCGACCCCGCCAATGCCGCGATCTATGCCGGCAATGCCGAAAAACTCGACGACAGGCTCGACGCCCTGACGGCCGATATTCAGGCGCAGATTGACGCTGTTGCCCCCAAGCCTTATGTCGTCTTCCACGACGCCTACCACTATTTCGGTCATCGCTTCGGCGTCGAGGCCGCAGGCGCGATCACGGTCAACCCCGAGGCGCCGCCGAGCGCCCAGCGCGTCCGCGAAATTCACGACAAGCTGATCGAACTTGGCGCGGCCTGCGTCTTCTCCGAACCGCAATTCCCGCCGAAGATCATCGATACGGTGATCGAGGGAACCGATACGCGCACCGGCATCCTGGATCCGCTGGGCGCGGGTCTGGAGGACGGACCGGATCTCTATTTCCTGCTTCTGGAAAATCTCGCGGGCAATCTCACCGACTGCTTTGTGGCCGGGTAATCGACCACAAGGGCATCGCCCGGAAGCGCATGGCCGGGACGATGTGGCCTGCGGGTGAGTAGTGCCGCCCGCAGGCCTCTTTTGCCTCTGCCGTTACTTCTTCCGTTCCGGGCCCTTGCGTTCGGCCGATCTGGCCCAGAGGTTGATATCGGCCTCGCGGGCGTACTGATCGATTTCGGCAAGTTCCGCATCGGCGAAATCGGGATTGTCGAGCGCCTTGACGCAGTCGAGCACCTGTTCGGGGCGGCTTGCGCCAATGAGGGCGGTGGTGACCCGTCCGCCGCGCAGCACCCAGGCAAGCGCCATCTGCGCCAGCGTCTGGCCGCGCCTTTCGGCGATCGCGTTCAGCGCCCTGATCCGTTCGAGAGTGTCCTCGCGCAGGAAGTCCTGACGCAGCGACTTGCCCTGCGCTGCCCGGCTGTCTTCGGGAATCCCCTTCAGATACTTCGAGGTCAGCATGCCTTGCGCCAGCGGCGAGAACACGATCGAGCCGAGCCCGAGATCCTCCAGTGTATCGAGCAGACCGTCTTCCTCGACCCAGCGGTTGATCATCGAATAGCTCGGCTGGTGGATGACGAAGGGCGTCTTCAGTTCCTTCAGGATCTTGTAGGCCGCGCGGGTGCGCTCGGAATTATAGGAAGAAATTCCCACATAAAGCGCCCTGCCCGAGCGCACGATCTGGTCGAGCGCCATCATGGTTTCCTCAAGCGGCGTATCGGGATCGAAACGGTGGGAATAGAAGATATCGACATAATCGAGACCGAGCCGCTTCAGGCTCTGGTCGCAGGACGCCAGCAGGTTCTTGCGGCTGCCCCATTCGCCGTAGGGGCCCTCCCACATGCCGTATCCCGCCTTGGACGAAATGATCAGTTCGTCGCGCAGACCGGCAAATTCGTTGCGGAGAATATCGCCGAAGGCCTTTTCGGCGGAACCGGGCGGCGGGCCGTAATTATTGGCGAGATCGAAATGGGTGATGCCGGCATCAAACGCGGTCTGGCAGATCGCGACCTTGCGCGCCCGCTCGGTATCGTCGCCGAAATTATGCCACAGGCCCAGCGAAATCGCCGGAAGCTTGAGGCCGGAGGCGCCGCAGCGGTTGTATTGCATCGTGTCGTAGCGCGTCTTTGACGGTGTCCAGCTCATCATTTCATCCCGATCATGTTGACAAAGGGCCGGTGCGTCCCGGCCGTCATGGAAAAGGCGGCAGACGCCGCCTTTTCCAATTCGATTATAGCAAGTCCGGCACAGTGCGCCACGTCTTACCGCAACAAAGCCTCGGCCGCCGCCGCATCCAGCGCCGCCGGTTGGGTGCAGGTTGTCGATAGCGGAACGAAGGCCCCGGTCTCCCCGGATTTCAGGATCGCGGCCATGACGTCGACGCCGTGGAGCGCGCGCGCCAGCGAGCAACGGGCATCGCGGCCCTCGATCAGGGCAGCCGCCATATCGGCAAGGCCGGCGGTGCGGTAGTTGGCGCGCTCGCCCTGGTTCGGCTTGCCGAAGGGGTGATCCTCGCTTTCAAGCACCGCCGCCTTGCCGTCGCGGCCCGCCGCCTCGACCTTGCCGCCGAAGAAGTTCGGATCGGGCACGAACAGCGTTCCCTCGGTGCCATAAAGCTCCATGTTGGAGTGCCGGTGCGCCCACACATCCCAGCTTGCGGCAAGCGAAACCGTCGCCCCGTTCTCGAATTGCAGCAGCGCATGGATATTGGTCGGCGTCTTCACCGGGATGATCTCGCCGTGCCGGGGTTTGGAGGTAATCGTGCGGGTCTCGTTTGCCATCGAGGTCAGCGCTGCCACCTGTTTCACCGGCCCGATCAGGTTGATCAGATTGGCGATGTAATAGGGTCCGAGATCGAGCACCGGCCCGCCGCCCGGCAGGAAGAAGAAATCCGGATTGGGATGCCACATTTCCATACCCGGGCTCATCACATGGCAGGTGCCGGAAGTGACCCGTCCGATACCGCCATCATCGATATATTTGCGGGCGCGCTGATGGGCGCCGCCCAGAAACGTATCCGGCGCGCAACCGACCGAAAGCCCCTTCTCGCCGGCGATGCGGCCGAGTTCCTTGCCCTCGTCGACGGATAGCACCAGCGGCTTTTCGGAATAGACATGCTTGCCCGCCTCGAGAATCCGCTTCGACATTTCGTAATGCGCGGACGGAACGGTGAGGTTGACGATCACGTCAAGCTCGTCATTGGCGAGCAGTTCCCCCACGCTCTCAGCCGTCACGCCGTATTCCCCGGCGCGGGCCTTTGCCGCCGCCGGATTGATATCCGCACAGGCAAGCACTTTCAGGCCGCGAAACAGCGGGGCGAGAGAAAAATAGGTCGCGGAAATATTGCCGCATCCGAGAATGCCGACACCAAGTTCCCTGGTCATGAATGCCTCGTTCAGAAGGACTGGAAGGATGCGAACGACCGCTCGATCAGGCGATCGATATCGTTCGGATTGTCGTGCTCGACGATGTAGTGGCGGATCGGCAGCGGCTTCAGAACGGCCATCAGCCCCTTCCAGTCGACGGTGCCATGACCGACATCGGCCCAGCCGTCCTCATCCTCGTTTTCGCCCGGCTCGGCGATATCCTTGACATGGATCGCGCTGATGCGGTCCTTGAAGGTCTCGATCCAGTGGAGCGGATCGGCGCCGCCGCGGATGATCCAGGCGATATCGGCCTCCCACGAAAGCGATGCCCCGCCTTCCATCAGATGCGTCATCGGCACGCTGCCATCGGCAAGGGCGGAAAATTCGAAATCGTGATTGTGCCAGCCGAAGACCAGCCCGGCATCGCGCACCGGCGCGCCGGCCTTTTCCAGCCGGGCGCCGAATTCACGCCAGCCTTCGGCCGTCGTCGGGCGGTCGTCCGGCATCAGGAAGGGGCAGAATACGCTGTCCATCTTCAGCGCGGAGGCGATCTCGAGCACGCGTTCGCTGTCGTTTTCCAGCATGTTCAGGCTGAAATGGCCGGTCGGCATGGCAAGGCCGATCGTCTCAAGATCATGGGAAAGCCGTTCGAGCCCCGCCTGATCGAGATCGTCGTAAAGCGCGCCGTAGCCTTCCACCTCACTGTAGCCCGCCGCCGCGAGCCTTTTGAAGATCGCGGAGAACGGCTGATAATTGCGCGCGCTGTAAAGTTGGAAACCCAGTTTTGTCATGTCTTTCCTCCGCCCCGCCGACCCGTCAATGCACGGTCCGGGGAGCCTTGCCTGTTGTTATCGCCGCGCCGGAAATACTTTAGCCCCGGCACGGATTTTTCATCAAAGCCGCAATTCGCTTTCGGCATCGAAAACCGAGGCGAGCGCGATATCGAAGGCGAAGCGGATCTTCTGGCCGACCTTGTAGCGGACATTGCCGTTGACCCTGACCGTGATCAGATGACCGGCATATTTCAGCCACAGCAGGCTGTCGGCGCCCATCGGCTCTTCAAGATCGACCGTTGCCTCATGCACTTCGAGATTTTCCGCCGAGAGCGCCTTGTCGATGACGATATGTTCCGGCCGCAGCCCGAGCGTGACCTTGCCCGTTTCCGGCAGGTCGCCATTGGCATCATAACCCTCCAGCGAGAAATCGACGCCGTTGGTGGTGAACACCGGCTTGCCGTTGTTGCGCGACAGCTCGCCCTCCATGAAGTTCATCGGCGGCGAGCCGATAAAGCCCGCGACATAGCGGTTGACCGGACGGTTATAGATCGTGGTCGGTTCGTCGAGCTGCAGGATCACCCCGCCGCGCATGATCGCGATCCGATCGGCAAGCGTCAGCGCCTCGATCTGGTCGTGGGTCACGTAGATCATCGTGTTCTTGAGCGACTGGTGCAATCTCTTGATCTCGACGCGCAGTTCGGAGCGCAGCTTCGCATCGAGGTTCGACAAGGGTTCGTCGAACAGGAACACGTCGACATCGCGCACCAGAGCGCGTCCGATCGCCACACGCTGGCGCTGGCCGCCGGAAAGTTCGGCGGGCTTGCGCTTCAGGAGCGGTTCGATCTGCAGGATTTCCGACGCCCGTTTGACGCGCTTGTCGATCTCGGCCTTCGCCACTCTGGCGACCTGAAGACCGAAGGACAGGTTCTTTGCAACCGTCATCTGCGGATAGAGCGCATAGGACTGGAACACCATGCCGATGCCGCGATCCTTGGGCTCCAGCCAGGTGACATTCTTGTCCTTGATGAAGATCTGGCCGCCCGTGACGTCCAGCAGGCCGGCGATGCAGTTCAGAAGCGTCGACTTGCCGCAGCCTGACGATCCGAGAAGCACCAGGAACTCGCCGTCCGCTATGTCGAGATCGAGGTTTTTCAGAACATCCACCGCCCCGAAGGAAAGCGACAGGTCCTTGATGGAAACACTGGTATTCATCATTCACCCTTTCACCGCGCCGGCGGCGATGCCGCGCACGAAAAGCGGTCCGGAGACAAAATAGACGGCAAGCGGGACAAGGCCGGTCAGAAGGGTCGCCGCCATGTTGACATTGTATTCCTTCACGCCCTGCACCGCGTTGACGATGTTGTTGAGCTGGACCGTCATCGGATAGTTCTGCTGGCCGGCGAAGATCACGCCGAACAGGAAGTCGTTCCAGATGCCGGTGGTCTGGATGATCATGCCGACCACGAAAATCGGCAGCGACATCGGCAGCATGATCTTGAAGAATATCTGCCAGAAACCGGCGCCGTCGACGCGCGCGGCCTTGAACAGCTCTTCCGGCAGCGACGCGAAATAATTGCGGAACAGCAGCGTCAGGATCGGCATGCCGAAGATCGTGTGCACCAGCACGATGCCCGGAAGCGTCGAGAACAGATGCAGTTCGCGCAGGATGATCACCAGCGGATAGAGCATCACCTGATAGGGAATGAAGGCCCCGAACAGCAGCACGGTGAAGAAGAATTCCGAGCCCTTGAACCGCCAGTTGGCAAGCGCATAGCCGTTGACCGAGGCAACCGCGATCGAAACCAGGACCCCCGGAAGCGTGATCTTCACCGAGTTCCAGAAGCCGACGCGAATACCTTCGCAGTAGAGCCCGGTGCAGGCCCCGCTCCAGGCCTTGACCCATGGCTCGAAGGTGATTTCCACCGGCGGCGCGAAGATGTTGCCCATGCGGATTTCCGGCATGCCCTTCAGCGATGTCACCACCATCACGTAAAGCGGGATCAGGTAATAGACCGCGGCGACGAACAGGATGGAATAGAGAATGATCCTGGACGGGGCAAGCCGGCGCTTCGGGCGCGGGCCGGCGGGTTCTTTCAAAGCGATATCAGCCATGGTCCTATCTTCTCTTGCCTCTGAATTCCATCAGCGCCCACGGCACGATGATGATGAAGACGGTAACCAGCATGACGGTGGAGGCCGCAAGCCCCTGCCCGATATTGCCGCGCTGGAACATCAGGTCATAGACGTATTTCGCCGGCACTTCCGAGGCAAAGCCGGGCCCCCCTTGCGTCATGGCGACGACGAGGTCGTAGACCCGGACAATGCCGGAGGCGACAATCACCAGCGTGGTGACGAACACGCCGCGCATCATCGGAATGACGATGAAGATGTAGGTCCGCCATGCCGGTATGCCGTCGATCCTGGAGGCCTTCCAGATTTCGCCGTCAATGCCGCGAAGCCCGGCCAGCATCAGCACCATCACCAGCCCCGTGCCCTGCCAGAGCCCGGCAATCACCAGCGCGTAGATCACGGTACTCTTGTTGCCGAGCAGCGCGAAATCGCCGCCGGGAAGCCCGAGTTCATCGAGAAATCGCGGCAGGCCGAGGCCGGGATCGAGGATCCATTGCCAGACCAGTCCGGTGACGATGAAGGAGAGCGCGAAGGGATAGAGAAAGATGGTGCGGAAGGTGTTTTCAAAACGGATCTTCTGATCCAGCAGGGTTGCCAGAATGAACCCCAGGACGAAGGAAAAGATCAGGCTGAGGCAGCCGTAGATCAGAAGATTGACGATCGCGACATTCCAGCGCGTCGTGTTGAACAGCCGGTCGTACTGGGCGAAACCGACGAAATTCTCGCTCGGCAGCAGCCTTGAATCGGTGAAGGAATAGATGACCGTCCATGCGGTGCAGCCGATGAAGATGACCACCGCGGTGAGCATCATCGGTATGGCCGCGATCTTGGCGTTCAGGTTCTTGAACAGGCCCAACGGACGGCGAGCGACATCAGCCATTGCTGCTCCCCTTGCGCTATTTTCCGGAAAGAATGGCGGAGCGGATCACGACCCGCTCCGCCCCCAGGCTTACATGGCCTGTTCGATGATTTCCTTCTGGCGCTCCATGGCATCGTCCACCGACATGTCGGAGGAGAAGAACTCGAGCGCGAGGTCGGTGATCTGGCCCTGCGTGTCCGAATCGAGCAACTGCTCGGTCGACGGCAGCACGTTGTCGGGGTTGGCGAGAATCTCGATACCCTTCTTCATGCAGGCATTGGCCGCTTCCAGATCGACGTCGCCGCGCACCGGCAGCGAGCCCTTGACGAGGTTGAACTCAACCTGGGTTTCAGGCGAGATCAGCATCGAGGCGAGTTCAAGCTGGGCGGCCGTGACCTCCGGATCGCTGTTCTTCGGGAAGTAGAAGGCATCGCCGCCGGTATCGAGAACAGGCGCCATGCCGAGCCCGGGCAGGCAATCATAGTCCACGCCGGCTTCCTGACCGGCCATGGCGAACTCGCCCTGCGCCCAGTCGCCCATGATCTGGGCCGCGGCATCGCCCTGGATCACCATGTTGGTCGCCACGTTCCAGTCACGACCGGAATAGGCGTCGTCGACCATCTCGCGGGCCTCGGCGAACGCTTCCCAGATAGCGCGGTTTTCATCGCTCATCACCGCGTCGGGATCCTTGTCGCCGTTGACGGCGAGATAGTTGTCGACGCCGCCGATCGCGCTCTGCATCACGTTGCGGATGCCGTCGACCTGCCAGGGCTGGCCGGTCGCCAGCGGCACGACGCCGGCTTCACGCAGCTTCGGCGCGACAGCCACCAGTTCATCCCAATTGGTCGGAACAGCAATGCCGTTATCCTCGAACACCTGCCGGTTCAGCCACATCCACTGCCATGAGTGGATATTGATCGGAACGCAGTAGATGTGACCTTCGTATTCGCAAGCCTCGAGAAGCTTGGCCGGGCGGATCTTGCCGGCCCAGTTTTCCTTCTCGGCGATCTCGGTCAGGTCGAGCATCAGGCCGCCCTTGATCAGCTCCTCGGCGTCACGGCCGGTATTCATCTGGGTGGCGCCCATCGGATTGCCGCCGATAATGCGGCTGATGATGATGGGGTTGGCGGTGGAACCGGATCCGGCGATGGCGCTGTCGACCCAGTTATTGCCCGTGGCATTGAAGTTTTCGGCCAGAACCTTGACCGCGGCAGCTTCGCCGCCGGAGGTCCACCAATGGGTCACCTCAAGATCGGTCGCGCTGGCGGCAAGCGGCATCGCGACGCCGGCAGCCAGGGCTGCGGTGAGAATTGCATGTTTCATACTGTCCTCCCAACTGAAACGTTGCAGGAAAACGGTATTAAAAATCCCGGATACTCGCAACCTTTTTGTCAAATTTTTTGGAGCGCTGCGACTTTAGTTGAAGATTTCAAGATTTTTCATACTGCTGATAATGCGCTGCAAAAAGCTATATAACAAATTGAATTATATAACACATATCAAGATTTTGCAGACAATTCACTGCCCCCTTTCGCTTCTGCAACCAAGGCTTTCCCGCGCCAGGTATCGAGGGACAGAGGACAAGAAAACGCCTCCTCGGAGAGGGCCTGGAATATTTCCTGTATCGTTTCAGTGGTTTCCGCGCTAAATTGAAATCCGCCCCTTTCTTGGCGGGAGGCGTCCGGTCGGCGCCTTGCCATCCGCGCATTTTTTCGCGCATGGATGACCGGGTGACGTTATAAGCGTCGGCGGCAGACCGGACTGTTGAAGGCAGGGCGCACGAAACGCAGGCGGAGAGCATGCGCGACCATATGATCGCGCGCGGACCATGCTTGCGGTACGATCCGGTGGAGTGGCCGGAGAATGAGGAGACGCGATGAAACCGACAACGGGCCGCAATGGGGGGCACACGGGGGGCCGCACAGGCGAGACCGGAAACGCCCGCCCCACCTTGAAGACCATCGCCTATATGACCGGGCTCGGCGTCACCACCGTTTCGCGGGCGCTCAAGGATGCGCCGGATATCGCCGAACACACCAAGGAACGGGTGCGGCTGGTGGCCAAACAGCTCGGCTACATGCCGAACCGCGCCGGCGTCAGGCTTCGGACCGGCAAGACCAATGTCATCGCCCTCATCCTCAACCTGGAGGAGGAGATCATGGGCATGGCGGGACAGATGATCTTCGGGATTTCCGAAATCCTCGCCGACACGCCCTATCACCTCGTGCTGATGCCGCAGCCGATCCACCACGACCAGATGGCGCCGATCCGCTATATCCTCGATACCGGATCGGCCGATGGCGTGATCATCTCGCGCATCGAGCCCGACGATCCCCGCATCAAGCTGATGCGCGAGCGCGGCATGCCATTTGCAACCCATGGCCGCACGGAAGGCAATATCGATTATCCGTTTCATGATTTCGACAACGCCGCCTACGCCTTCGATGCCGTCGAAATGCTCGCCCGGCGCGGGCGGCGGCGGATCGTCAGCCTGCAGCCGCCGAGCCATCTGACCTATTACAAATATTTCCGAGCCGGTTTCGAACGCGGCCTCAGCCAGTTCTCGTTGCAGGAAACACCGCTGACATCCGTCTCCACCGATTCGCCCCTTCCCGATATCCGCAACGGCCTGCTGACAATGCTTCGCTCCAGCCATCCGCCCGATGGCGTCATCGCCTGCAGCGGCAGCAGCGCGATCCCGATCATGGCGGCGCTCAGGGACTGCAATCTGACGCTTGGCCGCGAGATCGACGTGGTGGCCAAACAGCCGGCCGATTTCCTGAACTGGATCAACCCGGAACTCATCGCCATGAGCGAGGACTTCAGCCAGGCCGGACGCGAACTCGCCCGCGCCGTGCTCGCCCGCATCGACAACGCCGGCTCAAAACCGCTGCAAAGCATCAGCAAGCCGGACTGGTCGATGGCGCCCGCAGCGAAGGCCCGCGAGAACAGCTAAAGCCGGAGAAAGGTCAGCCGTCCGCCGCCATTCTGGAGGGTGACGGGCGGGTGATGACGAACAGCGCGCAACAGACAAGCACAATCGCGACGCCTGCCTGCAGCCAGGGATAGGCGCCGGCAAACAGCAGAACCGAGATCATGCTGCATCCCATGGCGGCCACGGCAAGCAGTTTGGCGGGCAGCGAAATCGCGCCCTCGCGCCGCCAGCGGCCGAGATGCGGGCCGAAATGGGGGTGGTTCATCAGCCGCGCCTCAAGTTCCGGCGAGGAACGGGCGAAGGCCGCGGCCGCCACGATCAGGAACGGAACCGTCGGCATGACAGGCAGGACCGCGCCGACCAGCGCGAGCGCCATCATCACCCATCCGAGCCCGATCAAAAGCCTGCGCTTTACCGTCTTCATTCATGCCTGCCGTTCATATGCGTTACAACAATAAAATACGCTACCGTGTTGTTTTAGCGCGAAAACCATGCCTGATCCACACCACGCTTCAAGCTGCCACGAAAAGGCTCAATGCGTGGTTTTCATCCGAATCCAAGCGAGGCGTCAACTGCTCTCAATTGCTCCACAATACCGGCGATATTTTGACGGGCATGCTCAGGGGCCGGGCGCGCGGTTTTCGCGTATTTCCTCCGCACCGCCGATGACCGATTCGATCAGCTTGTCCCAATCGCTCTTCGCGGGAGCCTGGGGGACGGTTTCGGTCGGTTCGGCGGAAATCGGCGATGCGTCAACCGGCTGGTCGGACGAGCCCTGCCCGGCCTGGCCCGACGGCTGATCAGGCGGGCTTGTTGCCGGGCCCTCGGCAGCCTCTGCAGCCCGCCGCGCCTCTTCCTCCAGCCGCAACCGCTCGGCCTCCTCCTGCCGCTGTCGCTCGCGCAGGCGCGCCTCGTCCCGTCCGCGGTAGAGCGCCGCTTCACGGCGCAGGCGCTGCTTTTCGAGAATATCGGCCTGCAGCCGCTCGACGCGTTCGCGCTCGCGCTCCACGGCCCTCAGCGCCAGATAATTGTCGAGATCGGTGAGATCGAGCGTGCGGGTCGGGTCGGCCAGCGCGCCGTTGAAGCCGATCGTAAAGCCGGCGCTGGCCCCCTCCTCGCTCTCCTCGCCCAGTTTGAGCGCGACATCGAGCGTTGCATCGAGATCGCGCGTATCCAGATCGGTCTGCATTGCCGCGTAGACGCTGGCCTCGGGCAGATCGACCAGCACGTTGCGCGCCTGCAGCGTGCCGTCGGTGATCGCAAACGGGATGGCGATATCGCCCGCCTGGAAACTGCCGCCGCCGAAGAGCAGCGCGCGGACCTCCGCCTCGATCGCGTCATTGGTGATTTCGGTGCCCTGAGCATCCGCCCAGGAAAGCAGGTCGTCCCTGAAGCCGAGATCGAGCCCGTTGAAGGTCGGCGATCTGAGCGTGGCGATGCCGGAACCGCTTGCCTGCGACTTCAGGCCTCTCGCGGTATCGGCGGTGGTCTCGACAACAAGGCCGAGGTCGAACGCGCCCGTGACAACGGGGGTTCCGTCCGCCTGCCAGAGCGTGTCCGGCAGGGTGGCGTTGGCAAGGTTGAGCTGAGCCTGGAAATAGCCGTTGCCATCGGTGTTTCCAAGTCTGAGATCACCGGAAAGCGTGCCGCCCATCAGCCGTCCCGAAAGCCCGTTGAGGGACATGCCGCCGCCCCGGAAGTCGAGTTTGCCGCCCATGCCGGTCACCGGCTCGGCAAGACCGATATCGAAGGCGCCCGCCTGAAGGTCCACCCGCGCCTCCGCCGTTCCGAAGTAAGCATGGCCGAACGGGATGTCCGAGAGATTACCCGCCGCATCGGTAAAGTCTGGCCCGAATACGGCCTCGGTCAGCCAGGCCATATCGAGCCGGTCAAACGAGAGCGCGCCGTCGAACGAGGCCACAGGCCCGCCCCGGGCAAGCGCCAAGCGCCCGGCGACGCCGTTATTGTCGAGCGTTCCTTCGATCGCCGAAAGCGCATAGGTTTTGGCGTCGATATCCAGTGCTGCCTTCAGCGATACCGGCACCCCGAACGCCGTGCCGGGCACGGCGAACGCGTTCATCGCCAGATAGGGTTCGAGATCGGGGCTTTCGAGCGAGAGCGCATAGCGGCCCGTCAGGAAGTCGCCCGCGGCAAGGCTCGCCTCTCCGGTGGCGGAGAACCTTGTATCGCCGCTTGCCGCGCGAAAGCCGATGGTCGCCGGCCCTTCGGCATCGGCGCGATCGACGGAGAGCGACAATTGCGCGCCCGCCGGCGCCGGGATCGGCAGCGGCATCATGCCCGCCTGCCCGAACAGCACCGCGGCATCCGGGTTCGAGAGCTGAAGCTGGCCGCTGAACCCGCCCTGCCCGATCAACTCGTCCATCCGCCATGACCCGGCGATCCGGGAGCCGTTGGCGCTGCCCTGGACCACGGCCGCGATCGCGGTGCCATCCTGCCCGAAGGTCATGTCCGCCTCGAGACTGGTATCGCCGTACCAGATCGCGCCATCGTCCAGCATCGTCAGCAGCGGATGATCGCCGGCGCGCTGCCGCAGCATGGCGACGAAATCGGCAATATCTTCAGCCGACAGCGTCAGGCGGGCCGAACCGGTCGGCAGATCCCGCATCGTCTGCGCCTGGCCCGAAAGCGTGATCGCCGCACCCGCGAGATTCTCGATCTTCAGGCTGTCGATCGTCAACGCTCCGGTCTGGTAGGTGAAATCGGTATCGACCACCTTCGCCGTCAGGTCGAAGGCGTTGACGGCCCCGGCCCTGAGGGTTGCGTGAATACGGTGCTGGCTGAGGCCGGTATCGATATCGTCGCCCACCATCAGCCCGGCAAGGGCCCGCAGCGCGTTCAGGTCGATGACATTGCCCGACAGATCGAAATCGAGCGTCGGCGTTGCGGCCCCAACCGCCTGGCGCGACAATGTGCCGTCGAGCACGGCGTCTCCGGCAATGATCTGCAGGTTTTCAAACGCCTGCGTCTCCGGCGTCAGAATGACGTCGGCGGAAAAGCCGGCGCGACCCAGATCACGGATCTCGGGACTGACCTTGCCGGTCAGCCATTGCGAAAGCCCGCTCGGCTGGCGCGAGGCGACCAGAAGCGAACCCGAAAAATCCGTCGTCTCGCCGACGGACAGGCGGCCGGAAGCCTCCACCTGCGTACGCCCGGGCAGAACCGCCGAGCCATTCTCGATCCGCCAGCCATCGCCGTCCGGAGAGGCGTCCAGCACGATCGAGCGGATCGTGGTATCGCCGGAGACCAGAGCCGGCAGGCGGAACGTCACCTTGCCCGGCAATTGCGGGATCGGCACATCCTTGATGAAGCCAATCAAAACCTCGAGACGCTCGCGCGCGCTTGGCGGCGCGACCCGGCCCTTTTTCAGATTGGTATCGTAATCGGAAAGGCGTTCGACATTGAATTGCTGGCCATCGGCCGTCAGCAGGAAGGTTCCGCCCGGCCGCGTATCGAAATTGCCCTCCCCGGTAATCACGTAAGGGTCAACGCGGGTACCGACCTCGAGCCGGTATTCCGGCACGGCGATGGAATTGTTGGTGAGCTCGAACTTGCCGGCGACGCGTGGCAGCGGCACGTCCTGCTCGCCATCGCCGGTCACAGCAAGACGGAAATCGCCGGAATAGACCGGCGCCCCGCTCGCAAGCGAGACATCGCCTTCCATCGTCGCTGATAGCGGCCATTCCGCAGGTGTCGCCGAAAGCCGGACGCGCACGGAACGGGTTTCGGGATCGGGACGGCCGGTCAGGATGCTGAAGTCTCCGGCGCGGCCGTCAAGCACACCCGTCCCCTCCATGCGCCACGGCCCTTCGATGGCATTGGCGGACAGCATGGCATCGATATCGGTGAGGCTGCGCATCCGCCCGCTTGCCGCATCGGAAAGATGGATTTCGCCGTCGCGAACCTCGACATCCTCGAAGATCACGCGGCGCGCGGCGATGGAGCTTTCGCCGGTATCGGTCCAGGACAGCGCGCCGTCGTCACCCAGCGAGAGATTGAACACGGGATGGTCGAGCTGCATCTTGAAAATGCGCAACTCTCCGCTGAGGAAGGGCGCGAGTTCCGCATCCATCGAGAATGAATCCGCGGTCGCAAGCGGTTCGCCGCCGGCGTCGCGGCCAACGCTGACATCGTGCATGGTGATCGCCGGAAACGGCAGCACCCGCACACCGACATCGCCGAGCACTTCGACCTTCTTGCCGACCACCCGGCTCGCCTGCACCTCGAATTCCCGCCGGAAGCTGCTCCAGTCGATGAAATAGGGGGCGACCAGCGCGACACAGAGGACGAAAACCAGAAATGCGCCTATGGAAACCAGTATTCGAGCCAGCAAAGCTGCTATTCCCTGTCACTTGCCTTTGCGGCGCCGGCGCCGCATGAGCCAGAACCTATCACAGCGTACTATAGCAAACCAGTTCGGGCCTATGGCGCACACGATCAGAAAATCTTGCCCGGATTGAAGATATTGTCCGGGTCGAGCGCCTGCTTGATCGCGCGCATCACGGCGATCGCGCTGCCGAGTTCCTTGCCGACCACGCGCTTCTTGCCCTGGCCGACGCCATGCTCTCCGGTCGAGGTGCCGCCCATGGCGATCGCGCGCTCGGCAAGGCGGGCGGTGAAGGCTTCGATCCGCTCGATCTCGCCGGGCTTGTCCTTGTCGAACAGCACCAGAAGATGAAAATTGCCGTCGCCGGCATGGCCGACAACCGGCGCCAGAATGCCCTCTGCGGCGATATCGGCCTGGGTCTCGCGCATGCACTCGGCAAGGCGCGAGATCGGTACGCAGACATCGGTCGAGAAGCCCTCATACTCAGGCTTCAACGCCCTGCCCGCCCAATAGGCATTGTGGCGCGCCTTCCACAGACGGTTGCGCTCCTCGGCATTGGCGGTCCAGACGAATTCCGAACCGCCGCATTCGGCGGCAATCTCCGAAAACTGCTCCGACTGCATGGCGACCGCCTGTTCGCTGCCGTGGAATTCCAGCAGCAGCAGCGGCGTTTCGGGAAAATCGAGACCGGAATAGGCATTGCAGGCCTTGACCTGCAGGGCATCGAGCAATTCGATGCGGGCGACGGGAATGCCCATCTGGATGGTCATGATCACCGCGTTGCAGGCATCCTCGAGCGTCGCGAAGGAGGAAACGCCGCCGGCGATCTTCTCCGGTATGCCGGCAAGCTTCAGCGTCACGGAGGTGATCACGCCGAGCGTTCCCTCAGCGCCGACGAAAAGCCGCGTCAGGTCGTAGCCGGCCGAGGATTTGCGCGCGCGCCTGGCGGTCGCGATCTCCTCGCCATCCGCCGTCACCGCCGTTACCGCCAGCACCACGTCCTTCATCGTGCCGTAGCGCACGGCGTTGGTGCCGGAGGCGCGGGTCGAGGCCATGCCGCCGATCGAGGCGTTTGCGCCCGGATCGATCGGGAAAAACAGGCCGGTATCGCGCAGATATTCGTTCAGTTCCTCGCGGGTGATGCCGGGCTCCACCCGGCAATCGAGGTCCTCGGCATTGACCTCCAGCACGCGGTTCATGCGGGAAAAATCGATCGATATGCCGCCCTCGGGCGCGTTCACCTGCCCCTCGAGCGAGGAACCCGTGCCGAAGGGTATGATCGGCACCTTGTGGGCAGCGCAGACCCTGACCACCTGTTTCACGTCGTCGGCGCTTTCGGCAAAGAACACGGCGTCGGGAAGCTGTGCCGGCAGATAGGTGGTGGTGTGGGCATGCTGGGCGCGGAAGGCCTCGCCGGTCTGCACCTTGTCGGCGAACCGCTGCTGCAGGATGGCGATGACGGTCTGTGCCGCCTCGGGGTTTCTCAACCGGGTCGTGACGTCTTCGATGGCCAATGCTTGCACTCCACGCGTAAACTGCCGTAGCCTTCAGGCGGCGGTGACTGCTTTTATGACAGCATTGCCCCCGGCGTCCAGAGCGACCTCAGCCACGGAACGACCATGAATGAACGCGAAACCCATACCGCCCGCCTGCTCGGCGTCGAAAGCGTCACGCTCACGCATTTTTCAAGCGGCGACCTTTCCGCGCTGATGCGCGCCGTAACCGCGACGGGAGAGAGCTACATCGTCAAGACCGGCCCGGCACCATCGCTGGAGGCTGAAATGCTGCGCCTGATCGCGGCGACCGGCGCGCCGGCGCCAGACGTGATCGCCGCCGACGATACCCTGCTCATCATGGAGGAAGTTGAAGGCCGCAGCGGATTTTCGGGCGCGGAAGCCGATCTGGCGCGCGTCCTGACAGCTCTGCACCATCCGAACGACAGGCTTTATGGCTTCGGCGAGGATTACGCTTTCGGCAGGGTTGTCATCCGCAATGACGAAACCCCGTCATGGGTCGCCTTCTGGCGCGACCACCGCCTGCTCAACAATCTCGCCGAACTGCCGGCTCCGCTCGCACGTCGGGTCGAACGCCTCGCCGCCGCACTGGGCGACATCATTCCCGACACCCCGCCGCCCGCCCTGCTCCACGGTGATCTCTGGTCGGGCAATGTCATGGCGTCGGGCCGGCGCGTGACGGCCCTGATCGATCCTGCCTGCTACTATGGCGATCGCGAGGTCGATCTGGCGATGGCCGAACTGTTCGGCCATCTCGACGGCCGGTTTTACGCGCATTATGGCGCGCTCGATCCGGGTTTTGAGGAGCGGCGCGCCGTCTACAGTCTCTGGCCCGCGCTGGTGCATCTCAGGCTCTTCGGTTCGGGCTACAGATCGATGGCGGAAGGTTTTCTGACGCAGGCAGGCCATTGAAAATTGTGTTTTGTCAAAAAGTTAAGCGCCGCCGTTCACCTGAAAAATCGATCCGGTTGTCATCGAATCAAGCAGGGGGCTTGCCATACGAGCCCGAACATGGCGATAAAGTGACAAAGCTTTGCCAGCGGGAAAAACGGACCATGCTGGCGGTCGCTTGCCGAAAGCATGATTGTTGTATCGAGTTTGTTTTGATCCCTAAAACCCTTGCCAACTCCGCGCGCCCCATCCTGCCGGATCGTCCTCCACAAGGCATTGACAGCGCCCGAAGGCCCGGAACGGCATTGAAAGCATACGTCCGAGATATGCATTACAGGACATTGGAATGACGAGAAAACTCAAAGTCGCCGTTGTCGGCCTGGGCGTCGGCCAAACGCACATCAGACGCGGTTACCTGCCCAACCCGGAGCGCTTCGAAGTCGCCGCCATCTGCGATATCGACGCCGAGCGCCTGCGGTCGGTCGGCGATCAGTTCGGCGTCGAGCGGCGCGAGACCGACTATCTCGAGGTCCTCGGCCTGGAGGATATCGACGTGATCGATGTCTGCACCCCGCCCGGCACCCACAAACCCCTGATGCTCGCGGCCCTCAAGGCCGGAAAACATGTGATCTGCGAAAAGCCGCTGGTCGGTTCGCTTGCCGATATCGATGAACTGCTCGATGCCGAGACGCGCTCCAGCGGCCATGTCATGCCGATCATGCAGTATCGCTACAATGACGGCGCGCAGAAAGCCAAGCACCTGATCACCACCGGCATTGCCGGCAAGCCCTATGTCGCGACCTGCGAGGTCCACTGGCTGCGCGATGCAAGCTATTACAATCACGACTGGCGCCGGCACTGGTCCGATGCGCTCGGCGGCGTACTGATGAACCACGCCATCCACGCCAACGATCTGATGTTCTACCTGCTCGGCCCGGTGCGATCACTGTTTGCCCGCATCGCCACCCGGGTCAACAGCGGCATCGAGGTCGAGGACTGCGCCAGCGTCAGCGTCGAACTGCATTGTGGCGCGCTCGCCACCACATCCGCGACGCTCGGCTCGGTGGAGCCGATGAGCCGCATGCGTCTGTGCTTCGAGAACATGATCATAGAGACCGACAGCCGACCCGATTTCACAGCCGAGGACGCGCCCTGGCGCTTTATTCCGGCCAATGAGGAAACCAGACGGCGGATCGACGAGGCATTGGCCGAATTCGCTCCACCGCCCACGGGCTTTGCCGGGCAGATGCAGGATTTCCACAAGGCGATCTGCACCAAGACGCCGCTGCCGCTGACCCTTGCCGATGCCCGCCACAGCCTCGATTTCGCCACCGCCGCCTATTGGTCGGCCAAGACCTACAGCGCGGTTGCCCTGCCCGTGATGGCGGACCATGCTTTCTACAACGGCTGGCAGAACGCAATCTGATCCGGCCTGCCGCAAAGCGAAAAGCCCGAGCGCTTGGCCCGGACTTTCTGCTGCAAAATCAGTGATATGGATTAATAACTTGCAGCGCTGTCGATCGACTGGCCGGCATTCTGTGTCGCGTCGATCGCGTTTGCCGTATCCTGTCCCATGCCCTCGATGGTGTTGCCGCAAGAGGCAAGCAGACTGCCCACTGCAAACAGAATGGAAGCGAGGATGACCTTACCCTTAAACATTTCGAACTCCTGATTTATCGTTCGGATGTTTCCTAAACGTGCAGGACTGCCTCAAGTTCCGGCCTTTGTTTGCAGAACGCGATGAGCCACTCCGGCGCGCCTCCCGGCGACCGGGCATCCACGGGTTTTCCACGCTCTCTCCACCCTTTGTCCACAGGATGGCAACAGGGTTTGCACAGGCGCGACCGTTGATCGGATAGATGCGGTTGCGGCACTTTCAAACGCCGCGTCAGCGCACTATTTTCCTGTAGCCCTTCGGGGTCGCAAACAGAGGAAGCCGCCGTTGAACGAACATCCGGAAGACAGTGACAAGCTCTCCGCCATTCTCGCCCGCCTGCAGCCGGGACCGGACGGGCGGGTCAGCCTCGATCAGCTTGACGGCGTACTGGCGGAACGATCCTTCGGGGCGTTTCTGGTGCTGTTTGCCATCCCCAACCTGATCCCCCTGCCGCCGGGGGCGACGCTGGTGCTCGGCCTACCGCTGATCCTCGTCAGCTGGCAGATGATGGCATCGCGCCGCAAGCGCGTCTGGCTGCCGGAGCGGATCGCGCAATACTCGATGGATGGCGCGCGCTTCCTGGCGCTCCTGGAGCGGATATTGCCCTGGCTGCGCTGGATCGAAAGCGCCGTCCGTCCGCGTTTCTGGTTTCTGAAGACCCGGCGGTCGGAACGCCTCCTCGGGGCCTTCGCCTTTCTGCTGTCGCTGGTGGTGTTCATGCCGATCCCGTTCGGCAACTGGCTCCCCGCCTTTGCGTTGGCGGTGATCGGGCTGTCGGATACCGAGCGGGACGGCTATGGCCTGATCATCGGCATCATTACCGGCGTGATCTCGATCCTGCTCGCGGGCCTGGTCGTGGTCGCGGCGGGCGCATTGATCGCCCTGCTTTTCTAACACCTTGCCGGCATTTTCTCAACGGATCAGGCAACCCGGCTGGCAAGCTGTGCCGGCTGCAGGGCGTGGCGGATCGCATCGGCAACAGCATCGATCAGTTCGCCGCGCTGATCCGAAAACCTCAGCCGGATGTCGTAATGCCCGAGTTCGGGAAGCCCCTTGTCGGGCCCCAGCACTTCCATGTCGTCGGTGACGTAATAGGCGGCGATCGGCGCCACGGCGAGATCGGAAAGCACCGCCGCGCGCTGAACCATGGTGGTCGCGCTCAGATAGGCGACGCGATAGGGCCGGCCGACCTCGGCAAGCTTGCGCACCGCCTCGTGACGCCAGCAGCAGGTCTGCTCCCACATCGACACCGGCAGCGGCTCCTTGAGATAGGCCGTGCCGCATTTCGCGCCGACCCAGACCAGCCTCTCGCGCATGATCAGTTCGCCGTCCTCATCTTTGCCCGGCAGGTCGCCCGAGTTCAGCAAGGTGAGATCGAGGCGCTGCTCGCGCATGCGCTGCGAAAGGCCGATCGAGTTGTCGATCGTGACGTCCACCATCACGCTCGGAAATGCCTCGGCAAAGCGTTTGAGCACCGTCGGCAAAATACGCTCACCGATATCGTCGGTCGCGCCGAGCCGCACCACGCCGTGCATATCGGGATGGCGGAAACGCGACATCGCCTCATTGGAAAGCGCCAGCATGCGCCGGGCATAGGCCAGCAGCGTCTCCCCGCTGCGGGTAAGACGGACGGAACGGGAATCGCGCACGAACAGCGAAACGCCGACGAGTTCTTCCAACCGCTTGATCTGCATAGACACAGCCGACGGCGTTCTGAACACCCGTTCGGCGGCCCCGGAGAAACTTCCGGTTTCGGCGATCGCGACGAAGGTGCGCAGGATATCATTGTCAAGAACCGGCAGGGGCGTTTGCAGGCTGAGGGTCATGGCGCTCTCTTAGATCAATATTTTTGACTGAATGTATAATTACATTTCGTTTGATTGAACGTCAAATCCGCCTATCTTTTCCTCACAACCCGCGCTTGCCAACGCTTGAAGGAGAAAAGTCATGGGATTGTTTGCCATACTGCACCACCTGGTCGCACCGATCGTCGCCTTCGCAAATCTGCAGGAGCAGATTTCCAGGCAGCAGCGCCGCGAGGAGAATATCAAACGGATCCCGCCGCATCTGCGGCAGGATATCCTTTCCGATGACCGGTACTGGCGGCATGATTGAAGACCGCTCCGACCCCGGCCGGCCATCCCCCTATTGCGTCGAAGGGCACGGCCGGCCGGGGTGGAACCAAGGGCGGAACGGCCAGGAAACACGCCTGCTTTCCTGACTGCCGGCCGTCGCGGTCCGGAAAAATCGATCCATTCACATCCTCGCTCTCTTTCCCGCCGCATTTGTCTGTGTCAATGTCGTAAACAGACTATTGGCGACCCGGTTTCTTGCAGAAATTGTATTTTCTCAAGTGTCGAATCCGGCTCTCAGCGCGGCGGTGTCCATCATGGTAAGATCGTTCGTCTTTTATCTCGTTCCGCAATTTTCACTGCTGCCGTTTACCAGCGCAGTCGAGGTGCTGCGCATCGCCAACAGGATGCTCGGCTACGAGGCCTATCGCTGGCGGATCGCCTCGGACAGCGGGCTGAAGGTCTGTTCCTCGAGCGGCATCGCCATCGAAGCGGATACCTCGCTTGCCGACGAGCGCCGCGCGCTGATGGGCGAGAAGCGGCCGGATCTGGTGCTGGTCTGTTCCGGCATCGACGTCGAGGACTATTACAACAAATCCTTCGAGGCCTGGCTGCGCGAGCTCAACAATCGCGGCTGCGGCATCGGCGCGATGTGCACCGGCACCCACCTTCTGGCCCGCGCGGGCCTGCTGAAAGGCCGCCGCTGCGCGATCCACTGGGAAAACATGCCGGGCTTTACCGAGACCTGGCCGGAAATCGAGGCGCATGCCGATCTGTTCGTGATCGACCGCAACATCTATACGTCCGCCGGCGGCACCGCCTCGCTCGACATGATCCTGCATCTCATCGGCCGGGAATTCGGCGAGGGGCTGGTCAACGCGATCTGCGAGCAGGCGCTGACCGACCGGGTGCGCCTGTCATCCGAACGCCAGCGCCTGCCGCTGCGTGCCCGTCTCGGCGTCCAGAACGGCAAGGTGCTGCAGATCATCGAGTTGATGGAGGCAAATCTTGCCGAACCGCTGTCGCTGATCGAGATCGCCGACGCGGTCGGGCTGTCGCGCCGCCAGATCGAGCGGTTGTACCGCCAGGAAATGGGGCGCTCGCCGGCGCGCTACTACCTTGAAATCCGGCTCGACCGCGCCCGCCGTCTTCTGGCGCAATCGACCATGCCGATCGTGGACGTTGCGGTTGCATGCGGTTTCGTCTCGGCCTCGCATTTTTCCAAATGCTACCGCGAGATCTACCAGTGTTCCCCCCAGCAGGAACGCGCCCAGCGCCGCCAGGCCCGCATGTCGGTGCGCGAAGCCGCGATTGGGCTGGCGGTCTGACGCAAGCCGTTAACCGGCCCTGCCCTACCCCCTGAGCAGCAGCGTCACCCAGCCGTTGCGCCAATAGGTGCGCTCGTGGCGCATGCCCTGGGTGCGATAGGCGGAAAGCACCTTCCAGCGCTGTTCGGCCAGAATGCCGGAGAGGATGACCGCCCCGCCCGGCGCAAGATTGCGCTTCACGCCCGGCGCGAGCCTCATCAGCGGACGGGCGAGAATATTGGCGATGATCAGGTCGAAAGGCGCGTACGCGGCGAACGCCGCATGGTGAAAGCCGGGCGCGGTGACGAAATCGATGCCGGAGACGATGCCGTTCGCGCGCGCATTGTCGCGCGCCACGGCGACGGCGACAGGATCGATATCGGTCGCCAGTATCGGGATCGGGCGCAGTTTGCGCACCGCCATCGCCAAAACGCCCGTGCCCGTGCCAAGATCGAGCGCGCTTCGTGGCCATTCGGCCTTCAGCACGGTATCGATCATTTCGAGGCAGCCGCTGGTGGTGCCGTGATGACCGGTTCCGAACGCCTGCCCCGCCTCGATTTCGATGGCGATATCGCCGGCGCGGCGATGATGGCGATCATGCGAACCGTGAACCAGAAAGCGACCGGCGCGCACCGGCTTCAGCCCTTCCAGCGATTTCGCGATCCAGTCGATGTCCGCGATCACTTCCTTCTCGATCGCCGGGCCGCTCTCGTCATAAACGGCCTTCAGCGCATCCGCGAAGATCGCCCTCAGCGCCTCTTCCTCATCGGCTTCGAGATAGACCGAAGCTTCCCAGCGATCGGCCTTCTCGTCGATTTCCATGGTCGCCAGCGCATAGGGCTCCTCGCCGATTGCTGCGGAAAGCGCGTCGAGCACCCGCCCCGCGCCGGCTTCACTGGTGGTGACGTAAAGTCTGATCTGGCTCACTGACCGGCCTTTCATGGAATCCAGAGCATTTCCAGTGACAATCGGGGCACAGGAAATGCTCTGTCTCTCTGTTTTCACGCGCGTCCGGACGGAAAACCGGCATCCACTTTTCCTGGACGCGCTCTATCCCGACCGCGATAAGCCGCCGGGCAGGCAATGGCAAGGCCGGGACCCGTCAGTTGATCAGGTTTTCGAGCTTCTGGACCGCGACATCGGGGGCTTCGCCATAGGCGATCGTGCCCTTCAGTACACCGCCATCATCGAGCAGAAACACCGAGGCATTGTGGTTCATCGTGTAGTCGCCGTCCGGCTGATCGGGATCGAGCGGCACTTTTTCATAATAGATGCCGAACTTGTCGAGCGCCGCGCGCACCTTGTCGGGATCGCCGGAAATCGCCCCGATCCGGTCGGAAACGTTGGAAAGGTAGAGTTCCATGGTTTCCGGCGTATCGCGCTCCGGGTCCACCGATATCCAGTAGGCGTTGATCCGGTCGCCGTCGGGATCGACCTGATGCAGCCATCCGTTCAGTTCGTAAAGCGTGGTCGGGCACACTTCCGGGCAATGGGTGAAGCCGAAGAAGATCGCGGTCGGCTTGTCGCGCAACGCCTGTTCGGTGATCGGCTCGCCATCGCCGGCGGTAAGCTGGAACGAGGGGCCGAAGGGGATGTTCATCATCTCCTCATTGGTCTCGCCAATTTCATAGACCAGCCAGATCAGCACCGCGCAAATGACAGCGACGGAAGCCCAGAGCACACGACGAAAGGTTTTCATACCCACCCCTTTTTGCGGGGCGACGACAAGCGCCGCCCTATTCCTCCAGAAGACCGTGCCTGCGATGCCAGTCCTCGATCGAGAGTTCCGGATAGCCGCCGAAATGGACGTGGCCCGGGCCTTCCGGCACGTCCACCCAGTTGGCCTTCGAGTCGAGCATGATATGCACGATTTCCGGCGGATGCGGCAAGGAGGTGTCGACCGCTGCGGCAATTGGATGCACCAGTTCCGGCCAGCGCGCGTCATAGAGGTAGAGCGCGCTGCCGCAATTGCCGCAGAAATGCCGCTCGCCGTGGCTTTCGCCGTCATGCATGCGGGCGTGATAGAAACGCTTGTGCTCGCCGCCCGTCACCGCCAGCGTATCGGCGTCGGCGCCGAGGTTGATGGCGTAGCCGCCGCCACCGGCGTGCTTGCGGCAGATGCTGCAATAGCAGCGCATATAGGGGTATGGCGTACGGCTTTCGACCGAATAGGAAACCTTGCCGCACTGACAGCTCGCTTCAAGTCTCATGACGCCCTCCTGGTCGTTTTACGCGCGGCCGGACGAAAAACCGGCATCCACTTTTCCTGGCCGCGCTTATTGCGGCGCGCCATTCTCCCACACGATATCCTGGCCATAAAGCGGCACGGTCGACATCGACATCTTGGCCGAGCCCTCGGTGATCTCGCGGGTGTGGGCGAGATAGATCAGGGTCTGGTTCGCCTTGTCATAGATGCGCTTGATGACGAGTTGCTTGAAGATCAGCGAGCGCCCTTCCCGGAAGACCTCCTCGCCATTCATGTCGAGATCGATTTCGCCGATCCTGATAGGCCCGGTCTGACGGCAGGCGATGGAGGAATTCGACGGATCTTCGAACCAGTTGCCCTTCGACAGCCGGTCGATGATCGAACGGTCGAAATAGGCGATGTGGCAGGTCACGCCCTCGACTTCAGGGTCATGCAAGGCTTCGATGAGAATATCGTTGCCGACCCAGTCGACCCCGACCTCGCCGACCTGTTCCGCCTGCGCAAGACCCGCCATAAACAGACCCGCACAAAGGGCAACGCCAAACCGCTTCATATCGAAACTCCCTGAAAATCCGTTCTCTCAAGATAGGTGGTTGCTGACGCTATACAAGCGGCTGAGGTCTGAGACGGCAGGCGATTGCATAGTTGCTGTGCGGCTCGCTCCCAATACTCTCTCCCGCCTGCGGGAGAGATACCCCCGAAAGGGGGAGTGAGGGTGAAGCAGCGTGTCAGTCTTGTGAGGGCTTCCGTATTGATAGACTCCCCCCTCACTGTCGCTGTCGCGACATCTCTCCCCTCCGGGGCGAGAAGATTGGGGGCTGTGCGGAGAAGCCAAATATACCGCCCGCCCAGAACGGATCATCCGCCGATCAGCGCCAGCCACTCATCCTCGTCCATGGTCTGAACGCCAAGCTCCTCGGCCTTCTTCAGCTTGGACCCGGCGCCGGGCCCGGCGACCACGATATCGGTCTTCTTCGAGACCGAGCCGGAGACCTTGGCGCCGAGGCTTTCCGCCCTGGCCTTGGCCTCATCCCGCGTCATTTTTTCGAGCGTGCCGGTGAACACAACGGTCTTGCCGGCGACCGGGCTCGACGTATCGATACGCTGCTGGTCGTCTTCCGGGGTCACTTCCTCCAGAAGACGGGCGATGACGTCGGTATTTTTCTCCTCGGCGAAGAACTCGGCAAGCGCCCGGGCGACGACGACGCCGATGCCGTCGATATTGTTGAGGTCGTCCCAGGCCTCGCCCGCCCCGCTCGCCGCCTCCCGCATCGCCTTTTCGAAGGACGCATAAGAGCCGTAGGAGCGCGCCAGAAGCTTTGCCGTGGTTTCCCCGACATGGCGGATGCCGAGCGCGAAGATGAAGCGGTTGAGCGCGATCTGGCGCCGCTCGTTGATCGACTGGTAGAGATTGGCGACCGAGGTCTTTCCGAAGCCGTTGAAATTTTCAAGTTTCGTCAGGGCGGCGGCCTGCCTCCGCTCCAGCGTGAAGATATCAGGCGCGGTGCGGATCGCGATCGCCGGGTCATCATGCTCGAAGAAAAAATCGACCTGCTTCACGCCGAGCCCCTCGATATCGAAGGCGTTGCGCGAGACGAAATGCTTCAGGTGCTCGACCGCCTGCGCCCGGCAGGAGAACCCGGCCGTGCAGCGCCGCACCGCGTCGAGCTTGCCGGTCTTCTCGTTGATATCGCGCACCGCATGAGCGCCGCAGACCGGGCATTGATCGGGAAATTGATAGGGTTCGGCATCATCGGGTCGCTTGTCGGCCACGATATCGACGATCTGGGGAATGACGTCGCCGGCGCGCTGGACGATGACATAGTCGCCGATCCGGATATCGCGCCCCTCGCGGATCAGTTCTCCATTGGAGCCCTTGCCGGCGATGTAGTCCTCGTTGTGAAGCGTCGCATTGGTCACCACCACGCCGCCGACCGTGATCGGCTCCAGCCGCGCGACCGGCGTCAGGGCCCCGGTGCGACCGACCTGGATATCGATGTTGAGAAGCCTTGTGATCGCCTGTTCGGCCGGGAATTTATGCGCCGTCGCCCAGCGCGGCGAGCGCGAGCGAAAGCCGAGCCTTGCCTGGAGGTCGAGCCGGTCGACCTTGTAGACGACGCCGTCGATATCGTAATCGAGATCGCCGCGTTGAACGCCGATCTCGCGGTAGTGATCGATGAGATCATCCACCGATGAAAGCCGCCGCATCAGCGGATTGACAGGAAAGCCCCATTTCTCGAACGTCTCGACCATGCCCATCTGGGTATCGGCCGGCATGTCCGACATTTCGCCCCATGCATAGGCGAAGAATTTCAGCTTGCGCCTCGCCGTCACCTTGGGGTCGAGCTGGCGCAGCGAGCCGGAGGCGGTGTTGCGCGGGTTGACATAGGTCGGCTTGCCGTCCTCGGCCAGCGCTGCGTTGAGCGCTGCAAAATCGCTCTTGGCCATATAGATTTCGCCGCGAACCTCGACGACAGCCGGCGCGCCCTTCGGTAACCGGTTCGGGATCTCGTCGATGGTGCGGACATTGGCGGTGACGTTCTCGCCTGTCGCCCCGTCGCCGCGCGTGGCCCCGGACACAAGCACGCTGTCCTCGTAGCGCAGCGACATCGACAGCCCGTCGATCTTCGGCTCGGCGGTAAAGGCGATCGAGCCGTCCGGCATCTGCCCCAGGAAGCGATAGACCGAGGCGATGAAATCCTGCACATCCTCGTCGGAGAACACATTGCCCAGCGAAAGCATCGGCACGGCATGAACCACCGGCGCAAACGCCTCCGACGGCGTCGATCCGACCCGGCGGGACGGGCTGTCGGCGCGAATCAGGTCGGGAAACCGCGCTTCCAGCGCATCATTGCGTTGCTTCAGCGCGTCATATTCGGCGTCGCTGATCTCCGGCGCATCCTTGCCGTGATAGGCAGCGTCGTGGCGGGCAATTTCCCCGGCGAGATGCGAAAGCTCCGCCTCAGCCTCATCGCGGGACAGTTCCTCGACCGGTTTCTTCGCCATGTCACACTCCTTCGCAGCTCCCCCGCTGAATTAGAGCGGTTTGCTCAGAAATGGAAGCCGGTTGATGGCGATGGCGCTGCCGCCTTCGATGAGCTTCGTTCGAAACCGGGCCTCGCAGCCCACAATCTCCCCCCTTGAGGGGGAGATGTCGCGAAAGCGACAGAGGGGGTATGGGCGTAAACCGCAGACGCCGTGCTCTCGGAGAGGGTTCACCCCTCTCTGCCCCTGTCGGGGCATCTCTCCCTCAAGGGGAGAGATTGAGGCTGATGGGCATAAGAATCAACTGAAAGCCCGGGCGGGCTGCGCGTTCGTTCACCCAGAAGCCCGCGCCACCGTCGTCGCATCGGGCTCACCGCTCAAGACCCCGGTATCGAGCAGCGCCGTCAGCGGCAGGTGGTCGGACGCGACGCGGGCGAGCAGCGAATCATGGGCGGCGAGGTCGGCCACCAGATTGTCGCGATTGGCGATGATGCGGTCGAGGGCCAGAACCGGCCAGCGCGCCGGAAAGCTCGCCCTGGCCGGCGGCAGCGCGCCGAAGCTGTCCTCGAACCGGCGCAGCGCCGAACCATTGCCGAGCCGCCACTCATTCATGTCGCCCATGATCAGCGTCGGCGTTTCCGCGCGATTGCCGAGCAGGCCGAGAATGTGATCGGCCTGCTGTCGGCGCGAGGCCCGGAACAGACCGAGATGAACGGCGACCACACGCAGAGTGATGCCGTTCTTGAGTTCGATTTCGGTCAGCAGCGCGCCGCGCGGCTCCAGTCCCGGCAGCTTCTCGCGGTGAATGTCGCGCACCGCGCCATCGCGGAACAACAGCACATTGCCGTGCCAGCCATGGGCGCGCACGCTCGCCTCCGCCGGCACGGCGACCAGCCCGGTCTCGGCCTCGATACGCTTGAGGTCCAGAAGCCCGGTGCGCTCACCGAAACGGGTGTCGGCCTCCTGAAGGGCGATCAGATCGGCGCCGATCTCGCGGATCACCTCGAAGGTGCGGTCGGGATCGAAACGGCCGTCGACGCCGACGCATTTATGGACATTGTAGGTCGCGACCCTGAGCCCCGCGCCTGCGATCGGCACGGCCTCGTCCGGGCGTTTTCCGTTTTCACGGAAGGAGCGCAGCAAGGCATTGGCAAGCGGAGATTTCATCGGGCTCATGTTTCACACGCAGTTCAATGACCATGAATATGGGCAGTTTTCAGAGATACGGCAATCCCAACCAGAAAATCCGGTCGCGGAGCCGGTAGGGGAACGGCCTGCTTTTCAGCTTCGCGATCGTCACCTCGGTGGAATTGGCCCGCGCGGCGCCGATGCGGGCCTGAAGCTCGGCGGCAAAGCCGGTGTCGAAGACTTCGAGATCGGTTTCGAAGTTCAGCCGCAGCGACCGCGAATCGAGATTGGACGAGCCGAGATAGGACCAGCGCCCATCGATCGTCATCAGCTTGGAATGGTTGAACGGCCCGTTGTCGCGCCAGATCCGGCAGCCGCCTTCCAGTATCTCCTCGAACTGCGCCGTCATGGCCTTGTCGACGAGCCCCAGATTGTTCTTGCCCGGCACGATGATATCGACGGCGACGCCGCGCTTTGCGGCTGTTGCCAGCGCGGACAGGAGGTCGCGATCGGGCAGGAAATAGGGCGACATGATCATCACGCTGTCTTGCGCCACCGAAAGCGCGCCGATGATCATGCTGTTGTTGTTGCCGAGATTGCGATCCGGTCCGGACGGCACGACGCGGGCGATCACGCCCTCATGGGTTTCCGGGGCGGAAACCTTCCAGGCCGGACCATCGAGCTTTTCACGGGTTTCGAAAAACCAGTCGGCGGCAGCCACGGTGAAATAGTCGCCCGCGGCCGCGCCGCGCAGCCTGAAATGGGTATCGTGGGCGGCGTTCGGGCCGGTAAAGGCCGCGCGGATATTCATGCCGCCGGCGAAAACCGTTTCGCCGTCGATCACCAGAATTTTGCGGTGGGTGCGCAGATTTGCATAGGGCAGCCGCATTTTCAAAAGCACGGCGCCGTTGAAGGTCGCGACCCGGATGCCGCGTTCGCGCAGAAGCGATGTGATGCGCGGGCGGGAATAGCGCGCGCCGATGGAATCGACGAGAATCCGCACCTCGACGCCGCGCTTGACCGCCGCATCGAGACTGTCGACAAACCGGCGGCCGATAGCGTCGGAATCGAAGATATAGGTTTCCATCAGGATCGAGCGCTCGGCCTTGTCGATCGCCTCCAGCATGGCGGCATAGGCCTCGTCGCCCGTTTCCAGCAGGTGAATGGCATTGCCTTCGGTCGCCGGCATGCCCGAGACGCGGTTGCCGAGGTTCCACATCGCCCCCATGCGCGAACCGAAGGCGGAGACGATCGCCGCACGCTCTACATGGTGCTCCTTCTCCTCATTGGCGACGGCGGCGGGCACATTGCCGCGCTTGTCGAGGATCGAGGCCCGGCGCATCCGGTTGATACCGGCAACCGCATAGATCGCGGCGCCCAGAAGCGGCGACAGCATGATCACGCCGACCCAGCCGATCGCGGCGCGCACCTCATCCTTGGTCATCGCGGCATGGATCGCCGCGGTCGCGCCGAGAAGGAAGGAAATCACCGCCAGAATATGCGGCCAGTAATGTTCCAGAAAAGTCTCCATCGACGGCAGTCCCCTTGTTCTGGAGCATCGCCCGATGCTCCAGATTCTTCATTTTGACGCGTCGGGTTAACGAAAAACCGGATTCCACTTTTTCGCCCGACGCTCGATATGCCGCCGGAAAATGGAGGCGATTATTCTGTCCGTCAACGTCGCCGCCCTCAATCGCCCCTTGAGGGGACATTGCCGGAAGCGGTTCCGCATTCGTCTTCATCCTATATCAGCAAACACCGATCAGCCATCGCCGGCCAGCAGTTTCGCCGCCGCCGCGCGCGCCTCCGCCGTAACCTTGGCGCCGGCCAGCATCCGGGCGATCTCCTCCTGGCGGGCTTCCGGACCGATCACCTCGACAAGGGTGCTGACGGTATCCTTGCCACGGTCGCCCTTGGATATCAGGAAATGTCCGCCGGCACGGGCGGCCACCTGCGGGGCATGGGTCACGGAAAGCACCTGGACATTCTCGGCCAGCCGCTTCAGTCGCTGGCCGATCGCGTCCGCCACCGCGCCGCCGACGCCGGTGTCGATCTCGTCGAAGACCAGGGTCGGCGCCGAGCCCTTGTCGGCAAGCGCGACCTTCAGCGCCAGCAGGAAACGCGAGAGTTCGCCGCCGGAGGCGACCTTCATGATCGGTCCCGCCCTGGTGCCCGGATTGGTCTGAACCTCGAAGGAGACGGTATCGATGCCTTCCGCGCCAGCCGCGTCGTCGTCGGCCGAGACCACGGCGGTAAAACGGGCCCGCTCCAGCTTCAGCGCCGGCAGTTCCGCCATCACGGCGGCGCTCAACTGCTCTCCAGCCACCATGCGGCGTGATGACAACGCGCGCGCGGCCGAAAAATAGGCGGATTCGGCGACCGTCACCGCCTCGGTCAGCGCCGCAAGCTTCGCCTCGCCGGCGTCGAGTTCATCCAGATCGGCGACCATGCGCTCGGCAAGGGCGGGAAGCTCGGTGACCGGCACGCTGTATTTGCGCGCGGCGCCCCGCAGCGCAAACAGCCGTTCCTCGGTGCGTTCCAGCTCTTTCGGATCGAAGGCGGCGCGATCGAGGGCGGCCTCGACCTCCATCTGCGCGCTGGAGAGCTTTTCAAGCGCTGCATCCAGCAGCTCGACCGTCTCCTCCAGAAGCCCCGGCGCCTCGTGCGACTTGCGTTCGAGCCGCCGCACCAGCGAGGCGATCATCGGAACCGGCGAGGCATTGCCGTTCAGAAATTCCAGCGCCTCGGCGATATCGCCGGCAATCCGCTCGGATTTCATCATATTCGCGCGCTTTTCGGCCAGCGCGTCTTCCTCGCCGTCGACCGGCGCAAGCTCCTGAAGCTCGTCCACGGAGGCGCGCAGATAATCCGCCTCGCGCATCGCCGCCTCGATATGGGCCCGGTGCTGCTTCAGCTTGCGCTCCGTGTCCTTCCAGCCGCGATAGAGGCCGGCCACAAACTCGGCATCGCCCGTCAGCCCGCCGAATGCATCGAGCAGGCGGCGGTGGCCATCGGTGTCGATCAGCGCGCGTTCGTCATGCTGTCCGTGGATTTCCACGAGCAGCCGGCCGGCCTGGCGCATCATCTGCACGCTCACAGACCGGTCGTTGATGAAGGCGCGGGTGCGGCCATCGGCGGATTGCATGCGCCGGAAGATCAGGTCGCCATCGTCATCGAGATCGTTTTCGCGCAGATGAAGCCGCGCCGGGTGATCCGTCGGCACATCGAACACCGCGATCACCTGCCCGGACTCCTGCCCGTGACGCACCAATGCGCCATCGCCGCGCGCGCCGAGCGCGAGCGAAAGGCTGTCGAGCAGAATGGATTTTCCCGCGCCGGTCTCACCGGTCAACACCGAAAGACCCGCGCCGAGGTCAAGCTCCAGCCGCTCGATCAAAACGATGTCCCGAATGGAAAGCTGGACGAGCATGTTGTTCGCGCCCTGGCGAATGCGCCGGTTTAGCTCGGCGTGGCGTCCGTAACAGCGGAGCCCCGGCCGGACGATTTGGGTTGAAGCCCCTTGGAATTCAGCAGCTTGTACGCACGTGCATACCACGGGCTGTCGGGATAGTTGTGGCCGAGCACCCAGGCCGCGTTCTGTGCCTCGGAGACGACGCCCATGGCATAATAGGCTTCCACCAGCCGCTCCAGCGCTTCCTCGATCTGGTTGGTATCGGAATATTCGTCAACCACCTGGTTGAAGCGGGAGATGGCGGCGACATAGTCCTTGCGCTCGAGATAGTAGCGGCCGACCTGCATGTCCTTGCCGGCAAGCTGGTCGCGGGCATAGCGGATCTTTGCGCGCGCATCGCCTGCGTAATCGGAATCGGGATAGTTGTCGATCACCTTCTGCATCGAGGCGATGGTCTGATCGGCAGCCGTCTGATCCTGGGTGACGTCGACGATCTCCTTGGAATAGGCAAGTCCGACCAGATACTGCGCATAGGCCGCGTCCTCCGAGTTCGGATAAAGCTGGACATAGCGGGTCCCGGACTTGACCGCCGCCTCATATTTGCGCGAGCGATACTGCAGATAGGTCTGCATCAGCAGCGCCTGACGGGCATAATCGGAAAGCGGGTTCTGGTCCTGGACCGACTTGAACTTGCGCAACGCCTCGCTCACCTTGCCGGCGTTGATATTGGCAAGCGCCTCGTCATAAACCTGCTGGGGCGGATCGGCCTCATACTGCAGCGTGGAGATGTCGACATCCTTGTCCCTGGAGCATCCGCCCAGAACGATACCTGCTCCGACAATTATCGCCAACGGCAGCGCTGCTGCGCGAAACGGCCCCTGTCTTTTCCGGTTCTGAGTATCCGACATTGCTTGTGCCCCAGTTGCGCGTCACACCGACGCATTTCTGTTTCAACCGACGTTTTACGCATATCCCGCTGCCAAGAGCAATCGCGCACGCGCGAAAAACGCACAAATTATTGGCGATTCAACAAGGCATTGATGAAGTGCGTCCGGGAAAGGCGAAGAGGTTCCGAAGGCCGGTAAAACATTGAAAACAAAAGGCGGACCGTCGCAATCCCGCGATCAGTCCGCCATAAATATGTGCTGTAGCCGACAAAACTCAGGAAGCAGGTCCCGCGGCCACGACGTCTTCCTGACGCAGCCGGAAGGGCAGCGCGCCGCGCGGCGAGACGATGACCGCAGCGCCCGGCGTTTCGAACAGCTTGCGCACGGCAGCCGCATTCAGCGCATGCCCGCCGCGATAGGAACGGAAGGCGCCGGCAAAACGCATGCCCATCATCGCCAGATCGCCGACGGCGTCGAGCGTCTTGTGACGGACGAATTCGTGCTCATAGCGCAGACCCTCGGCATTGATGACGCGGTCGTCATCGGCAATCACCACCGAGTTTTCAAGCGAGGAACCGAGCGCGAAACCCCGCGCCCACATCGGCTCGACGTCACGCATGAAGCCGAAGGTCCGCGCGCCGGACAGTTCCTTGCGGAAGGTCTCGGCGTTCATGTCGCCGACCCATTTCTGGCGACCGATGACCGGGGTGTCGAAGTCGATCTCGACGTCGAAACGGGTGCCGTCATAGGGCGAGAACTCGGCCCAGCCGGCGCCGCTTTCAACGCGCACCGTTTTCGCGACCTTGATATAGCTGCGCTGCTTCGAAAGCTTGACGATCCCGGCCTCGTCCAGCGCATCGACGAAAACCCGTGAACTGCCGTCCATGATCGGCATCTCGGCGCCGTCCACGGCAATCACGAGATTATCGATACCGAGCGCGTAAATCGCTGCCATCAGGTGTTCGATCGTGGCGATCCATTCACCCGGATGGGTGCCGAGCACGGTGCAAAGCGCCGTCGGGCCGACATTGTCCGACACGGCCTTGAAGCTGCTGATGCGCTTGCCGTTTTCGTAGCGTTCGAACAGGATTCCCTGATCGGCCTCGCCCGGCTGCAGGACGATCGTTGCCGGCTTGCCAGAATGCACGCCGATCCCCGAAATCCGCACGGAGTTCGAAATCGTCGTCTGCAATCCGAAAATACCTGTCGACATTATGATGTCCCTACTCAACTGAATTCCGACCCTGCCCTATCAATGCCCGATATTTGCTCCAGCTTGCGTCGCGAGCTGAAAATAGCGGCAGACGCATAGCGTCCGGCGAGTCGATGCCTTTGCATGTAGTTACGCATAGGCTCGCATGATTCCAAATCACTGTTTCTTTCGTAATGTTACGAAACACGTAAAAACCCGGCCGCGCGGGCGACCGGGTTCGATGGGCGAGAAGGTTTTCAAAAAGACGGTTACCGGTCCCCTAACAATCCGGGGACCGATGGAGCTTCAGTTCGCCTGGCGACGCAGGAAGGCGGGGATATCGAACTGATCGTCGTCCTGGCGGGCAGGCTGTGCCTCTGCGCGGCGCGGCGCGTAGGGGTTCTGCTGCGGCTGGGCAGGCTGCGCCGGCTCGCGACGAGCCACCGGCTCCTCGTGATGACCTTCGAAGCTTTCGTCGCCACGGCCGAGCGTGTTGGAGAGGCGCTTGAACAGGCCCTTCGGTCCACGCTCTTCGTGTTCCTGGCGACGGCTGGCGCTCATGTCGGACTGAACCACCGGCGGAAAGTCGCTGACTTCCGGCATGCGGCGCGGCTCGGCCATCTGCGGGCGCGGCTGCTGGGGGACAGGCTGCGGCGCAGGTTGACGCGGCGCTTCAGAGGCGAAGATCTGGCTCTTCGGCTGCATCCGCGGCGCTTCGGCGCGCGGCTGCGGCTTTGGCTGCTGCGGCTGATGGCTCATCGCCATCTGCAGCTCGCGTTCCATTTCAGCCTCGGCGGAACGGATCGTTTCGGCGATCGGGTCCTGGCGCGGCTGGGGGGCTGCGGGCTGGGCCGGCTGGCTCTGCGCTGTGGTGCTGCGGATTTCCGGCGCACGGGTCTCGCGGCGCGGTTCCGGCACATCGTCGTCGGCGTGGTTGACCGAACGGTCGATACCCGTGGCAACGACGGAGACGCGGATGATGCCTTCCAGTTCCTCGTCGAAAGTGGCGCCGAGGATGATGTTGGCGTCCGGATCGACTTCCTCGCGGATACGGGTTGCTGCCTCATCGACTTCGAACAGGGTCAGGTCGCGACCGCCGGTGATCGAGATGAGTAAGCCCTGCGCACCGCGCATCGAGGTTTCGTCGAGCAGCGGATTGGCGATCGCGGCTTCGGCGGCCTGCATGGCGCGGCCTTCGCCGGATGCCTCGCCGGTGCCCATCATGGCGCGGCCCATCTCGCGCATCACCGAACGGACGTCGGCGAAGTCGAGATTGATCAGGCCTTCCTTGACCATCAGATCGGTAATGCAGGCAACGCCCGAATAGAGCACCTGGTCGGCCATCGCGAAGGCGTCGGCGAAGGTGGTCTTGTCATTGGCGATCCGGAACAGGTTCTGGTTCGGAATGACGATCAGCGTATCGACCGACTTCTGAAGCTCCTCTATGCCGGCATCGGCGAGACGCATGCGCCGCTGACCTTCGAACTGGAACGGCTTGGTGACGACGCCAACGGTCAGGATGCCCTTGTTGCGGGCGGCCTGGGCAACGATCGGAGCGGCGCCCGTACCGGTGCCCCCGCCCATGCCGGCGGTGACGAAGCACATATGGGTGTTGTTGAGGTGATCGATGATCTCATCGATGCACTCCTCGGCGGCCGCGCGGCCGACTTCCGGCTGCGAGCCGGCGCCGAGACCTTCGGTGACGCCGACGCCGAGCTGGATAACCCGTTCGGCCTTGGTCATGGTCAGCGCCTGGGCATCCGTGTTGGCGACGACGAAATCGACGCCCTGAAGGCCCGCGGTGATCATGTTGTTGACGGCGTTGCCGCCGCCGCCGCCGACACCGAAAACGGTGATGCGCGGCTTCAGTTCAGTAATATCTGGCTTCTGCAGCGTGATAGTCATGAGTTTCGTTCCTTCTCGCTATGGCCGTACCGCCTAGCCGGCCAATCTCTGTGTTCGTTAAAAACTTTCCCTGAACCACTGGCCGACGCGCGCAAGGCGGCCGCCCCCCGACGACAGAAAGCCCCGCTGCTCACTGCCATAGGTTTCGCTTTCCGCAAGCTGCGGATAGATCAGAAGGCCCGCGGCCGTCGAAAACGACGGCCCCTTGGCCGGAAGCGGCAGACCGGAAACACCCATCGGACGACCGATGCGCACGTTCCTGCTCAAAATCCGCCGCGACAATTCGCTGAGGCCGATCAGCTGGCTCGCGCCGCCGGTCAGCACCACCCGCTTTCCGACAACGTTCGAAAAGCCCGAAAGCTGGATCCGGTCGCGGATCAGTTCCAGCGTTTCCTCGATCCGGGCCCGGACGATCTTCGAAAGCAGCGCCTTCGAAACCTGCCGGGGCTGGTCGTGGTCGTCCTCGCCGATGGAGGGGACCGCGATCATCTCGCGCTCGTCGGCACTCGAGGCAATGGTCGAGCCGTGCACGCATTTCAGCCGCTCGGCATCCTCCATCCGGGTCGAAAGGCCGCGGGCGAGATCGGTCGTCACATGATGGCCGCCAAGGCTCACCGCGTCGGTATGAACCAGCCGGCCTTCGGAAAACACCGAGATCGTCGTGGTGCCGGCGCCCATGTCGATCGCCGCGCAACCAAGCTCGACTTCGTCGTCGACGAGTGCGGCAAGGCCGCTCGCATAAGGGGTCGCCACCATGCGCTCGACCGAAAGGTGGGCGCGGTTGACGCAGAGTTCGAGATTGCGCAGCGCCAGCCGTTCCGCCGTCACCACATGCAGGTCGACGCCGAGCGTCTCGCCATACATGCCGAGCGGATCGCGAATGCCGCGCTCGCCGTCGAGCGTGAAGCCGGCGGGCAGCGAATGCAGCACCTGCCGTTCCTCGTTGATCGAGCGGCGGGAAACGGCGGACAGGACGCGGCGGAGATCGGAGGAGTCCACGTCCTGCCCGCCAAGGTCGATCGCGGCCGTATAGGTATCGCTGTGCAGGCGACCCGCCGAGACATTGACGATCAGGCTGTCGATGGTGATGCCGGCCATGCTTTCGGCCGCGTCCACCGCAAGCCGGATCACATGTTCGGCGGCATCCAGATTGACGATCACGCCGCTCTTGATGCCTTGCGAACGCTGATGGCCGATGCCGATGATCTCGATATTGTGGGTGCGGCCCGGCAGGATAAGGCTTTCCTCGCGCGGGGTAAGGCGCGCGATCATGCAGACGACCTTGGAGGAACCGACATCGAGAACGCTGACGATATGCGTCTTCTTGACCGAAAGCGGTTTGGAGCGGTTAAAGCCGGAAGAGCGGAACAGGGTCAAAGACGCCTCCCCTTGTTCTTGAATGTCTTCTGCAGCGCCTCCAGGGCAGCGTCGCGCCGCTCCATGGCAGTGGGCGTCAGCTGGATCGCGACCCGGTCATCGAGGCGAAGATCGACGGCTGCGATTTCGCGCTCCAGGATAGAACGATCGTTTTCCAGCGCGCGCAGCCGCACAATGGCCGCATCGCTGTCCTGTGCGGGCAGTTTGATGATCATGCCATTGTCGAGATAGAGGTCCCAGCGGCGCTCGTCGATGCGCTTGAATGCCCTGACGCGCTCGCCAAGCTCGGGCCACTCCTGCAGCAATTCCTCGACATCCTCTGCCGCGACATTGCCGCCCTGGCCAAGCACCAGCGGCAGGCGGCGGAACTTCGGCGCGCTCAGCGGACCGATGATATTGCCGTCGCGTTCGATCATCAGAAGCCGGCCGTCTTCCTGCTGCCAGAGCGCATAGGGATGCCGCTCCTTGAGCGTGATCTTGAGGGTCGAGGGATAGACCTTGCGGATATCGGCATCCGCCACCCATGGCAGGTTCAGAAGCTGGCCGCGGGCCGCCTGGATATCGACGCCCTGCAATGAATAGGCGCCTTCAAGGCCGAGGTTCTGCAAGACCACGATCTCCGAGGTCTCGCTATTGCCCGAAATCTGGATATCCTCGACGGCGAAACCGGAAAGCTGGAAGGCGGCGCGGCGCACGAGATCGCCCTTGCCGGCCACGACAATGCCGTTGGCGCCGACAACCGCGAAGAACACCAGGGCAACAGCGCTGCCGACATGTTTGGGAGCCGAGGTGCGGCCGGTGAATATCCCGGTCGTGGCGCGCACCAGACGCCGGAAAGGACGCGGCAATACGCCCGCGCGGCTGCCCGCAGCCATGCGGTCGCTCTCGCCGATATCATCCTTTCCAGTCTTCAACGCAAACACGAAGCGTCCTCCACCATCCAACGGAGAAAAGCACCAAAACTCATACCGGCTTCCGCCGCCATTTCAGGAACCAGGGAGGTGGGGGTCATGCCGGGCTGGGTATTGACTTCCAGCCAGACCAGCCCCTCCTCGCCCCTCTCCTCATCGAACCGGAAATCCGAACGGCTGACGCCGCGGCATCCCATGATCTGATGCGCCTGAACTGCCAATGATTGAATCTTTTGGTAAATATTCGGTTTAAGTTCCGCCGGCAGAATGTGTTTTGAGCCGCCAGGTTTGTATTTTGCGTCGAAATCGTAGAATTTCTGCCCGATCGGCACAATTTCGGTCACGCATAGCGGCTTGCCGTCGACCACGCCGCAGGTGAATTCGCGGCCGCGCACGAAGCGCTCGATCATCACGGTCTCGCCATAGGGCCACTCGGAGGATGTGATCGATTGCGGCGGCGCGCTCTGCCCCTCGTCGACGATGACCACCCCGAAAGAGGAGCCTTCATTGACCGGCTTGACCACATAGGGCGGCGTCATCGGATGGGTCTGGCCGATTTCGCTGCGCTGCATCAACCGGTCCTCGGCAACCGGAATGCCGCAGGCGGCCGCCACGCGCTTGGCCTGAACCTTGTTCATGGCAAGCGCCGACGCCAGAACGCCGGAATGGGTGTAGGGGATCTGCAGATATTCGAGAATACCCTGAATGGTGCCGTCCTCGCCGAAGGGTCCATGGAGCGCGTTGAAGGCGACATCGGGCCTCAGTTCGGCAAGCACGCTTGCGACATCGCGGGTGACGTCGACGCGGGTGACCCGGAAGCCCTCGGCCTCGAGCGCATCGGCGCAGGGGTTCCCCGAGGCAAGGCTTACCGGCCGCTCGGAGGAAAACCCGCCCATCAATACCGCTACATGCAAGGCACCCATGCCTGTCCCCATCTTTTCCGGCTATCACCGGAAAGCACACTCACAATGCCGCTTTTTTAAGGAAAGCGTCGTGTGACCATTAGTGACCGAGGATGGTTAATGAAGCGTTTACTTTGGTTAACCGATGCAAAAAAATCGATGCGATCAAACGGGTTAGCGGCGCGATGACAGCGTTGATCAACTGATTGGAAAAGGAGGGTTTTGCCGGGCGTTTCAGGGGAGTTTCGGAAGCAGGCAGGACACTAAAGCCAGGGTTTCAGCCCTTTTCCTTCACGCATCCGGCAGGTTCGAAACGGTGCGCACGAAAAAACGCCGGCGACAGGCGCCTCACATTGCTCGCGGCAAATGCTGCGACTGCGATGCGAGTCATACCTCCCCTCACGGGTCATGCTCGGGCTTGACCCGAGCATCCAGGCCACACGGAAAACGCCGCCTGGATCCTCGTGTCAAGCACGAGGATGACTCAGGGGATGGGGGCGGGCCAAATGCATAACGGCGAGGCGAAAAAGACAGAGTCCTCCGCAAGGCTCTGCCCTTTGCGGCCTCAAAAGGCCACAACTCACGCACCCGCCGAAAGCTCTCCCGGCAGGCGCGCGGCCCAGTTGGTGATGCTGCCGGCGCCGAGCAGGACGACGAAATCGCCGGGTCTGGCGATCGCCGCCACGTTATGCGCAAGGGTGGTCTCGTCGGCCAGATAATGCGCATCGCGATGGCCGGCGGACTTCATGCCGGTGACCAGCGTTTCGGCATTGTAACCCGCGCGCGGCTCCTCGCCGGCGGCATAGACCGGCGCGATGAACACGGTGTCGGCATCGTTGAAGCAGTTGGTGAAGTCCTCGAACAGGCTTTCGAGCCGGGAATAGCGGTGCGGCTGGTGAACCGCGATGATCCGCCCCTCACAGGCTTCCCGCGCGGCCCTCAGCACAGAGCGGATTTCGACCGGATGGTGGCCGTAATCATCGAAGATCTGAACGCCGTTCCAGTCGCCCACCAGCGTGAACCGGCGCTTGACCCCGCCGAATGCCGCCAGCCCCTTGCGGATATCGGCTTCGGAGATATGCAGCCGGTCTGCGACCGCGATCGCCGCCGTCGCATTGGAAACGTTGTGGCGGCCGGGCATCGGCAAAGTGAGATTTTCGAGTTTGACCGAGGGACGGCGGCGGCGGCGGATATCGACGTCGAAGGTCGTGCGCGTCCCCTCGTTGCGGATGTTGGAAAAGCGGACATCGGCCTGGCGGTTCTCGCCATAGGTCACGATCCGGCGATCCTCGATCTGGCCGACAAGCGTCTGCACTTCGGGATGATCGAGGCACATCACGCCGCAGCCATAAAACGGCACGTTCTCGACGAACTGCCGGAACGCCGCGCGAACGCCGTCAAACGTGCCGTAATGGTCGAGATGTTCGGGATCGATATTGGTGACGACCGCGATTTCGGCCGGCAGCTTCAGGAAGGTGCCGTCGGATTCGTCGGCCTCCACCACCATCCACTCGCCCTCACCCATGCGGGCATTGGTGCCATAGGCATTGATGATGCCGCCGTTGATGACGGTCGGATCGAGCCCGCCGGCCTCCAGCAGCGTCGCCACCATCGACGTGGTCGTGGTCTTGCCATGGGTGCCGCCGATCGCGATCGCATCGCGGAAGCGCATCAGTTCGGCGAGCATTTCGGCGCGGCGGACCACGGGCAGGTGTTTTTCGCGCGCCGCCACAAGCTCCGGATTGGTGCGCCTGATCGCCGAGGAGACGACAACCACTTCGGCATCGCCCAGATTTTCGGCCTTGTGGCCGATGAACACGGAAATGCCTTTCTCGCGCAGGCGCGCGACATTGGCGCTTTCGGCCTGGTCGGAGCCCTGCACCTTGTAGCCGAGATTGTTCAGCACTTCGGCGATACCGCTCATGCCGATGCCGCCGATGCCTACAAAATGGACGACGCCGATAGCCTCAGGCATTCTCATCAGTCAATTCCTTCAATGGTCTTGCCGGAAGCCAGCGCCTCGGCCATGTCGGCGAGTTTCTGCGTGGCGTCCGGGCGGCCGGCGGCGCGCGCGGCGCTGGCGGCGATTTCAAGTTTCTCAGGGTTCTCGATCGCGTCCTTCAGGATCGCGGCGAAACGCTCCGTCGTCAGTTCCGACTGGCGCACGACCTCGGCCCCGCCATTTTTCGAAACCAGCGCCGCGTTTGCAGCCTGATCATGGTCCAGCGCATGCGGATAAGGCACATAGATCGCCGGCCGGCCGATCACCGAAAGTTCCGATACGGTGGATGCCCCGGAGCGGCAGACCACGAGATGGGCGGCTGCAATCCGCTCGGCCATGTTGCCGAAGAACGGTGAGATGTCCGCAGGTACGCCAAGTTCGGCGAAGCGAGCGGTCACCGCCTCGACATCTTCCGGACGCGCCTGCTGGGTGACGTTCACGCATCGGCGAAGCTCTTCGGGCAGGGCACCCAGCGCATCCGGAACGGCCTCGGCAAAGAAATGCGCGCCCTGGCTGCCGCCGAAAACCAGCAGGTTGAACGCCGCATCGGGCGTCCGTTCCGGGTAGGCCGTTTCGGCGGCCTTCAGAACGGCGGGGCGCACCGGGTTTCCGGTTTCGAAGATCTTTGCCGCCAGCGGCTCGCCGTCACGCGTCAGAAACCCGCCGGCGATTGCGTTGACGCGGGGAGCGAGCATCTTGTTGGCCCGGCCCATCACTGCGTTCTGCTCATGCAGCATCGTTGGAATACCGACGCTCGCGGCGGCATAGAGCGGCGGAACGGTCGGATAGCCGCCAAAACCGATCACAGCGGCAGGGTGGTATTTTCCAAACAGCGACCGGGCCACGCGCGATCCTTTGAACAGCTTGTAGCCGGCGCGGATGATTGCCACCGGGTTCTTCGAGCCGATCGTCGCAGACGGCACGACATGGATCTGCTCCGCCGGAAACGTTCCGGCAAAGCGCTCCGCCCGACTGTCGGTGACGAGATGCACCTTGTGACCGCGGGCGATGAGTTCATGCGCCAGCGCCTCGGCGGGAAACAGATGTCCGCCGGTGCCTCCGGCCGCCAGGAAAAACAGTTTGCTGTCCATGGTCTACTCCGCCGGCACGCCGCGCGGTCGGCCCGGCTCGAAGAAATGATCCTGGCGTGCGCGTTTTTCCGGGCGGTGACGGGTCAGCGCCAGCACGAAGCCCGCGCCGATACAGGTTGCGATCATCGAGGAGCCGCCCGCCGAAATCAGCGGCAGGGTCATTCCCTTGGCCGGCATCAGTTGCAGCGCGACGCCGATATTGATCACCGACTGCATGCCGAACTGCAGCACCAGCCCGGCGACGGCGAAGCGGGCGAAATCATCGCGTTCGCGATAGGCATGGCTCAGGCCGCGCAGAACGATGAAGGCGAAGATGCCGACGATGAACAGGCAGAACAGAATGCCGAATTCCTCCGCCGCGACCGAGAACACGAAGTCGGTATGGCTGTCCGGCAAGCGTCGCTTGACGATGCCCTCGCCCGGCCCCAGGCCGAACAGGCCGCCCTGCTGGATCGCCTTGGCGGCGAGCTCCACCTGGAGGTTGTCGCCCTCCCCGGTCAGGAACCGGTCGATACGCGAGGTGACGTGCGGCAGCCAGGCATAGGCCGCCAGAATGCCCCCGACCCCGGCGCCGCCAAGGCCCGCGATCCAGATCCACGACATCCCGGCCATGAAGAAAATGCCGCCCCAGACGATGCCCAGAAGCACGGTCTGGCCGAAGTCCGGCTGCGCGATCAACAGCACCGCGGAAACGATGAACAGCATGCCGGCAAACAGATTGCCCGGAATTTCCGGATAGCGCTGATGCTCGGCAAACAGCCAGGCGCAGACCACCGCGAAGGCCGGTTTCAGGAATTCCGAGGGCTGCACCGAAAAGCCGGCAAGCACGATCCAGCGGCGCGAACCATTGTTGGAGGTGCCGACGAACAGAGCCGCGACCATCATCAGGAGCGAGCCGACCAGAATGATCACGGCGAGACGGCGGATCATGCGCGGCGAGCAGAAGGAAAGCGAGATCATCACCGCAAGCGACGGGATCAGGAAGATCGCGTGGCGGGTGACGAAGTGGAAGCTGTCATAGCCGAGGCGCTCGGCGACGGCGGGCGAGGCCGCGAATGACAGCATGAAGCCGATGCCCATCAGCACGATGAAGGCCGCCAGCAGCCATCGGTCGATGGTCCAGAACCAGTCTGCGATTGGCCCCCTCTGAACGCGACTGACCATGGCTCAGGCCTCCCTGCCGGTTGCTGTAAACGGCTCGACGCCGTCAAGCGCCATCACCGCGCCGACGAAGGCATCGCCGCGCTTCTCGAAATTTCGGTATTGGTCGAAGCTGGCGCAGGCGGGCGACAACAGCACCACCGGCGTTACGGCGTCGCTCTTCGCCGCATCGTCCGCCGCCTGACGGACGGCGTTTTCCAGCGTGCCGCAGATCACCGCGTCGGCAGCACCCGCAAGCGTGGCCGCGAAAGCATCCGCCGCCTCGCCGATGAGATAGGCGCGGGCGATCTTCGGAAAATACGGCGCAAGGGCGGCGATGCCGCCTTCCTTGGCGCGTCCGCCGGCGATCCAATAAATATCGCTGAAGCTCTTCAGCGCCGGGGCCGATGCCTCGGCATTGGTGGCCTTGGAATCATTGACGAAGATCACAGCGCCGCGCCGCGCCACCGGCTGCATGCGGTGGGCAAGGCCCGGGAAGGTAGCAAGGCCGTCGCGGATTTCGGCGTCGGTGAGCCCGGCCGCGCGGCAGGCCGCGATGGCCGCCGCGGCGTTCTGGCCGTTATGGGCGCCGCGCAGCACCGGGTGATCGGAAAGATCGGCAACCACCGCGCCATCCTCGACCGAGACGATCGCCCCGCCATCGAAGGCGAGGCCCCGGCTGATATGACCGCGATCGCCGGAGATCGGGACGACATCGTGACCGGCCGCTGCCAGCCGCTCGCCGATCGCCACGCAACAGGCATCATCCGCGCCGACAACCGCAAGCTTCGCGCCGGCCACCAGCCGCTCCTTGATCGCGGCATAGCGCGTCATGTCGCCATGGCGGTCGAGATGGTCCGGCGTCAGGTTCAGCAGCAGGCCGACATCGGCGTCGAGCGTGGGCGCAAGATCGATCTGGTAGGACGAGCACTCGACAACATAGATGCGGCCGGGTGCAAGCGGCGCGAGATCGAGGACGGCGCGGCCGATATTGCCGCCGACCTCGACGTTGCGCCCGGCTGCCTTCAGGATATGGCCGATCAGCGCCGTGGTGGTGGATTTGCCGTTGGTGCCGGTGATCGCGATCAGCATCGCCTCGGGGCACACCGTGCGGCGTTCGCGCGCCAAAAGCTCGATATCCCCGATGATCTCGGTGTCCGCAGCCTTGGCCTGCTCCACGACCCAGTGCGGTTTCGGATGGGTCAGCGGCACGCCGGGAGCCAGGACCAGCGCAGCGAAGCCGCTCCAGTCCATATGGCGCAGATCGGCGATCGGGATGCCCTTGTCGGCGGCAAGGCGGCAGGTCTCGGCATTGTCGTCGAAGGCGGTCACCTGCGCCCCGCCGGCAACGAGCGCCAGCGCGGTTGCCATGCCCGAACCTCCAAGCCCGAAAAGCGCAACCTTTTTGCCGGAAAATTGCGAGACCGCGATCACATCGACCTACCTGAGTTTCAGCGTTGCAAGGCCGAGCAGCGCGAGGCCGAAGGAGATGATCCAGAAGCGGATCACCACCTGGCTTTCGGTCCAGCCGAGCTTTTCGAAATGGTGATGGATCGGCGCCATCAGGAAGACGCGGCGCTTGGTGCGCTTGTAGACCGCGACCTGGATGATCACCGAAAGCGCTTCCAGAACGAACAGGCCGCAGATGATCGCCATCACGATCTCGTGCTTGGTGGCGACCGCGACCGAGCCGATCAGGCCGCCCAGCGCCAGCGAACCGGTATCGCCCATGAAGATGGCGGCGGGCGGGGCATTGAACCACAGGAAACCCATGCAGGCACCGATCACGGCGGACAGCAGCACGACCAGTTCGCCGGTGCCCGGCACGTAGTTGATCTGCAGGTAGGAGGCGAAAACGGAGTTGCCGACGACATAGGCGATCAGCGCGAAGGAGCCGGCGGCGATCATCACCGGCACGGTGGCAAGACCGTCGAGCCCGTCCGTCAGGTTGACGGAATTGCCGGCGGCGACGATCACGAACGCGCCGAACGGAATGAAGAACCAGCCGAGATCGATCACGAAATCCTTGAAGAACGGAAAGGTCAGCGCCGAGCCGAGCGTTGCCCCGTCAATGCTGGCGAGATTGGCCGCATACATCATGAAGGCCACCGCGACGCCGGCGATGATGAATTCGAAGAACAGACGCCTGCGGCCCGAAAACCCCTTGTCGGACTGCTTGGTGACCTTGAGATAGTCATCATAAAAGCCGATCGCGCCGAAACCGAGCGTCACCAGCAGGGTGGCCACCACATAGGCGTTGGAAAGGTCGGCCCACAACAGCGAGGCCCCGACGATGCCGGCCAGGATCATCAGCCCGCCCATGGTCGGCGTACCGGCCTTCTTGAAATGGGTTTGCGGCCCGTCGGCACGGATCGGCTGTCCCTTGCCCTGCCGCAGCCTGAGTGCGGCAATAATGCGCGGCCCGAACAGGAAGACGATCAGTGCCGAGGTAAAAACGGCCGCGCCGGAGCGAAATGTGATGTAGCGGAACAGATTGAAAAACTGAAACCTGTCCGACAACTCCACGAGCCAAATCAGCATGAACGCCCCTTTCCAGCGAAGGCAGAGCGCGCGCCATCATTCCCTTTCGGGCCACGGCGGGCGCGGTCATTTATTGTTGTTCGCAGCATGTTGAAACCCGGTATGCCACGAAATTGTTTACGCCCGGTTTACCCTTCCGCCGGATAGGCCTCGGCAAGTCTTGCGACAATCGCGCCGAATCCCATTCCGTTTGACGACTTTAGCATTATCGTATCGCCGGCCGCGACAGCGCCGGCGGCGAATTCAGCCAATTCCTCGGCGTTGTCGCGATATTCCACAACAATGCTCTCCGGCAGCGCCTCGCGCAGCGCCTGCATCTCATCACCCGCAAGCCAGACATGGGTCACGCCGGCCGCGACCAGCGGACCGGCCAGCGCTTCATGCGCCTCGCGGGCGTAGTCGCCGAGTTCGAGCATATCGCCGAGAACCGCGATCTTCCTGCCGGCTTCGTTGCCGGACCCCAGAAGCTCGAGCGCCGCCCGCATCGAGGCCGGGTTGGCATTATAGCTTTCATCGATCAACGTAAAGACGCCATCGGGCGCCCTCAGGCGCTGGCGCCGCCCCCTGCCCTTCATCTGCTCGACGGTTTCGAGCGCGCCGAGCGCGGCATGGGCATCGCCGCCCGCCGCGGTGATCGCGGCAAGGGCCGCGAGCGCGTTCTCGGCCATATGCTGGCCCGGCAGGCCCAGGTTGAAGGCGATCGGCTCGTCCGTGCCAAGGGCTGCGAGAACATGGCCACGTTCGTTGCGCCTGTCGCTGACGGTACGGTATTCGAGCAGCCGGTAGCCGGCCTTGGCGTGTTCGCCGAAGGAGACGATCCGGGCGCCATGACGCCGGGCGACCCGCGCCAAACTGTCGAAGGCGTCGATGTCGCGGTTGAGGATCGCCACGCCGTCTGCTTCCAGCCCTTCGAAGATCTCGGCCTTGGCGGCGATGATTTCCTTGATGCCCGAGAAGTTGCCGATATGGACCGGGGCGACGGTGGTGATCACCACCACATGCGGGCGCACCATTTTCGTCAGCGGCCGGATTTCGCCGGAATGGTTCATGCCGATCTCGAACACGCCGAATTCGGTATCGGCCGGCATGCGCGCGAGCGTCAGCGGCACGCCCCAGTGATTGTTGAACGAGGCGACAGCGGCATGGACCTTGCCGGAGGCCTTCAGCCCGGCGGCGAGCATTTCCTTGGTGCTGGTCTTGCCGACGGAACCGGTGACGGCGATGATGCGGGCATCCGTGCGCGCCCTTGCGGCCATCGCCAGCCGGCCCATCGCTTCCAGCACGTCGTCGACGACGATCATGCCGCAGGTGAGCCGCCCCAGCGCCGGCAGCTTGCCCTCGGCCACCACCAGCAGCGTGGCGCCGTTCTTGGCGGCAAGGCCTGCGAATTTGTGGCCGTCGACCCGATCGCCGGCGATCGCGAAAAACGCCTCTCCCGGCGCAATCGTGCGGCTGTCGATCGAAATACCCGTGACCCCTTCCGGCAGTTCGCCCACGGGACGCCCGTCCATGGCCTCGACCATTTCGGCTGATGTCCAAAGCAAACTCACGATGCGTGGCCCTCCAATGCCTTCTTGACTTCGGCAAGGTCGGAGAAAGGCCGGGTAACGCCGCCCGCCGTCTGCCCTTCCTCATGCCCCTTGCCCGCTACGATCAGTGTATCGCCCGTCTTCAACAGGCCGACGGCGTGGGCGATCGCCTCGGCCCGGTCGCCTATCTCGATGGCGCCCGGCGCCGCCGCCAGGATTTCCGAGCGGATTTCGGCGGGAACCTCGGAGCGCGGATTGTCGTCGGTGACGATCACGATATCGGCGAGCCGGGTCGCGATCTCGCCCATGATCGGGCGCTTGCCCTTGTCGCGGTCACCGCCGCAGCCGAACACCACGATGACCCGGCCCGTGGTGAACGGCCGCACGGCGGTGAGCACCTTTTCCAGCGCATCGGGCTTGTGGGCATAATCGATATAGGCGAGCGCGCCATTGGCGGCCTTGCCGGCAAGCTGAAGACGGCCGGCAGCGCCTTCCACCTTTTCAAGCGCCAAAAGCGCGGTCCGGGCATCGACGCCGGTGGCGATCGCGAGACCGGCTGCGACCAGCGCATTCGAAATCTGGAACTCGCCCGCAAGCGGCAGCCGCACCTCGTAAATCGTGCCGTCATGCAGGATTTCGGCAAACTGGCTGTCGCGCTTCTGTTCGACGCGCTTCAGCGCCAGAAAATCGCCCTTCCGGCCAACGGTGAGGACGCGCTGGCCCGCTCCCCTGGCCGCCTCCGCCGCACGGTCGGACCATTCGTCATCGGCGTTGATGATCGCGGGAGAACCCGGCGGGAGAACCCGCTCGAACAGCTGCATCTTGGCACCGAAATAATGCTCCACGGTCGGGTGATAATCCATGTGGTCGCGACCGAGATTGGTGAATGCTCCAGCCGCAAGCCTCACGCCATCCAGCCGGTACTGATCGAGCCCGTGGCTGGAGGCTTCCATCGCGCCATGGGTGACGCCGTCGCGGGCAAGCTCGGCCAGCAGCGCGTGGAGTGCCACCGGATCGGGCGTGGTCAGCGACCCGTATTCGCTGCGGCCGGGTGCCGTCACGCCGGTGGTGCCGATCATGGCGGCCGAAAGGCCCGCATGGGCCCAGATCTGTCGGGTGAACGAGGCAACGGAGGTCTTGCCGGCCGTGCCGGTCACGGCCACCATCGTGCCGGGTTGCGCGCCATAGAAGCGGGCAGCGGCGATCGCGAGAAAGGCGCGCGGATTATCCACGGTTAGCACCGGTATGCGCGCCGCATTGTGCGGCGAGGCGCTGATTGCCGCGACCGCGCCGCGCGCTGCGGCATCATCAATGAAGCCCGCGCCATCGGCCTTGCTGCCGGCAATCGCCACGAACAACGCACCGGGTCCGGCCTTGCGGCTGTCAGCGGTGAGGAAGGCGATGTCGAGCGCACCGCTGCTGCCGGCGAGCGCGGCATTCAGTTCGGGAAAAGCCGTTCCGGCGAGAGCGCTCAGTTTCATCGTGTCAGTCTCTCTTCTGCACCCGGCCGGGCCGGATGGCATGGCATCAATAGGCGGCGAGGAGCGCGGCCCCTTCCGCGCCGAAATCGGGATCGACGCCGAGGATGGGAGCGGCCCGGCGAATGATCTCGCCATTCATCGGCCCGGCGTTCCAGGCTGCGGTGCGGCCGGGAACCCCCTCAACCTTCTTGGCATCGTCAATCGTCACCAGGACGACATATTGCGGATCGTCCATCGGAAATGCGGCAAGAAAAGCGTTGAAATTGCGATCTTTCGAATATTTCCCATCGATAATCTTTTCGGATGTGCCGGTCTTGGCGCCAACGCGATAGCCCGGAACCTGGCCGTTCCTGCCCGAACCGTCCGTGCCGTTCAGCCGGAGGAGATAACGCATCTTGTCGCTGGTTTCCTTCGAGACCACGTGCCTGGCGATCTGGTCGGCTTCCGCCCGACTGCGCGGCAGGAAGGTCGGGGTCAGCAGCTTGCCGCCATTGACGAGTGCCGCCGCGGCAGCGGCCGTCTGCAGCGACGTCGTCGTGACCCCCTGGCCGAAGGCTACGGTCGCGGAGAACACGCCGCCCCATTTCTGCGGCCGTTGCGGCGTTCCCGCGCCGCCGATCTCGGTGTCCATCCTGTCGAGCAGGCCCATGTTTTCAAGGAAAGTGCGCTGGTAATCCGGGCCGACTGCGGCAGCGATGCGCGAGGCGGCGATATTGGAGGAATAGGTAAAGACTTCCGGATAGGTCAGCATCCGGTTCTGGGCATGGTCGTCCCGGATGCGCGAGCGGCCGAAGATCAACGGCGTTTTGGCATCCACCACGCTGTCCATCGTGAACTTGCCGGATTCGAGCCCCATCGCCAGCGTGAAGGTCTTGAACGTCGACCCCATTTCGTAAACGCCGGTGATCGCATCGTTCAGCATACGCGGATCGTTCGCCGGCGGCGGATTGTTCGGGTCGAAATCGGGCACCGATGCAAGGGCGACGATCTCGCCGGTATTGACGTTGATCACCGTGCCGGTGGCGCCGATGGCGTGAAACTTGTTGACGCCCTCCACCAGAACATCGCGCAGGATGCTCTGGACGCGCAGATCGATCGAGGTCTCGAACGGCTTCAGGTCCATCGCCCCGGAAAGACCAAGCCCCATCAGGCCGGAAATGCCGTCGGTCTTGTCCATGTAGCGCTCGATGCCGGACAAGCCGTGATTGTCGATATCGACGAGGCCCAGAAGATGGGCCGCCTGCGGGCCGCCGGGATAGAAGCGATGCACTTCGGGACGGAAGCCGACGCCGGGCACGCCGGCGGCCAGCACCTGGCTCTGCTGCTTGGGCGTGATCTGGCGCTTCAGCCAGACGAACTCGCCCTTGGAATTCAACAACCGGTAGGCGCGTTTGGCATCGAGATCGGGAAAGATCGGCAGCAGCGCGTCGAGAACATCGTCGGCGCTGGTGATCATCGAGGGATCGGCATAAAGCGACATCATCCGGACATCGGTCGCAAGGAGCGCTCCGTTCCGGTCGACGATATCCGGGCGGCGCGCCAGCGTCAGCGGCATGGCCGCGCGGGCAACGGTGCCATCTTCCTTGGCCAGCGAATAATGCACCAGACGGCCGCCGATGACGGCATAGACGGCGACAAAGGCGAAGGTGACGAAACCGACGCGGCTGCGCGCCAGATTGACCCGTTTCTTGGCCGTTCCCTGAAACACATCGGGCTGGGCCTGATCGGGTTTGGGCTCCGCAACGCGGCGCGCCCTGGGCTTGCGTTTGAGTATCCCGGGAAGCTTGATCATGGGGTCACCGATCCGGTTATGACGATATCCGTGCCGTCGGGGGCATTGCCGGCCATCAGCGGCGGCAGTTCCTCCCCGACGGGTTCGGTTGCAATGGGCGGGAGTTGGGCAAGGGTTGCGATCTGCTCCGGGTCGGCCGGATGCAGATCAAGCTCGGCGGAGAAGAACTCGGAAAGCCGCGCCATCCGGGCGGGCTGCGTCAACAGCGCCTCGTCCGCCTTCAGGAGATCGAGATTGTTCTGCTCCAGCGCGATCTGGTCTTCGAGCGCGCGGACATCGTCATACGTCGACTCGACGCTGTATTTGATCGTGTAGGTGACCGTCGCGGTCGCGACCATGACCAGTATCAGGATGAGATCCAGCGGACGAAACATCAGGCGCCTCCAAGGCGGGAAATATCGGCAAGAGACGGAAGACCGAAGGCATCGAGCCCGGTCGCTGGAGCCGGCGCGGACGTGCGGATCGCGGCCCTGAGCTTGGCCGAGCGCGCCCGCGGATTTTCCGCGGCCTCGGCATCGCTGGCCGAAATCATGGCCTTGCCCGGCTGATCGAAAAGAGCGGGCGCCGGTTCGACTTCCGGCAGGTGGCGCGAGCCGCCCGCCTTGCCGAGACGCGCCGCAATGAAATGCTTGACGATCCGGTCTTCGAGCGAATGGAAGGTGACCACCGCCAGCACACCGCCGGCCTTGAGGGACCGTTCGGCTGAAAGCAAAGCGCCCGCGAGTTCGCCGAGTTCATCATTGACGTAGACGCGGAGCGCCTGGAACACGCGGGTCGCAGGATGAATCTTGTCCTTGGCCCGGCGCGGCGTCACGATCTCGATCAGGCCGGCAAGGTCGCGCGTGGTCGAGAACGGCTCCTCGGCGCGTTTCCTCTCGATCGCGCGGGCAATGCGGCCGGCGTTTTTTTCCTCGCCGAGAATGCCGAAAATCCGCGTCAGGTCGCCGACCTTGGCGCGGTTGACGACATCGGCGGCGCTGACGCCCTCGCCCGACATCCGCATGTCGAGCGGACCGTTTTTCTGAAAGGAGAAGCCGCGCTCGGCCTCATCGATCTGCATCGAGGAAACGCCGATATCGAGAACCACGCCGTCGAGGCCAGTCTCGGGGGCATAGCGGTCGAGCGTGGAAAAGCGGGCATGATGCAGGGACAGGCGAGGATAGCGGGCGAGAAGGTCGCCGGCTGCGGCAATCGCATTCGGATCGCGGTCGAGACCGATGACCTCTGCGCCGGCATCGAGCAGCGCGCCGGCATAGCCGCCCGCCCCGAACGTGCCGTCGAGAATAACCTTGCCGGGCGCCGGCTGCAACGCAGCCAACACCTCGGCAAGCATCACCGGAATGTGACGAACCGGTCCGCCATTGGCATCCGCCGTGCCAGTGTTCCCCGTCATTCCGCTTCCCCGTTTCATCAGGCGCCCGCTCGCCCGCCGAGACGGGCCTTGCGCGCTTGCGCCTGCGCTTCCTGAAAAGCCTGCGGCTCCCAAAGCTGGAAGTGGTCCGCACGCCCCACAAATGTGACCTCCGTATCGATGCCCGTGAAATCGCGGATGAAGTCCGTGACCATCAACCGCCCCTCGGCATCGAGTTTCGCGAACACGCCGCCGCCATGGATCAGCAGCGACATGCTGTTTGCTTCCGCCGAGAACGGGTCTTCCTGATCGATCTGCCGCTCGAACCGGTCGAGAAGATCGGGACCGCCGATGCTGATCGCGGGAAAGACGAAATCCTGGAAGCAGTAAAGCTCCGCGATATTCCGCTCCGCCAGCACCGTGCGGAATACCGCAGGCACCGACACCCTTCCCTTGGCATCGACCTTCTTGGTCGCGTTGGACAGAAACCGGTTCATTACGCGTTACTACCGACGTCTTCGGCAGCCCTTGCCGGACCGCCAACCCAAAAGAAGACCCAGGAAAACCAACCCGCCCAGCGGGCGAACTCAGCATGAATTGCAAACACTTAAAGCTGTCGCGCCGCCCGAAAGCCGCATCCGCGCCGGGCAGCGAACTTATGCCTGATGGGATAACATGGGCAGATTTGGGCGTCAATGGGACAAGCCGTTATTAACCGTGTCGACAGGGCATCCGGAAAGGCTGATTCTATCAGCCGGCCCTTAACGAAAGCTTTCGCCAGGACATGCGAACGGGCGCGCTCAAACGCCCGATTTTCAATGCAAAAAAGGAAGAAACCAGTTGGCCTGTAAGCCGGGTTCTGTATGGCTTCGCGGTTACCCGCAAAACGTGGCGGCCATTCATCTGGGACAGCACTTGCGCGCTGCCTCTCGCAACCCACCCGGATGACCGGCCTGGAAACAGGCTGGCGACAAGCGCCGCGTCATCCCTATTCGGTTTTGCTCCCGGTGAGGTTTACCGTGCCGCCCTGCGTTGCCGCCGGCGCGGTGGGCTCTTACCCCACCCTTTCACCCTTACCCTGCCAAAAGGCGGGGCGGTTTGCTTTCTGTGGCACTGTCTCTAGGGTCGCCCCCGCCGGACTTTCTCCGGCACCGTGTTTCCGTGGAGCCCGGACTTTCCTCACCCTGCCGCCTTTCGGCATTGGCAAAGCGCGGCCGCCCGGCCAACTGGTCGGGCCTTCCTAGTGCGTTTCGGGCGGGAAGGAAAGGGATTACGAAAACGACGGCGCGAAATCGACAGGGTAGTCCTCGCCCGCAAGCGATCCCTCGGCCATCAGCACAGCGCCGAGCCGGCCGATCTCGTCCGAGCTCTTGGCCGCCGTCCCGCAGCCGGCCGTCAGCACCGCGATCCTCGGCGATGGCGAAAAGCCGATCATCGGATAGCCCGACGGCGAATAGCTGGTGACGCAGGTGCCGGTTTCCGATTGCAGCACTTTGAGACCGGGCATCAGGTCGCAGATGATCCGGGTCAGATGCTCGCGCGTGGCGCCATGGCCTTTGGCGCGGAACCAGGCGCGGATATCGGCCTCGCTCGCCAGCGGCACATCGTCCGGATCGCCGCCGATCTTGATATACCAGCGGCCATCGGGATAGCGGATCGGCGGCAGCAGATAGATGCCGTCCTGATCGAATTCCGCCTTGTAGATCAAGCTCGGCCTGGCCGAAAGCGACCTTGCCTCGTCCTCATCCACCTCGAAATAGGCAATGGTGCGGGCAAAGACGGTAAGATCGATCTTTGCCGGCAGAAGCTTGTCATTGATGGTGAAGCCGCCTGCCGCCACGAGCACCTTGTCGGCCCTCAGCGTCTCGCCGGCATCGGTCGTGACGCTGACGCTCGCTCCGCCGTCGCTCACATCGACCGCCGTCGCGGCGATCACCTCCGCGCCCGCCTTGTCCGCGAGAAGCGATTGCGCGGCCACGAGCCGGCGCGGCGAGATGTAACCCGCCCGGCGCGGCTCATAAACGCCCTCCGTTTTGGGCGCGAAGGCGAAGTAGGGAAACTTTTCCTGAAGCCCCGCCTCATCGACAAGTTCGGCCATGGCGCCGCATTTTCCGGCGGCATCCATGATCGTTTCGACATAGCGTCCGCGCGACCGGCCGGGCCCGACAATCAGCGCGCCGGCCTCGCCGAAGAAATCGATGCCGCTGTCGCGCTCGATCTCGCGGTAGCGCGCAATCGAACGGTTGGCGAGCCGCGCCCATACCGGATCGCGATCGATCGTGCGGGTGATCCGCCCCTCATCGTAATGGCTGGCGAAAACGCCGGTGTGGGCGGCTTTCTCGACCGGCTCATCCGGGCCGATGACGGCAACGCCCTCTTCCATGCCCGCCAGATGGCGCGCGGCGGCCGCGCCCATCAGGCCGCGACCGATAATGATTGTCCTGAAATGTCGCGTCATGCCCCGCCCTCTGGAAGTTTGGCAAAGCTTCTCCGAGCGAGGCTTTCAATGCAAGGGAAAGATGGGGAGGTAAGCTCAGGGGCCGGCGAGAGTTTACGCACCATGTCAACGTCCGCCGCCGTCACCCCGGCCTTGAGCCGGGGCCCAGGGCCACGCGCGAGGCCTCACGAAAAAGCCCCTTACGCGCAAGGACCTGCGCGCGACGAAGCCCCTCAGGGCGCGACGTCATAGAGCGTGTACTGGGTATCGATCAATGCCTCGGGGGAGCCTTCGAGATTGGCCTCGTAGATCGGATCGATGACATAGTGCTTCAGCACGAAACTGCCGTTCTCGAGCGTCCAGCGTCCGGCGGAATAGGCATCTCCAAGCCCGCGCCATTTCTCGAAGGTGGAGATCGTGTTGGTTTCGGGATCGAATTCCGGATTGACCAGGATCGTGCCGGCCGTAAAGCCGGTGACCTCCGGGTCGTGGACCAGTTTCGTATCGGTCTCGTCGCCGGGCTCATAGTCGAGGGAAAAGGCGGGCGTCGCGAAGGATACGATTTCGCCCTCTTCGGGAAAGCCGTCCTCGCGGGCGAAGACATAGGCCACGGCGACATTATAGGCGCCGAGCCCGCAGGTGATCTGGTAAAGCCGCCCCTTCGCCTGCTCCACCGTGTCGTCGTAGCGGGTCTCGGGCCAGGACACGTCGAACGCCTGATCCTCGAGCCCGTCAAAGCGCTCGGCAAGATCGCTCTCACACTGCCCGGGATGGGCGGCGATGACCATTGCGCGCGCTGTGGCAAGGCCGCCATCGGCCGCAAGCACGGGCGCGGCGGGGATAAAGGCAGCGGACAGAAGCAGCCGGAAACGGGCGGAAACAGTGCTCAAATCAGGCCGCCCGCAATTCGCGTTCAATCGCTTCATAGGCCGCATTGATGCGCGCCATACGGTCATTCGCGGCGGCGTGGAATTCCTTCGGAACGCCGCGCGCGATCAGCCGGTCGGGATGGTTTTCAGCCACCAGCGCGCGGTAGCGGCTGCGAATGGTCTTGAAATCATCCTTGCGGGAGACGCCGAGCACGCCATAGGGATCGCGGTCGCCCATATCCATGTGACGCGCGCAGATGGCGTTGAAGCGCGCCTCGCTGATGCCGAAAATCTCGGCGACATGGGCCAGGAAATCGAGTTCCTTGTCGTGGATGCTGCCATCGGCCTTGGCGATGTGGAACAGGCCGTCGACCACCTCTTCCAGAAGCGGGCAGCCCTCCTCGCCATCCGAGCACAACCCCTTGAGTTTGCGCGCATAGGCATCGTAGCCGGCAATATCCTGACGGGCGAGATTATAGAGCCGCGCGACGTTGACGCGCTCCTCCTCGGGAATCTCGAAAATCTCGTGGAAGGCGGTGACCTCTTCCATGGTCACGAAGCCGTCGGCCTTCGCCATCTTCGCCGAGAGCGCGATCAGCGAAACGGAAAACGCCACCTGGCGGCGGGTTTCGGGGTCCCCCTCGAACAGCGTGCGCACAGCCTCGACCACGCCCGAAAGGACGTTGCCGGTGGACTGGCTGACGAAATGGACCAGTTTTTCCCAGAATGACATTCAACAGGCTCCCGGCGGAGCGACCCGCCTTCTCAAGATTCGCAAGATTGGACAAAAACGGCGTCGCATGCAAGTCGAACCGAGTGGTTCAATCTGATTTTTCCGTGATTCCGCTGCGACATTTTCGCCTCTCCCTTGCACGCTTCGGCGTTCCGCCGGCCTTTTCCGATTGCCTGCCGCGCAAGCCGGCGACTATAGACATGAGAGGAACGCATCACCGGGGGACTTCGCGCCATGGAACGCAAGCATACATTCAACCTTGGCTATTTTCTGGTGGCCTTCCTGATTTTGATCGGGTTCCAGCTCTGGTTTACGGCGCGGGACGTCGCCCGGATCAGCTATTCCGACATGATCAACTATGTCGAAAAGGGACAGGTCCAGTCGGTGGCGATCGCCGAGAATACCATAGAGGGCCAGTTCAAGGACCCGGTCGACGGCAAGAAATATTTCGTCACCTATCGCGTTCCGCAGGAACTGGCGGTCGATTTCGACAAGTACAAGGTCGACGTCACCGGCGTTCCCGATAACACGCTTTTGACCAAGATCCTCTCCTGGGTGCTGCCGGTCGTGATCTTCTTCGCGATCTGGGCGTGGTTCTTCCGCAAGTTCGCCGAAAAGCAGGGCATGGGCTTCGGCGGCATGATGAATATCGGCAAGTCCAAGGCGAAGATCTATGTCGAGCGCAACACCGGCGTGACCTTCGACGACGTGGCCGGCGCAGACGAGGCCAAGACCGAGCTCAAGGAGGTCGTCTCCTTCCTCACCGAACGGGAGAAATACGGCCGGCTCGGCGCGCGCATTCCCAAGGGCCTGCTGCTGGTCGGCCCGCCCGGCACCGGCAAGACGCTGATCGCCAGGGCGGTCGCGGGCGAAGCCGGCGTCACCTTCTTTTCTATCTCCGGCTCGGAATTCGTCGAGATGTTCGTTGGCGTGGGTGCGGCGCGCGTGCGCGACCTGTTCCAGCAGGCCCGCGAAATGGCGCCCTGCATCATCTTCATCGATGAACTGGATGCACTGGGGCGCGCCCGCAATTCCTTCGGCATGGGCGGTAATGACGAGAAGGAGCAGACGCTGAACCAGCTTCTGGTCGAACTCGACGGCTTCGACCCTTCCGCCGGCATCGTCATTCTGGCGGCCACCAACCGGCCGGAAGTGCTCGACCCGGCGCTGACGCGCGCCGGCCGCTTCGACCGGCAGGTGGTGATGGACCGCCCGGACCGCGGGGGGCGCACTGCGATCCTCGCCGTCCACATGAAGAAGATCCAGCTTGCCGAGGATGTCGAGGCAGGCCAGGTGGCGGCGCTGACGCCGGGCTTTACCGGCGCGGATCTCGCCAATCTCGTCAACGAGGCCGCAATCTTCGCCACACGGCGCGGCGGCGACAAGGTGACGATGGAGGATTTTACCCAGGCCGTTGAACGCACGGTCGCGGGCTCCGAACGGCGCGGCCGCCTGCTGAACCCCGACGAGCGCGAGCGCGTCGCCTTCCATGAAATGGGCCATGCGCTGACAGCAGCGGCGCTTCCCAAGACCGATCCGGTGCACAAGATCTCGATCATCCCGCGCTCGATCGGCGCGCTCGGCTACACCATGCAGCGCCCGACCGAGGACCGGTTCCTGATCACAGCCGGCGAATTGCGCGACCGGATGGTGATGTTGCTCGCCGGCCGGGCGGCGGAAGATATCGTCTATGGCGAAATCTCCACCGGCGCCTCCGACGATCTCGCCCGCGTCACCGATATCGCCCGGCAATATGTGATGAGCTTCGGCATGGACCCGGATATCGGCCAGGCGGCGCTGGAACAGAAGCACGCGCAATATATGCCCGAGGCCCCCGGCATGGGCACAGCGAAGGACTATTCCGACGTCACCGCCCGCGAGGTCGATCTCGCGATCCGCAAGCTGATCGACGAGGCTTACGAGCGGGCGAAAGAGGTTCTCAACCAGCGCCGCAAGGACCTCGACGACGGCGCGCGCATGCTGCTCGAAAAGGAAACCATCACACCCGACGACTTCCCGCCGCTGGTGCAGCAGCCCCTGGCGCAGGCGCGGGTTCTGGGCTGAAACCAGTCATCGCGATGCCCGACCATGCGCTTTCGGCGAGCCCAAAGAATGTGGTGCCGTCAAAACGATTTTATTTCGCAACGGCCTTTACACCCCGGCGCGGCTGACGCATCCATGTCGCGAACGCCGAAGCCAGAGTAATTCCGGTGAAAACGGGATCACCGGAAATACTCCAGCTATTTGTTTTGACGCATTTTCGCGGACGTCAGGTGATGCCACCTGACTGCGAAATGCTCCAGGAAAGAGGTCCGATGTCCCAGCACAAAGTCGCCATGCTCACCGCCGGGGGACTTGCCCCCTGTCTCTCCTCCGCCGTCGGCGGGCTGATCGAGCGCTATTCGGACATCGCGCCTGATACCCAGATCATCGCCTATCGTTCGGGCTATGCAGGCCTTCTGACCGGCGACAGCATGGCGATCACGCCCAATATCCGCCAGCAGGCCCACCTCCTGCACAAATTCGGCGGTTCGCCGATCGGCAACAGCCGGGTGAAGCTCACCAACCGCAAGGATTGCGAAAGACGCGGCCTGGTGCCGCCGGGAGCCGATCCGCTGCAGGTTGCCGCCGAGCAGTTGACCAAGGACAACATCACCATTCTCCACACGATCGGCGGCGACGACACCAATACCACCGCGGCCGATCTCGCCGCCTATCTCAAGACCAATGGTTACGATCTCACCGTGGTCGGCCTGCCGAAGACGGTGGACAACGACGTCAAGCCGATCCGCCAGACGCTCGGCGCCTGGACCGCGGCCGAGTATGGCGCGGCCTTCTTCGACAACATCTCCAACGAGCAGAGTGCGGCGCCGCGCACCCTGATCATCCACGAGGTCATGGGCCGAAGCTGCGGCTGGCTGACGGCGGCGACCGCGCGGGCCTATCTCGACCGGATCAAATCGGCGGAATTCGTTGACGGCATGCTGATGAACCGGGCCATGAAGATGATCGACGGCGTCTACCTGCCGGAAACCGCCTTCGACCTCGAAAAGGAAGCAGCCCGCCTCAGGCAGGTAATGGACCGCAACGGCACCATTTCGCTGTTCGTCTCCGAAGGAGCCTGCCTTGACGCCATCGTTGCCGAGCGCGAGGCGTCCGGCGCGTCGGTCACCCGCGATGCGTTCGGTCACGTCAAGCTTGATACCATCAATGTCGGCGACTGGTTCGCCAAACAGTTCGCCGCGCTTCTCGGCGCCGAGCGCGCCATGGTGCAGAAATCCGGCTATTACGCCCGCTCGGCCCCGGCAAACAACGACGATCTGCGGCTGATCCATTCGATGGTCGACCTTGCCGTGGAAAGCGCGCTGGACGGCGTGTCGGGCGTCACCGGCCACGATGTCGAGCGCAGCGGGCAATTGCGCACCATCGAATTCGACCGGATCAAGGGCGGCGGCAGCTTCGACATCGAAACACCGTGGTTCATCTCCGCAATGGAGGAAATCGGCCAGGAAATCAGTCCCGCCGATTGACCTTTTCCGCCGCGAGGTTTTTTATAACTGGTGCGGATGGAGGAACGCTTTTGAATATCGGTATCGCGGCGACATACGCCGCGCTCGCTTTCCTGCTCTTCTCTCTGCCTTCGGGCCGAATGCTGGACTTCGCCGACAGGCAATACCAGCGCGGACTTAGGGCCTTGCCGGCGGTCGGCCTCGGTATTGTGCTGGCCCGCGCCGTGTTCTTCTGTGTCGGCCTTGTTGCGGCAATGGCGTTCGTCCGGGTGATGCCGAGCGGACTGGCGCTTGCCCGGATTGTCGCCTCTCTGGTGATCGTGATCGCGATCCTGAAGGGCTTTTCCGGCCTGAAACGCCCCTTCCCCGGCGCCGACAATGACAATCTGGAAAAACCGCGCCCGTTCCTGAGCATCTGGCATGGCATGCGCATCCGCGACGGCGTCTTCCGGGAAACGGCGCTTGCCGCCGCCATGCTGGTGCTGTTCATCGGCCCCTCGACCGCCACATTCGAAACGGCGAAGACGCTTGCGGCCGCCCATGTCGCGGCCAGCCTCTCGGCCCTCCTGCTTTACGCCGCCTTCGCGCGGCCCGTCCTTGCCAGGCTCAACAGGCGAAAGGACGCGGCGCGGCGCGAGCGTATCGCCCGCCTGCTGCGTTCCGGCCTGCCGCGGGTCTCCGCACGCTTCAGCAAGGACGCCGCCTGAAGCGGTTGGCTGTGGATTGGTCCGTCATCGTCATCAAAGCGTAGCAGAACGACGATAGCGCTGCGATGAGGCGGCAGGCGCCAAAGTGCCTGCGCGCGACAGAGGGCGAATGGCGATGAGTGCAATCGACTACGGCAGAGATAAATCCGGCCGGATTAAATCAGCGCTGCTGCAACACAAGGCGTTTACCCGGGAGGGCATCTCGGAGCGGTTTTTCGGCCTGCTGTTTTCCGGCCTCGTCTATCCGCAGATATGGGAAGACCCCGACATCGATATCGCCGCGATGGAGCTCGGCCCAGGCCATCGGGTGGTCACGATCGGTTCCGGCGGCTGCAATGTGCTCGCCTACCTCACCCGCGCGCCCGAGCATATCGACGTGGTCGATCTCAACACCCACCATATCGCGCTCAACCGGCTGAAGCTTGCGGCCTTTCTCCATTTGCCCGACCACGCCGGCGTCCTGCGCCTGTTCGGCAATGGTGAGAAAGGCAGCGCGCGTGACTACGAGACCCACATAGCACCGCATCTGGATGAACAAACCCGGCGCTACTGGGCAAGCCGCGACAGTCTCGGCCGCAAGCGCATTTCGGTGTTCGAACGCAATATCTACCGGACCGGCCTGCTTGGCCATTTCATCGGCGCCGGTCATATCGTCGCCCGCCTTCACGGCGTCGATATCACCGAACTGATGGAGGCCAGGTCGATGCGCGAACAGCGCCGGTTCTTCGATGAACGGATCGCGCCACTGTTCGACAAGCCGCTGATACGCTGGACCACCGCGCGAAAATCATCGCTCTTCGGTCTCGGCATTCCGCCCCGGCAATATGAGGAACTGGCGAAATCGAGCGAGAATGGCACGCTTGCCCCTGTCTTGCGGCACAGGCTCGAGAAGCTCGCCTGTCAGTTCCCGCTCAGCGAGAACTATTTCGCCTGGCAGGCCTTCGCCCGCCGCTATCCGGACGATGGCCCGATGCCGACCTATTTGCAGGAAGCGGCATTCGAGCCGATCCGCGCCAACGCCGCCCGCGCAAAGATCCACCATGCAAACTTCACCGAACTGCTTGCAGGCAAGCCCGCCGAAAGCGTGGATCGCTATGTTCTCCTAGACGCGCAGGACTGGATGAACGACGTTCAGATCAATGCGTTGTGGGACGAAATCACCCGGACCGCGCGCCCCGGCGCACGGGTGATTTTCCGCACCGCCGGCGAGAACAGCATCATCGCCGGCCGGCTTGGGCAGGAAACGGCCGCGCAATGGACATATCTGGAAGAGACCTCCCGGGAACTCGGACTGCTCGATCGCTCGGCGATCTACGGCGGATTTCACATCTACGAGAAAGCCCGGAATGGCTGAGGCGCGCGACCATGCCGCGACCATGGACGCGATGTACCGCTACCAGCGGCATTTCTACGACCTCACCCGGAAATATTACCTCTTCGGTCGCGATCGGCTGATCGCCGGACTGGATTGCGGCGCTGGCGACAAGGTGCTGGAAATCGCCTGCGGAACCGGCCGCAATCTCGTTCAGATCGCCCGGCGCTACCCCTCGGCGGATCTTTACGGTCTCGATATATCGGAACAGATGCTGGTCTCCGCCCGCGCCAAATTCAGGAATGCCGCAAGCCCGCCGCGTCTGCTTGTCGCCGACGCATGCGACTTCACGCCGGCCACTTTCGGCCAGAGCGGCTTCGACCGCATCGTCATCTCCTATGCCCTGTCGATGATCCCCGACTGGCAGCAGGCGCTGAGGCTTTCGATCGGCGCGCTCAATCCCGGCGGCTCGCTGCATATCGTCGATTTCGGCCAGCAGGAGGGCTTACCGGCCTGGTTTCGGGCGGCACTCGTAACCTGGCTGTCTCGATTTCACGTCAACCCGCGCGCGGATATGCTGGCCGTGCTTGAAGCCGGAAGCGCGGGCGCGAGACTTCGGTTTGAACCGATAGGTCGTGGTTATGCCTGGCACGCGGTCCTGCAGACGCAGGAACGAATTCCGGTTTTTTAATGAAAGCTTAGGTGGTCTAGTTTAGCGTACGAAACGATTTGAGGGGTCCCGCGCGGGCCGAAAGTTTCTGAGGAGACACCCATGCTTTCAAAATCGATCCGAGCGGTTGTCGTGGCCGCCGGCCTGACATCACTTTTCGCTGGCCCCGTTGCCGCCCAGCAATGCGGCGGTGATTTCGGCAACTTCCTGAGCGGGGTCAAGGCCGAAGCCGTTCAGCGCGGACTTTCGCCGCAGGCAGCCGATGCCGTGCTGTCGGGCGCCTCCGTCAACAAGACCGTTTTGAGCCGCGACCGCGCGCAGGGTGTCTTCAAGCAGACTTTCCTCGAGTTTTCGCAGCGCACCGGAAGTTCCGCGCGCCTGCAGACCGGAAAGAAGAAGATCCAGCAATATGCCAGCACCTTCGATCGCGCCCGGCGCGAATTCGGCGTGCCTGCCGGCGTTCTCACCGCATTCTGGGCGATGGAGACGGATTTCGGCGCAGTGCAGGGCGACTTCAACACCCGTGATGCGCTGGTAACGCTTTCCTACGACTGCCGCCGCCCGGAAATCTTCCGCCCGCAACTGATCGCGCTGATCGAGATGACCCAGCACGGCGATTTCGATCCGGCTACGGAGACCGGCGCGTGGGCCGGCGAACTCGGACAGGTGCAGATGCTGCCGGAAGATATCATTCGCTTCGGAGTGGATGGCGACGGCGATGGCCATGTCCGCGTCAAGAAGAGCTCCCCGGACGCGCTTCTGACCGCCGCCAACTTCATCCGCAGCCTCGGCTGGCGCCCGGGCGAGCCCTGGATTCAGGAAGTGAAGCTGCCGCAGAGCCTGCCCTGGGACAAGACCGGCTTCGGCGGCGGATTGACCGCCGGCCAGTGGTTCCAGCTCGGCGTTCAGCCGCGCGACGGCAATACCCGCTTCTCAAACCTGCCGGCCGCCCTGCTGATGCCACAGGGCCGCTTCGGCCCGTCCTTCCTCGCCTACCCCAACTTCAATGTCTATCTGGAGTGGAACCAGTCCTTCATCTACACCACCTCGGTCGCCTATTTCGCGACCCGGTTCGAGGGCGCACCGGCGTATGACAAGGGCAATCCCGAGCAGGGCCTTTCGGACGGCCAGATGAAGCAGCTCCAGCAGAAGCTGGCCTCCAAGGGCTTCAATGTCGGCAAGATCGACGGCATCCTGGGTGCCGGAACCCGCGACGCGGTCCGCAGCGTCCAGCTTCAGCTCGGCGTACCCGCCGATGGCTGGCCAACCCCTTCGCTGCTGAACGCTATCCGGTAGGCCATTCTGGCGATCTGAGACGAATGAAAAAGCCGCATCGGGCGACCGGTGCGGCTTCAATTTATTGACCAAGTCCACAGAGCACTCTCAGATCTCGCTGGCTCGGCGAATCTCTCCGCAATCAATCTCTCCCTTTGAGGGAGAGATGCCCCGACAGGGGCAGAGAGGGGTGAAACCTCTCTGCGAATTCGGAGAAAGCGGCTCCGCCCATACCCCTCTCTGTCGCTTTCGCGACATCTCCCCCTCAAGGGGGGAGATCGGTGGCTGAGAGGCATCCGCATTGCCGACAGGCAGAAACCGGCTGAGACTGAACCCGGTCCGGTCAGTCGATATCCTCGACGCCCTCACTCTTGCCCTCGATGCGATGGGCGAGCGCAGCTTCCATGAACGGGGTCAGCGCGCCGTCCAGAACATCGGACGGGGCCGTGCTTTCCACGCCGGTGCGCAGATCCTTGACGAGTTGGTAGGGCTGCAGCACGTAGGAGCGGATCTGGTGGCCCCAGCCGATATCGCTCTTGGAGGCCGCTTCCTGATTGGCCGCATCCTCGCGCTTCTGCAGTTCGGCCTCGTAGAGGCGCGCGCGCAGCATGTCCCAGGCCTTCGCCCGGTTCTTGTGCTGGGAGCGCTCCTGCTGGCACTGCACCACGATGCCGCTCGGGATATGGGTGATGCGCACCGCCGAGTCCGTGGTGTTGACGTGCTGCCCGCCGGCGCCGGAGGACCGATAGGTATCGATCCGGCAATCGCTCTCGTTGATGTCGATCTCGATCGAATCATCGACCACGGGATAGACCCAGACGGAGGAGAACGAGGTGTGACGGCGCGCATTGCTGTCATAGGGCGAGATCCGCACCAGCCGGTGCACGCCGGATTCCGTCTTCAGCCAACCATAGGCGTTGTGGCCCTTGACGTGGATGGTCGCCGACTTGATGCCGGCCTCTTCCCCGTCATGGACTTCCAGCACCTCGACCTTGTAGCCCTGGCGCTCGGCCCAGCGGGTATACATGCGCAGAAGCATGTTGGCCCAGTCCTGGCTTTCGGTCCCGCCGGCGCCCGAATGGACTTCGAGATAGCTGTCGTTGGAATCGGCCTCGCCGGACAGCATGGCCTCCACCTGGCGGCGCTCGACATCGGCAAGCATCCTGCGAAGGCCTTCCTCGGCATCGCGCACGACGTCTTCGTCGCCCTCTTCCTCGCCGAGCTCGATCAGTTCGATATTGTCGGAAAGCTCGTTTTCCACCTGGCGCACAGCCGAAACGCCGTCTTCGAGAAGCTGGCGCTCGCGCATCAGTTTCTGCGCCTCGGCGGCGTCATTCCAGATGTTGGGATCTTCAGCCTTGTTGTTCAGCCAATCCAGCCGTTTGATTGCCTGATCCCAGTCAAAGATGCCTCCTCAGCAGGCCAACACCCTGCTTGATATCGTCGACAATGCCTTCGATTTCCGCGCGCATGATACTCTCTGTCGTTCTTGAAAAACCGTCCGAAGCCGGTGAATAAGCGGGCGGGGGACGGATGTAAACCCCGCCGCCCTCTCAATAGAGCCCGCTGGAACCGCTGGAGATCGCCTTTTGCGCCTGCGGGGATTCGCGCAGGATCTGCTCCGGCGACTTGTAGCTGCTCATGTCGATCACGTCGAAGGCTTCAGCCGGGCCGGACCCGGGCTTGAAGGCCTCCATGATGACATTGGGGCCGGAACCGGAGGCACGCATGCCGGTGGAGCGGTTGACCGCGATATTGGTCATGCCTTCCGGCTCGATGAAGTTTTCCGTCGGCAGCGCCTTCAGAGCGTCGGTCATGAAGTCGTTGAATATCGGGGCTGCAAGCCCGCTGCCGGTGCCATGGCGGCCGAGCGTTGCGGGCTGATCGAAACCGATATAGAGGCCGGCCACGAGATTGGGCGTGAAGCCGACGAACCAGGCATCCTTCTCGTCATTGGTGGTGCCGGTCTTGCCGGCGACCGGGCGGTCGAGCTTGACCGCGCCTGCCGCCGTCCCGCGCTGCACCACGCCTTCCATCATCGAGGTGATCTGGTAGGAGGTCATCGGGTCCAGCACCTGCTGGCGGGCGTCGATCAGGATCGGCTCGGCCTGACCGTTCCAGACCGGCGAGTCACAGTTTTCGCACACGCGTTCCTCGTGCTTGAAGATGGTCTTGCCGTAACGGTCCTGGATCCGGTCGATCAGCGTCGGATTGACCTGTTTGCCGCCATTGGCGATCACCGCATAGGCCGAAACCAGCCGCATCACCGTGGTCTCGCCGGAGCCGAGCGACATCGCAAGCACCGGGTCCATATGGTCGTAGATGCCGAAACGCTCGGCGTAATCGGCGACCGTCTCCATGCCGAGATCGTTGGCAAGGCGGACCGTCATCAGGTTCTTGGATTTCTCGATGCCGGTGCGAAGCGTCTGCGGACCGGAGAAGTCGCCCGAATAGTTCTGCGGCTTCCACAATTCGCCGCCCGATACGAATTCCACCGGCGCATCCATGACCACGGAAGCCGGCGTATAGCCATTGTCAAGCGCCGCGGCATAGACGAACGGCTTGAACGAGGAGCCCGGCTGGCGCATCGCCTGGGTGGCGCGGTTGAACTGGCTCTGCGAGAAGGCGAAGCCGCCGACCATGGCGAGCACGCGCCCCGTGTCGGGGTCCATGGCAACCAGACCGCCCTGCACCTTCGGCACCTGGCGAAGGCGATAATTAGCCCCCTCGCCCGTCGCCTGGACATAGACGACGTCGCCCGGCGTCAGCACGCCTTCGGGACTTGTGGCGTTCTTCTTGCCCTTTTCGAGGAAACGATAGGCCCATTTCATATCCTCGGTTGGAATGAAACCGGTCTCGCGCACATCGTCGACCCGGCCGGCGGCATCGAGCGCGGGACGCAGACCGATCTTCGCGCCCTCAGCGCCGACGCTGAGCACCACCGCGATCCGCCAGTCGCGGACGTCCCAGAGCGGGCTCATCTTGGCAAGCGTCGGCCCCCAGTCCTCGGCGGTCGATATCTGGTCGATCGGCCCGCGATAGCCGGCGGCCTCGTCATAGCGGATCAGACCTTCGCGCAGGGCGGCCTGGGCATAAAGCTGCATCTGCGGGTCGAGCGAGGTGCGCACCGACAGGCCGCCTTCGTAAAGCATCTCCTCGCCATACTCGTCCTTCAGCTCGCGGCGCACGGCCTCGGCGAAATATTCGTCGCCGACGACCGGCTGGTTCTGGTAGCCCGAAACGACGCCGAGCGGTTCGGCCCGCGCCAGATCGGCCTCCGCTGCGGTGATGTAGCCGTTTTCCTCCATACGGCTGATCACCCAGTTGCGACGCTCGATCGCCGCTTCGGGGTGGCGATAGGGATCGTAATTGGCCGGCCCCTTCAGGACCGCGGCGAGATAGGCGCTTTCGGCGACCGTCAGGTCCGAAACCGGCTTGTCGAAATAGGTCAGCGCGGCATCGGCGATGCCGAAGGCGTTGCGACCGTAATAGACCTCGTTCAGGTAGAGCTCCAGGATCGTATCCTTGGAATAGGCCTGCTCGATGCGGAACGACAGGATCGCTTCCTTGACCTTGCGCTCATAGGTCTGGTCCGAGGTCAGAAGGAAGTTCTTGGCGACCTGCTGGGTAATGGTCGAGGCGCCGACGGGACGGCGACCGGTGCCTACATTCTTGAGGTTGGTGACAACCGCGCGCGCCAGACCGCTGACGTCGATGCCGGGATGGGTATAGAAGTTCTTGTCTTCCGCCGAAAGGAAGGCGCCGCGCACCCGCATCGGGATGGCGTCGATCGGCAGGAACAGGCGGCGCTCATGGGCATATTCGGCCATCAGTTCGCCATTGCCGGCATAGACGCGGGTGGTCACCGGCGGAGTGTACTGCGCAAGCACTTCGTAATCCGGCAGGTCCTTCGCGACATTCCCGAGATAGACGCCGATACCAACGGCAACGACGAGGAAAAGGGCGCAAGCGAGGCCGAAGAGATAACCGATGAACTTGATCACAGTCACGTGTTTTTCATACCTTGTCTGATCGCGGCGCCCTGATCGCAGCCGCGGCTGCGCTGAAGGTTTCCGCCGGGCATTTGCGATGCAGTTCGCACCGATTTGCCCTTCTCCGCCGTCGACTTATCGCAGATATCGCCCGCTGGCCCAAATTAAAATACCCAGGCATCCTTTTTACAACGAATGTGCGCTTTTTGCGACGAGAGCTTTGATCATTCGTTCATTATCGTTCGAAAGCCCTACGGCATGCCCGAAATCATCGGGCTGCGATAGCGCGTCACCGCATCGACCAGCCTGTCGACGAGCCTGTCGCGCCAGACCGGATCGAGCATGCGTTTTTCATCCTCCGGGTTCGACAGGAATCCGATCTCGAGCAGAATGGACGGAATGTCGGGCGCCCTCAGGACCATGAAGCCGGCGTAACGGTGAGGATTGTTGATCAGGCTGATCCGGCCTTCGAACGAGGCGACCACCTGGTCTGCGAGCGAGATCGAAAAACTCTGGGTTTCACGCCGCGTCAGATCCAGCAGGATGTCGGTCACCTCCTCCGGCTCGACCGAGGCCTCGATCCCCATGATCTCGTTGGAGAGGTTCTCGCGCTTGGCCAGCGCCGCCGCCAGCCGGTCGGAAGCGCGGTCGGAGAGGGTATAGACGGTGGCGCCGGAAATATCCGTCTGACTGAGCGAATCGGCATGCAGCGAAATGAACAGATCCGCGCCATGCTGACGGGCAAGCTCGACGCGCTTGGAGAGCGACAGATAGATATCCGCATCGCGGGTCAGATAGGAGTCGTAACCGGGCACCGCCTGAAGCTTACCGGCAAAGGCGCGGGCAAAATCGAGGGTAATGTCCTTTTCCAGCGTCCGGGTGTCCTCGCCGATCGCGCCGGTATCGATACCGCCGTGACCGGCGTCGATGGCAACCACGAAACTGTCGTCCTCATCCGCAGCCGTCGCGTCCTGCCGGGCAAAGGCGGCGGCAGGCGTTTCCTGCTGGCCGGCGAGAAGCTTTTCGAAGACTGCGCTGTCAGCAATCGCGAGATCGATGACCAGGCGGAAGCCGGCGCTGCCCTCGTCGCGCACCTCCGCGAGCGTCATCTGGATCGGTTCGCGGGCCGAAAGCACGATCCGCGACTGGCCGGGACCGGTCGCGCCGTAGCGGATATCGCTGATCAGCCCGCGCGCTTCGACCGCATCGCCGGAAAAGCCGAAAGCGGTGGCCGGCAGCGTGATCACCAGCCGCGCCGGGTCCTTCAGGTAATGATAGCTGAATTCGGGCTTCCGATCGAAATCCACCACCAGACGGGCGCGCGCATCATCGCCGACAAGCAAAGCGTTATAGGCGATCAGCGGCGCGGCGGAGGCATCGTCGCTCGCGACCGCCGGCCCGATCGAGAAAAGCGCGCCCAACAACGCGAGCGCGACAACCAGCGCCCGATGAACCCAGGTCGCGCCGTTTCCGACGAAAAAGCTCTGCAGCCGTCCCCTCATGCCACCTCTCATCCGGCTCCGTACATGTCTTGACCTTCACGGCGCCCCGTTAGAGGCCAAACGCATGGCGAAAACGTGACCGAAACGCCAGAACGCCCGCCACCGCCACAACTTTACGTCGTAATAAGACCGATTCGGAAATTTCTCAAATATTACCGTGGATTGGATTTTTCTTGCTATTGCATGTCCGAATACATACTAATGTGGTTCAGGTGGACATTTATGACGGGACAATTGCGCGCAAGGGCAGCCGGTCTCACCAAGATTGGCGCCACATCAAGCGATTGAGCGTCCGCCGTCGTTCCACTCACCGGACAGTATATCTTGGCCGGCATACGCTACTCACAACAGCGTTGCGGCATAAGGGTCAATGCTTCCCGGGCTTTCCCGGAAGCGAATTCATCGCCCCGAAATCGGGGTTAGGCAATGTTTGTTTCGACTGGCTACATATGAGAACGAAGCGTCAAATTCTTCCATCGGCCCGCGCCCCCTTCGAGGGCGCCGGACTGATTCGAGAAGCAGCCGCCCGCGTTTCGTTGCAACGGTCGGACGCTATTTCATCCGGCGTATCTGCTGGCGGTCTTCTCCGGACAAGGGCATCGACCCGTTCCGAAGCCGCCAGCCGCGCGCGCCGAGGAGCTCATCTTAAATGGCAGATAAAATGCTTATCGACGCGTCTCACGAAGAAGAGACACGCGTCGTCGTCGTTCGCGGAAATCGTATAGAGGAGTTCGATTTCGAATCGCAGCACAAGAAACAGCTGCGCGGCAATATTTACCTTGCAAAGGTCACGCGGGTGGAGCCCTCTCTCCAGGCCGCCTTTGTCGACTATGGCGGTAACCGCCACGGCTTCCTGGCCTTTTCCGAAATTCACCCCGATTACTACCAGATCCCGCTCGCCGATCGCGAAGCGCTGCTGAGAGAAGTCGCCAGCGAAGACTATGGCGATGACACTGACGCCGACACCGCGCTGTCGCAGCCGGCGGACGCCTCCGAAAAGGCGGCATCCGAGGGTGAAGGCAAGCCGAAGCCGCGCACCCGCCGCGGTCGCGCGAAGTCCGGCAGCGCCAAATCCGGCACTGCCAAGTCTGACGATGCCAAGTCTGACAGCGCCCGGTCCGGCGATGCCAAATCCGAGGAAAAGGCGGAAGAGACCGCCGATACAGCAAGCGAAGCCAATCAAAAGGCCGATCCGGTGGAAGCCGTAGCGGCAGAGGTTGACGCCGCAGCCGCGACGGAAGAAGAGGCGCCCGCGAAGCCGAAGCCCCGCCGGCGCCGCAAGCCCGCCGCCAAGAAAGAGGCGACGGCAAGCGAGGACGCCGCAGGCGCCGAAACCCCGGCGGCCGAGGCCGCGAATACCGATGCTTCCGGCGACAGTGCCGCCGATGACAGCGCCTCTGGCGACAATGCCTCCGATGACGGCAAGGGTCCGACGCACATGGCGGCCGAGATCGACGCCGACACGGTTTCCGAAGACCTCGACGATGACGACGACAGCGTCGAATCGGTCGGGGCCGAGGACGCGATGGAGGAAGTGCCCGAATACAACCATCGCAGGGCCCGCAAGCAGTACCGCATCCAGGAAGTGATCAAGCGCCGCCAGATTCTTCTGGTGCAGGTGGCCAAGGAAGAACGCGGCAACAAGGGCGCGGCGCTCACCACCTACCTGTCGCTCGCCGGCCGTTATTCGGTGCTGATGCCGAACACCGCGCGCGGCGGCGGCATTTCCCGCAAGATCACCAATCCGGCCGACCGCAAGCGCCTGAAGGATGTCGCCAAGGATCTCGAAGTGCCGCAGGGCATGGGCGTTATCCTGCGCACCGCCGGCGCCAACCGCACCAAGGCCGAGGTCAAGCGCGACTTCGAATACCTGATGCGGCTTTGGGAAAATGTCCGCACCAAGACGCTGACATCGACGGCCCCCTGCCTGGTCTACGAGGAAGGCAGCCTGATCAAGCGCTCGATCCGCGATCTCTACAACAAGGATATCAGCGAAGTCATCGTTTCCGGCGAGGACGGCTATCGTGAAGCCAAGGACTTCATGAAGATGCTGATGCCGAGCCACGCCAAGGTGGTGCAGCGCTATCGCGACGTGCATCCGATCTTTTCGCGCTCCGGCATCGAAGCCCAGCTCGACCGCATGCTGCAGCCGCAGGTGACGCTGAAATCCGGCGGCTACCTGATCATCAACCAGACCGAGGCGCTGGTCGCCGTCGACGTCAACTCGGGCCGCTCCACCCGCGAGCATTCGATCGAGGACACCGCGCTCCAGACCAATCTGGAGGCCGCGGAGGAAGTGGCGCGCCAGCTTCGCCTGCGCGACCTTGCCGGCCTCGTCGTGATCGACTTCATCGACATGGAGGAAAAGCGCAATAACCGCTCCGTCGAAAAGAAATTGAAAGATTGCCTGAAGCACGACCGGGCCCGGATCCAGGTCGGGCGGATTTCGCATTTCGGCCTTCTGGAAATGTCGCGCCAGCGCATCCGCGCCTCGGTGCTGGAATCCACGACCCAGGTCTGCAGCCATTGCGGCGGCACCGGCCACGTGCTTTCACAGTCTTCGGTCGCGCTCCACGTGCTGCGCGGGGTCGAGGAATACCTGCTGAAAAATACCACGCACAACATCACGGTGCGGACCACGCCCGAGATCGCGCTCTACCTGCTCAACCAGAAGCGCAACACGATTGTGGACTACGAAGCCCGCTTCGGCGTCGAGATCATCGTCAAGGCCGACTCCGCGCTCACGACCAGCCATTTCGAGATCGACCGCGGCGAGCCTGTTGAAAGCCCCGTCAAGATCGAGACCCTGCTCGACTTCCCCGATGAGCCCGAAGAGGACATCATCGAAGAGGTCGATGAGATCGATGAGGCTGACGAGCCCGAAAACGACGCCAAGCCCGAGGCAAGCGCCGAAGACGATAATGGCCGCTCGCGCCGCAAGCGCCGCCGCCGCCGTGGTGGGCGGAATGGCCAGCAGAACGATGAGGGCGACAACGAACAGACCGCGCAGGCGGCCGACGATGACGACCAGTCATCGGATGGCGACAGCGACGATGGCGACCAGGGCTCCGACAAGCCGCGCCGTAAACGTCGTCGCGGCAAGCGTGGCGGCCGTCGCAATCGCGCCGAGGAAAACGGGCAGCAGACGGCGGACGAAAACGATGTCAATCCCGCGAGCACGGCTGAGAACCAGTCTGATGCCGAAGCGGATAACAGCGCCCCGGTCGCTCAGGACGCTCCTTCTGAAACCGTAGCCTCCGATAGCGCATCGGATGATGCGCCGGTTGCCGAGGCCGAGCAGAAGCCAGACGATCAGCCGTCCGATAACACCGAGGACGAGGCGATGGCCGAAATCGAAGGCCGCAAGCCGCGCCGTCGCCGTCGGACCAAACGCGCGGACAGCGAAGCGCCGGCCGAGCAGGCAAGCGCGGAAACGGCCACGGAAGCCGTCGAGCAATCCCCTTCCGAGCCGGTCGCCGAAGGCGAAGCCGAGGAAGAGGCGACTGTCGAAGCGGTCGCGGATCTCGACGACGAAGCGGCGGCGGCACCGGCCGTGGAAGAGACAGTTGCACCGGTCGCGGAAGAGGCGCCGAAGCGCGCCAACCGCGCCTCCAACGTCACCCATTCCGCCCCCGTCGTCACCTCCGATGGCACCAAGGCGGAGAATGACGACGACGATGCCAAGCCGAAGCGCGGCTGGTGGCAGCGCCGCGGCTTCTTCTGAGAAGATTGACCTGACGCATAAAAAGGCCGCCGTTTGCGAAAACGGCGGCCTTTTCATGCTTTGGACGTTTACGCCTTTTCAGGATCTTTCCGCAAAGACCCCAATCTTCTCGCCCCGGAGGGGAGAGATGTCGCGAGAGCGACAGTGAGGGGCGATCCTATCCACGCGGACGCCCTCACGAGTCTGACATGTTGCTTCACCCTCACTGTCGCTGTCGCGACATCTCTCCCGCAAGCGGGAGAGAGTATTGGGAGCGCGTGCGATTCCCTGTGCCAGTAGCCATGCTCACAAGACGAACGAGGCTCGGCGTTGCATCTATCTCGCCGGAAGCCAGTTGCCGATCCGTTCGGCGGCCTCGATGATCTCGGCCTCGGTTCCCGCATAGGAAAGCCGCAGATACCGCCCGCCGCTTTCCGGGTCGAAATCGACGCCGGGGGTGACGGCGACATTGGCCTCGTGCAGAATTTTCCGGGCGAAGGCGAGACTGTCATTGGTGTAGCGCGAGACGTCGACATAGGCGTAAAACGCGCCGTCCATCGGCGAGGCGACAGGAAGGCCGATCGCTGGCAGCGCCTTGTTCAGAAAATCGCGATTGGCGCGGTAGATATCGCGGTATCCATCGAGCTGCCGACGCGCCGAAAGGGCCGCCTCGGCGGCAATCTGGGAAAGATCGGGTGCGCAGATGTAGATGTTCTGCGTCAGTTGCTCGAACACCCGCACCAGCTTTTGAGGCAGCACCATCCAGCCGATCCGCCAACCGGTCATGCAATAATATTTCGAGAAGGAGTTGATCACCACCGCCTCGTCGGTGAACGACAGCGCGCTCGCCTCCTCGCCCGAAAACACCAGCCCGTGATAGATCTCGTCGGAAATGAAGGCGACGCCCCGGCTATGGCACCAGTCGGCCAGCCGCTTCAGCGCCGCCCGGCCGGTGACCGTTCCGGTCGGGTTCGCCGGGCTTGCAAGCAGCACGCCGGCAAGCGAGACGCCGTGGAGCTTCTCCGCCGCCGCCAGCGCCTCGGGCGTCAGCGTGAAGTCGTGCTCGGCATTGGCGTCCACCTCGACGACCTTGAGATCGAGCGCCTTCAGGATGTTGCGATAGGCGGGATAGCCGGGCCTGGCGATCGCGACTGCATCGCCCGCATCGAACAATGCCAGGAATGCAAGGTTGAAACCGGCGGACGAGCCGGTGGTGACGGCGATCCGCGCCGGATCGATATTGATGCCCATGCGCGCGCGATAATCCTCTGCGATCGCCACCCGCAGGCTCTCGCGGCCGAAGGCGTCGGTATAGCCGAGATGGCCATGCTCCAGCGCCGCGCGCGCCGCCACGAGCGCTGTGTCGGGGGCCGGATGCGAGGGCTGGCCGACCGCCATGGAAATCACCGGCCGGCCGGCCTTCTTCAACCGGTTCGCCTCCGCCAGAATATCCATGGCCAGGAATGAATCGATGTCGCTGCGCTTCGACGGCATGCCGTTTCCTTTGTGAGATCACCTGGGTTCGGGATGCACCAATAACCTCGCCCCCGCAATCCCGCAGCGCAAAAAACGGGATTTTGATCGACACCGCCGGAGAATTGATCCCTCGACTATGGACAACGCCGCCATTTGCGCACAATTGGTTCCTAAAGCCATGCGGGCTCAAGCTGCACGGGGTTCGCGCCACACAAGACTGTTTCGCCAACCGGCCGGGCCGGGCGAAACCACGATGCCGGAAGGGGAGAACATGTCTTCAAAGGGACTGACACTGGCGGTGACCGCTATTTTTGCGACGGCGATCGCATCCGCGGCTGCCACGACGGCTGCGATCTACCATTTCGCGCCGCCCCAGCCTGCCGAAACGGCATCGGCGCCGGCGCCGGCTGATTTCGACCAGCGCGTCCACGCCTATCTCGTCAACAACCCGGAAGTTCTGCTCGACGTGCAGGTGGCGCTTCAGCAAAAACAGGTCGATGAACAGCAGGCCCAGGCCTCCGAGGTGATCGCCCAAAATCAGGACAAGCTCTATCTGCCCGCCTATGACGGCGTCATGGGCAATCCGGACGGCGATATCACCGTCGTCGAGTTCTTCGATTACAATTGCGGCTATTGTCGCCGCGCGCTTTCCGACATGGATGATATCATCGCCAATAATGACGATGTCCGCTTCGTGCTGAAGGAAATTCCCGTCCTCGGTCCGGAATCCGAAGCCGCGCAGCGCATCTCCTACGCCTTCTTCAAGGCCGCCCCCGACAAATACGAGGACTTCCACCGCGCGCTGATGGGCTCAGGTTCGCGGGCGACCGAAGCCACCGCCCGCGCCGTGGCGGCATCGCTCGGCGTCGACGATCTGGCGATCGACAAGGCCATCGCGGACTATCCGGCGGAAGAAGCCCTTCAGGAGCATTTCGGCCTTGCGGGAGCCCTTGGCGTATCCGGCACCCCGTCCTATATCGTCGGCGACGTCATGCTGCCCGGCGCGGTCGGCGCCGACCGCATTCAGGAAACCATCGATAATATCCGCGCCTGCGGCAAGGGCGTATGCTCTTGAATATTTCTGGCTGAACACGCTTAACCACATCCCGTCAACGGTGTGTCTTGGGGCTTTTCCTGTAAGGCTTGAACGTCTATAGGAGAAGGCTGAAACGGAATTGACATATGACCCGCGCGATCTTCGTCCTCAACGGACCCAATCTCAATCTGCTCGGCCAGCGCGAGCCCGGCATCTACGGTGATATGACCCTTGGAGCGATTGAGGCTGAATGCCGCAAACTTGGCGAAGAACTCGGTCTTGCAGTGGACTTCCGCCAGACCAATCATGAGGGCGTGCTTGTCGACTGGCTTCACGAGGCCAACGAGAAGGCATCCGGCGTCGCCATCAATCCCGGCGCCTACGGGCACACATCCATTGCGCTTCACGACGCGATCCGCGCCATTGCCGTGCCCGTCGTGGAACTCCATATCTCCAACATCCATGCCCGTGAGGCGTTTCGCCACAAGAGCATGATATCGCCAGCGGTGAAGGGGGTTGTCTTTGGCTTCGGACAGGACAGCTACCTTCTGGCGCTACGCGCTCTCAAGACCCTCACGGAATAAAAAGAACAAAGGAACACATCCCATGGCAGAACAGAAGAAGGCTGTTGACGCGAAGCTCGTGCGTGAACTGGCGGTGATACTCAACGATACCGAACTGACGGAAATCGAGGTCGAGCAGGACGGATTGCGCATCCGGGTCGCGCGTGAGGTGATGGCCGCCCCGCAGCAGATGATGCACTATGCCCCTGCCCCGTCCGCCGCTCCGGCAGCGCCCGCTTCCGCCGTCGCCGCCGAACCGGTTGTCGTCGCAGCGCCAAAGCATGACAATGCGATCAAGGCGCCGATGGTCGGCACGGTCTATCTCGCGCCCGCACCCGGCGCCCGCCCCTTCATCGAAGTCGGCGCCAACGTCAAGGAAGGCCAGACGCTGCTGATCATCGAGGCAATGAAGACGATGAACCAGATCCCCGCGCCCAAGAGCGGCAAGATCGTGGAAATCCTCGTCGATGACGCCCAACCGGTCGAGTACGACGAAGCCCTCGTCGTCATCGAATAACGGATGGCAGAGCTCATGTTTTCCAAGATCCTTATCGCCAATAGAGGCGAAATCGCGCTTCGTGTGCAACGTGCCTGCAAGGAACTCGGCATCGCGACCGTCGCCGTGCATTCCACCGCCGACGCCGACGCCATGCATGTGCGCCTTGCAGACGAAAGCGTCTGCATCGGCCCGCCGTCCTCGCGCGAAAGCTATCTCAACATCCACCAGATCGTCGCCGCCTGCGAGATCACCGGCGCGGACGCCGTGCATCCGGGCTATGGCTTCCTTTCGGAGAACGCCAAGTTCGCCGAGATCCTCGAGGCTCACGGCATCACCTTCATCGGCCCCACCAGCGAACATATCCGCATGATGGGCGACAAGATCACCGCGAAGACCACGGCGGAAAATCTCGGCATTCCGGTCGTTCCGGGCTCCGCCGGATCGGTCGACACCGATGACGAGGCTTTCCGCACGGCCGAAGAGATCGGCTATCCGGTGCTGATCAAGGCAACCGCCGGCGGCGGCGGACGCGGCATGAAGCTGGCGCGTTCCAAGGACGACCTGATCGAGGCCTACCGCACCGCGCGCGGCGAGGCTGCGGCCGCCTTCGGCAATGATTCCGTCTACATGGAAAAATATCTCGACAAGCCGCGCCATATCGAGGTGCAGGTTTTCGGCGATGGCGAGGGCGATGCCGTCCATCTCGGCGAACGCGACTGCTCGCTGCAGCGCCGCCACCAGAAGGTCTGGGAAGAGGCGAATTCGCCCGCGCTCAACGTCGAACAGCGCATGAAGATCGGCGAAATCTGCGCCGACGCCATGCGCACGATGAAGTATCGCGGCGCCGGCACGGTCGAATTCCTCTACGAAAACGGCGAGTTCTACTTCATCGAGATGAATACCCGCCTGCAGGTCGAGCATCCGATCACCGAGGCAATCACCGGCATCGACCTCGTTCACGAGCAGATCCGCGTCGCCGCCGGCGCCGGCCTCTCCGTGTCGCAGAAGGACATCACCTTTTCCGGTCACGCGATCGAATGCCGCATCAATGCCGAAAATTCCGCGACCTTCCGGCCCTCGCCGGGCACGATCACGCATTTTCACGCTCCGGGCGGGCTTGGCGTGCGCATCGATTCGGGCGTCTATCAGGGCTACAAGATCCCGCCCTATTACGACAGCCTGATCGGCAAGCTGATCGTGCATGGACGCACCCGGGTGGAATGCATGATGCGGCTGAAGCGGGCGCTCGACGAATTCGTCGTTGACGGGATCGATACGACGCTGCCGCTTTTTCAGGATCTGATCGCCAACCAGGATATCGCCAATGGCGATTACGATATCCACTGGCTGGAAAACTATCTGGAAAACAAACCGAAGTAGGTCATGGAAAGAGGCAGCGCAAAAGGCAGCGGCATAACACCGGAACTGCTTTTGAATGCATACAGCATCGGCCTCTTCCCCATGTCCGAATCGGCCGAGGATACGGAGCTGTTCTGGGTCGAGCCGGAAATCCGCGGCATTATCCCGCTGGATGGCCTGCACGTGTCCCACAGCCTGCGCAAGCTATTGCGCAGGTCTCCCTACGAAATCCGCTTCAACCATGATTTCGCCGGCGTCATGGACGCCTGTGCCACGCCCGCGCCGGATCGCCCGCAGACCTGGATCAACGCCGAAATCCGCTCGCTCTACAACGCGCTGCACCGCATGGGCCATGCCCATTCGGTGGAGGCCTACGAGGATGGCGAGCTTGTCGGCGGGCTTTACGGCGTATCGCTGAAGGCGGCGTTTTTCGGCGAGAGCATGTTTTCGCGCCGGCCCAGCGCCTCGAAGATCTGCCTGGTGCATCTGGTCGAGCGGTTGCGGGCCAACCGGTTCCAGCTTCTCGACACGCAGTTCACCACCGATCATCTGAAGACGATGGGCGCGATCGATATTCCGAAGGACAGGTATATGACGCTGCTGAACGCCGCGCTGGTGTGGCCGGATCAGCCGTTTCCGTAATCTTCTCAGGGAGAAGGCACTTCCGCGCTCGCCACGCAATCGGTCAGCCAGACGTCATAGATCGGATCTTCCACGGCGTTCAGCGCCGGCGAATCGGCGAACATCCAGCCCGAGAAGATACGGCTGACGTCGTTCTGCAGCGAAACCTTGTCGACCTGCACAAAGGCATCGATGCGCTGCTCCTCGGTATCATCGCGCGAATAGCAGACCCGCGGCGTGACCTGCAGGCGGCCGAACTGAACGGTCTCGCCGACATAGGCATCGAATGTGTAGGTGCGGCCGGTGATCTTGTCGATGCCGCCGAAAACGGCCACGGGATTTTCCACACGGGCGGCAAGAGCGGGTGTGGCGGAAGCCAGTGCCGCCGCGACGAAGCCGAGTGTCGCGGCCGTTTTTCCAAAACCCGATTGACGCATCATTGATCCCTCTCATGCAGAAAACGGGGTCAGAACCTCCCGCCTCTCCTCTCGTGTCATACTCGGGCTTGACCCGAGTATCCAGGCCACACGGAGAACGCCGCCTGGACCCTCGGGTCAAGCCCGAGGGTGACGCGGAGAATGGGGAAGCCCGGTCACTAGACCCTCGGATCTCCCATTCGTCGCCGCGAACGACTCGATACCGTTCAAATGCGGCAGAAACGCAATCAGCCGCCCGGCGTCCAGGCATCGTAGTCGCCGGTCACCTCGTTACGCTTGCCTTCGACGGCGAGCGAGCCACGGGGGCGATAGGCGAGCGCGGTACCCGTGAGGTTGGGATTATGCGGCTTTTCCCACTCATGCGCCTTGTAGGCCTGCCGGGGCGGCGGCGTGTCGGTGCGGTGATGCATCCAGCCATGCCAGCCGGGCGGAATGGAGGAGGCATCGGCATAGCCCTTGTAGATCACCCAACGGCGCGGCAGGCCATAGGTGGACACTCCGCCTTCATAATAGATGTTGCCGAACTGATCCTCGCCCACCTTCTTGCCGAAGCGGCGCGTGAACAGATCCGTTCCGATGGTCGATCCGTTCCACCAGGTGAACATCTTGGTCAGAAAGCCAGCCATTTTCTTTCCTTCGTCCCGGCCGCAAGCGGCCTTTTGCATTACCCTCGTGTATGGCGCGTCATGCCGCTCTTGTCCAGAGCGACGAGACGTCTCAGACGCCGTGAAGCTTCATTTTGAAGCCGAGATGCGACTGGCGGAAGCCGAGCCGCTCGTAGAAGCGATGAGCGTCTTTGCGCGACGCGTTCGACATCAGCTGCACCAGCCGGCAACCCTCGATCCTGGCCTCATCGATCGCCGTCTCGATCATCTTCCGGCCGATGCCCCGACCGCGCCATTCGGGATGGGTCTGCACCGCCTCGATCGTCAGCGTGGCCCCGCCCCTGCCCGTCAGCGTGCGGATATAGGTCGTCTGGAAGGTGCCGACGATCATGTCATCGAGCTCCGCGACGTAGAGCGTGTTGCTGGCCGACGCCTTGATGGCCTCGAACGCATCGCGGTAGTCGTCATAGGCATCGGCGTCATTGGTATCGCCATGGCCGCCAAGCGTGTCCGCGGCGAAGATCGAGATCAGCACCGGAAGGTCATCGAGCCGCGCCTCGCGGATGAGGAGGTCTTCCGGATCAGACATGGAGGAGTTCCTTCTCCATGATCACAGCCGGAATGCCGGAACCGGACGTACCGCAATTCTGTGTCTCACCGGCTTCAACCAGCCCGTGGGCGCGGTAGAAGGCGATTGCCTCGGCATTGCCGACCACGACCTCCAGCACCAACCGTTTTGCGTTCGGGAAACAGGTCTCGATTTCCGCGAACAGGTCGCGACCGATCCCCTGGCGCCGACAATCCGGATGGACGTAGAGCTGGTGGAGGTTGATGGTGTCCACGTGTGTCTTCGACAGGATGCCATAGGCCATTCCGCCGATGCGATGGCCGTCATCGGCCACCAGAAACTCGCCGCCCGGCCTTGCAAGTCGCGCCTTGATGGCGGCGGGCGAATGCCAGCTTGCCACCATCGCGCTCACCTTTTCCGCGCCCAGAATGGCGTCGTAGGCGGCATGCCAGGTCACATCCAGCAATTCGGAAACCGCCGGAATATCCGCTTCCATCGCCGTGCGGACAAAGAACATGCCGCTACTCCGTGACGCCCAGCTTTTCCTTGACCAGCGCCTGGACGGCCTGCGGGTTGGCCTTTCCGCCCGAAGCCTTCATCACCTGACCGACGAACCAGCCGGCAAGCGAGGGCTTGGCCTTGACCTTTTCGACCTGCTCCGGATTGGCGGCGATGATCTCGTCGACGATCTTCTCGATCGCGCCGGTATCCGTCACCTGCTTCATGCCGCGCTCCTCGACGATCGCCTTCGGGTCGCCGCCCTCGTTCCAGACGATCTCGAACAGGTCCTTGGCAATCTTGCCGGAGATCACGCCGTCCTTCAGCAGGTCGAGAATGGCGCCGAGCTGGTCGGGCGAGACCGGGGTCTCGTCAATGCCCTTGCTCGCCTTGTTGAGCGCGCCGAGCAGGTCGTTGATCACCCAATTGGCCGCCGCCTTGGCGTCGCGGCCTTCGGCCAGCTTTTCATAATAGTCGGAAACCGCCTTGTCGGAGACCAGAACCGAGGCGTCGTAGACCGACAGGCCGAGCTTTTCGACAAAACGGGCCTTCTTGTCGTCCGGCAGTTCCGGCAGGTCCTTGGCCAGCTCCGCGATGAAGGCGTCGTCGAATTCGAGCGGCAAGAGGTCCGGATCGGGGAAATAGCGGTAGTCATGCGCGTCTTCCTTCGAGCGCATCGAGCGGGTCTCGCCCTTGACCGGATCGAACAGGCGGGTCTCCTGATCGATCTTGCCGCCGTCCTCCAGAATGTCGATCTGGCGGCGGGCCTCGCTGTCGATCGCCTGGCCGACGAAACGGATCGAGTTGACGTTCTTGATCTCGCAGCGCGTGCCGAACTCGCCGCCGGGCTTCCTCACAGAGACATTGACGTCGGCGCGCATCGAGCCCTCGTCCATGTTGCCGTCGCAGGTGCCGAGATAGCGAACGATGGTCCTGAGCTTGGTAACATAGGCCTTGGCCTCGTCGGCCGAGCGCATGTCGGGCTTGGAGACGATCTCCATCAGCGCAACGCCGGAACGGTTGAGGTCGACGAAGGAAAACGAGGGATGCTGGTCATGCATCAGCTTGCCGGCGTCCTGCTCCAGATGCAGCCGCTCGATTCCGATCTCGATATCCTCGAAATTGCCTTCGCGGTCGGGACCGAGCGAGATCGTGATCGTGCCCTCGCCGACGATCGGGTCCTTGAACTGCGAGATCTGGTAGCCCTGCGGCAGATCGGGATAGAAATAATTCTTGCGGTCGAAGATCGAGCGCTTGTTGATCTTCGCCTTCAGGCCGAGACCGGTGCGCACGGCCTGCTTGACGCATTCCTCGTTGATCACCGGCAGCATGCCGGGCATGGCGGCATCGACCAGCGAGACGTTGGCGTTGGGCGCCTTGCCGAAGGTGGTGGACGAACCGGAGAACAGTTTCGCATTGCTGGTGACCTGCGCATGCACCTCAAGGCCGATGATGACTTCCCAATCGCCGGTGGCGCCGGGGATAAGGCGTTTGGGATCGGGCGTGCGGGTATCGACAATGGTCATGGTCAGCTCATCGTTCATTCACGGGATATCGTTGGTGAGGTAGAGCAAATGGGCAGAAGACGCAAGCGATTGGGTGTCCGGACGCCCTTCAAAACCTTGACCCGGGACGGCATCGGAACTATGTCGCTCCGGTCAACACGGAGTGTGTATGTCCAACCGTCAGGAATCCCGGTAAGGGCCCTGCCCGTCCTGCCCCTTCGGGCAAGATGCGCGCAGCGGCCGAAAACGATGAGCCCCGCGAGGCGAATGCCGGCGGGAACCGTTTTCACGCGCCCTATACCCAGGTATTGATGGCGCCCATCCGGAATTGACGACCATGGACATCTCGCGCGATGAACAGCGCATTCTTCACCTGCTCGCCCAGGGCGGCAGGATCGAACTCATCAAAACCGAAAACCGGAAGATCGAGCGGGTAGACTGCTACACCCGCGACGGCTGGCGCTATTCCGGCCTCGACCTGACATTGTTCCGCAAGCTGAAGGCCAAGCGGGCGATCCGTTCTCGGGGCGGCCGCCCCTACCAGATCACCGCAAGGGGCCTGGAACTGGTTCGCAGTCAGGCGGACAACCGGTAGCAACGGGGCGCGGCGCTTCGCAATGAAGTTGCCGCGCCCCGAAGGCTATTCGGGAACCCCGGCACGATCCTACAGGACCTGCGTCAACCTGCCGCGCCTCCCAAACGATGACTTGTCACAAAAAGACCTTCAATCTAAGGTTTAAATCTATCACTATCACAAGCGAGGGATTTTACATGAGAATGAAACCTGTTGCGGTTGCCGCGCTCAGCCTCGCGGTGGCCTTTTCGCCGGTGCTCAACAGCCCGGTTTTCGCAAAAACCCAGGTCGAGGCGACGCTGAACGACGAGCAGGCAAAGGCCATCGTCTATTCCATCTATGTCATGGCCTATCCGATGGTACTGATGGACATCAGCGCTGCAGTCTCGACCAATGTCGCCGAGCCGGCGGGGGTTGCCGCCCCGGTCAACCAGTTCGCCAATCTGGCGGCCTTTCCCGATGCCTCGTTCGACACCGTCGTCCGTCCCAACGCCGACACGCTCTATTCCTCGCTCACCTATGATGTCTCGAAGGAGCCGCTGATCGTCTCGGTTCCGGCCTCAAACGGACGCTTCTACCTGTTCCAGATGATGGACGAATGGAGCGACGTCTATGCCTCGCCGGGGAGCCGCACCACCGGCGATGACGCCTACACCTTCGCCATCGTCGGCCCCGGCTGGCAGGGCAAGCTGCCGGACGGCGTCAGGGGCTACGAAAGCCCGACGGCCGAGGGATGGGTGGTCGGGCGCGTCGAAACCCGGGGATCGGCCGATTACGACGCGGTCCATGCCTTTCAGGCCGGACTGAAGGCCGTTCCCCTCAGCGCCTGGGGCACGGACTACGTTCCGCCGAAGGGCGCTGTCGATGCGGCGCGCGACATGAGTTCGCCTGTCGGCCAGATCGAAAAACTCGATGGCCCGGCATTCTTCCAGCGCTTCGCCGAACTGATGAAGAAAAATCCGCCCCATTCCAACGACGATTCCGCCGTCGACCTGATGGGCCGGATCGGGCTGGTGCCCGGAAACAGCTACGACCCGACGGCACAGCCCAAGGCGGTGCAGGACGCCATTGCCGAGGCTCCCGCGAAGGTGCTGCCGTTCATCCAGAAGACCTGGGTGCGGTCCGGCGAACTCGTCAACGGCTGGAGGATCAACCTGACGGGGATCGGAAGCTACGGTTCCGACTACATGCATCGCGCCGGCGTCGCCTTTGGCGGGCTTGCCGCCAACAAGCCGGTCGACGCCGTCTATCCGAGCGCATTCGTGGATGCCGACGGCAATCCATTCGACAGCTCCAAGGACTATGTTCTGCATTTCGACAAGGGCGCGGCCCCGCCGGCCCGCGCGTTCTGGTCGGTGACGCTCTACAATCAGGACCAGTTCTTCGCCAAGAACCCGATCGACCGCTACTCGCTCGGCAGCAACAGCGCGCTCAAGGAGAACGCTGACGGATCGATCGACATCTACATCCAGCGGGAATCGCCCGGCAAGGACAGGCAAGCCAACTGGCTGCCCGCGCCGGAGAGCGGCCATTTCAGCCTGACGATGCGGATCTACTGGCCGGAACTCTCCGTCCTCAGCGGCACCTGGAGCCCGCCGCCGGTCGAACGCGCCCACAACTGATAGCAACAGAAACAGGACGGCGCCTTGTTAAAAGGCGCCGTCCCGCGTCTGTTTGCGGCACAGCCGGCGCTGGTGCCGGCCGGCGCCTGTTCAAGGTGTGACCGGGCCGGTCAGGCCCGGGAAATCTCCGCCCGCAGCGCCGCGCACTCCTCCGCAAAGCGCCCCGTCGCAACCGGCCTGCCAGACCGCCGGTACCAGTAACCGGCGTTGCCGTCATCGCCCTCGATCCGGTGGCAGAGCGCATGGGCGGCATCGAACAGGCTTTCGCCCTCGTGGTGCTGGCACAGGTCATGGACCGCCTCCCATGCGGGCCCCTTGGTGAAGCCGGCATCGGCGAGTTTTTCCAAGGCCGCGCCAAGTGCTGCTTGATCGGTCAATTCTTCATCCTCCCGGCATTATCCTCCACCGAATTTGGCGCGCTTTCGCTCCGGACGCAACCGCCGGAGGGGTCGGAGCGGTCAGCAGGCAGAAAAGTCCCTCCCAAGCCACTCCGTCATGCCGGCCGTGAGCCGGCATCCAGGGCCGCTTGTGGTGATTTCAGACAAGAGCTTTGCGCGCAAGGACCCGGCACTTGCTGGACCCCGGATCAAGTCCGGGGTGACGACGGAAAGGGATGCGGCTCCGTGACCGCCTATACCAAGGCGCGAAGATGCTGACGCATCCCCGCCTTGAAGGAATTGCGAATTTCCCAATTGTCCTGGTGACTTGGGAATTCGCAAACGGAATATCAACGGTCATTTTCAATGACCGTTGATATTACGCGGTTTGTCAACAAACCGAGCCCGGCGCCCGTTTCGGGAGGCCGGGCTGTCTTGTCGCGGAAACCGCCTTATTCGACGGCGAATTCCAGCGGCTTTGCCTGCTTGATCGCCGGATGGGCCAGCAGCTTGTCGAGAACCTCCTGCTTCGGCTCCTCGTCAACGTAAAGCAGCGCGATCGCATCGCCGCCCTGATTGTCGCGACCGAGCTGGAAGTTGGCGATATTGACGCCGGCATCGCCGAGCGTCGAGCCCATGAAACCGATCATGCCGGGCACGTCGGTATTGGCGATGTAGATCATGTGGCGGCCGACATCGGCATCCATGTTGATGCCCTTGATCTGGATGAAGCGCGGCTTGCCATCGGAAAACACCGTGCCGGCGACAGAACGGGTCTGCTTCTCGGTGGTGATCGTCAGCTTGATATACCCATCGTAAACGCCCGACTTGTCGCGCCGGGCTTCCTGCAGGATGATGCCCTTGTCCTTCACCATGATCGGCGCCGATACCATGTTGACGTCGGCCACGACCGGGCGCAGCAGGCCGGCCAGCAGCGCGCTGGTCAGCGCCGTGGTGTTCATGTCGGCGAAGACGCCGTCATAAAGCACTTCGACTTCCTTGATCGGGCTCTCGGTCACCTGGCCGGCAAAACCGCCGAGCACTTCGGCAAGCTTGATCACAGGCTTCAGGCGCGGCGCTTCGTCGGCCGAGATCGAGGGCATGTTGATGGCGTTGGTGACAGCGCCCTTCAGCAGGTAGTCCGACATCTGGTCGGCAACCTGAAGCGCCACATTTTCCTGCGCTTCCGACGTCGAAGCGCCGAGATGCGGGGTGCAGACGACATTGTCGAGGCCGAACAGCGGGCTGTCGGTCGCGGGCTCGGTCTCGAACACGTCGAATCCTGCACCGGCGACATGACCGGACTTGATCGCTTCTGCGAGCGCCGCCTCATCGACAAGACCGCCACGGGCGCAGTTGATGATGCGTACGCCCTTTTTGGTCTTGGCCAGCGCCTCGGCGTTCAGGATGCCGCGGGTCTTGTCGGTCATCGGAACGTGCAGGGTGATGAAGTCGGCCTTGGCCAGAAGCTCGTCGAGTTCGACCTTGGTGACGCCCATCTTCTCGGCCTTGTCCTGCGACAGGAAGGGGTCGTAGGCGATGACGTTCATCTTCAGGCCGAGCGCGCGGTTGCAGACGATCGAGCCGATATTGCCGGCGCCGATGACGCCGAGCGTCTTGCCGGTGATCTCGACGCCCATGAATTTCGACTTCTCCCATTTGCCGGCCTGGGTCGAGGCGTCGGCGGCGGGGATCTGGCGGGCAACCGCCAGCATCAGGGAAATTGCATGTTCGGCGGTGGTGATCGAGTTGCCGAAAGGCGTGTTCATGACGATGATGCCGCGGCGCGAGGCGGCCGGGATATCGACATTGTCGACGCCGATGCCGGCGCGGCCGATGACCTTCAGATTGGTCGCCGCCTCGATCAGCTTTTCGGTCGCCTTGGTGGCCGAGCGGATCGCGAGGCCATCATACTGGCCGATGATCTCGAGCAGCTTTTCCTTGTCCTTGCCGAGCTTCGGCTGGAAATCGACGTCAATGCCGCGATCCTTGAAAATCTGCACGGCAGCTTCCGACAGCGCGTCGGATACGAGTACGCGAGGTGCCATGATGGCCTCCTTCAAAAAGAATTTAAGTCGGGAATGATCGGCCCGCGCCTTCACCCAAAGGGTGGCGCGAGCCCTCGCCTCGCCTAGGCCGCGAGCTTGGCTCTTTCCGCCTGGAAGGCCCAGTCGAGCCAGACCATCAGCGCTTCCATATCGGCGGTCTCGACCGTGGACCCCGCCCAGATGCGAAGGCCCGACGGCGCATCGCGATAGGCGCCGATGTCATAGGCGACGTCTTCCTTGTCGAGCGCGGACACGATCGCCTTGGCAAAGGCAGCCTGCCCGGCGTCATCAAGCGCCAGAACGGCCGGATCGACGATCTTGAGGCAGACGGAGGTGTTGGAGCGCGTCTCGGCCACCTCGGCGAGGTTCTCGATCCAGTCATTGTTCTCGACGAAATCGAAGATCACCCTGGCATTGGCATCGGCCCGCGTCATCAGGCCCTCAAGCCCGCCGACCTGCTTTGCCCATTTCAGCGCATCGAGATAGTCCTCGACGCAGAGCATGGACGGCGTGTTGATGGTTTCGCCGACGAAAATGCCCTCGATCAGCTTGCCGCCCTTGGTCATGCGGAAAATCTTCGGCAACGGCCATGCCGGCGTGTAGCTTTCCAGCCGCTCGACCGCGCGCGGGCTGAGGATCAGGACGCCATGGCCGCCCTCTCCGCCCAGCACCTTTTGCCATGAGTAGGTGACGACATCGAGCTTGTTGAAATCGAGGTCCTGCGCAAACACGGCAGAGGTCGCGTCGCAGATCGTCAAGCCCTTGCGGTCATAGGGAATGAAATCGGCATTCGGAACCCTGACACCGGAGGTGGTGCCGTTCCAGGTGAACACTACGTCATTGTCGAAATTCACCGTGGAAAGGTCGGGGAGCCGGCCGTAGGGCGCTTCGATCTTGCGCGCATCCTTCAGCTTGAGCTGCTTGATGACATCGGTCACCCAGCCCGAACCGAAGCTTTCCCAGGCGAGCATGTCGACGCCGCGTTCGCCAAGCAGCGACCACAGCGCCATCTCGACGGCGCCGGTATCGGACGCCGGCACGATGGCGATGCGGTAATCGCCGGGAACGCCGAGGATCTCGCGGGTAAGGTCGATCGCTTCCTTGAGCTTCGCCTTGCCGATTTTAGCGCGGTGGGAACGGCCAAGCGGCGCATCATTGAGCGCTTCGGGCGTCCAGCCAGGACGCTTCGCACAGGGGCCGGAAGAAAAGCGGGGATTGACCGGACGGAGGTCCGGCTTGGTCATGTCAGTCATCGTCTACCCTTTCAGATAGTGGCCTCTCGTTGGGGAGAGGTGTCCCGCCGTCGGATATATTTGAGGTGGGGTCGCTTGGCAAGCGAAATAATTATGACTGCACGGATGCAAGAAAATGGGGTTTTCGGCAGACCTTGCCGACTTCCAGACGACCTAGTGCCGGGATGACATCCACGGCATCTCAGTCGTCAATCTCCCCCCTTGAGGGGGAGATGTCGCGAAAGCGACAGAGAGGGGTATGGGCACAAGCCGCAAACGCCGTGCTCAGGGAAAGGGTTCACCCCTCTCTGCCCCTGTCGGGGCATCTCTCCCTCAAGGGGAGAGATTATGGGCTTCGACGTTCAACCAAAACTGCCGCGCAGCCGCCTCAGGCCGCAGTGCGCACACTCGCGATGACATCGATGAGACCGGAGACCACGCGTTCGACCTGGGCCGGATCGTCGCCTTCGGCCATCACGCGGATCAGCGGTTCGGTGCCCGAGGGGCGGATCACCAGGCGGCCCCGGCCCTTCAGTTCGGCCTCGGCATCGGCGACCGCCTTCTTGACATTGCCGTCTTCCAGGGGTGCCGCGCCGGCTGAAATGCGGACGTTGCGCAGAAGCTGCGGCACAGGCTCGAACTTGCGGCAGACTTCGCTGACGGGCTTGCCCGCGCGTTTGACGGCGGCCAGCACCTGCAACGCGGCCACCAGCCCGTCGCCGGTCGTGCCGAAATCGGACAAAACGATATGGCCGGACTGCTCGCCACCGACATTATAGCCGTTCTTGCGCATATGCTCGACGACGTAGCGGTCGCCGACCTTGGTGCGCACCAGATCCAGGTTCATCCCGTTCAGGTGTCGCTCGAGGCCGAGATTGGACATCACCGTCGCGACAACGCCGCCGCCCTTCAATTCCTTGTCCTCGACCAAATTGCCGGCGATCACGGCCATGAGCTGGTCGCCATCGATGACGCTGCCCTGCTCATCGACGATGATGACGCGGTCGGCATCGCCATCGAGCGCGATGCCGATATCGGCGCGCACCTCATGCACCTTTTCCTGCAGGGTCCTGGGATAGGTGGAACCGCATTCCTTGTTGATGTTGAGGCCGTCCGGCTCCGTGCCGATCGCGACCACATCGGCGCCGAGTTCCCACAGCGCCGTCGGCGCGGCCTTGTAGGCGGCGCCATTGGCGCAATCGACCACGACCCTCAGGCCGTGAAGCGTGACATCGCGCGGCAGGGTGCGCTTGACGAATTCGATATAGCGATAAATGTCGCCGTCGACGCGGCTCGCGCGGCCGATCTCGTTGGAGCGGGCAAGCTGGGCGTGAAAATTGTCGCGATCGAGCAGCGCTTCGATCCGCGCCTCGATCTCGTCGGACATCTTGTAGCCGTCGGGGCCGAAAAGCTTGATGCCGTTATCGGCGAAGGGATTGTGCGAGGCCGAGATCATCACGCCGACATCGGCGCGCAGCGACCGCGTCAGCATGGCGACGGCAGGCGTCGGGATCGGGCCGAGCAGATAGACGTTGAGGCCGGCGGCCGTAAAGCCCGCCACCAGCGCATTTTCCAGCATATAGCCGGAAAGCCGGGTATCCTTGCCGATCACCACCCGGTGGGTGTGGTCGCCGCGCCGAAAGATCGTGCCGACCGCGATCCCCACGCGCATCGCCAGATCCGGCGTCATCGGAAAAACATTCGACTGACCGCGAATACCATCGGTACCGAAATATTTACGTGTCATGGCAATCCTCTTCAGCGCCGCGCGCGCCGCGTCGCCCAAAGTTAAAAAATCCAGTCGAGGGTTTCTTCGCAGATTATCGCCCTCAGGGCACTTAAAATAACGTCAACACCGCTAACATGGCGTTACCGTGGCTGCGTTCACAAGGAGGCGCCAAGGTTTTCAAACAACCGGGCACCTGGCCGCCACCGCCGTTAGCCCACAAAAAAACCGCCGGTCGAAGCCGGCGGTTTTCTGATCAGTTGGTCTGCGGTTCGAACCCGTCGCCCTTGCCGTCGGCCGGCGCGGGCGCGTCTTTCTTCGGGCCCATGGAGGGCACCGCGGAACCGCGCGAGGGGGGCGTGTCGTCGCCGAGATCGCGCGCGGGCTTTTCGCCCCTCAGGATCGCCTTGATCTCGTCGCCGGACAGCGTCTCGTATTCAAGCAGGCCTTCGGCAAGCTGAATGAAACCCTCCCGGTTCTCGGTCAGTATCCGCGTCGCCTCGACATAGGCCTCGTCGATCAGACGGCGGACTTCGCTGTCGATCTTCTGGGCGGTCGCCTCGGAGACGTTCTTGCTCTGGGATACCGAATGACCGAGGAAGACTTCCTGCTGGTTTTCGCCATAGGAGACATGTCCGAGTTCATCGGAAAAGCCCCATTGCGTCACCATCGCCCGGGCAAGCTTGGTGGCCTGCTCGATATCGGAGGAGGCGCCGGAGGTGATGTTCTCCTTGCCGAAGGTCAGTTCCTCGGCGACGCGGCCGCCCATCATGATGGCGAGGCGCGAGATCATCCACTTGTAGCTCATCGAGTAGCGGTCGCCCTCGGGAAGCTGCATGACCATGCCGAGCGCACGGCCGCGCGGGATGATCGTGGCCTTGTGGACCGGGTCGGCGACGGGCACCTTCATGGCGACGATCGCATGGCCGGCCTCGTGATAGGCCGTCAGCTTCTTCTCCGCCTCGGTCATCGCGGTGGAGCGCCGCTCGGCGCCCATCATAATCTTGTCCTTGGCGTCCTCGAATTCGGCCATGGTGACCAGACGCTTGTTGCGCCTTGCCGCCATCAGCGCCGCCTCGTTGACGAGGTTCATCAGGTCCGCGCCCGAAAAGCCGGGCGTGCCGCGGGCGACGATCTTGAGATCGACATTCGGGGCAAGCGGCGTGTTGCGTGCATGCACCTTCAGGATGCGCTCGCGGCCGACGATATCCGGATTCGGCACCACGACCTGACGGTCGAAACGGCCGGGACGCAGAAGCGCGGGATCGAGAACGTCGGGGCGGTTGGTGGCCGCGATCAGGATAACGCCCTCGTTTGCCTCGAAGCCGTCCATCTCGACCAGCAACTGGTTCAGCGTCTGCTCGCGCTCGTCATTGCCGCCGCCGAGACCGGCGCCGCGATGGCGGCCGACCGCATCGATTTCATCGATGAAGATGATGCATGGGGCGTTCTTCTTGGCCTGTTCGAACATGTCGCGCACACGGGATGCGCCGACGCCGACGAACATTTCCACGAAGTCGGAGCCCGAAATCGTGAAGAACGGCACATTGGCCTCGCCGGCAACGGAGCGCGCCAGCAGCGTTTTACCGGTGCCCGGAGGGCCGACCAGCAGCACGCCGCGCGGAATACGGCCGCCGAGGCGCTGGAACTTCTGCGGATCGCGCAGGAATTCGACGATTTCCTCGAGGTCCTGCTTGGCCTCGTCGACGCCGGCAACGTCATCAAAGGTGACGCGGCCATTGGCCTCGGTCAGAAGCTTGGCCTTGGACTTGCCGAAACCCATCGCCCCGCGCGAGCCGCCCTGCATCTGGCGCATGAAGAACAGCCACACGCCAAGGATCAGCAGCATCGGCAACAGCGTGCCGACATAGCTCAGGATACCGCCGGAGCCATCGCTCACGGGCTTGGCATCCACTTTCACATTGGCGTTTTCCAGCTTGGTCAGCAGGGATTCGTCGATGACCGGAGCATAGGTATGGAATGCCGATCCAGCGCCGCCGGAATAGGTGCCGGTAATGGTGTTGCCGGTAATGGTCACATCCTTGACCTTGCCGGAATCGACATCGCTGACGAATTGCGAATAGGCCACCTGGGTCGCGCCATTATGCGACGGCGTCGACTGGAACATGCTGAACAGCGCGACCAGCAGCAACGCGATTATGGCCCACAGCGCAATATTGCGTAAGTTTGGGTTCATCAAAATCCCCGAAATCGTATAATCGGCACGGTGGTGCCGCTGAGTTACGCCTAACATAGGGTCGGCGTCACGTCTTGCCAAGACAAGCGCATCCCAAGTTTAATATTAACCGCTGAAATATGCAGGCGCGGGAAATGGCGAAATGCCGAAAGCGGCCGCCAGCCGGTTGGCCAGCGCCAGATCGAAGCCGGGCAGATAGCGCTGATAAGGCGACAGGATACGGCTGATCCCGACACTTTCCGGCAACGCTCCCTGCCTCACGCAAGGCGCAGTTGCGCGCGCGAGCTTCGACAGGCGGGGAGGAAGCGCGGCAAAGGTCTGCACGGGCCCGGCATCAGTTCCGGCCGGGCCGATGACCAGCATCGCGTCGGAGCGGTTTTCGATCCGCCACCGCCCGTCCCAGACAGCCGCCGTTTGCGCGGAAATTTCGAGGTGGCGGAGACCGCGCTGCTCGCGCAGTATCAACAGACGCTCGCGCTGGCGCTCGAACAGGCACCGCCCCGCCGTCATTCGCGCGCCATGCCGGGCCTCGGCCAGATTGAGGATATCGGCAAGCGCCGCTTTTCCCGGCCCGTGGGTCTCGCCGCCGATGACAGCCGCCAGCACATTCAGCAGATAGCGGGCGGCGTCCGGGTTTCGAGCAAGCGGCTCCAGATCGATTTCCGCCACCGCCGCGCCATGGATGCGCACCGAGGAAGCCAGAATGGCGGCAGCGGCTTCGGACAGGCGCGCCCGCATATGACCCGCCATCACCGCCTCCGCGCCAAGCGCCGAGACCGCGCCGCCAAGGGACCGGCGCACGCGGACCCGTTCGTAACGCGGGTTTGCATTGGAGGGATCGTCGAACCAGACGATGCCGCGCGCAACAAGAAGATCACGAATCGACTGGCGGGAAACGGACAGAAACGGCCGCGCCACCCAGACGCGGCCCATCACCAGCGTTTCCGCCGCCATGCCGGAAACAGGCGGATCGGGGTTGCGGGCCTTGCGCATTTCAAGCGTCTCGGCCTGATCGTCCAGCGTGTGGGCAACGGCGATCACATCCGCGCCGATCCGGGCGGCGTGGTCGGCGAGCAAACGGTAGCGGGCGTCCCGCGCTGCCGCCATCAGCCCCGTCGCCGGCTTTTCGCCGCGCCAGGCAAGCGTTTGATGCGCAATCCCGCGATCGACGCAGAAGCGCGCGACCGTGGCCGCCTCATCGGCCGATTCTACGCGCAAGCCGTGGTCGACCGTGGCGGCCGAAATCATAATATCGCGGCGGGCGCATTGCTCGGCGGCCTCGGCGAGCGCCGCCAGCAGACCAAGCGAATCGCTGCCGCCGGAGACCGCCGCCATTACATGACAGCCCGCTTTAAGCCGCTTCACGAAGGCGGATGCGGCATCGAGAACGGTCTCGTACCCGGAAATTGTCTGTGTTCTGGCTGACGGCGGCGTCAGCATCCATTGGCCCTGGTTTCGGCCTGGGCCTTGGCAAGCACGGCCTGAGCAGCATTCGGATAGCGCGTCGGCACTTCGGCGAAGGTCGCGCAGGCGGCGTCCTTGTTGTCCATACCGGCGAGCGATTGGCCGAGCTTCAGGAGCATTTCGGGCGCCTTGGCGGAATCGCCATACGCCTTGTAGGCACTCAGAAAGGTCTTGGCGGCTTCGTTGTATTTCTGCTGCGCCAGCATCGATTCGCCGAGCCAGAAGCTGGCATCGGGCACAAGCGGACTGTCGGGATAGCTCAGCACGAACTCTCCGAAAGCTTCTTCCGCCTGCTGGTAATCGCCGGAAAGAACCAGATCGTAAGCGAGCTTGTAGAAGTCGGCGTCGGCGCCGCCCCCTTCGGCCGCCTCGGGCAGGTCGGCCGGCACATCGGCGGTCGCCGAGGGTTCCGGATTTGGCGGCGGCCCATTCATCGAGGCCGTCGCATCATTGCCGACGCTGTCGGCGTTTCCAGAACCACCGGAAGGCGGGGTCGCCATGCCGCTTTCGAGATCCTGCAGACGGAACTCCAGGTCCTCCTGCATCTTGCGGATCTTCTCCTCCATCTGCAGCATCTGGAAGCCGAGGTCCTCGACCTGACCGGTCAGGTTGCGAACCTGCTCCTCGAGCTGCATGATCCTGACGGACGGATCGCTGGCCTGAACCTGAACCACCTGTGTGTTCCAGGCGGGCCCTTGGCCGAACGCCGGAAAGCCGGCCGCATTTGCGCCCGTCCCTGCCCCCAGCATCGCGGAGCCGGCCAGAAGGCAAATCATCGCTTTTTTCATCATCTCATGTCCCAACCGTTTAGCCTAGCGCATCAGCTCGAAAATCGGAATCGATTTTCGGACAGCACGATGCGCAGATTCAGTAAGTTAGAGCGTCCTTTGTGCGTCCAAAAGGACGCACGGCGCTCTAAGTGCCAAAACCTTCGCACACTGTGTTTCTGGCCATATTTAGATCAAAACGCGATTTGTTGCACTGCGGACATAAAAAAACCGGCTCGAAAGCCGGTTTCAGTGTCTTTCCGCGGGTCGATCAGCTTCCCGCGCCCGTCAGCACCGTGACGGTGCGGCGGTTTTGCGACCAGCAGGAAATGTTGTCGCACACGGCAACCGGGCGTTCCTTGCCGTAGGAAATCGTTGACAGGCGGTTGGCCGGGATGCCGCGCGAAACGAGGTAGTTCTTGGTGGCCGTGGCGCGGCGGGCGCCGAGCGCGAGGTTGTACTCGCGGGTGCCGCGCTCGTCGGCGTGGCCGTCGATACGGATCGCGTAATTCTGGTAGCGCTGCAGCCACTGGGCCTGTTTGTCGAGCGTCTGGGCCGCGATCGGCGTGATCGATGCCGAATCGGTTTCGAAATAGACGGTGTCGCCGACATTGAGGTCGAAGTCCTGGACGCTGCCCGGGGAAGCAATGCCCGAGCTCGCGCCGGCCGAACCCCCCATGCCGCTGCCCGGCAGATTGTTCTTGTTGTCCTTGGCGCAGCCGGCCAGCGCCAGCACCGTGCAAAGCGCGACAATGGCAGGGCTGACCCTGAATTTGCTCGAATTGCCTTCAACCCCAAATGTGGCTCGGCTCATTACCGCTCTCCTTAAGAAGCGTTCAAAACATCGACCGGATGTCCGGTCGATAACGCGGAAAAACAACTCAATTCTATGGGCGGTGCGCATACCGCCGACCTTGCTGCAGACTGCTAGCAAATCGCTGTTAACGCCCCCTCAACGAAAATGGTTAAGCAAACGTCAAAGGCCAGGCCGCGCGCTCCCCGCCAAAGCCATTTTCCGCCTTATTCCAGCAGCGGTGACCATGCCGGGTCCGATGCGAAATCCGGCGTCTGGACACGCTGTTCATTGTAACCCGTCAGGTCGATCGAATAAAGGTGCGGACCGCCCTCGCCGGCATTCTGGCGGAAGAACATCAATACGCGGCCGTTCGGCGCCCAGGTCGGCCCCTCATTGTGAAAGCCGGTGGTCAGGATTCGTTCGCCGCTCCCGTCGGGCTTCATCACCCCGATCGAGAACTTGCCGCCGGACTGCTTCGTAAACGCGATCAGATCCCCGCGCGGCGACCAGACCGGCGTCGAATAGGCGCCGTCACCGAAGGAAATCCGCTGCTGGTTGGAGCCGTCGGCATTCATCACATAGAGCTGCTGACGCCCGCCCCGGTCGCTTTCGAACACGATCCGGCTGGCATCCGGGGAATAGGAGGGCGAGGTGTCGATCGCGCCGGTGCTCGTCAGCCGCGTGGTCGAGCGGGTGCGCAGGTCCATCGTATAGATATTGGCGTTGCCGTCCTGCTGGAGGCTCATGATGATGCGCTGGCCGTCCGGGGAGAAGCGCGGCGCGAATGTCATGCCGGGGAAGTTGCCGACGACCTCGCGCTGGCCGGTCTCGAGCTGGAGGAGATAGACGCGCGGCTGATCGTTCTCGTAGGACATGTAGGTCACTTCCTGCCGGTTCGGCGAGAACCGGGGGGTCAGAACCATATATTGCCCGTCCGTCAGCATGCGGACGTTGAAGCCGTCCTGGTCCATGATCGCCAGCCGGCGCTTGCGGTCGGTCTTCGGGCCGCTTTCGGAGACGAAAACGATGCGGCTGTCGAAATAGCCCTGCTCGCCGGTGAGCGCCTGATAGATCGAATCGGCGATGATATGGGCAACGCGACGCCAGTTGTCGGGCTGGGTAAAGAACTGCTGGCCGACGATCTGCTGGCCGGCATAGGTATCCCAAAGCCGGAATTCCGAACGCAGCCTGCCATCCGGCTCGCGGGTGACGCGGCCGACCACCAGCGCCTCGGCGCTGATCAACTGCCAGTCCTCGAAACGCGGCGTCTGGTCGGGACTGCTGATCTGCTCGATGAAGGCGGAGCTGTCGATCGGCTTGAACAGTCCCGAGCGCTTCAGATCGGCAGCGATGACGCCGGAAATGTCCGCGCCGAGGCCATCATCGGAGATGAAGTTGGTGATCGCGATCGGCAGCGGCTGCACATTGCCGCTGGAGATGTCGATTTCGACCAGGGCGTTGGCGGGCGTCACGAACAGAACCGCGATGCCGGTCCAGGCGACGGAAAGGAAGACGAGACAATTTTTAAGCATGACAGGACTGGCCTTTCAGCGTTGATTGCTCCGGTTCGCCGGGGGATCGCCCTCAGGCGGCACCGAAAGAAGAGTTAAAGCATCTGGCTCGGGTCGAAATTCACGATGACCTCTCCCCAGGCGTCATATTTTTCCCGCGGGAGCCCGCTGAACGGCGACGCCTTCAGCACCGCGCGCCGCGCGCCGCCGGCGAGGATCCGCCGCGCGCTCTCGCTGCCGCCGGTGGCCGTGACTTCCGGCGTTCCCACGATCGCCCCGGATGGATCGAGTTTCATCTGGATGCGTATGCGTACATCGTCGGCGCCGTCAAGGCCCGCGAGGATCGACCAGTTGCGCTGGATCTGCCCGCGCAGCGCATCGAGCTCGCTCTGGCTGAGCGTCGAACCGCCGGTGGTGCGCTGCGCGCCGGCAGCAGCCGGGGTCTCGGAACGCCTTGCGCCGCCGCCGGTGGCCTCCGTGCGGTTGAGAAGGGCTGCGATCTGATCGACGTCGAAATCGTCGTCCTCCGCCGTGGTCGAGGCCGTTGTCTGGTTGTCGGTCTTCGGCGCCTCGGCGGTGCGGGTCTCGCGCAGCACAGGCTCCGGCGGGCGCCTGGTCGGCAGCGGCGCCTGCTCGGGAAAGGCAAGCTCCGGTTCAGGCGGCGTCTCGGCGGCGGGCTGGCTCGCCTCCGGCGCGGGCGTCGGCTCAGAGGCAGGCGTCGGCTCGGGCGTTGGCGCCGGTGCCGGTTCAGGAGCCGGTGCTGGTTCCGGCGTGGGTTCCGGCGCTGGCGTGGGCTCGGGAACAGGGGCGGGTTCGGGCGCGGGCGGCGGCGGTTCGGACGCAGGCTCTTCCACCGGCGCGGGTTCCGGAGTCGGTTCGGCGGCGGGCGTCGGCAGGGCTGCCTGCTCCTGCGCGATATCGTCCGGCGTCGCGTTGGTATCGGTATCGAGGTCGATCTTGTTGTCGCCGACATTCTGCGCCTCGGCAACCTCCTGCGGCCGCCGCGTCGGAACCGGGGCGGCAATATCGGCGATTTCCGCCGTCTCGTCGCCTTCCTGCACCTGGGTAATGTCCTCGACCGGGATCAGCGTCACCGGAAGCGCATCGACATCGGCCACTTCAAGCGATGAAGGCGCGCCAAGCACAAGCACTGCCCAGCCGATGACCAGACAGTGCAACAGAAATGAAATGGCAAGGCTGCGCTTCATGGGTTGAGATCAACCATCCTGTTCCTGCAGCGTTACAAGTCCGATATTCTTGAACCCGGCGGAAGATATCCGGGCCATCACCTTCATGACCGTGCCGTAATCGGCATTGGCGTCGCCGCGCACATAGATGCGCTCGTTGTAGCCGGTGGTGGCGATCGCCTCCAGCTTGGGCACGACCTCATCGAGGCCGATCTCGGTTTCCTGAAGGAAAATCTGGCCGTCGGGATTGACCGAGATGGTGATCGGCTGGGTATCCGAATTCATCGCCTGGGCCTGGGTTTCCGGCAGGTCGATCGGCACGCCGACCGTCATCATCGGCGCCGCGACCATGAAGATGATCAAAAGCACCAGCATGACGTCGACCAGAGGCGTGACGTTGATTTCGCTGACGGGACGGCGTTTGTTGCGCCTGCGGCCACGGCCGCCGGCCTTGCCGCCTGATCCTATGGACATAGCCATATCGTAGGTTCTCCCCTCGCTATTCGGCAGCCGGACGCGACTGCAGCTTCTCGTCGATCTGACGCGACAGGATGGATGAGAACTCGTCGGCAAAGCCTTCCATGCGGCCTTCAAGCTTTCCGGAATCGGCGGAGAACTTGTTGTAGGCAATGACGGCCGGAATGGCCGCGACCAGGCCGATGGCGGTGGCAAGCAAAGCTTCGGCGATACCGGGGGCAACCACGGCGAGGTTGGTCGATTTCGATCCGGCGATCGCCTGGAACGAGGTCATGATACCGATCACAGTGCCGAAAAGGCCGATGAAGGGCGCGGCGGAACCGACGCTGGCCAGAAAGCCGAGCCGGGCTTCAAGCTTTTCGGCCTCGCGCTGGATGGCGACATCCATCGCCTTTTCGACGCGCATCTGCAGGCCCATCGGCGCGCGCGCGCCGCGCTCGAACGATTTCTTCCACTCGCGCATCGCCGAGACGAACACGGCGGCCATGCCGCTGGTCTTGCGATCCGAAAGATTGCTGTAAAGCTTCTCAAGCGAGGTGCCCGACCAGAACGCATCCTCGAACTGATTATAGGCGCGGCGTTCCTTGTTGTAGGCGATGATCTTTTCGATCACGATCGCCCAGGTCCACACCGAAGCGGCGATCAGTCCCAGCATCACGAGCTTGACGACGAATCCGGCCTGCCAGAAAAGCGCCAGAAGGCCGACATCGGCGTGCGTAGCTTCCAACCCAAGCTGTTCCATATGACGAAGTCCTTGAATAGATTGGCCCGACAAGCCGGGCGATATGGTTAGAGCCGCCTGCGAGACGCCGGTTTGTTCAACTTGGAATTTAAGTGGATTCGCATCTTTGCTTCCTGTCCTTGAAAATCATGGTGAAAGCTAGGCAAACCGACTAAAATTCCGCTTTTCGCAGAATAACCGAACATGGTTAACGCCGTGTTACGATTTTATCGCCAGCCCTTTGGGACAAGGCTTGAACCGCACCACACGCACCGCGGCGGCGCAAATTCCTTCACATAATACTCATGTTTTATCAAGCCCATCCTACAGGGGCTTCCGGCCTATTTCGCCCGACGCTCCAGTTTCTTTATCTTGACGCGTCGGGTTAACGAAAAACCGGATTCCACTTTTTCGCCCGACGCTCTATCGCTGCTGCCCTGCAAGCAGCGTCGCGGCCAGATCGTCCGGCATGCGGCGCGCGCGTCCGGCCTTGTTGATCACCACCACGGTGACGGTGGCCGTGGTCAGCAACTGGCCGTTGGCGTGGATCGCCTGCTCGAGCACCATGCGCGCGCCCGTCGCTTTCGCGGTTCTGGTGGTGATTTCGAGGATATCATCCATCCGCGCCGGGCGCACGAATTTCAGGTCCATGTGATGCACCGCGAAGGCGAGGCCCTCCTCGTCGATCGTATGCAACACGCGCTGCTCGACGCCGAGGCAGCGCAGGAGATCGGTGCGGCCGCGTTCGAAAAAATGCAGATAGCGCGCGTGATAGACGACGCCGGAAAAATCCGTGTCCTCGTAATAGACGCGCTGACGCAGGTGATGCGTCCCGTTTTCCAGCCAGCCGCTCAGGCCGGCGCCATCGATTTCGGCCATGTCCGCCTCGTTCGTCAGAAATCCGGACATAACTAGGTCAACACATTCCGCCGCGCAATACGACAATCCCGAAGCAGGTTTCCCACAGCCTGTGGCGATTGCTTAAAAAAAACATTGCATTTATGTCATAATAAAAGCGTTTAGAGTGCGTCCAAACAACAGCGCATTGATTGAAATCGTTAGAACGGATCGGAGAAGCTCGATGAAAATAGCGATTATGGGCGGAGACGGATTTATCGGATGGCCGACGTCGCTGCATTTGTCTGACGCCGGGCACGAAGTGCACATCATCGACAACCTTTCCCGCCGCTGGATCGATACCGAGCTTGGCGTCCAGTCGCTGACGCCGATGGACTCGATCCAGGAACGCACCCGCATCTGGCATGCCGAGACCGGCCGCCGCATCCATTTTCACCTCATCAACCTTGCCAAGGATTATGAAATCCTGAAGCAGTGGCTCGTCGAGGAGCGCCCGGACGCGATCATCCATTTCGCCGAGCAGCGCGCCGCCCCCTATTCGATGAAGACCGACCGCCACAAGAACTACACGGTCGACAACAACGTCAACGCGACCCACAACCTCCTGAACGCGCTGGTCGAGATCGATCTCGATTCCCATGTCATCCATCTCGGCACGATGGGCGTCTACGGCTATTCGACGGTGGGCGCGGCGATCCCGGAAGGCTATCTCCCTGTCGATATCACCACCAATTCGGGCGACAAGGTCTCCCAGGAAATTCTTTACCCGTCGAACCCCGGTTCGATCTACCACATGACCAAGTGCCTCGATCAGTTGCTGTTCGCCTTCTATGCCAAGAATGACGGGCTGAGAATCACCGACCTGCACCAGGGCATCGTCTGGGGCACCCACACCGAGCAGACCAAGCGCCACCCGCAGCTCATCAACCGCTTCGATTATGACGGCGATTACGGCACGGTGCTGAACCGCTTCCTGATTCAGGCGGCGATCGGTCATCCGCTGACCGTCCACGGCGTCGGCGGCCAGACCCGGGCCTTCATCCACATCCAGGACTCGGTGCGCTGCATCGAGCTCGCGCTCAACAATCCGCCGGAGAAGAACGCGCGCGTCGAGATCTTCAACCAGATGACCGAGACCCACCGGGTCCGCGATCTGGCGAAGATGATTTCCGAGATGTCCGGCGTCGAGATCGCCTGGCTGCCGAACCCGCGCAAGGAAGCGCCGGAAAACGATCTGATCGTGAAGAACGACAAGTTCCTGGAACTCGGCCTCAACCCGATCACGCTGAAGGAAGGCCTGCTCGGCGAGATTGTCGATATCGCCAAGAAATACGCCTACCGCGTTGATCGCAAACGCGTTCCGGCCGTTTCCGCCTGGACCAAGGATATCGCGACCAAGATCAACCGCGATCCGGAAGGCAAGTCGCTGAAATCGGTTTCGTGAGACCATGAGCGATCCCGCAAACGAGGGCGTCCACCGCAACGTGGACGCCAAATATCCCTTCGCCTTCGTGACGCTGGTCACCAATAACGACTACGCCATGGGCGCCTTGGCGCTGGCGCGCTCGATCTTCCTGACCGGTACGCCGGCGGATGTCGTGGTGCTGCATACCGGCGGTGCGCCCGAAGAAGGGCTGAAGCATCTCGCCGATCTCGGCTGCCGACTGATCGGCGTCGACCATCTGCCGCTGTCCGATGCATTCAACGAGCGCCACGCGCGCAAGAACATTCATGGCGAGGCCCCCTTCACCAAGGGCCGCAAGCCCGGTTTCCACACCCCGCTCGACAATTTCTGCAAGCTGCGCCTGTGGCAACTGGTCGAGTACCACGCAGCCGTGTTCATCGACGCCGATGCGCTGGTGCTGAAGAATATCGACAAGCTGTTTTTCTATCCGGAATTCTCCGCGGCACCCAATGTCTATGAAAGTCTTGCGGATTTTCACCGGATGAATTCGGGCGTGTTCGTGGCGCGCCCGGACGTGGAGACGTTTGCCGCCATGCTTGCCGCTCTCGACCAGCCCGAAGCCTTCTGGAAGCGCACCGACCAGACTTTCCTGCAGGCATTTTTCCCCGACTGGCACGGCCTGCCGGTGTTCATGAACATGCTGCAATATGTCTGGTTCAACATGCCGGAACTGTGGAACTGGTCCGACATCGGCGTCCTGCACTACCAGTATGAAAAGCCGTGGGAGGACGACCACCCGCGCGCAGAACAGCTGAAGCCGCTGATCGATCTCTGGTGGGCCTATTTCGACGGCGACGGCATCCCCGATATCGCCACGCTCGAAAACCCGACCAAACCGGCATGAAACGCATTCTCGTCAGCGGCGGAACGGGTCTTGTCGGGCGCTATATCACCGAGGAGTGCCTTGCGGCAGGCCACCGGGTCAGCATCGCCGGCCGCCGGCCGCCGGAACCGGGATTGTTCACGGCGCCGGTCGGGTTTCTGCCGCTGGAACTCGGCGGATCGATCTCCGACGGTTTTTTCGCAGGCGTCGATGTCTTCGTCCACGCCGCCTTCTCCCACGCGCCCGGACGCTATCGCGGCGGCGAGGGTGACGATCCGGCCGGTTTCCTGACACGCAATGTCGAGGGCAGCATCGCGCTGTTCGAAGCCGCCTGCCGCGCGGGCGTCAAGCACGTCTTCTTTCTGTCGAGCCGCGCGGTCTTCGACGGCTATCCGGCTGGAACCCCACTGCCCGAAACGATCCCGCCCCAGCCGCAAAGCCTCTACGGCAAGGCGAAATGGGACGCGGAACAGGCGCTTTCCGCCCTTGCCCGTCCCGGCTTCATCCCGGTCAGCCTGCGCGCCACCGGGGTGTACGGCGATCTGCTTCCCAACAAGTGGGAGGCGCTGTTTGAACGCTATGCCGCAGGCGAAGACATTGCCGCCCGGGCGGGCAGCGAGGTTCATGGCCGCGATCTCGCCGGCGCGATCCTGACAGTGCTCGACGCACCGATCCCGAAGATTTCGGGCAAGACGTTTCATGTGTCCGATATCGTCACCGACCACCACACCATCCTCGCGCCGCTGAAGGCGGCGCTGCAATCCTCACACCCCCTGCCCCCACGCGCCGATCAGAGCGCGGTGAGCGCCATGATGACGACGCGTCTCAACGCGCTCGGCTGGCGCAGCGGCGGCATACCGCTGTTTTCCGCCACGCTTCAGACATTGGTCGAGCGTTTTATCGAAACCCGCGACCGAAGGCCGATTTGATCTCGCGCGCGAACAGGTTTATGTGCGGCCCGCCCGCTACTTTTTACAGGATTACGAAATGGCCCGTTACGACCTCATCATCTTCGACTGCGACGGCGTTCTGGTCGATTCGGAAATTCTCGCCGCTCAGGTCGAGGCAAGGCTTCTGAGCGATGCCGGTTATCCGATCACCGCCGGCGAGATCGGCGAGCGCTTTTCCGGCATGACCTGGCGCAACATTCTGCTGGCGGTTGAGGACGAGGCCAATATTCCGCTCTCCGCTGCCCTTCTCGATCTGGCGACAGCCAAGCTGGATGAGCGGATCAAGCGCGAGTTGCAGGCGATCCCCGGCGTGCGCGAGGCCGTCGCCCAGCTTTCCGAACCGCACTGCATCTGCTCGAACTCGACGCCCGAACGCATACGCATGATGCTCGCCAAGACCGGCCTGCTCGATATCTTCGAGCCCGATATCTTTTCCGCCGAAAGCCTTGGACCGGACAGGGTCAAGCCCAAGCCTGACATCTTCCTCCACGGCGCGGAGAAAATGGGCGCAAACCCGCGCAACACGCTGGTGATCGAGGATTCGGTTCACGGCGTCACCGCCGCCAAGGCCGCCGGCATGCGCGTCGTCGGTTTCACCGGCGCATCGCACACCACGCCGACCCACGCCGACAAGCTGACGGAAGCCGGCGCCGAAACGGTGATCCACCGCATGGAAGACCTCCCCGCCGTCGCAACCGCACTGCTTGAGTGGACCGACGCGATCTGAGGCGCATTCCGCTCTCTCGGCGAAACCTCGGGCCGGGTGCGCTACAGTTCGGCTTGAAAGACTTTCAGCCGTCCTCTGATTGTCGGTTTCTTTTAGGCCTCTCAGCCCCAATCTCCCCCCTTGAGGGGGAGATGTCGCGAACGCGACAGAGAGGGGTAATGGGCATAAGCCGCAAATGCCGTGCTCTCGGAAAGGATTCACCCCTCTCTGCCCCTGTCGGGGCATCTCTCCCTCAAGGGGAGAGATTGATGGCTGCCACCACCGCGCAAAGCCGGACGGCAGTGCGCTTGGCCATGACCGTCTGATAGCCGAGAGGCCTCCCGTCTAAAGCGTGGATGCGATCCAGGCAACGATTTCGGACTGGACCTTGGAGAAGGCGTCGTCGAGGGCGGCGACGAGAACGGCGCTGGAGGCGCTGGCGTTGACGGCGGCGCTTGCCGAGAACAGCCTCTGCGCTCTCACGATGCCGGTCCTGTCATCGAGCAGCTTGACCGAGAGCTCGACATTGGCGGAACCGGGACCCGCAGCGTCGATCGCGAATTCGCGGACCTCGACCACGACCTGATAATCGATCGCAAGCCCCTGCCCCGGCATGCCGACGCCGGCGAACAGCCCTGTGTTCTCCAGCCCCGCCACCAGCTGCGCCTGGATCACCACGGGAAGCTGATCGCTCCACTGGGCGCCGGCAAGATAACGCAGCTCCGCGCCCCCGAGACGGACGACGATGCCGCGATTGTTGAGCACCTGGATTGCCGACGGCGTCGGCACCAGAAGCTGGGAGCGCAGGGCTTTCGGGGTATTGAAGGCAACGACCGGCTGGGCGGACAGATCGAACGTGTCCGGGGCCGGGCGCAACGCACAGCCGCTCACTCCCGCCGCCAGCAGGCCGAGCGCGAGAAACGGCCCCACTCCGGTTTTATCTATCGCGGCAAAAAACATCTATTCAACTTCTCCGGCCTGACCGTATCGGTATCCATCAGAACTAAGGCATACGATAGCGATTGCAAAGGCCTGACACTTTTGTTTCTTCTCGGAGGCGTCGGATTGCAACCAGAACCGGCAACCGTTCTGGCTTTACACCGGCGGTTCAATAACGCTTGCGCCCGTCATAGGTCTTCACGCTGTCCGAACCGAAGATGAACTGCTGCGGATCGTTGCTGATCGATTCGATCGTGCGGTTGAGGCTTTCCACCGTGCGGCGGGTATCGGTGACCAGCGCGCGCACATCCCTGAGGCCGGACCCCGAAAAGTCTTCGATATTCGCCGTGATCGGGCCGATCCGGGCATTCAGCGTCTCGGCCGCCTGCTTCACCGAGGCCAGCGTTTCGCGCGCCTGATCGGAAAGCGAATCGACATTGTCGGAGCCGAGCAGATTGTCGACCTTCACCAGGATTTCGTTCACGTGCGTCGATGCCTGGTTGAGCTTGATCGACATGTTGGAGACGTTTTCGATCGCGGTGTCGATGCTCTGGGTCTTGGCATTGATCGAATCGGCCACGTTCTTGACGGAAGCGACGGCGACCTTCGCATCCGCCATCACAACCGAGAGATCATCGACCGAGGAGCCAACCTTTGCGGCGTCGATCGCGGTGACGATCGTGTCGACTTTCTTGAACACATCCTGTGCCGTTTTGCCGAAGGTGGCATAGCTTTCGATAGCGTCGCCAAACTGTGTAATGACTTCTTCCAGATTTTTCGAGGCGACGGCAACGTTGGACGTGATCGTCCCGGCATTGGTAATGATCTTATCGATCTCCTCCGGATTGACGGCCTTGATCAGGACGTCGAGCGAGGCCACCGTCTTGTCGAGGCGTCCGGCGAGCCCGTCGACAGTATCGGACATCCTGCCTATGGATTCGAGGAATTCCCCGATCTGGTCGGAATTGTCGGCAAGAGCGCCGGTGAAGGTGTCGATATTCTTGACTGTCTGGGTCAGCGGCGTGCTGACGTCATCCACCAGCTTCTGCACCTGGCCGACCGTGTCGTCGAGACGCTTCATGATCCGGTCGGCGGTGGTCAGCAGGTTGGAGAGGCCCGATTTATCGGCCGTCAGTTCCGCCGGCACTTCCGTACTCAGGGATTCCTGCAGGATATTGTTGCCCTGTTCGCCATTGGCCGACAGTTCGATGTAGCCGGTACCGGTCAGTCCCTGAAGTTCCAGTTTCGCGGTCGTCGTCTTGTACACCGGCGTATCGGCCTTCACCTGGGTCCGCGCCATGGTGTAGCGGGCATCGCTCGGGTCAATCTCCAGCGACTTGATCGAGCCGACCTGGATGCCGTTGAAGCGCACCGCCGAACCGACGCTGAGGCCGTTCGCGGAACCGGGTATCCGCACGATAAGCTCGGCGACCGGCCCCTGGCGGCCATATTCCTGCATCCAGAAGATGAAGCCTGCCCCAGCCGCCAGCACCAGCAGGACGAAAAAACCGACAACGGTATAATTTGCTTTGGTTTCCATAATTGCCCGTCCGCGCTATTGGCTATTCTGGCCGGCGCCGAAAATGGCGCGGGATCGTTTGCCCCTGAAATAACTCTGTACCCAGGGGTCCTCGAAGGCGAGGAGCTTGTCCAGCGTGCCCTCGACCAGGACTCTCTTCTTGCCCAGAACCGCGATCCTGTCGCAAACGGCGTGCAGGCTGTCGAGGTCATGGGTCACCATATAGACCGTCAGGCCCAAAGTGTCACGCAGTCTGGCGATCAGTTCATCGAACTCCGCCGCTCCGATCGGATCGAGCCCCGATGTCGGTTCGTCCAGAAAGACGAGGTCCGGGTCGAGCGCGAGCGCGCGGGCGAGCGCGGCGCGCTTGATCATCCCGCCCGAAAGCTCGGACGGATAGCGCTCGGCCGCCTCCGGCCTCAACCCCACCATCTCGATCTTCAGCCGGGCCAGATCGTCCATCAGCTTTTTCGGCAGGTCGAGATATTCGCGCATCGGCACCTGCACGTTTTCAAGCACGGTCAGACCCGAAAACAGCGCGCCGTGCTGAAACAGCACCCCGATGCGCATGTCGACCGCCAGCCGTTCCTCGTAACTCAGATGATCGAAATCCTTGCCGAAAATGCTGATCGTTCCCGCCTGACGCTTGTTCAACCGCAAAACGGTGCGCATCAGCACGGATTTACCCGTGCCCGACCCTCCGACGAAGCCGAGAATTTCGCCGCGATAGACATTGAGGTCGAGATTTTCGAGCACGGTCGGCCCGCCGAAGCCCACGGTGAGGCCGCGCACACTGAGCACCCTGTCCCTGTCGCCCTGCGGTTGCTCTTCGATATTCACCTCAGCTCCTCAATAATCGATGGCGGCGTAGAAGATCGCGAATATGCCGTCGGCGAGAATCACGACGAAGATCGACTTCACCACCGACGCCGTGACCTTCTGACCAAGCGATTCGGCGCTGCCGCCGACCTTCATGCCCTCAAGCGCGGCAACGATCGAAATGATCAGTGCCATCACCGGCGCCTTGGCGAGGCCCGAGATCAGGTCGGCAAGATCGATCGCCTCCTGAAGCCGCTGCAGGAAGGTTTCAGGCGTAATGCCGGCATAGAGATCCACCACCACCGCAGCGCCGACAAGGGCTGCAAAGTTCGCCAGCACCGTCAACAGCGGCAGTGCGATCAGCAGCGCCAGCATGCGCGGAAACACCAGCACGGAGATCGGATCGAACCCCATCACGCGCAGCGCATCGATTTCCTCGCGCATGCGCATCGCGCCGATTTCGGCGGTGATCGCGCTTCCCGAACGGCCGGCAATCATGATCGCGGTCAACAGCACACCGATCTCGCGCAGCTGCAGGATCCCGACCAGATCGACCACGAACAGTTCGGCGCCGAAATAGCTGAGCTGGAACGCCCCCTGCTGGGCAATGATCGCGCCGACCAAAAACGACATCAGCGCGATGATCGGCACCGCGCGCACGCCCATATTGTCGATCTGGGCAGCGATCGCGGCCATGTTGACGCCGCCGCGCCTTGAAAACAGTTCGCCAAGCCCGACGAAAAGCGCGCCGAAGAAACCGACGCCGGCATAGATGTCGCGACCGGCCGCGACCGCCGAAATGCCGATCGGCTCCAGCACGTATTCCACGGCCGAGCGGCGCTTGACCGGTTGTTCCTCCGGCTCCGGCAGGCTTTCGGGGATAGCCTCGATCAGTTCCTCAAGACGGTCCGTCATGCCGTGCATTTCGATCTCGAGGCCGGCCTTGCGGCATTCGGCCTCGACCTCGCGGATTATCCAGGCGCCGGCGGTATCGATCAGTCCGAGGCCGGAGAGGTCGAACACCACCGTGCCGCCCCCGGCCCCTTTCAGCTTGCCGCTGATCCCGTCGAGTTCGCCGTAAGGCGCGGACGCATTGTGAACGGTCCAGTCGCCTTCAAAGACAAGCGCGACTGGCTGCTCGTTGGCCTTGAAGGTCAGAGAGGCTTTGGAATTATCCGCGTTCAGCAAAAGCCAGTATCCAGTTTCGTGCGCTCTTGAAACGGGCTGGCACCGCGATCTGACCGATCGAACGGCCAGCGGCCCGGCCTGTCAGAACCGGCGCGCGCAGGCCAAGGCGCAACCCTGCAAATAACATTTGCTAGGCTTTTCACGGCCCGTGCGAGATTGCAAGTCTTTTCAATGTGTATGGGATAGCTTCACGCCGCGTTCAGGCGGCCCGGCTCTTGTCTCCGGCGGCCAGGAGCAGCGGCAGCGGATCGGCCTCGATCTGTTCGGCCGCGACAGGCAGCTCGACCGATTCGATCTTCTGCCAGGAGATCAGTTCGAACGTGCCGTCGAAATGCTCGGCGACTGCCGTGCAGCTCTCCACCCAGTCGCCGGTATTGATGTAGCGCAGGCCGTCCATGTCCTCGATCACGGCATGGTGGATATGGCCGCAGATCACGCCGTCGACCTCGTTGCGACGGGCCTCCTCGACCACGACGCGCTGGAACTCGCCGATGAAGTTCACCGCATGCTTGACCTGCAGCTTGGCCCAGGCCGAAAACGACCAGTAGGGCAGCCCCAGCTTGCGGCGGAAGAACGCAAGGCCGTGATTGATGGCAATCGCGGCATCATAGGCCCAGTCGCCGAGATAGGCGACGACGCGGGCATGGCGCACGACGACATCGAATTCATCTCCGTGGATGACAAGATATTTCTTGCCGTCGCCGGCCTCGAAGATCATCCGTTCCGCCACCTCGACCCCGCCGAAATGGGTGCCGGGGAAGTTGCGCAGGAATTCGTCGTGATTGCCGGGAATATAGATGATGCGCGTACCCTTGCGCGCCTTGCGCAGCAATTTCTGGATAACGTCGTTGAACACCTGCGGCCAGTACCAGTTCCGCTTCAGCCGCCAGCCGTCGATGATATCGCCGACCAGCACGATGGTTTCGGCTTCATGATGGCGCATGAAATCGAGCAGGAAATCCGCTTTCGCGGCCTTGGAGCCGAGATGAACATCGGAAATGAACAGCGTTCTGAATTGCCTGGGTTCCATGCCCTCAACCCGCCCTGCCTTGTTGTCGTCACAGACGTTAAAAGCAGAGTCGTATTGCAGCTTGATGACATGCCGGCTCCGGGCGGGCTCCGGGCGGCTCAGGCCGGCTGGTAGCGCACGAAGGCAAAGGCATCGCCGTTCGGCGACCAGTTCGGCGAATTCATCGTGCCCTGTCCGCCGAAGAGCTCGAACAGCGTTTCGAGATTGCCGCCGTCCATATCCATCATCCGCACCCGGACTTGGCTGTCGCGCGGATGATCGAAGACGTCCGGATCGTAGGAGATCAGGATAACGCGGTCATTGGTCGGGCACGGATGGGCGAACCAGTTTCCGTAATCATCGCCGGTGACCTGCTGAAGCGCCGTGCCGTCGGGGCGGATGCGCCAGATCTGCATCAGGCCGGTGCGCGAGGAATTGAAATAGATCCATTCGCCATCGAAGGAATAGTCCGGCCCGTCATTGCGGCCCTCGCCATGGGTGAGCCGCAGTTCCGCACCGCCCCCGGCCGCAATCGTATAGATATCGAAGACATCGTCGCGGATGCCGCAATAGGCAAAACGCGCGCCGTCCGGCGACCAGCCATGCCAGTAGGACGGCAGGTTTTCCGTCACCAGTCTGGGCGTGCCGCCCGTGGCCGCAACCGTGTAGATCGCCGACTTGCCGAATGCGCACTTGTCGGAAATCGCGATGGTCGCGCCATCGGGCGAAATGCCGTGATCATTGTTGCACTGGACGGCAAAGCCGGTATCGATGCGCTGAAGCGCGGGCGGGCCCGCAAGCGGCAGCCGGTACATGATGCCATCGCTGTTGACCATCAGATGGGAGCCGTCGGGCGCCCAGTTCGGCGCCTCGATCAGCGCATCCGACTGGAACACGACCCGCGACAGCCTGCTTCCGATATCATGGATTTCAACCGAGCTGCGCACCGGACATTCCTCCTGCAGATTTACAGCGCCGGGCGTGGGGCTCAGCGATCGCGAAAACGGTTGGTGATCGGATAGCGCCGGTCGCGGCCGAAATTCTTCTTGGTGATCTTCACGCCCGGCGCGGACTGGCGGCGTTTGTATTCCGCGATATAGAGCAGGTGCTCGATGCGGTGCACGGTTTCGACGTCATGGCCGCGCGAAACGATCGCCTCGACCGACATTTCCTTTTCCACCAGGCATTCCAGAATATCGTCCAGCACCGGATAGGGCGGCAGCGAATCCTGGTCGGTCTGGTTGGGGCGCAGTTCGGCGGACGGTTTCTTGTCGATGATGTTTTGCGGGATCACGTCGCGGTCCGGGCCGAGCATGCCGTCAGGCCGCGCGCCGTTGCGCCAGGCCGAGACGCCGTAGACCTGCATCTTGTAGAGATCCTTGATCGGGTTGAAGCCGCCGTTCATGTCGCCGTAGAGGGTCGCATAGCCGACCGACATTTCCGACTTGTTGCCGGTGGTCACCACCATCGCGCCGAACTTGTTGGAGATCGCCATCAGGATCGTACCGCGGGTGCGGCTTTGCAGGTTTTCCTCGGTGATCCCCTCTTCGGTGCCCTCGAACATGTCGGCAAGCGCCGACAGGAAGCCTGTGACCGGCTCCTCGATCGGCACGATATCGTAGCGGCAGCCGAGCGCCCGGGCGCAATCGGCGGCATCCTTCAGCGAATCCTCGGAGGTGTAGCGATAGGGCAGCATCACGCAATGCACCCGCTCCGCCCCCAGCGCATCGACCGCGATTGCCGCGCAGAGCGCCGAATCGATGCCGCCGGAAAGGCCGAGCACCACGCTCTTGAAGCCGTTCTTGTTGACGTAATCGGCAAAGCCCAGCACGCAGGCGTGATAATCCGATGCCTCGCCAATGGGCAGCGGCGTTATTTCGCCGGTTTCGACGCGCCAGCCATCCTCGCCGCGCTGCCATTCGGAAATACGAACCTCCTCGGCAAATTGCGGCATCTGGAACGCAAGCGAGCGATCGGCATTGAAGCCGAAACTGCCGCCGTCATAGACCAGTTCGTCCTGTCCGCCGAGCGTGTTGAGATAGACCAGCGGCAGGCCGGTTTCGATCACCTGCTTCAGCGCCACCTGATGGCGGACATCGACCTTGCCGCGATAATAGGGCGAGCCGTTCGGCGACAGCAGCAGTTCGGCGCCCGATTCGGCGAGCGTCTCGCAGACGCCGAGATCGCCCCAGATATCCTCGCAGATCGGAATGCCGATCCGCACGCCCCGGAAATTCACCGGGCCGGGCATTTCGCCCGGCACAAACACCCGCTTCTCGTCGAATTCGCCGTAATTCGGCAGGTCGACCTTGTCGCGGATCGCGATGATCGCGCCGCCGTCGAGCACGGCGACCGCATTGTGCCGCCCCGCCTCGCCCTGGCGCGGAAAGCCGACGATCACGCCGGGGCCGCCGTCGGCGGTATCCTTCGCAAGCTCCTCCACCGCCTTCAGGCAGGCGTCGAGAAAGGCCGGCTTCATCACGAGGTCCTCGGGCTGGTAGCCGGAGATGAACAGCTCGGTCGAAAGCAGCAGGTCAGCGCCCTTTTCGGCCGCCGTCCTGCGCGCGGCACGCAGCTTTTCCAGGTTGCCGGCGATATCGCCGACCGTCGGGTTGAGCTGGGCAAGTGCGATTCTGATGCGGTTCATGGCAATTCCACCTTTCGGGTCCGACGAGGGATGGACACCATGTTTTGCCGCAAAAATCAAACCGGAAAAGGGAGGAAGGCGCGATTAAGGCCCAAGAGACAGCTTCCTACAATCTCCCCCTTGAGAGCAGGGCCAGCGCAAATGGCCTTGCGGCTTGCTCCCAATACTCTCTCCCGCCTGCGGGAGAGATGCCCCGAAAGGGGCAGTGAGGGTGAAGCAGCATGTCAGTCTCGTGAGGGCGTCCGTGTGGATAGACTCGCCCCTCACTGTCGCTTTCGCGACATCTCTCCCCTCCGGGGCGAGAAGGTCTGCGGGCTGTGCGGCGAAGCCATATGCGATAGCCCCGCTCTCAAGGGAGAGATGGAATTGAATACTGCCGGCGTTTGCCGGCCACCCTCACCCGTTGATCGCGAGCTTCTTTTCCTCGTAGGCCGTCTTCATCCGCTCGGCCAGCAGGAAGGCGAGTTCCAGTGCCTGGTCGGCGTTGAGGCGCGGGTCGCAATGAGTGTGGTAGCGGTCGTGCAGGTCCTCGCCGGTCAGCGCCCAGGCGCCGCCGGTGCACTCGGTCACGTCCTTGCCGGTCATCTCGATATGGATGCCGCCCGGATAGCTGCCCTCGGCGCGGTGGATCTGGAAGAAGCTTTCCACTTCGGAGAGAATCCGCTCGAACGGCCGGGTCTTGTAGGAATTGAGCGTGATCGTGTTGCCGTGCATCGGATCGCAGGACCAGACGACCTTCCTGCCCTCGCGCTCGACGGCGCGGATCAGGCGCGGCAGGTGGTCGGCGACCTTGTCGTGGCCGAAACGGCAGATCAGCGTCAGCCGGCCGGCCTCGTTTTCCGGATTGAGCACGTCGATCAGCCGCAACAGGTCGTCCTCGGCGAGCGACGGACCGCATTTGAGGCCGAGCGGGTTCCTGATGCCGCGGGCATATTCGATATGGGCATGATCGGCCTGGCGGGTGCGGTCGCCGATCCAGATCATGTGGCCGGAGGTCGCGTACCAGTCGCCGGAGGTCGAATCGACGCGGGTCAGCGCCTCCTCATAGCCAAGCAACAGCGCCTCGTGGCTGGTGAAGAAATCGGTCTCCGACAGCGCGTGGTTGTTTTCGGCGCGGATGCCGATCGCGCGCATGAACGACATCGTCTCCGACAGCCGGTCGGCGAGCGCCTGGTAGCGTTCGCCCTGCGGCGAACCCTTGACGAAGCCGAGCATCCACTGATGCACGTTTTCGAGATTGGCATAGCCGCCCATGGCGAAGGCGCGCAACAGGTTCAGCGTCGCGGCCGACTGGCGATAGGCCATCAGCTGGCGCTGCGGATCGGGAATGCGCGCTTCTTCGTTGAAATCGATACCGTTGATGATGTCGCCGCGATAGCTCGGCAGCGTCACGCCATCGATGGTTTCGTTGGAGCTGGAACGCGGCTTGGCGAACTGGCCGGCGATGCGGCCGACCTTGACCACCGGCTGCTGGGCGCCGAAGGTCAGCACCACGGCCATCTGCAGGAAGGCGCGGAAGAAATCGCGGATCGTGTCGGCGCCGTGCTCGGCGAAGCTTTCGGCGCAGTCGCCGCCCTGGAGCAGGAAACCGCGGCCTTCGGCGACCTCACCCAGCGCCCGCGTCAGGCGGCGCGCCTCGCCGGCAAACACCAGCGGCGGATAGGTCGCAAGGGCTGCCTCGGCCTCGGCGAGTTTCGCCTGATCCGGATAGTCCGGCACCTGAAGGATCGGCTTGTGACGCCAACTTCCGGGTGTCCAGTTTTTCGCGCTGCTCATCGTCTCATACCTGCTTTTTGGCGGTCCTTTTTGTTGAGCCGGACCAGTCTCTCTCCCATTGTGGCGCGCTTATAGACGCTTCCGGCTTTTTTGTATACCCGTTCGTCAGCTCGACGCCTGCCCGGCAAGCCGTGCCGCTTCGGCCTTGAGGAAGGCCGCCAGACGTTCGATCACAAGGCGAACCTCGGGCCGATGCCGGTCGTCGTCATTGGCTATGATGAACAGCGGATGCGTCAGATCTTCGATAACGCCTCCCTCACGTTGCAGGCGCGGATCGGCATCGCCGGCATAAACCGGCAGGATGCCCCTGCCCGCTCCGCAGGCGACCAGTGTCCGGACCAATTGCCGGTCTTCTGTCCAGGTCATGATCGACGCTTCGTGATTCTCGAAAACCCAGCGGTCGACCGGCGAAATGGCAGAACCCGTCGACATCGAAATCCACGGAAGGTCGATCCGGTCGGGACCGACAGGCCGGTATACGGCATAAGCGACGTTTACAGCACGCCGAACCGCCAGATTGCCGTTATCGGGACGGGCTGACAGAACGGCGACATCGGCCCCGCGAAATTTCATATCCAATGATGGGCCGGCCGAAGAGCAACACATGCTGAAGGCATCATCCGCACCGCGTATGCTCTCAATGTGATCCGCAATGAAGGGCGACAACCATCCATCGATGGCGATCGAAACGAAGGGCAGCGCGAAGGCATCGCGGTGCCACGCGGAGATATCCTCGGCAATCCCCTGCATCCGGGAAACGCGCTCATAGAGAACCTCGCCGTCATAGGCAAGCTGATAGCCGCGCTGCGAGCGCACAAACAGCGAGCGCCCGAGCGTGCGCTCCAGCGCCAGCATGCGCCGGCCGATCGTCGGGGCGGATATGCCGGTGCGTTGCGCCGCGCCGCTCAGCCCGCCGGCCTCCGCCACCACGTGGAAAAGCTGCAGATCGTCCCAGCTCGCCTCGGCCATCGGCTGTCTCCATTGTCAAACGCCCAATTCTATAACGCCTTCCCCCGCCGGCACGAACCGTTCACGGATGAAACAGGCCTTTCATTTGCGGCTCTACAGCCGCCCTCGCCCTGCCCCTAGCTTCCCGGTCATGCAGAAATGGAGAACGCCATGCTCGACTGGATCAGTGTCGTCAGCTGCCGGAAAAGATCGCCCCGCCACCCGCTCGCCGACCCGTTGGAGGGCGAGGAATGGCGGGGCCATCAGTGGATGGCCCGGCTGATCAGTCGCCTCCTGAGGGGAAAGCGGGCCTAGATCCGCTCGCCGTTCTTCACCCGGTAGCTCGGCTGGTACATCGTCACCAGTTCCTCCGATGCCGTCGGGTGGACGGCCATGGTGCGGTCGAAAACGTCCTTGGTGCAGCCGCCCTTGAGCGCGATGCCGAGAAGCTGGGCCATTTCGCCGGCCTCATGGCCGAGAATATGGGCGCCGACCACCTTGCGGTCGGCCGCATTGACGATCAGCTTCATCACCGTGCGCTCGTCGCGGCCGGAAAGCGTTGCCTTCATCGGCCGGAACTTGGCGAGATAGACCTCGATGTCCTCAAACCGTTCCGCGGCGACATGCTCCGGCAGGCCGACCGTGCCGATCTCGGGTTGCGAGAACACCGCCGTCGCGATCAGGTCATGATCCGGCTTGGTCGGGTTATCCTTGTACTCGGTCTCGATGAAGCACATCGCCTCGTGGATCGCGACCGGGGTGAGCTGGACGCGATCGGTGACATCGCCCAGCGCCCAGATATAGTCGACATTGGTGCGCGAATAATCATCGACAATGATCGCGCCCTTGGCATCCAGCTCGACGCCCACGGATTCGAGGCCGAGCCCCTTGGTGTTCGCCTGCCGGCCGAGCGCCATCATCACCTTGTCGACGTTGAAGACATGGCCGTTATGGGTCTCGGCCTTCAACCGGCCATCAGCGGCCTGCGCGACGTCGACGATCGTGTCGCGGCAGACCACGCGGATGCCCTTCTTCTCCATCGCCTCGCGCAGATTGGTGCGCATGTCCATATCGAAGCCGCGCAGGATTTCCTCGCCGCGATAGATCAGCGTGGTCTCGACCCCGAGGCCGGCGAAGATATTGGCGAATTCGACCGCGATATAGCCGCCGCCGGTAATCGCGATCGATTTCGGCAGTTCCTCGAGATGAAAGGCCTCGTTGGAGGAGATGCAGAACTCCGACCCCGGCATTTCCGGATGCGGATTGGGGTGGCCGCCGACCGCGACCAGGATCTTCTCCGCGGTCACTTCCTGTCCGGACGACAGCAGCCGGATACGATGTTCGCCGGCAATCTCGGCCCGGGTCTCGAGGATTTCGGCGCCGTTGTTTTCCAGCCCCTTGCGATAGAGTCCTTCCAGACGGTCGATTTCCCTGTCCTTGGCCTTGATCAGCGCTGGCCATGAGAAGCTGCGCTCGCCCACGGTCCAGCCATAGCCTTCCGCATCCTCGAAATGCTCGGGATATTGCGAGGCGTAGACCAACAGCTTCTTCGGCACGCAGCCGCGAATGACGCAGGTTCCGCCGAACCGGTATTCTTCCGCAATGGCCACCCTTTTGCCGAGGCTTGCGGCCACGCGCGCCGCGCGCACCCCGCCGGAACCGCCGCCGATCACAAACAGGTCATAGTCATATTGGGTCATCGGGGTGGCTCCTTGCGGTGGGATGGTCTTCGGTAATCGGTTTTGGCTGAATATGGCGACTTTCCGCCAAAAATAAAGCCCGCCGGGCCGGCGGGCTGATATGCAGCGGACGTATCGGCTGGCGCCGGTTACTGCGCGGGTGCTGCCGGAACCTCGGGAACCTCGACGGGGGTGCCGCCCTCGGCCTCGATACGCGTGTTCAACTCTTCCTGCGCCTGCTGATTGAGATCGCGGGCAATGCCGCGTGCCCAGATGTCGCCAGCCTGGCCGAGTTCGCGCGCCGCGATCGGTCCGTACTGGATGAACTTCTTGCCGACATCCGAACTGTAGAACTCGGCAAGCTGGTTCAATTCTTCCGCGGTGAAGATGTTGGCGTAGATCTGCGCGCCTTCCTTTTCGAGATCGGCGCGGCGCGGCGCGAGCGCGATCGCGGTATCGGTAACGACCTCGTCGATCATCGTGTGGTAGTTCGGATAGACCTGCGTGAGCTGGGACTGAACGAGATCCGCCTGGTTGGGTAGGATTTCGTCGAACTGGCCGTTGATGCCGAGGGCCTGGAGCGCGGCTTTGGCGGCAGCCTCATGCTCAGGCGAAATATCCTGCGCAGAAGCAACCGAAAAGGCGCCAAGTCCCATAATCGTCGCGGCGATGGCCACGGAAAGGCCGAACCTGGATTTCGTTTTCATAAAGGACTCCTGTCTACTCAGTTGCTTTGAGTGTACGTACACCGCCGTCGGATGCAATGATAGCGAGTGTCGCGATATCGATGAACAGCCCATGCTCCACAACGCCGGCAATGGCGTTGAGCGCGACTGACAATGCCTGTGCATCGTGAATGCGGCCAAATGATGCATCGATAATATAGTGTCCGCCATCCGTCATATAGGGCCCGTCGCCCGAATGGCGGAGTTCGAGTGAACCCGACAGATTGAGCCGCGATGCGGTCCGCTCGATCGCAAGGCGGGTCGCGCCGAGCCCGAACGGCATGACTTCGATGGGCAGCGGAAACGCGCCCAGGCAATCAACCACCTTGGTTTCGTCGGCGATCACGATCATGGCTTTCGAGGCGGAAGCCACGATCTTTTCGCGCAGCAGCGCGCCGCCGCCGCCCTTGATCAGATTGAGCGCCGGATCGATCTCGTCGGCGCCGTCAATCGTCAGATCGAGCTCCGGCGTTTCGTCGAGAGAGTTGAGCGTGATGCCCAGTTCAAGGCATTGACGGGCCGTCGCCTCGGAGGTCGGAACCCCGATGACATTGAGCCCGCCGGCAACCTTTTCGCCGAGGAGCGCGACGAATTCCCGCGCCGTGCTGCCGGTCCCGATCCCGAGCCGCATTCCGTCTTCGACATATCCAAGCGCGGCTTCCGCAGCTTTTATCTTCAATTGACGCGCATCCATGCGTCACATGCTCCTTTTGGCTAACGGTAAGGTGTTTACACGCCACGCGTGGCAAACAAAAGACCTTTTGCGCCGAGGCCGCGCCAAATGCTTGGCATGCCCGCCGCCGACGGGCTATGACCGGGGCCAGACAGCAGGCAGGCCGTGTGGTCCGCCGAAAAATGAAGGACCTGCGCAATGCCCGCACCGCTCGCCATATTCGACCTCGACGGCACGCTGATCGATACAGCACCGGACCTGATCGCAAGCCTCAACCACGCCATCGCCCCGGCGGGACTGGCGTCCTACGGTATCGACGATACCAAAATACTGGTCGGCCGCGGCGTGAAGGTGATGATCGAAAGGGCCTTCGAGCATCGCGGCAAATCGCTCGACGACAACACCTTCGATGCCTGTTTCGAACGCTTCAGCGACCATTATCGCGCCGGCATTCCCGGCGAAAGCCGCCCCTATCCCGGAATTGTCGCGGCGCTGGAACGGCTCAGGGCCGCGGAGTTTCAACTGGCGGTGTGCACCAACAAACGCGAATCATTCACCATGCCGCTGCTCGATGCGCTCGACCTCACCGGCTATTTCACCGCGATCACCGGCGGCGACACCTTCGCCTTCCGCAAGCCCGATCCCCGCCATGTCATGGAAACCATCGCACTGAGCGGCGGCGACATCGCCAACGCGGTGATGGTCGGCGACAGTTCCAACGATATCGATGCGGGACGGGGCGCGGGTACAGCAACCATCGCCGTAACATTCGGCTACGCCGACCGCCCTGTCGCCGACATGGAAGCCGACCGCGTTATCAGCCATTTCGATGAACTGACGCCGGAGCTGGCGCGCGCGGTGATTGCGCGGAAGTAACGGCGGTCGCGCCAACGCAAAAGGCGCGCCCGCAGAGCGGACGCGCCTTCAGTTTGTTGACGAAGGCCTTGACAGATACTTCCGTCATGCCGGGCTTGACCCGGCATCCAGGGCCAAATTTCGAGGGCTATCAACAATAGCCCCTTTGAACATATGGCGTTCCGTAGCCCTGGACCCCGGATCAAGTCCGGGGTGACGGAAAAAGGGGCAGGCAAGCTCAAAGTGTCTGCAACGTGGTTTGTCAACGTTTGAACGCGCGTCCGCAGCACGGACGCGCCTTTGTTCATGACGGCGGGCGCAGCGATCAGCTGCCGAGGCGCGCCTCGCTTTCGGCATCCATGGCGCGCTTCAGATACATGTCGCGCTCATAGACGTCGTCGTAATACTGAATATTTCCATCGGCATCCGGCCAGGCGGTGAAATAGGTAACGTAGACTGGGAATTTTTCCGGAACATCCACCGGCATGTTCTGGCCGGTCGCGATATTGGCCTCGATATCGGCTTCCGGCACGCCGAGAACAGCGGCCGCCATCTTGTTGGGATCGGAGAGACGGACGCAGCCATGGCTGAGCGCCCGCATGTCGCGCTCGAAATAGCTCTTCTGCGGCGTGTCATGCATGTAGATCGCATGATCGTTCGGGAACAGGATCTTCAACTGGCCAAGCGCGTTGCGTTCGCCCGGCGGCTGGCGCACATCGACCATCGGGGCTGCAGCCCAGTTGACGGAAGAAGACGAGACCCGGCGACCATTATAGCTGACCTCGTAGCCGATCTGGTCGAAATAGCTCGGATTGGCGCGCAGCTTCGGCAGATATTCGTTGACCACGATCGAGCGCGGAATACCCCAATAGGGATTGAATTCGACGGTTTCGATCTCGTCGCGGAAGAAATAGGTCTGGTTGGTGGGATTGCCCACCACGACGCCCATATCGAAGCTCTCGCCGTTATCGTCATGATAATACACGCGGAAGGCGGGCTGATTGATCAAGACATAGCGCGAACCGAAATCGTCCGGCAGCCAGCGCAGGCGTTCCATGGCGTCGACCACCTTCTGGGCACGGTCGTCATTGGTCTCGACGTCGAAGGCCTTCACGGTGTTGGAGCCGACAATGCCATCGACATAAAGCCCTTCCGCCTTTTGGAAGTCCTTCACCAGAGCGACCAGTTCGGGCGTATATTCATCACCGCCATCATAGGCCGCGAAGGTGTCGGCATGGTCGATCTTGAATTCGGGCGAGGCCTTGCGCTCGATCGCCTTGACCAGGCTCGGCACATTCTCGTCGGTCTGGCCGGGGCGAATGAACACGCGGCCGGTGAAAACGATCGGTTCAACCTCGGTTTTGGTTCTGCGCAGTTCGGCAAGTTCCGCCTTCAGGTCCTCGAAAAACGTGTTCTGAGGATTATAGCTCTCCATCAGACCGGCGACGTCATTCGTCACGGCAAGACTGTTTATCGCCTCGCCAAGGTCGACGGGGTTGCGCTTCAGGTCGTGGAATTCCGAGAGCCGGTTCGGATCGACACGACCGCGCCTGGCATCCTGCATGTAGGAGAGCACTTCGGCGGAAAGCGCGAGTTCGAACTGCATCAGGGCGGCCTTTTCGTCATCCTCGCTCTCGGCCGAGATGAGATCCGGCGTCTGAACCAGATAGTTGTCGGGCTCCAGGCCGAAATCGTCGGCATTGCCGAGCGCCCTCATGGCAGCGCGCGCCTTCTGGGAAACCACGCCATCCTGAACCCAGAGCAGTTCGCCGCCGTTCGAATAATAATCTTCGATCGCCGAAGCGACATCATCAATGGCCTTGACGCGGGCATCGGCGAGATACTGCCGCGGATCGTCATCAGCGATTGCGACCGTCGTTTCCATCTCGACAGCATCGGTCATCGACCCCTGGTCGAGCGCGGCGACTTCCGTGGCCGTTTCGTCCGCATCCGCTTGATCGGGGCTGATCGAGCCGGTGACCACCGGATCGCGGATTTCGCGGATATCGATCAGGCGCATCGAATCGGCACGGTAGGTATAATATTTCGGAGGCGCGACCTTCGGGGCGGAATAGCTGCGCTGAACCTGCTTCTGCGGCTGCGCCTGGGGCTGCGGCTGCACGACCGGCGCGCGCTGCGATTCCTTCTCACGGCCCCGCAAGATGTCCATCAATGTCAGGGCGTTGGCCGCGCTTGGCACAAAGGCGGCAGACACCGCCACGGCCAGAGCCACAGATGAAACGCGAACTGAGAGTTTGCTGCGCAATGTTCTACCCCGTTTTGCAAGTCAACGTTTTCATTAGCATCTTACCTGCAAGCCCGTTGGTGAGCCAATAACATTTGCGCTATCGCTGCGCAAACCCACTGGTTGTGTCATGGGAAAACAACACCCTGGCTCGCTTGCCGGCCGATTGCCGTTCCGGATCAGCCTATCAATGTCCCATTAACAGGGGCTTAAACCCGAGAGATTTCTTGCGATGCAACATGCGCCGCAAAGCATGACGCTCTCGATTTCAACGCAGAAACCGTGGCCCCGGTTCCATCGCGGAAATCATGGCCCCGTCATAGGCCCGACAATGCGTCAGGGTTGGGGCGCGGCAAGGCGCCGGCCTGCATTTTCTTCAGTTTCCGTCGGCAATCCGCGATACTAATCGAATAAGTTTACGCCAATTATTGACAGAGCGCCACGGCGCGCGCGATTGCATATCCCGATTTTCGTCAGGACGACCGCGCCCACCGGGGCAATGGCAGGAGTAGAAGCACATGACCGCAACCCGCACAGAAACCGACACTTTCGGCCCCATCGAAGTCGCCGCCGACCGCTACTGGGGGGCGCAGGCAGAGCGTTCGCTTGGCAATTTCAAGATCGGCTGGGAAAAACAGCCGCTTTCGGTGGTCCGCGCGCTCGGCATCGTCAAGCAGGCCGCCGCCAAGGCCAATATGGCGCTTGGACGGCTTTCGCCGGAAATCGGCGACGCGATCGTTAAGGCCGCCCAGGAGGTCATCGACGGCAAGCTCAACGACCATTTCCCGCTGGTCGTCTGGCAGACCGGCTCCGGCACGCAGTCGAACATGAACGCCAACGAGGTGATCTCCAACCGTGCCATCGAGCTTCTCGGCGGCACGATGGGCTCGAAGAAGCCGGTGCATCCGAACGATCATGTCAATATGAGCCAGTCGTCGAACGACACCTATCCGACGGCGATGCACATCGCCTGCGCCGAGCAGATCGTCCACCATTTGCTGCCCGGCCTGAAGCACCTTCACGACGCGCTTGCCGCCAAGGAGAAAGAATTCGCCGACATCATCAAGATCGGCCGCACCCATACCCAGGACGCCACCCCGCTGACGCTGGGACAGGAGTTTTCGGGTTATACGGCGCAGGTTGCCTCGGCGATCGCCCGCATCGAGCTGACGCTGCCGGGCCTCTACCAGCTTGCCCAGGGCGGCACGGCGGTCGGAACCGGCCTCAACGCGCCGATCGGCTTTGCCGAGAAGGTCGCCGAAGAAGTCGCCGGGATCACCGGGCTTCCGTTCGTCACCGCCCCGAACAAGTTCGAGGTGCTCGCCGCCCATGACGCCATGGTGTTTGCCCACGGGGCCATCAACGCGGCCGCCATGGCCTGCTTCAAGATCGCCAACGATATCCGCTACCTCGCCTCCGGCCCGCGTTCGGGTCTCGGCGAATTGTCCCTGCCGGAAAACGAGCCCGGCTCGTCGATCATGCCCGGCAAGGTCAACCCCACCCAGAACGAGGCGATGACCCAGGTCTGCGCCCACATCGCCGGCAATCAGACGGCGATCGGCTTTGCCGGCAGCCAGGGCCAGTTCGAGCTCAATGTCTACAATCCGATGATGGCCTACAACTTCCTGCAGTCGGTGCAGCTTCTCGGCGACGCCGCCCGCTCCTTCACCGACCATTGCGTGGTCGGGATCGAGGCGCGCAAGGACAACATCAAGGCCGGCCTCGACCGCTCGCTGATGCTGGTGACCGCGCTCGCCCCGAAGATCGGCTACGACAACGCCGCCAAGATCGCCAAGACCGCCCACAAGAACAACACCACGCTGCGCGAGGAAGCGCTGGCGACGGGTCTGGTTACCGCCGAGGAATATGACGAGATCGTCCGCCCCGAACTGATGATTTCGCCGAAATAAGCGGTCGGCCGACAATCATGCCGTCGCAAGGACGCTTCGTTCCCTGCGACGGCGATGACGGCCGATCTACGCTCTCAGACTGGCGACGGCGCGGCGCGCAGCATCTTCCAGTAGCGCCATGACAACATCGCCATGGCCGCGCCCAGCCCCACCAGGAAGCCGACCCAGATACCGACGCCCTGGAGCCCGAACGGAAACGCCATCAGCCAGGCGAGCGGCAGGCCGATGCCCCAATAGGCGACCAGCACCAGAACCATCGGCACCCGCGTATCCTTCAGCCCGCGCAGCAACCCGTTCATCGTCGCCTGGCCGCCATCGAGAAGCTGGAACAGCGCGGCCACCATCAGCAGCGGCGTGGCATAGGCCAGCACCAGCGGCGCCTCCGGCAGGCTGGTATCCATGAACAGTGAGGCGAGCGGGACCGGCGCGAGCGCGAAGACAAGGCCGCTTGAAACGGCGAAACAGACCGCGATCGCCATCACCGTCACCGAAGCCCGGATGACGTTGGCGCGATCGCCCGCCCCATGAAAGATGCCGACCCGGACCGTTCCTGCCTGCGACAGGCCGAGCGGCACCATGAAGGCGATCGACGCCAGTTGCAGCACGATGCCGTGGGCGGCAAGCGGGATCGCGCCAAGCTGGCCCATCAGGATCGACGACGCGGTAAACATCGAGACCTCCGCCAGCACGGCGATCCCGATCGGAAGGCCGAGCATGATCACTTCCCAGAGCGCCTGCCAATCCGCTTTCCAGAACCGCACGAACAGCTGGTAGCCCGCAAGCTCCCGGTCCCGCTCGATATAAAACACCAGATAGAAGAAGCCGAACGCCTGCACGGCCAGCGCCGCGATCGCCGCGCCGCGAATCCCGAGTTGAGGCAGGCCGAGATGGCCGAGAACCAGCACATAGGCAAGCGCCGCGTTGAGCACCAGCATCATCACCGTGACCCACAGCACCACGCTTGCGCGGCCGGTGGCGCTCACCAGCGAGCGCAGGACATAAAACACCAGCGCCGGAAAGATCGCGAAACCGACAATGTGCAGGTAGCGCGCGGCAAGTTCGACCACCTCGGGCTCCTGCCCGAGCGAAAGCAGGATCGGTCCCGACCAGAAAAACAGCGGCTGGACCAGCACGCCGAACATGATCGACGCCCACATCCCCATGCGCATGGCGCGGCGGACCGCAACCTCGTCGCCGCGGCCATAGGCCTGCGCGACCATCGGCATGACGGCGATGGCAAGGCCCGCGCCGGTGATGAAGATCGTGAAGAAATACTGGGTGGCGAGCACGGTCGCCGCCAGATCGAGCGCGCTCAACTGGCCGAGGATGACGATATCGGTGGCATTGATGCCCTGCTGGGCCAGTTGCGCGCCGATGAGGGGGATGCCGAGGGCGAGGGTTTCCCGGAGGTGGGAGAACCATGAATGGCCGGCTGCTTGCGCAGAAGGCATTGCGACAGACATGAAATTCACCAGAAGCTGACACGCCGGGGCCAGACAATAGCGGGGCCCGGGCGGCAAAAATTCCTTAGCTTCTTTTTTCGGCAATTGCCACCCTTGTAGGCAGGCCGACAGGCCGGATCCGGTAATCCGTGCGAGCCGCGCCCGCAGGCTGATCTCACGAAATCGGATTGCCGCCGTAGCGATAGGCGCCGCCGCGCTGCAGCGCATGGCGATAGGCCGGGCGGGCGTGAATATTGACCAGATAGTCGAGCACGGCCTGCGGCCGCTGGTCGAACGGGATCCGCTCCATGCCGACCTCGATCGGAAAGCTCATCATGATATCGGCGGCGGTGAAATTCGCTCCCGCAAACCAGCCGTCGCGCTGCAATTCGCTCTCCCAGAAGGCGCCATGGGTCTTCAATTGCGGGTCCGTGAGTTTCGATGTCACACCCTTGGAGATCATCTTCATCAGCGGCCTTATCAGGCGCGGCCCCTGCTCCGGGATTTTCTGGAACACCAGCTTCATGATCAGAAGCGGCATTGCCGAACCTTCCGAATAGTGCAGCCAGTAGCGATAGCGCAGCGCCTCGTCCGTGCCCGGCTCCGGCCTCAGGCCGCTGCCCTCGCCGTAACGGTCGATCAGGTAGTCGACGATCGCGGCGCTTTCGGCGACGATCCGCCCCTCGTCTTCGATAATCGGCGATTTGCCGAGCGGATGAACCTGCTTCAACTCCTCCGGCGCGCTCATGTTCTCGCCGCGCTTGTAGCGCTTGATTTCATAGTCGACCCCGAGTTCCTCGAGCAGCCAGAGAATGCGATGCGCACGGGAATCTTCCAGATAATGAACAAGCATGAAGCCACCTAATAAAATATATCGAACTAATCGGTTCGATGAGATATGGCCTGATTGCGGGTCGTTGACAAGTCCGCTCAGAAAGCCGTTATCGCGATCGCGCCGAAATAAAGAACAAGAATGCCCGCGCTTTCGAACCCGATGCTGCCGGGGCCGGCCTTCTGGCGCACGATCAGGCCGAGAAGCAGGATCGCGGTCGCCGACAGGCCGACGGCAAGCCAGATCAGATCGTCCTTGCCGATCGCATGATAGAGCGACCCGTCGCGATAGGCGATATCGGACAGCGTCAAAAACAGCGTATCGAAAGTGTTGCCGCCGATAATGCCGCCGACGGCGAGCTGAAGGGCGCCGCGCTTGACCGCCGCAAGCGTCGTTACCAGTTCTGGCAGCGAGGTCACCACCGCCGTCATCAGCGCGCCGACGAGCGAGGCGGATAGGCTGTAGCGATCCGTGATCACGGCCGCGATCTGAGAAATCACATAACCGGCGATCCCCATCAGCAACATCAGCGCGATGAACACCGCGAAAATGCCGACATTTCCACGCGTATCGCTTTCTTCTTCCTCGGGCTGGTCGGAGCGTGTTTCGTGGGTGCCCACCGGCTTCCACATCGGCTCGTCGCGCACCCTTTTGGAGGCCACGACGCCCGCGATATAGACGCCGAAAATGGCGAACGAGACGGGACTGACCGCAAACAGCGTGATTTCCGCCCAAGCGTAGGCCAATAGCGGCATGCTGAGCAGCAGCACCAGCAGCGCGCCCTGGAAAAGGTTTGAAAGATCGGCCGCCGCATGCTCGAGATTCACCCGCCGATAGATCATGTCGGCAAGCGCCAGAAACGCCGTTTGCGCGGCGATACCGCCCACGGCGTTGGAAAAACTGAGCGACGCCCGGCCATCGAGCGCCGAGGTGACCGATACCACCGTGCCGGAAAGCGACGTCGCGGCGCCAAGCAACAACCCGCCGATCAGCGCCTCGCCCAGCCCGGTGCGGTCGGCAATACGGTCGGCGACGCCGGTAATCTTCACGCCGCAACCAAGAATGACCGCGCCGGCGAGCAAAAACAGCACCGTCAGCCAGATCAGTGTGAGATTTTCGAAATGCATCAATGTCTCCGCTTTGAAGAACCAACGCATCACCCTCCCCGTTTGTTCTTGGCCTTCTGCCGGAATGCAAAAATCAGCCCCCTTTACAAGTCATTATGTTCACTATATGTTCTATATGTCAAGTCTGCATGTCAAGGAGGGGTCATGACAACACAGGCAGAGAAATTCGAGCGTTTCAGGGCGCTGCATTCACGCGACGGCGCTTTCGTGATGCCCAATCCATGGGATGCCGGAACGGCGCGCCTGCTCGCCAATCTTGGTTTCGAGGCGCTCGCGACCACCAGCGCGGGGTTGGCGTTTTCACTGGGGCGCAGCGATTCGGCGGCAGATCTGTCGCGCCAGGAGATACTTGCCAACGCAAGGGCGATCGTGGAGGCCACCGATCTGCCGGTTTCCGCCGACCTTGAGAACGGTTTCGGCGATGCGCCCGGCGACTGTGCGCTGACGATCCGGCTTGCGATCGAGACCGGTCTCGCCGGCGGCTCGATCGAGGATGCCACGGGCCGGCGCGATGATCCGATCTATGATTTCGAAACCGCTGTCGAGCGCGTGCGCGCGGCGGCCGAGGCGAAGGCTGGAAGGCCGTTCCTGCTGACCGCGCGGTCGGAAAACTTCCTGTGGCAGCGTCCCGATCTTGCCGACACGATCCGCCGCCTCCAGGCCTTTTCAGAGGCCGGCGCGGACGTTCTTTACGCGCCCGGCCTGCCCGACCTCAACGCGATCAGAACGGTGTGCCGGGCCGTCGACAAGCCGGTCAATGTGGTGATGGGGCTGCAGGGAGAAAATTATTCCGTCGAGACGCTGGCGCGCGCCGGCGTGAAACGCATCAGCGTCGGCGGCTCATTCGCCCGGGCGGCGCTGGCAGGGCTGAAACGGGCCGCGGATGAAGTATTGAGGGAGGGAACGTTCAGCTACGACAGACTGTCCGGCAGCGAGGCCGAAAGGCTGACGACCGAGCCCCGCAGCAAAGAGTGACGCCGGCAGGCGTCACCCGAAACAGGGGCGCATTCAGGCATGCGAGGTTCTGGCCGCCTTGCGGAGGACTTCGTCGTGGGCGGTTTTACGCTCGGCATCTGCCGTTGCGAAAAGCCTGCCGCCGACGATCCGGTAGAGAATAGCAAGCCCTGCAGCCGCGAATGCGATCTGGAATGCGATAAGAGGCAGATATTCAAACATGGTATTGTCTCCGGTTTGGAGTAGTAACGCGGCATGTAAACGAAAAGTTCACACTTAAGTGCATGAAAGCGTAAAAAACACGGTTGATGGCGGTGCGAACGGTGCATTTTCGGGGTTCCGTTGCCCCGGCAACTTCCCTATAAGGCCCACCTAGCCTACATGATTTCACATCCCCTCCCCGGCCCGGACACCCGCGCCGGTTTTTGACGCAGGGATGATAAGAAGAAACGACGGATAAAGCCCATGCCCAAGCGCCAAGACCTCAAATCCATCCTCATCATCGGCGCGGGGCCGATCGTCATCGGCCAGGCCTGCGAGTTCGACTATTCCGGCGCACAGGCTTGCAAGGCGCTGAAGGAAGAGGGCTACCGGGTCATTCTGGTGAATTCAAACCCGGCAACGATCATGACCGATCCGGAGCTTGCGGACGCAACCTATGTCGAGCCGATCACCCCCGAAGTCGTGGCCAAGATCATCGCCAAGGAGCGCCCCGACGCGCTGCTGCCGACCATGGGCGGCCAGACCGCGCTCAACACCGCGCTGTCGCTGCGCCGGATGGGCGTTCTCGAGCGCTACAATGTCGAGATGATCGGCGCCAAGCCGGACGCGATCGACAAGGCCGAGGACCGGGCGCTGTTCCGCGAGGCGATGGCCAGGATCGGGCTCGAAACGCCGAAGTCGATGCTCGCCAACGCCACCGAGATCAAGGACCAGCATCGCCAGGAGCACGAGGCCAAGCGCGCCGAACTGAAGAAGACGCTCGCGGGCGATGCGCTGGACACGGCTCTCGATGAACTCGAAAACCACTGGAACCTCGGCAATACCGACCGCAAGCAGCGCTACATGTCGCATGCGATGGCGATTGCCGCGCAGGCGCTCGACACCATCGGCCTGCCCGCGATCATCCGGCCGTCCTTCACGCTCGGCGGCACCGGCGGCGGCATCGCCTACAACCGCTCCGAATTCTTCGAGATCGTCGGCTCCGGCCTTGACGCCTCGCCGACCACCGAGGTGCTGATCGAGGAATCCGTGCTCGGCTGGAAGGAATATGAAATGGAGGTGGTCCGCGACAAGGCGGACAACTGCATCATCATCTGCTCGATCGAGAACGTAGATCCGATGGGCGTGCACACCGGCGATTCGATCACCGTCGCGCCGGCGCTGACGCTGACCGACAAGGAATACCAGATCATGCGCAACGCCTCGATCGCGGTGCTGCGCGAGATCGGGGTCGAGACCGGCGGCTCGAACGTGCAGTTCGCCGTCAATCCGGTCGATGGCCGCCTCGTCGTGATCGAAATGAACCCGCGCGTGTCGCGCTCCTCGGCGCTTGCCTCGAAGGCCACGGGTTTCCCGATCGCCAAGATCGCGGCCAAGCTTGCGATCGGCTACACGCTGGACGAGCTTGAAAACGACATCACCGGCGGCGCGACTCCGGCCTCGTTCGAGCCCTCGATCGACTATGTCGTCACCAAGATCCCGCGCTTTGCCTTTGAAAAATTCCCCGGCGCCGAAAACACGCTGACGACCGCGATGAAATCCGTCGGCGAGGTGATGGCGATCGGCCGCACCTTCCCCGAATCGCTGCAGAAGGCACTGCGCGGGCTGGAACGCGGGCTGACCGGCCTCGACGAAATCGAGATCCCCGGCATCGACAACGGCGAGCCCCGCAACGCGATCCGCGCCGCGATCGGCACCCCCACGCCGGACCGGCTGCGCATGGTCGCGCAGGCGATGCGGCTCGGCCTCAGTCTTGAGGAAATCCACGAGCATTGCCGCATCGATCCTTGGTTCCTGGAGCAACTGAAGTCGATCGTCGACATGGAAGAGCGCGTGCGCGAGCACGGCCTGCCGCAGGACGCCGAAAACATGCGCATGCTGAAGGCCATGGGCTTTTCCGACCAGCGGCTCGCCAGCCTCACCCACGGCCGGCCGAAGGAAGTCGCCCAGCTCCGCAACAAGCTCGGCGTGCGCCCGGTCTACAAGCGCATCGACACCTGCGCGGCCGAGTTCGCATCCCCCACCGCCTACATGTACTCGACCTACGAAACGCCCTTCGATGGCGCGACCCGTTCCGAGGCCGGCGTTTCCGACCGCAAGAAGGTGGTGATTCTCGGCGGCGGGCCGAACCGTATCGGCCAGGGCATCGAATTCGATTACTGCTGCTGCCACGCCGCGTTCGCGCTGAACGAGGCCGGCTATGAAGCGATCATGATCAACTGCAACCCGGAGACCGTTTCGACCGATTACGACACCTCCGACCGGCTCTATTTCGAGCCGCTGACGGCGGAAGACGTGATCGAGATCATGCGCGCCGAACAGGAAAACGGCACGCTTGTCGGCGCCATCGTCCAGTTCGGCGGCCAGACGCCTCTGAAACTCGCGGAAGCGCTGGAAAAGAACGGCATTCCGATCCTCGGCACCGCGCCGGACATGATCGACCTTGCCGAGGACCGCGACCGGTTCCAGAAACTGCTGGTCAAGCTGGATCTCAACCAGCCCAACAACGGCATCGCCTATTCGGTGGAACAGGCGCGTCTCGTCGCCGCCGAAATCGGTTACCCGCTGGTGGTACGCCCGTCCTACGTTCTCGGCGGCCGCGCGATGGAAATCGTTCACAACGAAGCGGGACTGTCGCATTACCTGCTGGAAGTGGTGCCGGAACTGGTCACCGAGGATATCAAGCAGCGCTATCCGAACGACAAGACCGGGCAGATCAACACCATGCTCGGCAAGAACCCGCTGCTGTTCGACAGCTACCTGACCAACGCCATCGAAGTTGACGTCGACTGCCTTTGCGACGGCACCGACGTGTTCATCGCCGGCATCATGGAACATATCGAGGAGGCCGGCATCCATTCGGGCGACAGCGCCTGCTCGCTGCCGCCGCATTCGCTTTCGCCGGAAACGCTGGACGAGCTTGAGGAGCAGTCCCGCGCGCTGGCGCTGGCGCTCAACGTCAAGGGCCTGATGAACGTGCAGTTCGCCATCAAGGACGGCACGATCTACATCCTCGAGGTCAATCCGCGCGCCTCGCGCACCGTGCCGTTCGTGGCCAAGACCATCGGCACGCCGATCGCCAAGATCGCCGCCCGGGTGATGGCCGGCGAGAAGCTCAACGACGTGATTGCCTCTTATGGTGACCGGCCGAACCCGCGCAAGCTGAACCACGTCGCGGTCAAGGAAGCCGTTTTCCCGTTCGCCCGCTTCCCCGGCGTCGACACGCTGCTCGGCCCGGAAATGCGCTCGACGGGCGAGGTCATCGGCCTCGACAGGGATTTCGCGATCGCGTTTGCCAAGTCGCAGCTTGGCGCCAGCGTCGACCTGCCGCGCGAGGGCTGCGTCTTTGTCTCGGTCAAGCCGGAGGATAAGGAGCGGGTGCTGCCCGCGGTCAAGCTTCTGGTGGAACAGGGTTTTTCGGTGATGGCAACCGGCGGCACCCGTGACTTCCTCGAACAGAGCGGCATTTCCGCCACCAAGATCAACAAGGTGCGCGAGGGCCGTCCGCATATCGAGGACGCGATCCGCAACCGCCAGGTCCAGCTCGTGTTCAACACCACCAGCACCGGCAAGACGATCTCGGATTCGAAGTCGCTCCGCCGCGCGGCACTGACCCAGAAGGTGCCCTACTACACCACCATGGCCGGCTCGATGGCTGCGGCGATGGCGATCAAGGCGTTGAAACAGGGCCAGCTCGAAGTGCGCCCGCTGCAGGACTATTTCTGAGGCCCGACACTTTCGAACGAAGACCGGGGCAGGCTCAACGCCGGCCCTTTTTTTTTGGCTTGACGGAAACGGTTTTCTCTTTTATTTATCCGTTAGGTTAATTAACCGAATGGATAACAACCATGTCCGATCCGTTGTCTCAAACCCTGTCCGCGCTCGCCGACCCGACCCGCCGTGCAATCCTTGCCCGGCTGTCGGCGGGTGAGGCGACGGTGAATGAACTGGCCGAGCCGTTTGCGATGTCGCTGCCGGCGGTGTCCAAGCACCTGAAGGTGCTGGAGCGCGCCGGGCTGATTTCCCGCAGCCGCGAGGCCCAGACGCGGCCCTGCCGGATCGAGCCGGAAGCGCTACAGGCGGTCGATGGCTGGCTCGCGGATTATCGCCTGCTCTGGGAAAACCGGCTCGACCGGCTGGAAGATTATCTGGCCACCCTGCAGCAGAAGGACAAGCCATGACCGAATCTTCGAACCCCCTCCAAATCCGCAACGAGCGGACATTTCTCCAGGATCGCGACGCCCTCTTTTCCGCCGTGGCCGACCCGGCAAGGCTCGCGCGCTGGTGGGGACCACACGGTTTTGAAAACCGGATCACCGCCTTCGACTTCCGTCCCGGCGGAAACTGGCGGATCGTCATGACCGCATCAAACGGCAACGCATTCGACAACCACTGGACGTTTCTGGCGATCGAGGACGATCGCTTGATCCGCACCCGCCATCATCTGCCGATGCATGATTTCGTGCTGGAAATGCGGTTTGACGACCATGCCGGCGGAAGCCGCCTCGTCTGGGTGATGGAGTTCGAGCCGACCGAGGAGAACCAGGCAATCGCGCATTTCCTCAAGGCGGCCAACGACCAGAACCTCGAACGTCTCGACAACTTTCTTCAGGAGGAAACCACCGATGTCCGCTGAGCTCGATCCCGCGAAAATCTTCCGCTTCGAACGCCTGTTGAAGGCGCCGCGCGCGCTTGTCTTCGAGGCGCTTTCCGATCCCGCCCATCTCGACCGGTGGTGGGGGCCGGATGGTTTTGTGAACGAGACCCACGCGATGGATTTTTCCGTCGGCGGGCTGTGGCGCTACACAATGCACGGCCCCGACGGCAAGGACTGGCCGAACTGGATCCGCTATCACGAGATCACGCCCGGCCGGATCAGCTACGAGCATGGCGGCGAGATCGGCGAGCCGGCGCATTTCCGCGGCATCATCGACCTCGACGAAACCGAGGACGGCACGCTGATGACGATGACGCTGGTGTTCGAGACCAGTGAGGCCCGCGACGCCACCCTGAAACATGGCGCCGAGGACGGCGGAAGGCAGACGCTGGCGAAATTCGACGCCTACCTTCAGCGGATCAAGCCGTGATCACGCACTGATGATATTGTGCCAGGGAACATAGGGAAAGCCGGTGTTGTCGTCGGCTCCATCCGCGCCCACGACCAGAATGTCGTGTTCGCGGTAGGCGCCCGCGCCCGGCATGCCCGGTTCGAAGCGTTCGTCAAAACGCTCAAACGTCCGGGCGTGCAGGACCATCATCATGGTGATTGCGATCCTCCCGTCGCGCACGACGCCATCGGCGCGGAGGTTCGCCGCAGCAAAATCTAGCCTGGGTCCCCAGTCTTGGCAATGCCGCTCGCGGCAGTCCCGTCATTGTCATAATCGGCTGCTAAAATCGCACACTTGAAATCGGATCAAGGTTGACCGAGGCATTATACGTTGATATCAACTCAAAATCCGAGCAATACCGGTTTTTAGGACAGGGAGAAAACCGCATGGCGAACGAATTTGTCTGGTACGATCTGATGACGAGCGATGCCGAATCCGCGAAGGCATTTTACAAGAATGTCGTCGGCTGGAAGGCCCAGGATGCAGGTCATCCCGACATGCCTTACACGCTTCTGGGCATCGAGGGCTATGAGAGCCATGTCTGCGGCCTGATGGAACTGACCGAGGACATGTGCGCGCAGGAAATTCCGCCGCACTGGATGGGCTATGTCCATGTCGAGGATGTCGACGCCAAGGCCGCAGAATTCAAAGACGCGGGCGGAGGCGTGCTCATGGCGCCGCATGACATTCCGGGAGTCGGCCGTTTCGCGGTCGTGAGCGATCCGCAGGGCGCGGCGATCAGTATTTTCAAGCCGATCCCGCCGGAAGGCGGAATGCCGGAAATGCCGCCGGGAGGCGCGACCGGGACCGTGGCATGGCGCGAACTCTACACCCGCGATCCCGAAGCTGCCGTCACCTTCTACGGCAAGATGTTCGGCTGGAAGCAGACGCAGGCGATGGATATGGGGCCAATGGGCAAATACCACCTCTTCGCCGGCGATGGCGACGATCTTGGCGGCATGATGCGGATGCCGGAGGGCATGCCGGTTCCAGCCTGGAGCTATTACTTCCAGGTCGACGGCCTCAACGCCGCCATCGAACGGGTGAAGGCCGGCGGCGGGCAATTGCTCAACGGCCCGATGGACGTGCCGGACGGCGCGGTCGTCGCCCAGTTTCTCGATCCGCAGGGCGCGTACTTCTGTCTCGTCTCGATGCAGCGCTGAAGCAGCGACGCCATCACAACACGCTTGCGCCGGAGGCACCTCCGGCGCAAATTTTTGTTCGGACCGATCCGGTGCGGACCGGTTCTCCATCCCCACGCGCGCAAAAACGAAGTATCAGAGTGCATCCGCGATTCGGGGAAACGCGGACATATCTCGCGTAAACCTGGTGTCGAATCCGGAGCATAGATCATGACCGAAACCGTCAAGGCGACCCGCCGCGAATGGGTGGGCCTCGTGGTCCTGTCCGTCGCCTGCCTGGTCTATTCAATGGACCTTTCGGTGCTGTTCCTCGCCATCCCCTCGATCGTGCGGGAACTGGAACCGACCGCGCCGCAGATTTTGTGGATGAACGATATCTACGGCTTCATGGTCGCGGGCTTCCTGGTGACGATGGGCGGTCTGGGCGACCGGATCGGGCGGCGCAAGCTGCTGCTGATCGGGGCCGCCGCCTTCGCCGTGACCTCGATTCTCGCCGCCATGGCCCCGACGGCGGGCATGCTGATCTTCGCCCGCGCGCTGCTCGGCATTGCCGGCGCCACGGTGGCGCCCTCGACGCTGTCGCTGATCATGAACATGTTTCGCGACGAGAACGAACGCAACCGCGCGATCGGCGTCTGGGGCACGGCCTTTGCGCTCGGCGGCCTCGTCGGCCCGCTGATCGGCGGGGTGCTGCTCCATTTCTTTCACTGGGGCTCGGTGTTCCTGATCAACGTGCCGATCATGCTCGCGCTTCTGGCAAGCGGCCCGTTTCTGCTGCCGGAATACCGTTCGGGCGAGAGCCCTCGGCTCGATATCGCAAGCGTATTGCTGTCGCTTGCGACCGTGTTGCCGGTGATCTACGGGCTGAAGCAGATCGCGGCCCATGGCTTTCACGCAACCGACCTGTTGCCGGTGGCCGCCGGGATTGCCTTCGGCGTTCTGTTTGTCCGGCGGCAAAACCGGATAGCCGAGCCGTTGATCGACCTCAAGCTCTTCCGTCTGCCGGCCTTCACGGTATCGATGCTGGTCAACATGGCGGTGGTGTTCTTTATCTTCTCGATCTTCCTGCTGCAGGCCCAGTTCTTCCAGCTCGTGCTGGGAATGAGCCCGCTGGAGGCAGCACTCTGGAGCGCCCTGCCCGGCCTGTTCTTCACCGCCATGTCGCTGCAGGCCTGGCGCGTGACCAACCGCTTCGGCCCGATCCCGACCGTCGTCACAGGACTGGCGATCAACGCGGTCGGGGCCGCGGCCATCGGCCTTTCGGCCTATTACCAGAGCCTTGCCGGGATGCTGATCGCCAATGTCATCCTCGGCGCAGGCTTCATTCCGGCCATCCTGACGACCACCGGGCTGATCATCGGCTCGGCGCCGCCCGAGCGCGGCGGGGTCGCCTCGGCGATGTCGGAAACCTGCGCCGAATTCGGCGGCGCTCTCGGCGTCGGCCTCCTGGGAAGCCTTGCGACAATCGTCTACCGCTTCGCCATGCAGCCGGTGGACCTTTCGGCCTTGCCTGCGACCGCCGCCTACGAAACCGGCCAGACGCTCGCCGGCGCCGTAGACGCCGCCCGCGAGCTTGGCGTCAGCGATGCCCCGTGGCTCGCCGCCGCGCGCGATGCCTATTGCGCAAGCTTCGCCGTCTGCGCGCTGGTCGCGGTGATCGCCCTGCTCGCCCTGTCTTTTGCCGCAAACAGGGTTTACCGCAAGGAGCCGCCGCGCCCGGTGGAAGCGCACTGACGCGCTCCGGCCCGAAAAAGGCGGCCACGGCCGCCATCGCTGACCGATTGACGATTTGTCTGGAAATCGCGCCGCCGCATCTGTTATAAGTTTCGCCAGCTATGAAACTGGTTCCGGGGTCACGCTTCGGAACCTGTTTCTTTTTGTGTTGCAGAACGGCGGAAGCTTCCCAAGTGAATGGCTGTTCGCCCCACGAAATCAAAGAACACGCACGGATGTGACGGAGCCCGTCTCCGCCGCGTCGAAAGTCAGACCAAAGGACAAGAATATGGTCGAGAAAGTACCGATGACGAAGATCGGGGCTGCCAAGCTCAACGAGGAACTGCGCTGGCGCCAGCAGGAGGAACGTCCCCGGATCATTCAGGCAATCGCGGAAGCGCGCGCCCATGGCGACCTTTCCGAAAATGCCGAATACCACGCCGCCAAGGAAGCCCAGAGCTACAATGAGGGCCGGATCGGCGAACTTGAGGATGTCACCACCCGCGCGGAGATATTCGACCCCTCCAAGATGTCGGGCGGCAAGGTCCGTTTTGGCGCGACCGTCAAGCTCGTGGACGAGGACACCGAGGAGAAGAAGGTCTACCAGATCGTCGGCGACCTCGAAGCTGACGTGAAGGAAGGCCGTATCTCGATCTCTTCCCCGATCTCGCGCGCCCTGATCGGCAAGGAAGTCGGCGATTCGATCGAGGTGAATGCGCCGGGTGGAGCCCGCGCCTATGAAATTCTGGAAGTCTTCTGGAAATAGAACGACTTCTCGCATCCAGTGGTCTGACATGACGATCAAGGTCAAAGTTCTAAGCCGTTCCCAGCCGATAAACCCCAGACTCACCCGGCAATTGCCCACAGGCTGGTCCGAAGCCAACGGCCTCGATTTCGTGTTCGATCCCGATGCGAGGGTTTACGACTGGCTGGTCGTCTATGACGACCTTCCCCGGTCTACCGGCATAACCGAGGAACGGCTTGCCTGCCCGCCCGAAAACACGTTGCTGGTCACCTCGGAGCCAAGCGGCGTCAAGGTCTACGGCCGGTCTTTTGTCCGCCAGTTCGGTCATGTCCTGACCAGCCAGGAGCCGATTGCGCTGCGCCATCCCGGCCGTATCTGGCACCAGGCCGGGCTGACATGGTTTTATGGCATGGACGAAGATCACAATGACTTTCTGTCCGTCGACGAGATCGCACACCGCTTCCCCGAAAAGACCGAGACCGTGGCGACCGTCTGCTCCAGCAAGCGGCAGAGCCATACGCTTCACCGCCTGCGCTACGACTTCACGGAATATGCCGCCAGACACCTGCCCGAGCTTCAGGTCTTCGGGCATGGCCGCCGCTATATGGACGACAAGGCCGAGGCTATCGACAGGTTTCGCTACCATCTGGCGATCGAAAACCACGTCGCGCCGCACCACATCACCGAAAAACTCTCGGACCCGTTTCTCGGCCTGTCGCTGCCATTCTATTTCGGCGCGCCCAATGTCTTCGACTACTTTCCCGCCGAAAGCGTCATTCCCGTCGACATCCGCAAGCCCGCCGAAGCCGTGACGATGATAAGAGCGGCAATCGACTCGAATGAATACGAAAAGCGCTTGCCGGCCATCATCGAGGCCAGGCGGCGCGTGATCGAGGACTATAACTTTTTTTCGCTGGTTTCACAGATCGTCCACCGGGACGAAGCCGCTCGCTATATTCCCGATGTCACCAGGATCCGCAGCCAGCACGCCGCCCGCAAGGCGGCGCCGGTTTCGGGTATCGCAGATTTCGCCTTCCGCACGGCCCTTCAGTTCAAGAATCGCATCGCGAACCTGCGCTCGCCTGACTGGAGCAGCCCCGAGGCGTTTTAGAGCCGCCACCAGGCCGAGATGCCGAGGACAATGCCGAAAAGCGCCGAACAGACCATCGCCGACAGCGCCACGTTGCGATAGCTCGCCTCAGAACCGCGCCGGAAGAAATACGCGCCAAGCGCCGATCCGGCCGCGCACAGGGGCGCGGAAAACAGCCCGAGCAGGACGACATGGAGGTGGAGCGAGCCGTCAAACGCCGCCGTCGCCAGAGCGAAAACCGCGAGAATCGCAAAGAGGATTATCATCGACGCCCGCTTGGCCCGCGCCGGCACCTCGCGCGCGAGAAAATAGGCGACGACCGGCGGACCGGGGGCTGCGGCAAGCCCGCTGAACAGGCCTGCGAAAAAACCGACCGCCGTGGTCGCGACCGGGCCCGGACGGGCTCCGAGCGAAAACCTGAAAAACAGCGCCGCAGCGGCCGCGGCGGTAATCGAGCCGATCACGATCTGCGCCAGCCAGAGCGGCACGACGGAGATGAACAGCAACCCCACCGGCGTGCCGAACAGCGCTGCAAGCGTCAACATGCCGACGGCCCGGCGATCGGCATGGCCGATACATTCCGGCAGATCGATCAGGGTCAGCGAGATCTGCACGACCAGCACCGCCAGAACGGCGTCGGCCGGCGGCACCAGCAGCACCAGAAACGGCATCGCAACCAGCGCCATGCCGAATCCGGCCAGTCCGCGCAGGAAAGCGCCCGCCGCGAGACAGGCCGCAAAGCCAGCAAACACCGGAAGGGAAATGGCAAGGTCGGGCATTGGCCCTCACCGCATGCCGACGGAACAGGCGAACCTGCGGACGCGAAAACAGCTCATTCCTGCGCGCCCGCCTGGCAGGCGGTCACCGCGATCATATCGAGCACGTCCTGAGCCGAGCAACCGCGCGACAGGTCGTTTGCCGGCTTGTCGAGGCCCTGAAGCACGGGACCGATGGCCGACGCGCCGCCAATGCGCTGGGCGATCTTGTAGCCGATATTGCCGGCCTGAAGATCGGGAAAGATGAAGATATTGGCCTCTCCGCCGAGCGGTTCGGCAGCGCCCTTGGACTTTGCGATCTCGGGCACGAACGCCGCATCGAACTGCAGCGCGCCGTCGACCAGCAGATCCGGCCGGTTGAGCCGCACCAGCTTCACGGCCTGCTCGACCTTGTCGACCATGGGATGGGAAGCGCTGCCGCGCGTGGCAAAGGAAAGCATCGCGATCCGCGGCGTGTCGCCGGTCAGCATGGTATAGGAGCCTGCCGCCGCGATCGCGATCTTGCTGAGTTCCGCCGCATCCGGATCGATGACCAACCCGCAATCGGAAAACAGGAAAGCGCCCTTCCTGGAATGGTGCTCGCCTTCCAGCATCATCAGGAAGAAGCTGGAAACCAAACGGGTGCCGGGTGCGGCCCCGATCACCTGGATCGCGGTTCTGACGACATCGGCGGTCGAGCACGCGGCTCCCGACACCGTGCCGTCGGCATGCCCGGCCTTCACCATCAGCGCCGCGAAGACATAAGGGTTGCGCGCAGCCTTGGCGGCATCCTCCTCGGTGATGCCCTTGTGTTTGCGCAGCGTGAAATAGAGCTTCGAAAGCTCGGGCAGAAGCGGCGAGCTTTCCGGGGCGACGACCTCGATGGCTTCGGGACGGGCGATGCCGATCCCGGCGCAAAGCGCGTCGATGTCGCCTTCCGCGCCGACCAGAATAATACGGGCAACCCCCATATCCGCCGCCTTGCAGGCGGCCTCCAATACGCGCCTGTCGTGCGATTCCGGCAGAATGATCGTCTTGTTCAGGCGCTTCGCATTGGCGAAAATCTTCTCAAGCTGGTTCATGTTCTCACCTTACGATTACGATTGCGCTGATCGGGACGACGAGGCCCATAAAAGGCATTTAGGGGACGATTGGCAAGATCGATCGCGGCCTCATTTTCAACAGATAAAGGCGAGGAGGCCTCGCCTCCCCGCCATTGGCTCCGCCGTCAGGTCAGACGGCCTGTTTGCGCATGTCCGCCCGGTTGATGCCGGCGACCGAAACCGGCTTCTTCATCGCGTCGCGACGGAAGGGCTCGCCGAGTTCCTGGTTCAGCACCACCTCGATGAAGGTCGATTGCTTTTCCTTCATCTGGCGTTCGACAGCCTTTTCGAGTTCGGCGGAAAGCTGGTCCATCGATGTCACCTGCACGCCTTCGACGCCGCAGGCTTTCGCGATATCGGCGTAGCGGACATCGAGCGAGAGTTCGGTACCCACGAAATTATCGTCGAACCACAGCGTGGTGTTGCGTTTTTCGGCGCCCCACTGGTAGTTGCGGAAGATCACCATCGTGATCGCCGGCCACGTGTCGCGCTTCAGCGACACCATCTCGTTCATCGAGATGCCGAAGGCGCCGTCGCCCGCAAAACCGACAACCGGCGTGTCCGGCTGGCCGATCTTGGCGCCGACGATCGCCGGGAAACCGTAACCGCAGGGACCGAACAGCCCGGGGGCGAGATATTTGCGCCCCTCCTCGAAGGTCGGGTAGGCATTGCCGATCGCGCAGTTATTGCCGATGTCGGAGGTGATGATCGCATCCTTGGGCAGCGTCTTCTGGATCGCGCGCCATGCCATGCGCGGGCTCATCCGCTCCGGTTCGCGGTCGCGGGCGCGCTCGTTCCAGCTGGTGCCCGCATCGTCCTCCTCATGATCGAGCGAGGTCAGTTCCTGCGCCCAGGCGGACTTGGTCTTCGCGATCAGCGCCTTGCGGTCGTCGCGATCGATATCACCCGCATTGCCGGCAAGCCTGTCGAGAATCCCGGTGGCGACCTTGTTCGAATCGCCGACGATGCCGACACTCACAGCCTTGGTGAGGCCGATCCGGTCCGGATTGATATCGACCTGAATGATCGCCGCATCCTTCGGCCAGTAGTCGATGCCGTAGCCCGGCAGCGTCGAGAACGGGTTGAGGCGGGTGCCGAGCGCCAGCACGACATCGGCCCTGGCGATCAGCTCCATCGCCGCCTTTGAGCCATTATAGCCAAGCGGCCCGGCAAACAGCGGATGATTGCCGGGAAAGGCGTCATTGTGCTGGTAGCCGACGCAGACCGGCGCATCCAGCCGTTCGGCAAGCGCCCTCGATGCCTCGATCGCGCCGCCGAGAACGACGCCCGCGCCATTGAGGATCACCGGGAATTTGGCTTCGCTCAGAAGCTTCGCGGCGCGGTCGATCGCCTGTTCACCGCCGGCCGGGCGTTCGAATTCGACGATCGCCGGCAGTTCGATATCGATGACCTGGGTCCAGAAATCGCGCGGAATGTTGATCTGCGCCGGGCCGCAGGCGCGCTTGGCCTTCAGGATCACGCGGTTCAGCACCTCGGCGATGCGGGACGCGTCGCGCACCTCTTCCTGATACGCGACCATGTCCTTGAACAACGCCATCTGCTCGACTTCCTGAAAGCCGCCCTGCCCGATGGTCTTGTTGGCGGCCTGCGGGGTCACCACCAGAAGCGGGGTATGGTTCCAGTAGGCGGTCTTGACCGGCGTGACCAGCGAGGTGATGCCCGGCCCGTTCTGGGCAACGACCATCGACATCTTGCCGGTCGCGCGGCTGTAGCCGTCGGCCATCATTCCGGCATTGCATTCATGGGCACAGTCCCAGAATTCGATACCGGCCTGCGGGAAAAGGTCGGAAATCGGCATCATCGCCGAACCGATGATGCCGAAGGCGTGCTCGATGCCGTGCATCTGAAGGACTTTGACGAAAGCCTCTTCGGTGGTCATTTTCATGGGTGGTCTCCTCTACGATATTCTATTCGGTGTCACGCGATCCGGCGGCTATCCTCAAGCACGAGATCGCTGCATTTCTCGCCGATCATGATGGCCGGTGCATTGGTGTTGCCCGAGACGATTTCCGGCATGATGGAACAATCGGCGACGCGAAGCCCGGCAATGCCGCGCACCCGCAGACGCTCGTCGACAACCGCGCGTTCGTCCTGCCCCATGCGGCACGTGCCGGTCGGATGATAGATCGAGGCGGTATGGTTGCGCGCCCAGTCCAGCGTACCCTCGTAGTCATCCATGGCAAGCTCGGCGGTGGGCCTGAACTCCTCGGCGATCTTCGATTTGAGCGGGGCGTGGCGCGCGATCTTGCGGGCGATCTTCACGCCCTCGACGATGGTGCGCCGGTCGGTCTCGGTCGACAGATAATGCGGGAAGATCTTCGGATAGGTGCGCGGGTCCGGCCCGTTGAGCACGATCTCGCCCCGGCTTTCGGGACGCAACTGGCAGACCGACATGGTGAAGGCGGAAAACGGATGCACGCCCTCGCCCGGATTGTCGGCGGACCATGGCTGGACATGAAACTGGATATCCGGGGTTTCCACATGGTCGCCGGTGCGCATGAAGCCGGTGGCGAGGCTTGCCGCCATCGCCATGGGGCCGGCGCGGAACATCGCGTATTTCAGCGCGATCCGCGCCTGATTGAACAGCGAACGGACCTCGTCATTCAGCGTCGGCTCGTTGCATTTGAACACTAGACGAGCCTGAAGATGATCCTGCAGGTTGCGCCCGACATCCGGCGCGTGATGGACGACCTCGATGCCGTTATCCTTCAGCCGCGCGCCGTCGCCGATGCCGGAGAGCATCAGCAGTTGCGGCGAGTTGATCGTGCCGGTGGACAGGATCACCTCGCGCCGGCAGGTCACCAATGCGTCCCGGTTGCCGTTCGCCAGATAGCTCACGCCGGTGGCGCGGCCATTTTCGATAACAACCTTCTTCACCAGCGCGCCGGTGACGATCTTCAGGTTGGGGCGTTTCTTGACCGGATTGAGGAAGGCGACGGCGGCGCTGCAGCGCCTGCCCTTGCGGGCGGTGAGCTGAAAATAGCCGACGCCCTCCTGGGTCTCGCCGTTGTAATCCGGATTGAACGGGTAGCCCGCCTCGTTGGCGGCCGCCACCCAGGCATCGCAGATCGGGCGTTGCAGCCGCATGTTCGAGACCGACAGTTCGCCCTCGGTGCCATGAAACTGGTCGGCTCCGCGCTCCTGGTTCTCCGAGCGCTTGAACAGCGGCAGCACATCTTCCCAGCTCCAGCCGCGATTGCCCATCTGCGCCCAGCGGTCATAATCCTGTTGCTGTCCGCGCACATAAAGCAGGCCGTTGAGCGAGGATGAGCCGCCGAGCACCTTGCCGCGCGGCCAGTCGAGCGAACGGCCGTTAAGTCCGGGATCGGGCTCGGTCTTGTAGCACCAGTCGACCGTCGGATTGTGCATCATCTTGAAATAGCCGACGGGGATGTGGATCCAGGGATTGCGATCGGCAGGGCCCGCCTCCAGCAACACGACGCTGACATCGGGGTCGGCGCTCAGCCTGTTGGCGATGACGCAGCCGGCGGAACCCGCGCCGACGATCACATAATCTGCTTCCAGCCGCTCCATCAGCCCCCCTCAAGCCCTGAATTTGCCGCCGAAGCGACGAAAGTATCTTGCAAGGGCATTCGATATATGATTGATTTCGATACCGCAAGTCTCATTTTTTCATAGGGAGGGAAGAAAATGACGACACTGGACGAGAAACTGCGTGGCATATCGCGCCGCGATCTTTTCAAATTATCGGGACGTTTCGGACTGAGCTCGACGCTGCTTGCGGCAAGCTCGATGGCGGGTGTCATCACCCTGCCGAGCCTGGCAAAAGCCGTTGAATCCACATATGAAAAGCGCTTCGGCAATGAGCCGAAATACACGCTGAAATACGGCGCGTCCGGCTTCAACGCCCAGAACACGCTGATCGAGCGCGTCGGCTGCCTCGAATTCGCCCGCGATCTCGAGGAGCGCACCAACGGCCTGGTCCGGGTCGAGTTCATCGGCGACAACCAGATCTGCGGCCAGCTCAACTGCGTCGAGAAGACCCAGCTCGGCATCGTCGACATGTACACCGCCTCGACCCAAAACTCGGCCGGCGGCGCGCCTTATCTGAACGTGCTGGACTATGCCTATATGTTCCCGGGCCGGGCGTCACAGTATCACTTCTTCTATAGCCCCGAGTCGCAGCGCATCCTGCGCGATCCGCTGGAAAAGCGCCATGGACTGAAGTTCCTGTTCACGCATTGCGAACTGCGCGGCATCCAGCTCGGCCTGAAATATTCCGACAAGCCGACGATCACCAGGCTCGACGAACTGTTCGGCACCAAGAACCGCGTGACCGGCACCCAGCTCGGCCGTATCGCCATGCAGCTTCTGAACCTCAATCCGGTTCCGATCGCATGGGAAGAAACGCTGGACGGCCTGAAGCAGGGCCTGATCGACGGCGCCGAAACCTGGGCATCGGCCGTGGCCTACGCCAACATGGCGCCGGTGGTCTCGCAATCCGTGGACCTGAAATTCTTCTGCGGCACCGAGCATACCTCGATGAACGCCAAGGTGTTCGACAGCTTCGAGCCGGAAGTGCAGGACGCCGTGATGGAATCGTCCTACCTGACGCAGGTGCTGATCCAGGGCGCCAACGAGGCGGCTCTGCTGAACACGGTCGGTTTCTCCGATCCGCAGCTTCCCAATACGATATTCGCCGACAACAATGTCCGTCCGGCCTTCCTCGCCGACGACCAGATCAAGATGGCGGAAGAAATGTGCTCGCCGGAATACAATCCGGAGCCCTGGGCACAGTGGCGCGAGCGCCTCAACAACTGGGCCGGCGGGATCGACACCTATACCGAGATCAGCGCCATCGCGCGCGAAGTCCCGGCAGACATGCGGCCGGAAAACGTCGAGCCGCGCCGCTGGTGGAAGAGCTGATCCGCTTCCGGTGATATAGAATCTGCAGCCGGCGTTTCGAGGAGAGATGCCGGCTGTCGACAATAATACCGATCAGTTCGGTTTGGGGAGGAGAATGACGTTGGATTCGTTGTTTGGCGGCGCCTGGTCGATCGTCGCGTCGATCGGAAGCTGGGATTCATGGACGATAAGTGACGCAATGCGATCCGATGGCGCATGGCTCGTCGGTCTGGTTGTGACGATTGTGGGCGGCCTGCTGGTGGCGTTCATCTATGCCCGCCTGCCGTTCCTCGAAAGACATCTCGAAAAGAGTGTGATGATCTGGTCCTATCTCCTGATCGCCACGATCCTCGCCGTCGAAGTCGTCAGACGTTTCGTGTTCTCCGTTCAGGAGCCATGGTCGACCACGCTGCCGCCATTCCTGTTCCTTTTCATGACCTGGGCCGGCTGCTCCTATAATATGAAATTCCGTAACCATCTGAGCTTCGCCGAGTTTCGCGGCATGCTTCCGCGCGCCGGACAATTCGCCTGCCTCATGCTCGATGCCGCGCTCTGGGTGGTGTTTTCCTGGGTGGTGATCGTCACCTCGACGCGGGTGGTGTTCAATGCGGCCGCCAACTTCCAGATCCTGCTTGGCACCGATAACGTGCTGCAATGGTGGCTTCTGACCTCCGTGCCGGTCAGCTTCCTGCTGATGGCCGGTCGGGCCTTCGAGAATCTGGCGATCGACTATCAGAATTACCGGACCGGCGCGCCGCTGATCGCCGCCTCCGCCCAATTCGGCGACTGAGGAGCATTTCATGTCCGATTCTCTCTGGGTCACCCTCATCTCTCTCGGCGCCACAGCGGTTTTCCTGCTCGGCGTCCCCGTTCTGCTGGTCATCGGCATGTGGGTCATCGGCATGAGCCTGCTGCTCGGCCTGCCGCTCGACAATCTCGGCTCCGCGCTTTCCGACGTCTTCACCGATGGCTTCGCGCTGCTCGCCATGCCGCTGTTCATCCTGACCGGCGACCTGATCAACCAGTCCGGCATTGCGCGCCGCATGTCGGATTTCGCCTATTCGTGCCTCGGCTGGCTGCGCGGCGGCCTGGCCATGGCCGCGATCGGCGCCTGCGGCCTGTTTGCCGCGATCTCCGGCTCCAATTCGGCGACCACCGCCACGATCGGCTCGATGCTGCATCCGGAAATGAAGAAGGGCGGCTATGACGAGCGCTTCTCGGCGGCAACGGCTGCCGCCGGCGGCACGCTCGGCATCATCATTCCGCCGTCGATCATCTTCATCGTCTACGGCTTCCTGATGAACCTGCCGATCTCCGAACTGTTCGTCGCCGGCATCATTCCCGGCCTGCTGATGGGCTTTTCGATGATGCTGTTCTGCTGGGTCATCTGCTCGATCAACGGATGGGGCCATCTGATCCGGCTTCAGCCTTCGCGGGTACTCAAGACCGCGATCGGCTCGTGGCTCGGCTTCTTTGCCATCGGCATCGTGCTGTGGGGCATCTACACCGGCAAGTTCTCTCCGACAGAGGCCGCCGCTGTCACGGTCGGCTTCTGCGTCATCGTCGGCTTCATCAGCCTGCCGCTTCACCGCCTGATGGGCTCGCCCAGCGAGGACCGTCCGCCAAGCGAACGCAGCTACGGCGAGATGCTGGTGGTGCGCGGCTTCAGCCCGCTCGACGTTCCGTCGATCACGCTGCGCTCGGCGCAGATCACCGGCATTCTGGCGCCGCTGATCGCGATCTCCGTGGTCATGCAGCAAATTCTTTCGGTGATGGGGGCCGAAGACGCGATCGGCGGTTTCGTGCGCTCCATGGGCGGCTATTATCCGGTGCTGTTCACGGCGATGGGGATCGTCTTCATCACCGGCATGGTGCTCGAAAGCCTGCCGACCACGATCATCATGGCGCCGATCCTCGCCCCGATCGCGGCCTCGATCGGCGTTGACCCGATCCAGTTCGCGGTGATCTTCCTGGTCGGCGCCTCGATCGGCTTCATCACGCCGCCCTACGGGCTGAACCTTTACGTCGCCGCGGGCGTTACCGGCGTGTCCTATTTCAGGATACTCCGTTATATCTACCCCTATATCATTGCGCTTGTCGCGGTGTGGATACTGGTGGCGCTTGTGCCTTCGCTCTCGACGATGCTACTGCCGAACCGGTAAAAGTCCGATAGTGGCGGCGCGATCGCCATTGCCATATTCGAAACCGACCAAAGTGAACGGCAGCATTACCAGTGGATGATCAGACCGGCCAGATACCGACAAACCTTCGCCTGCTGATGGTGCTCGAGGCGCTCGCCGAAGCGGGAGCGCCGGTCACGCCAACGGAAGTCAATCAGACGCTCGGCCTGCCGAAGCCGACGATCCACCGGCTGTTTTCGACGCTCGAGGCCGAGGGCTTCATCCAGCGCGAGATCGACGGCCGCGGCTATTCGCCCGGCAGCCGCCTCAGGATCATGTCGGCGGGCATCATGTCGTCGCTGAGGATCCGCACCGCCCGTCAGGCGATCCTGACGGCGCTCGCCGAACAGATCAACGAGACCTGCAACATCTCGCTGCCCGACCGCGACGCGATGATCTATCTCGAGCGCGTCGAGACCAAATGGCCGCTGAGGATCCAGCTTCCCGTGGGCACGCGGGTGCCGTTCTACTGCACATCCGCCGGCAAGATCTACCTGAGTTCGCTCGATGACAAGCATCTCAACGGCTATCTGAACGCGGCCGAACTCAGCCCGCGCGCGGCCAACACCATGACATCGCCCGAGGCGGTGATGGCCGAGATCAAGCGCATCCGCAAAAACGGCTATTCCACCGACAACGAGGAATTCATGGACGGCATGATCGCCGTCGCGGTTCCGATCCGCGACAGCTTCGGCCGCCTTGTCTCCTCGCTCTCCTTCCACGCCCCGTTGCAGCGGCTCTCGCTCGACGAGGCGATCGGCCATGTCGGCCTGCTGAACGAGGCCTCCGCCAGGCTCTCGGCGCTCATCAGCGCTCCAGCGGACTGAAATCGCGCCGGGCGCTCAGCTTTCGTCGTCGCCGTTCACATATTTCTCGAACTTCGCAAGCGCCGTGCCCTCGAGCCTGCCTTCGCGGATGAAATGGACCTTCCTCGGGTCGACCTTGCGGCCATTGATCGAGACTTCGTAGTGCAGGTGTGCGCCGGTGACGAGACCGGTCTTGCCGACATAGCCGATCAACTGGCCCTGCTCCACATGGCTGCCGACCTTGACGCCCGCGGCGAATTTGCTCTGATGGCTGTAGGCGGTCTGGTAGCCATGGCCGTGATCGATCACCATCTGCTTGCCGTCGCCGCCATGGGTCCCGGCAAATGTCACCGTCCCGTCAGCGGCGGCATAGATCGGCGTGCCGACCGGAGCCGCCCAGTCCGCGCCCGAATGCATGCGCGAATAGCCGAGCACCGGATGATGCCGCCGGCCGAAGCCGGAGGTCGCCCGGCCATCGGGCACCGGGTTGCGCAGCAGATACTGGCCGAGCCGATTGCCATCGCCATCGAAATAACCGGCCTTTCCGCTTTCCGGATCGCGGTAGCGGTAAACGCTGATCCTGTTGCTGCCGAGTTGCAGCACCATGTCGAGCGCTTTCGACGCCGGCGACAAAGTCTGCGCCGGCTTGTCCGCGGCATAGGACAGCCGCAGCCTGTCGTCGGGACCTGCCGCCCCGCCAGCCTCCGACTTGCCTTCCAGCGGGCTTACGAAATGATCGATCGCGGCGGTCTCGTTTTGCGGCGAGAGCGCGGGCGTACAGGCCGACAGCGCAACAAGGCCTGCCAGCATCATCAGGGGAAACGTTTTCAAGCCTTGCCTTCCAAATCAGTTGTCGGCCGGCAAGAGCCCTTGGAAGATGGCGGAAATGACACCCGGTTTCGGCAGGAAAATGATGCCGCGAGAATGTCATGAAATCGCCATTGATCAGCAATACAAATGTAACTACATTTGACCCATGAAGTTTGAATGGGACCGGGTCAAAAGCCTCAGAAACCTGGAAAAGCACGGCATCAGCTTTGAAGACGCCTGCAGGATATTCGAAGGGCCGGTCCTGACGAAACGCGATGACCGCTTCGAGTACGGAGAAGCACGCCACATAAGCATAGGCTGTATCGAGAAGTTGCTGATTATCGTGGTGGTGCACACAGATCGGAACGGTCGCACCCGTCTGATTTCAGCGCGACGCGCCAACAGAAGAGAAAGGGTTCTATTCAATGCCGCTATCGAACGCAAAACTTAAAACCCTTGCCGAACGTGGCGACGACGACATCGACTACAGCGACATTCCGGAACTGGACGAGGCGTTCTTCCGGGAGGCAAAGCTGGTCGAACCCGTCGCCAAGTCGCAGATCACGATGCGACTCGACAGCGATGTCCTTGAATGGTTCAGGTCACAGGGAAAAGGCTATCAGACCCGCATCAACGCGGTTTTGAAGGCCTATATGCGGGCGCAGGAGAAGTAGCAGGACCTGCCGTATAGCTCATATCATGTTCTCTCGTAGATACCGCGCCGACGATATCTGGCATGGCCAAGTAGTGAAAAAACGCCGCCGATTGTCGTGAAATTACACGAGTCGTTTTCGACGCATTCCGGTATGTGCGCATTGGCCCAGGCTCGGGTCAGTATGCCACTGCGAGAAAGTTCAGCAAAAGCCTTTGAAAATTCGGTAAAAGTCACGCCCTTTTCGTGAAGGCGTCCACCTTTGTTGTTTGGAATAAGGTAGACGAGGGCGTCCTCGCCTCTTCGCATGCCTATTCCTTTAACCTTGAAATCACTGCGCGCTTCAGGTTTGGGAATCACAGTTCCGGGCGGAAGCTGACGAATGCGTTCGATGATATCTGCATGTTCAGCTTCCATTCCCGCCTCCCTTTTCCTACCACCACTTCTCCGGCGTGAACCGTCCGGCGGCCTGTTCCATCACCGCGGCGGTGCGGAACAGGGTCTCTTCCTCGAACGGCTTGCCGATGAGCTGGAGGCCGAGGGGAAGGCCCCTGGGATCGAGGCCCGCGGGCACGGAGATGCCCGGAAGGCCGGCCATGTTGACCGTCACCGTGAAGATGTCGTTGAGGTACATCTTCACCGGATCGTTCGCCATGTCCTGATCGGCAATGCCGAAGGCGGCCGATGGGGTGGCAGGCGTCAGGATAGTGTCGATGCCGTCGGCGAACACGGTCTCGAAGTCGCGCCGGATCAGCGTGCGCACCTTCTGGGCCCGCAGGTAATAGGCGTCATAATAGCCGGCCGAAAGCACATAGGTGCCGATCATGATGCGACGCTGCACTTCCTTGCCGAAGCCCTCGGCGCGCGTCTTCTCATACATGTCGGAAATATCCTTGCCGTCCACGCGCAGCCCGTATCTGACGCCGTCATAGCGGGCAAGGTTGGAGGAGGCTTCGGCGGGTGCCACGATGTAATAGGCGGGCAGCGCGTATCTGGTGTGCGGCAGCGAGATATCGACGATCTCGGCGCCGGCATCCTTCAGCATGGCGATGCCCTGTTGCCAGAGCTTTTCGATTTCCTCCGGCATGCCGTCGACGCGGTATTCTCTCGGAATGCCGATCTTCATGCCCTTCACCGACTGGCCGATCGCGGCCTCGTAGTCGGGAACAGGCAGGTCGACCGAGGTCGTGTCCTTGTCATCGACGCTCGCCATGGATTTCAACAGGATTGCCGCATCGCGCACGTCGCGCGCGATCGGACCCGCCTGATCGAGCGACGAGGCGAACGCCACCACGCCAAAGCGCGAGCACCGGCCATAGGTGGGCTTGATGCCGACCGTGCCGGTAAAGGCGGCCGGCTGGCGGATCGACCCGCCGGTATCGGTCGCGGTCGCGCCCGCGCACAGATGCGCGGCAACGGCCGCCGCAGACCCGCCGGACGAGCCGCCCGGCACCAGATCCATGTTCGAGCCCTTGGCCTTCCACGGGTTGATCACCGGCCCGTAATAGGAGGTCTCGTTGGAGGAGCCCATGGCGAACTCGTCCATGTTGAGCTTGCCGAGCATCACCGCGCCGTCATCCCAGAGGTTCTGGGTCACGGTCGATTCATATTTCGGCTTGAAGCCGTCGAGAATGTGGGAGGCCGCCTGGGTGTGGACGTCTCGGGTGCCGAACAGGTCCTTGACGCCGAGCGGAATGCCTTCGAGCGCGCCGGCCGTGCCCTGCGACAGCTTCATGTCGGAAGCCTTGGCCATCGCCGTCGCCTTGTCATGGGTAACGGCGACATAGGCGTTGAAAGCGACGTTATGGTCATCGATCGCCTTCAGATAGGCGGCGGTGAGCTCGGTCGCGGTAATCTCCTTGCCCGTGAGCTTGTCGCGGGCCTCGGCAATGGTCAGGCTGGTCAGTTCGGTCATGGGCATCACTTTGTTGCGGTGGCAAGGTGGAGGGTCTACTCGACGACCTTCGGCACCAGAAAGAAATTGCGTTCCGTCTCGGGCGCGTTGGCGACGATGTCGTCGGCCTTGTCGCCATCGGTGACGACGTCTTCGCGCTTCTTCATCACCATCGGCATCACCGAGGTCATCGGCTCGACGCCCTCGACATTGACCTCGCCCAATTGCTCGACGAAACCGAGGATCGCATTCAGTTCGCCGGTCATGCGCTCGGCCGCCTCATCATCGACGGCGATGCGGGCCAGCTTGGCAACACGTTTTACGGTCGCGGTGTCTACGGACATGAAAGCTCTCCGGTTCTGATTTCTCCCTGACGCTATAAAGGGCGTTACCGCCCTTCGCAACGGGCCAATTGATCAGATGTCGACCGTTTCGCCGGGTTTCGGCGTCAGCACTTCCGTCGGCCCCGACGCCATGCCGGTGACGAAAGACTCCGGCGTCTGGTCGATGATCGGGAATGTGCCGTAATGGATCGGCAGCACGGTCTCGAAGTTGAAATAGCGCTGGCAGGCGAGCGCCGCCACCGCGCCGCCCATGGTAAACCGGTCGCCGATCGGCACCAGGCCGACCTGCGGCGCGTGCAACTCGTTGATCAGCGCCATGTCCGAAAAGATATCGGTGTCGCCCATATGGTAGGTCGTCGGCTCGTCATCGATATGCAGCATCAGCCCGTTCGGATTGCCGAGCGCATGGGACACGCCGTCCTCGGTGATGAAGGCGGAGGAATGCAGCGCATTGGTGAAGGTGACGGTGAAGTTTCCGAAATCGACGGTTCCGCCGGTATTGCCGGCCTCCAGCTTCTCCACCCCCTGCTTGCCGAGCCAGGCGGCAAGGTCGGCATTGGCGAGCACGGTCGCGCCGGTTTCCTTTGCGATCGGCACGGTATCGCCGAGGTGATCGCCGTGGCCATGGGTCAGAAGGATATGGGTGACGCCCTTGACCGCCGCATCGCGATCAAGCCCTTTGAACGACGGGTTCCCGCTCAGGAACGGATCGATGAGAATGGTTGCCTTCGCGGTTTCCAGACGAAACGCGGAATGCCCGAGCCAGGTCAGCTTCATTTTGCTTTTCCTTCTTGGTGGCGTTAAGAGTTCTTCCCAACACCTAACGCGGCCGCGCGCCATTTTCCATCAAAGCGTGGCAAAAGGCGCCAAGAAAACACCGATGACAGTCCATACCATTGAAGAACTGGCCGCAGCGCTTGGCCCTTCCACAGCCATTGCCGGGCTCGACCTCGGCACAAAGACCATCGGCCTTGCGGTTTCCGACCTTTCGCGCCGCTTTGCAACGCCGCGCCCGGTGCTGAAGCGGATCAAGTTCACGCAGGATGCCGAAGCGCTGCTGGCCTTTGCCGAGAAGGAACGGATCGCCGGCTTCGTCATCGGCCTGCCGATGAATATGGATGGCAGCGCCGGGCCGCGGGTGCAGGCTACCCGGGCGTTTGTGCGCACCATGGAGGAAAAGACCGCCCTGCCGTTCTGCTTCTGGGACGAAAGACTTTCGACGGTCGCCGCCGAGCGCGCGCTTCTGGAAATGGATGTCTCGCGGCAAAAGCGTGCGGGAAGAATCGATTCGGCGGCCGCCGCCTTCATTCTCCAGGGCGCGCTCGACCGGCTGGCGGCAATCGGCGGGCAGCGATGACCGGTTATTCCTGCGCCGGTTCGAGCTCACCGCGCAGCATGCGGTTGGGATCGAACATGTGATCCACGAAGGCGATAGCCATGAGGATCGCGCCGCTGACGGCGAGCTCGACCGGCAGGCATGCGAGACACACGCCCAATATCGCCACCTGATAACGCCGCACGCGGACTTCCTGCATTTGCTTCACCCTTCAGCGGTTATCTCTGGCAGAAACCTTGTCCATCTGGCAAGCAATGATCGGCGGCAAAGTTAACCGCAGAACAATTCAAACCGGTAATCCGCATGCTCATCATCTTCGAAAGCGTCCTGCCGATCTTCCTGATCATAGCCTTCGGCGTCGTGCTGAAGCGCGTTCCGCTGTTCAGCGAGGCGTTCTGGGCCGGCCTCAACCAGCTCGGCTACTACGTGCTGTTTCCCGCACTACTGGTCACCACGCTGGCGCGCGCCGACTTCTCCTCGCTTGATGCCGGGCGGATCGGCTGGGTCACGCTGCTGGCGGTCGCCGCCATATCCGCGCTTTCGATCGCGCTCTGGCCTATCCTGAAACGCACCGGTCTCGGCCGTCCGGCCTTCACCTCGGTGTTTCAGACCACGACGCGCTGGAATGCCTTTGTGGCGCTGGCGATCGCCGACAAGTTTGCCGGGCTCGAGGGCATGGCGGTGATCTCGCTGATGATGACGGCAACGATCCTGCCGCTCAACATCATCAATGTCCTCGTCCTGGTTTCGTTTTCGGAGGAAAAGACCAATATCAAGGTGATGGTGCGCAATGTCGTCACCAATCCGCTGATTATCGCAGCACTCGTCTCGATCATCATCAATGCCCTGGGGATACCGATCTACGATCCACTTTACGCCGCCCTCGACCTGCTTGCCCGCGCGGCACTCGGCATGGGCCTGCTCCTGGTCGGCGCCGGGCTGGTGATTTCCGATGCGCTGAAGCCGAAGCCGATGGTGCTGCTGCCGACGGTGCTGAAGCTGATCCTGTTTCCGCTGGTCACCTACGCCCTAGCCACCGCTTTCGGCGTTACCGGCATGCCGCTCACTGTCATGGTGCTCGGCGCCAGCGTTCCCACCGCCATGAACGGCTATGTGCTCGCCCGCCAACTCGGCGGCGATGCAAGGCTCTATTCGGCGGTTGTCACGGTGCAGACGGTCGCCTCGATCGTAACCCTGCCGATCGCCCTGCTGCTTGTCGGCGGCGGGTGAGGCCGGATCATGGCAGAGCCGATCTTCATCAATTCCCTCGTTTTCGTTTCCGACATGAAGCGGTCGGTGGGCTTTTATTGCGACCTGCTCGGCCAGACGATCGCGCAGGATCACGGCGATTTCGTGCAGCTCGAAAACGGGCTGGCACTCCATGTCGGCAGCGCCCTCGAGACCACCATGTTCGGTGCGCCTTCCGGCGACCGGACCCGCTATGGCCGCGGCAATCTGGTGCTCTATTTCGAAACCGACGATCTTGAGGGGATGTTTGCAAAGATGGCGAAAGCGACAGACCTGATCCACCCGATCCAAACCCAGGCCTGGGGCCAGAAAGTGTTCCGCTGCTACGATCCCGATGGGCATATCATCGAAATCGGCGAGCCAATGTGATGGCGGCATTGCGCACTTGGCTTTCCTTGAAGGCAGGTAAAACATGAGCCAGATCATTTTTCTGCACGGAGCATCCAGCAGCGGAAAATCCACTCTCGCCCGCCACATACAGGCAACAATCGAGAAGCCGTTTTGGCATATCTCAATTGATCACCTGCGCGATTCAGGTGTGCTGCCGACAGAGCGGTTCAAGAACGGCGATTTCGAATGGCGCGAAAGTCGGTCATCTTTTTTTGCCGGTTTCCACGCCTCGCTGGCAGCATACGCCCACACAGGAAACAATCTCATTGTGGAACACATTCTGGATACGGACGGATGGTATGAAGCTCTGCAGAGACAACTCGCACCCTTCGATGTCTACTTCGTCGCGGTCCGCTGTCCGCTGCGTGTCCTCATCGAGCGCGAAAGAGCCCGTGGGAACCGGATAATCGGTAGCGCCAAGCAGGATTTCGAAACAATCCATGTCGGCAAAACATATGATCTTGAGATCCAGTCGCAGGACGGAATTGAATACAATACCGAACTTGTTTTGAAAGGCTGGAGATCGGGCCGGCGTATCTCAGATTTTTCACAACCGGCCTGACGACAAAACCAGCCAATTTTCTGACGGTGCGCTTGGACAGCATCTCCGATAACAAAAAGCCCCGCCGGATCGCTCCGGCGGGGCTTTTCATTTCTGTTCGATCAAGCCTTACTTGATGATCGAGGCGACGATGCCGGCGCCGACGGTGCGGCCGCCTTCGCGGATCGCGAAGCGCAGCTTTTCTTCCATCGCGATCGGAACGATCAGCTCGACGTCAACCGTGACGTTGTCGCCCGGCATCACCATTTCCGTGCCTTCCGGCAGCGTGACCACACCGGTCACGTCCGTGGTGCGGAAGTAGAACTGCGGACGGTAGTTGGTGAAGAACGGCGTGTGACGGCCGCCTTCATCCTTCGTCAGGATATAGGCTTCTGCCTTGAACACGGTGTGCGGGGTAACCGAACCGGGCTTGCACAGAATCTGGCCGCGCTCGACCTGATCGCGCTGAACGCCGCGGATCAGGGCGCCGATATTGTCGCCGGCCTGGCCCTGGTCGAGCAGCTTGCGGAACATTTCAACGCCGGTAACCGTCGTCTTCTGGGTGTCCTTGATGCCGACGATCTCGACTTCCTCGCCAACCTTGACGATGCCGCGTTCGACGCGACCGGTCACAACCGTACCGCGACCCGAGATCGAGAACACGTCCTCGATCGGCATCAGGAAGGGCAGGTCGATCGGACGCTCGGGCGTCGGGATATAGTCGTCGACGGCGGCCATCAGCGCGCGAACGGCGTCTTCGCCGATCGCCTTGTCGCCGTCCTGAAGAGCGACGAGAGCCGAACCCTTGATGATCGGGATTTCGTCGCCGGGGAACTCGTAACTGTCGAGCAGCTCGCGGACTTCCATTTCGACGAGTTCGAGAAGCTCTTCGTCATCGACCTGGTCGACCTTGTTCAGGAACACCACGATCGCCGGAACGCCGACCTGACGGGCAAGCAGGATGTGCTCGCGGGTCTGCGGCATCGGGCCGTCGGCGGCCGACACGACCAGGATCGCGCCGTCCATCTGGGCAGCACCGGTGATCATGTTCTTCACATAGTCGGCGTGGCCGGGGCAGTCGACGTGGGCGTAGTGACGCTTTTCGGTCTCATACTCGACGTGGGCCGTCGAGATGGTGATGCCGCGGGCCTTTTCTTCCGGAGCCGCGTCGATCTGGTCATACGCGCGGAATTCGCCGAAATACTTCGTGATCGCTGCCGTCAGCGACGTCTTGCCATGGTCAACGTGGCCGATCGTGCCGATGTTTACGTGCGGCTTGCTCCGCTCAAACTTTGCTTTTGCCATGTGAATGCTTCCTGTAACTGATAACACGGATGCCCCGGCGAACCGGTTTAGTGCCGCCGTTTAAGGCTTTCGGAAGCAATAAGCAAGACAAAATCTGGAGAGCGCCCCAAAGCGCGCCACAACGAACTCCGTGCCTGACAGTACCGGCGCGGCGCGGCTCCCCGGTCGCCGATTTCAGCGCCGAAAACGATACGCCGCGACAACGCCCGCAATCATCCACATGCGCCGGCATCACACGTCGGTACGCCGCCGCTCGGACACGAAAGGCACCACGCTCGCCTTGCCGGTCCGTCCGCCCTCGCCCGCCTCGGCCGAACCGCTGACCACGCGGTTGCGGCCCAGCCTTTTGGCCTCGTAAAGCGCGGCATCGGCGGCGGCATAGAGCGTCTCGTAGCCGCGCTCGATGTTGATGGTGGCGGCGCCGACACTGCTGCGGGCGGAAAGCTGCCGCCCCTGAACAACGGCCGTATTTTCTTCGAGCCGCCGGCGGATACGCTCGCCAAGCGCGCCGGCGCCGTCCGCGCCGAGATCCACGGCGAGAATGGCGAATTCGTCGCCGCCGATACGCCCGACGACATCGCCGGCGCGCGACTGCTCGATCAGCACGCCGCCGACGCGCTGGAGAACCGCATCGCCGGCCGGATGACCGAGCGCGTCGTTGACCGCCTTGAACTCGTCGATATCGATCAGGACCAGGCTCACCAGCACCCGCGTCCGCTCGGCATAGATAGCGCTCACAGCGCGTTCAAAACCGGCGCGGTTCAGGACGCCGGTCAGATGATCGCGGTCCTTCAGGGTGTTCAACGTCTCCAGCCGTTCGACGAAATGGGAGGCCAGCAGTTCGAGCGTCAGGATCATCGCCAGAAGCAGGATATAGAGCTGCAGAAAGCCCCAGAATATGGACTGCGGATTGGCGATATCCTGATTGAAGAACACGCCGGCCGTGCGGACGGTATGCATCAGGCCCAGCGTCATGAAGGTCCAGAAGATCAGCTTGTCGTGAATGGTGTCGTCACGACGGATCCAGATATGCTTCAGGGTGACGACGAAGACCACGATCAGGCCGACATTGATGCCGGCCGTGCGGATCTCGATCGTCGATGTGACATAGAGCGTAATATAGACTGCGCTGAGGACGACGAACGTGGCGATGATAAACGCGCGGCCGAAGGACTTGCCCCGCCGCCGCAGCAGGGATTCCCCGAAGGCAAGCTGCGCGGCGATGAAGGCCATATTGCTGAACGGCAAGGCGATATAATCCGGCAGGAAAGGGCGGAGAAACATCCCGATGAAGGCCATGTCCACGATCAGCAGCGCAAGCGCGAAAAGCATCAGATAGAGCGGCCGGCCGCCGGTAAACCAGGCAACGACGAAGCTGCTTGCCAGGATCGCCAGCCCACCCGTCACAATCAATGACTGCATGATATTCACCGGCCGGAGAACCCCATCAAAATAATCAACCTGCTGCAACCGCGACGACCAAAACCATTACACGCACGGGACTGCAGGAGCGGCGATGGTATTGTCAGCCCACTCCAATCAGTCAGCATAACCCCTGAAACAAGTCGAAGACAGGTCTATTCAAGAGAAACGGTGTTCCAAGTCAATCCCCGCAGAGCGCGTTACGCCCTGTCCCGCCCAGTACATGCCTCCGCGCCGCAGCCGCCAAAATCGCTGCGCCACCATCCACAACCTATACGAGTTAAAAGCAAGTTATGCAATAGTAAAGCGCGATGTAACCGTCCGGACCATCGCGGCGCTAGCAAAACTCACATACGGTATGGGAATCTGATGGGCTGGAGCGGGTAGCGGGAATCGAACCCGCGTATTCAGCTTGGAAGGCTGCTGCTCTACCATTGAGCTATACCCGCGGAACTCTAGGGCCCGGTGGTGGAGGAGGTTGGATTCGAACCAACGTAGACTAAGTCAACGGATTTACAGTCCGTCCGTTTTAACCACTCACGCACTCCTCCAGTACCAGCCTGGATGGCGGCCATGCCGCCGATCGACAATCGCGCCGTCACTTTCGGCTCGCTTCGATCTGCGCCGCGTATATGACCGGCTGATGACGCTCTGTCAACACGGGGCTTCAGAAAAATCCGCCGAAAAATCATCTTGCCCAAAACACGGATGCACCACAGTACAAAACGCCCTAGCCGGAAGCGGTCGCCCGCTCTATAAAAAGCCATGAACAAAAAAAGCGACAATGACGGCTACGCCAAAGACAGCCATTACGCCAAGCTCCGACGCGCTCACCGCGATACCAAGCGCGCGCGCGGGGACATCCCCCCTGCCCCGGCCCGGCAAGGAAAAAAGGGACCGGCCGGCCCCCTGCCGGTCGCAGAAGACGAGGTGCTGCTTTACGGGCTGCACACCGTTCGCGCGGCGATCGAAAACAGGGAGCGCACGCTGATTGCGCTCAAGGTCACCCAGAATGCGCTCGCCCGCCTGACCGACGGACTGGAAATGCCGCCAGAACTTCCGGTCGAGATCGTGCGGCCGAAGCAGATCGACGACATTCTCGGCGAAGACGCCATTCACCAGGGCGTGATGCTGAAGGCGCGCACGCTTCCGGTGCGCAGGCTCGACGCGCTGCAGGACAGCCCGCTGCTCTTGGTGCTCGACCAGGTCACGGACCCGCACAATGTCGGCGCGATCCTGCGCTCCGCCGTTGCCTTTGCCGCCGGCGCGGTGATCACCACCATGCGCCACAGCCCGGCCGAATCGGGCGTGCTTGCCAAATCCGCTTCCGGCGCGCTGGAATACATCCCCTATATCCAGATCACCAATCTGGCCAAGACGCTGGAGGAACTGCATGCCATGGGCTTCGTGACCATCGGGCTTGATTCGGAGGGACCCGCCGTGCTGGAAGAAAGCCTTCATGGACAGAAGATCGCGCTGGTGCTGGGAGCCGAGGGCAAGGGCCTGCGCCAGAAGACCCGCGAGACCGTGACCACGCTTGCCCGCCTGGACATGCCCGGCGAAATCAAATCGCTCAATGTCTCGAACGCCTCGGCGATCGCGCTTTACGCGGCACGGCAGTTTCTGGCCAAAGGCTGAGGCGGCATAAAGGTCATCCGATGCACATCGTCTTCACCGATCTCGACGGCACGCTGCTCGACCACGAGACCTATTCCTTCGAGCCCGCCCGCCCGGCGCTGGAAGAGCTGAAGGCGCATGGTATCCCGCTCGTTCTGGCCAGCAGCAAGACCGAGGCCGAGATGCGGCCGATCGCGGCGGCAATCGGCATCGATTACCCGATGATCGTGGAAAACGGCGCAGGGATCGTCAACTGGCCGGGTGGCGGGCAGGACGAGGACGGCGTCTATGACAGGCTGCGCGCGGTTCTGTCGTCGATGGACAAGGATTTGCGTCGCCACTACCAGGGCTTTGGCGACTGGAGCGATGGGCAAGTGGCCGAAAAAACCGGCATGCCGCTGGAAAGCGCCCGCCTTGCCCGCAAACGCCGCTTTTCCGAGCCGGGCCTCTGGTCGGGCAGCGAGGACGAGCGCGAAGCCTTTGCCGCAATCCTCGATGCGCACGGATTTCAGGCGGTACAGGGCGGCCGGTTCTTCACGCTGATGCCGAAAACCTCGAAGGCCGAGGCAATGGCGAAGATCACTCGCTTCTATGCCGAGATGACCGGCGAACCGGTTTTCACCGTCGCGCTCGGCGACGCGCCCAATGACGCGGCCATGCTGGAAAGCGCCGACAGGGGCTTCATCATCGCCAATCCCGCCCATGCCGAAATGCCGGTTTCAGACCGTGAGCGCGCCGGTTTCATCACCCGGTCCGAGCGGCCGGGGCCTTTTGGCTGGAATGACATGATATTGCAATTACTGGCGTAATATAGTTGGTAATCACATGAGCATTTCGCATTCGGGCGGAATCACCCGTCCGCCGCGAAACCGCCGCAGAACGAAGACGATCGAGCAACCGCGGAGCGCTGAAAGCGGCCAGCTCTGACACATATTCCGATCGGCAGCCCTTATCCCCGGCGCTGCCGCAAGCAAAAAAATCAGGAGCGTCGCCATGGCTGACTTTCATCAAAACGGCGTCGTCGCGACGCTTCACAATCTGCGCGAACGCTCCCTCCACCGCGTGGAGCGCGAGCTTTCGAGCTTCTCGGCGACCCGCCCGATCACGCTGATCCTGCCCTCCCTGTTCTCCGAACTCGAGGCCGAAGCGCTCGACAACATCGTCAACCACCTGATCGAGGTGCCCTATATCTCCAACATCGTCATCGGCCTCGACCGCGCCGACGAGGAACAGTACCGCTACGCGCTGAAATATTTCAGCCGCCTGCCCCAGAACCATGCCGTGCTCTGGAACGATGGCCCCCGGATGCAAGCCGTCCACAACCGGCTCGGCGCTGCGGCGCTGGCGCCTGAGGAACCCGGCAAGGGCCGTAATGTCTGGTACTGCATCGGCTATGTTCTCGGCGCGCGCAACTCGTCCGTGGTGGCGCTTCACGATTGCGACATCGTGACCTATTCCCGCGAGATGCTGGCCCGCCTGGTCTATCCGGTCACGAACCCGGCCTTTCCCTATGTGTTTTCGAAGGGTTATTATCCGCGCATCGCCGATGGATCGCTCAATGGACGCGTGACGAGGCTTCTGGTGACGCCGCTTCTGCTGGCGCTTGAAAAAACCATCGGCCACCAGCCCTATCTCGATTACCTGAAGGCGTTCCGCTATCCGCTTGCCGGCGAATTCGCGATGCGCACCCACATCCTGCCCGATATCCGGATTCCGTGGGACTGGGGCCTCGAGATCGGCGTATTGTCGGAACTGTGGCGCAACTACTCCAACAATGCCATCTGCCAGGTGGATATTTCGGACGCTTACGACCACAAGCATCAGCCGCTCTCGCAGGACGACGCCCGACAGGGGCTGTCGCGCATGTCCACGGACATTTGCAAGACCGTGTTCCGCAAGCTTGCGACAGACGGCGTGACCTTCTCGCAGGAGACGCTCAGAACCGTGAAGGCGGCCTATTTCCGGACCGCGCTCGATCTGGTCGAAATCTACCACAATGATGCCCGCATGAACGGCCTGTCGACCGATCGGCACAAGGAGGAACAGGCCGTCGAACTGTTTGCAACCAACCTTACGGATGCCGGCAACGCATTCCTTGAGACGCCGGACGCAACCCCGCTGATGCCGCGCTGGAACCGTGTCCTGAGCGCGCTACCCGATGTGCTGGACGAGTTGCAGGCCGCGGTGGCGGCCGATATGGCGGAATACGGCTGACCTGTTCCTGAAATTCGATCTCCAGAGCATCGGGCGATCAATTGGCATCGCCCGATGCTCTGGATTCTCCATTTTGACGCGTCGGGTTAACGAAAAACCGGCGCCCACTTTTTCGCCCGACGCTCCAGCAGGGCAGCCGCCGCAGGCGCCTGCGGCGGCTGTCTGTTGAGAACCCCCGCGCGCAATCACGGCGTCGCCTCCCTCTCCCCCAGCCGGAAACCATCAGGCGCAAGTCCCTGCGCACAAAGGCTTTTTCTTCTCACCTCACCACAAATGGCCCGGATCAGGTCCGCGATGATGGATGCGCTTTGGAAGAAACCTGTCAGTCGTCTCGCTACAGGCGATCGCGGCGGCTGAACCGCAAGCATTCCGTGAGCGAAAGATCATGGAATGCCGCCCGGTTATGTATGCGCTGAACCGGCCCCTCCACTCTGTCGAAGTCCTTGACATAATAATGGCAACGCCGCGCGGGCCTATTCGCATGTAATGATCGGTCTGGACAAAGATATCCGCTTTCATTTCAAGCGGAACTGCTTTAGTTGACCTCCAATATTTCCTGCTACTGGCGCCGCAAATGTGCCGTCGTCAAAATATGACAAAACCAGCAGCTTACTTTTAACCCGGAAACAATCTATACGAGTGGTCGACAACAGTCCGGTGAGACAGACCATAGGCCCTCTCCAGTGTTGATTTCCGACAGGTGTTTATTCCAGATGTCTGAGCTCCAATGGATGCTGTGGTAGCGCGAACAATCCTTTCATTGACCGGCCCGGGCATCGTGCTGATATTCAGCCTTGCCTTTGCTGTGTTCTGGCTGATCGAAAGACGATTGCATTATTTGCCGGTGTTAGCGCTGTCCTGCCTGCTGTTCGCACTGGGCTCTCTCTCGCAAATTCTCCACTGGCCCCCTGAGGCCGGCCCGAATGCCCTTGTTTCCGGCGCACTCTACACAATCGCCGTATTGCTGAACGTTCAGGGCATGCTCCTGCGCGCCGAAAAGCCATTCAACTGGTGGCTCTGTCTGATTGTATTCGCGATCATAATGGCGCTGCTCTGGTATTTTTTCTATATCGACAGGAATCTCACCGCCCGCGTCTACGTACAGAATTTCGGCTATGGCCTGATCATGCTGTCGGCAACTGTTCCCCTTGCCAAGCGTCCGGCTCCACGCCCTGTCGATTGTGTTCTCTTCTGGGTCCTGCTGCTTTTCGCCCTTCAATTCTTTCCAAGAACCCTGTTGACCGCAGGCGACTGGATCGCTCCCGATGCTGCGGCCTTTGCAAACTCGCTGTTCTGGCAGGCCATGCTTTTCTCCGTCGGTCTTCTCGCGGCAGTATTGGCGCTCACGCTGCTGTTTGCAGCCTTTTCCGATGTACTGCACGATTTGCGGCGGGAGCGCGACTACGACGCCCTGACCGGGGTCTTGAACAGGCGCGGCTTCGGCGACAGGATCGACGCGGAATTGCCGATTATCGACAATCCGGTTTCCCTTGTTCTCTGCGACATCGATCACTTCAAGAGCATAAACGATCTTTACGGTCACGATCAGGGCGATGCGGTCCTGCGGGAGCTGGGCGAGGTTCTGCGCCGGAATGCCCGCAAGCGCGATATCATCGGGCGGCTGGGCGGCGAGGAATTCGCGATCCTCATGCCGGATACCGATGGCGAGGCGGCGCTACAATTCGCCGAACGCCTGCGGATCGCCGTCGAGGGTCATCACTATGGCTTGCCGGCTACCGCAAATGGCGTTACTGCAAGTTTCGGTCTTGCGACGCGCGAACCATCCGAGAGCTGGAACGATCTGTTCAAGAGCGCCGACACGCGCCTCTATGTCGCCAAGAGGGGCGGCCGCAACCGTGTCGTCCATCAGGACAATGCGATTCAATAACCGGCGCTGCGGGTCGCCTGGCGCCTCCTGCTTTTGCACAGTGTCCAAAGCAGACTTTTTCAGACTTCGGATTGCCGGCACTTGAAACCGGCGCGCGCATGCTCCATCTCCGGGTCCGTGAGGACGACCTCCGCGAAGTGGACAATGGCCGGGACGACCCGGCATCTATTTTCAGGTTGCCCATGCGCTCCCCTCTCGATCGCCTTCGCCATGCCCTCGGTTTCGAAATTGTCGGCCTGCTTCTGGTCGTCCCGCTCGGGGCATTCGTTTTCGATATGCCCATGCACGACATCGGCGTGGTGAGCATTGCAAGCGCCACGCTCGCCGCCGTGTGGAACATGGCGTACAATTACATCTTCGACCGGGGCATGCAGCGCCTGTTCGGCACCACCGAGAAGACGATGCCGGCGCGGGTGCTGCATGCCGTCCTGTTCGAGATCGGCCTGCTCATCGTGCTGATGCCGTTCATCGCGTGGTATCTTGGCATCCCGCTCTGGCAGGCGCTGGTGATGGATGCCTCCTTCGCGCTGTTCTACATGGTCTATGCGCTCGGCTTCAATTGGGCCTACGACGTGGTTTTTCCGCTGCCGGAATGGAAGGCGGAACACCCGAAGTGAAGCGACGCAAGGTCACCGCCCGGCATGCATGGAAACATGCTGATCGCGATGTCTCGGAACCTGCGGAAAAGCTGAACGACCACCACAGGCCGGCCGAAGCGCCTGCACGACGCGGCCGATCAAGCATAATCTAATACATCAGGCCTTGATAAAAGTGGCGCGCCCGAAGAGATTCGAACTCCTGACCCCCAGATTCGTAGCTCCGTGGTGGTAACGGACACCAATAGCTTTTTTTGCAAAACAATCACAATTCAACGCCAATTAAAACAAATAGTTAGCCGCTGAAATGCAAACCGATATTTCCACTACAGCCTGTCGGTGTTCCGCAAATTGCGGACGATCATTTCATCTATTCAGAGAGACCGACTCCGACGAGTGATTATGCATGGCCTTCCACAAGCCAGCATCACCAGAGCGTATAGCCGCCGTGGATGATACAGATCGAACCGGTGGTGAAACTGGAGGCGTCGCTTACCAGAGGCGAGGTTTTAAGCTGACCTACGCGAGTGCGTCTATCAGCTCTGTGTTCCGCTCGCGACCAACGGGCTAGTTAATGACGCCATGGCGCCGAACGAAATCGACTTTCTGACGGGGGCGTCCATCCGCTGAAGCAGAAACTTTTTACCATAGACGAAGCGCAAGCTTCGCTGGGCCGCTATCAGCATTGGCTCTTCGGACCTGAAAGCAACCAAAACACCTCGGCAATTGTCGGCGCCAGGCTGCGCAGGTGAGAAAACATTTCCTTGCACTTCCGGGTCAAAGCATGACCGACCCGGTTCGGCTTAGCCGGCCATCATATTCAGGCCCAACCGCCTGAACAGCTCTTCCGGCGCATCGTGCGCGACCATCTCTTCTATCAGGAGCTTCTTCATTCGGGCCTCAACGCACGTATCTTCCAGGGGCGCCAGTTGAGCTGGATCTGCGACGAGGTCATAAAGTCGCGTTTCGGCGTCGACGAGACAACCAGGGCCCTGGTGATCGAACATCGCCGAACACGACTGCACCGGAATGGACAGCAAGGGAGCGCCGCGTGTCCATGATCGGGGCGGGACCAGCGTGGCCTGCGAGAGTTCCTCGGGCGTAAACCGGCTGGCCATGTGGGTGGGCATCAGCGTGTACTGGTTCAGCCCCGGCGCCAGCGGATCTGGCGGATACCGGTGATAGCTCCAGCGCCCGTCGGTGACGTTCACGGAACCGCCAAACATGCCGAACAACACTGCACGCCGGTCTGGATCGGAGCCGAGACTGCGGCCGGTCATCTCGGGTGCCGGCGCGACGCTATGAAGGTCAAGCAGCGTCGGCGCCAGATCCGGCGTCTGTGTCAGATGATCGATACGTCGTGCTCCGGGCGAGCGCGGATCATGGAAAAGCAGCGGCAGATGGACGATCTCCTCATACATCTGCGTCCGGTTCTTGGCCCAATATTCATGCTCGCCCAGCAGGAAACCGTGGTCGGTGGTGACGATCAGCGCGGTGTCCTCCCACAAGCCGAGGCGGTCGAAACTGTCCAGTACGCGACCCAGTTGTTCGTCGCACATGGCTAGGGACGCATTGTAGTTGGCGCGCAGTTCGTCGGCTTCGTCCGGGTTTTCATCGACCGCCCCATAGCGCGGCCAGTCGCGGATGGGACCGTTCCAACCGGTCTGATAGGGATCACGGAACCGGCGGGGCGTATGAAACGGCTCATGAGGATCGAAGGTCTCGATCTGCAGAAGCCATGCCGGGGCCTCATGGTTCTGCTCGATGAATTCGAGACCCAGATCAAACGTGCGAATGCCCGGAAAGCTGTCGTTTTGCACCATATGCATGCGGTTCACCGCGTAATGCAGGTGTTTCTCATTCTGCATCTGACGGGGGTGGTAGGCCTCACGCAATTGCTCCATTGGCGCAGAGACAGTCGATTTCCACGGATCCGATTGCTGGCCACGCACCAGTTCGAAACTCGAATAGCGGGTATGATAGGTAGCGCCGCCGTCCTCCCAGTAGTGGAAGTGGTCGGTCACTAGGTGCGAGGGGACGCCCGCCTCGTCCAGCATTTGCGGAACGGCATTATCGAACGGTTCGAGCGGGCCCCAGCTTCTGTGCAGGAAGTTCAGCCGACCTGTCATCATGTCACGCCGCGCCGGCATGCAGGGCAGGCTGCCAGCATAGTGTTGGTCGTAGACCTGCGAGCGCCCGGCGAGCCGGTCAAAGTTCGGGGTCGGGACGGTCGTTCCGCCATAACAGCCCAGCATGTGGCGGTTGAGCGAATCGAAGAGCAGCAGAACCGTCTTCATCCGTTCATGCCTCATTCCGCCGGGCGTTCAGCCCCGCCTGCGCCTCGCGCCGCTCCCGCCGGGCGGCACGAAAACCCCGATATGCCATATAGAGAGAGGCGAGGATCAGGACCGCGTCGATGGCGATCAACGTGGCTGAAATCGGCCGCTCGAAGAAGATGGCGTAGCCATCCCGCGACAACAGCAGCGAGCGCCGCAGATTGCTCTCCAGCAACGGCCCGAGGATTGTTTGTTGAATGCAGGTTATGATGTTGGCGCAGCTGCGGGCTCTTTCACAGCCCGCAGCTGCTGTGGCAGGCGACCGTCCGAGGATTGGGCAACACCCGACGTCATCAAGGTCACTGCCGCACTCTGCCATCGCTTGGAGAGTTGATTGGGCCGCTGCCTGGCACGCCCGCAAACAATCCGAAGCCTAGAGAGGATAGCATCACCATGACCTTTTTGCATCATCCCCCGTGCCGTTGCCTTGGCGTCGATGTCGCCAAGGACACCATCGCCGTTTTTGACGGCCGCATCGCGACGGTCATTCCCAACCAGCGAAAACAGATCCGGCACTTCCTGCGAAAGTGCGATGTCGACCTGGTCATTTGCGAGCCCACCGGCGGCTACGAGATCATCTTGATGGAAGAATGCCGGGGCCTGAAACTTCCGCTCCATCGCGCCGACACACGCAAGCTCAAGGCTTTCATCCGGTCACGCGGCCGCTTGGGCAAGAGCGATGCGATCGATGCGCGGGAAATGGTCGCCTATGGGCTGGAGCGATGGGCAACCCTGCCTTTATGGCATGCGGAGGACCCCTGTGAGGCAAGGCTCAAGGCTCTCGTGCGCCGCCGCGCCGATCTGGTGGCCATGAGGGTGGCCGAGCAGAATCGCGCCAAGGCACCAAGCGCGCGCGAACTGGGCGGGCGCGACCTGGCCGCCACCTTCAAGGCCCTGCTCACTGTCCTCAACCGGCAGATCGTGCTTGTCGACAAAGCCATCAGTGCGCTGATGCGCTCCGCATCCCTTGTGCAGAGGGCCAGGACCGCAACCGCCATGAAGGGTATCGGCGAAACGACGGCCGCAGCCCTCATTGCCGCGATACCGGAACTGGGGAAGATGGACCGAAAGCAAGCAGCGGCTCTGGCGGGCCTGGCGCCTCATCCAAACGAAAGCGGCAACAAGATCGGCTACCGCAGGATGCGCGGTGGACGGCCAGCCGTGCGAACGATCCTGTTCATGCCCGCCATGCAGGCCGCACAAGGAAGGGGCGAATTCGTCGAATTCTACAAACGCCTCATCCACAACGGTAAAAAGCCAATCGTCGCCCTCGCCGCGGTCATGCGAAAGATAGTCATCACATTGAATGCAAGGTTCAGAGACCAGCTAAGCCAACAGAGTTGATGACGCCGATGACAAGCGGCGCCAGCGGGTAGCCACCCGCCCGCAGGATGATGCCGAGTAGACCAAAGCCCAGCATCGCGCCCACATCGAATAATGAGGCCTGGAGCGCGAAAGTGCCAAGCACGCAGAGCAGCAGGATCGTGGGGATCAGATAGGCCTTCCTGAGCCTCAGCACCCAGACGAACAGCGGGGTTGCTGCGATGCCAATCACCAAAAGGGCAATATTGGAGAAGAAATAGACAAGAAAGATGCCGCTCACGACATCCGGGCTCTGCACAAAGAGCTGCGGCCCCGGAAAATACCCAAGGATCAGCAAGGCTCCGATCAGCACGGCGGAAGAGGCGTCGCCAGGAACGCCGAGCGCAAGCGACGGCACGAGCGTTCCGCCGACCGTGGAATTATTCGCACTTTCCGTCGCCACGACCCCGCCTTCGGCTCCCTCGCCATAACCAGCATTCTTGGGCGCTATTGTCTTTGCCACCGCGTAGGCAGTGAATGAGGAGATGACGCCTCCAGCGCCGGGCAACACACCGAAGAACGAGCCGATGGCGGAGGAGCGCAGCAGATTGCCCCAGTTGCGCAACGTCAGCATCAGGCCGCGGAATCCGGGCCGGACAGGCTCGACCGTCGGCCGATCGGTGAGCCCGCCCTGGCGGATTTCGACCAGCATTTCCGGGATGGCGAAAAGGCCGACGACAATGGCAACCAGATTGAAACCGTCGAGAAGATTGTAGTTGCCGAAGGTGAAGCGGTAGCCGGTGGTGAAGCTGTCAGTACCAATCGTCGCAATGATCAGGCCGATGGCGCCGCTCATCAGTCCCTTCAGCAGGGAGCCTTCGGAAACCACGACGATGGCGAGCAGCCCGGTGATCGCCAGGGCAGCATATTCCGGCGGCGCGAACCGCGAGGCGACACCGGCAAGCTTCGGCGCAAAGAATATCAGCACCAGTCCGCCCAACATGCCGCCAAGTGCTGAGGCACTGATCGCAATGCCGATGGCATCCGCCGCGCGCCCCTTCTGCGCCATCGGCCGTCCGTCAAACAGTGTTGCCGCAGAAAGCGGCGTGCCGGGAATGCCCAGCATGACGGCCGAGACCGATCCTCCACAGGAGCCGCCCACAAAAATAGCAATCAGGAAACCCATGGCCGCGACCGGTGGCAGGGTGATCGCCAGCGGTAGCATCAAAATGATCCCCATCAGCGGGCCCAAACCTGGCAGGGCGCCGATGATGAGACCGAAAAAAACGCCGAGGGCGGTAAAACCCAGCGCTAGCGGCGTCAGCAGCGCCAGTCCGGCGCCGAGAGTATCAGGCAGCATCTGGGATTACCCCTCCTGTCAGGAAACGTTCATCACCAAGGCATGTGGAGATCAAAAATCCCTCCCGGCATTGTCACGAGCAGCACCACCTCGAATATCCACGCGAGGCCGAACGTCAAAGCAAACGTCACCGTGGCAATGGCAATCCAGTTGCGAAGCCCGCAAAGCACCATGATGCCCGCCATCATGGCGAGGGTGGAAATGTAGTAGCCGAGCGTTTTCAGGACGAACACGTAGATCACAAGCACTGCCAGCACCGCAGCGGGACGGAGCAATGCCCGGAGTGGGATATCCCTGTCTTCCCGCATTAATCCGCTACCGCGGGCAACAGCCTGGAAGCCGAGTTGAAGGATGACGAGGACGATCAGGCAGGCCGCTATCGTCTTCGGATAGCTGGCGGCGTTATCATAGGGACCGCCGGAGGCGATCCCTTGCTCAGTCAGATCGGTTGCGGCTTGCTGGAACACCAACCCGGCCACCCCAAGGCAGACGGCAGCCGCCAACCATTCCGCACAGGCGGTACGAAAGCGCATGACGCTTGCCCTTCGCTCAGTTCAGTTTCTTGAGCTGTTCCTGCTCCCAGGCGAGAGCTTCTGCCATCTTCCCCAGTTGCTCCTGCACCGGGCCGACGATTTCGTGATACTGGTCGTAGTCCCACGGCAACGGGACATAGCCGAGGGCACGGATCTTTTCCTTCGTCTCGTCACTGGTCACCGCGGCGGCCATTGCCTTGCGCAATACGTCGACCTTCTCCTGCGGCACGTCCGGCGAGACCACCCACCAGTCCCAGCCCATGGAGGCAAGGCCCGAAAGACCGAAGTCGCGATCGAAATCATTGAAATTCGGAGCACCGCCATAGGCCTCGCGCGACTCATCGAGGTCCGACATCACCAGCACGACATCGACGGCATCCTGGTCCTGCTGCCAGTTATTGACGTTGACGTAGGAGAAGTCGATTTCGCCGGATTTCAGGTTCTGGAAGGCATCGGCATCGGAACCGAATGGTATATTCTGCGCCACCACGCCGTAAGACTGCAACACCCGTGCGATGACCATGTGGGGCAGATTGTTGCGGCTGCCCGAGGAATAGCGCAGTTCACCCGGATGGGCCTTGCCGTACTCCATCAACTCCTGCAAATTCGAAAACCGCTCGTCACCGCTCTTGATGCCGATGGAGAACGCATTTGACACCCCGGCATGCAGCGGCACTGCGTCCTTATAGGTCCAGTCGGCCTTGCCAAGCACTGGCTGCAGCACCAGCGGCGCAACCCAGGCATCCATAATCGTATACCCGTCGGCAGGACGGCCCATCGCCGTCATGTAGGCTTTCGTGCCGGCAGCGCCTGGTGTCGAGATCACCGGAATGGCTACGCCGAGTTCTTCGCCAACGGCCTCGGCCAGAATCTGGTTGGCGGCCATTGATGCGTTCGGCGTCCACGGAAAGATCAGGTCGATGTTGCGGGACGGGAAATCTTCGGCCATCGCCGGGGTGACCATGACCGCCATGGCCACCGCCGCAAGTTTCGCTAGTTTCCTCATAAAATCCTCCTCCAGGATGAAGTTTGTCCGCACGGCCTCCCGCCGGACGGAGAATTGTGACGACCGGTCAATCCGGTGTCGCCATTTCGGATGATTGTCCGCCATGAGAGGCCCGAGCCGGCGGGTTCAGCCCGTAACGGGTATAAATTTCATCAGGCGCATCATGGGCCTGAAGAACGCGGCTCACCGCCGCGAAGATACGTTCTTCAATACCGTCATCCCGCAGGGGGTGATTTTCCTCCGGGTCGGAGGCAAGGTTGTAGATGCGGGTGCCCGTATCCTGAAACCTCTCGCCGTCGTGCATAGGGATGCGAGCCGCGCTCATCAGCGCGTCGATCTGCATGACGGGCATGCCCTTGGTGAAATCGAACGGTGGACGCAGTCTTGCGGTCTGCATTTCGGCGACTTCGAACATGCTGCTCACATGCATCGGCATCAGCGTATATTCGTGAAGTCCCGGACCATAAAGATCCTCGGGATAAATATAGCAGGTGTAATTCCCGTCGCTCGCGCCGATCGGACCGCCGAACATGCCGAACACAGCCACCTCGCGGGCCTTGTTCTCGCTCCAGACCGGCGTGCCCTGCACCTCCGGCGGTGGCGTCACACCGAACAGGTCGAGGATCGAGGGCATCAGGTCATGCGTCTGCGTCAGGCGGTGTGAGCGCGTGCCCGCTCTTTCGGGCGCGCGGGGATCGTGAACCATCAACGGAGTGTGCGATATCTCCTGATAATAGGGCTGCAGGTTCTTGCCCCACCATTCGTGCTCGGACAGGAGGAAGCCGTGGTCGGTCGACAGGATCAACGCGGTGTCCTTCCACATGTCATTGGCATCCATCCAGTCAAGCAGGCGTCCGAACTGCGCGTCGCACATGGCAACAAGGGCTGCATAATTGGCGCGCACTTCGGCCCGCTCCTCCTCGGTTCCCTCGTCCTTGGCATAAAGCGGCCAGTCCAGAACGCCGCCGTTCCAGCCCGTCCGATAGGGCGCCTTGAACCGTTCGGGCGCCTTGAACGGCTCATGCGGATCGAAGCATTCCAGCATCAGCAGCCAGTTGTCCGCAGCTTTGTTGGACTCCAGGAAGTTGAGACCGGCATCGAAGCATTTGACGCCGGGATAGTCGGCCTCTTCAAGAATATGATCGTTGTTGATCGCGTGCTGGATGCGCACGGCAGCGCGGCCGGTGGGCGTCTGCCCGTCGTTGAAGGGATAATGCTGCGATGCATAGGTCTTGCGGTAACGCTCGATATCCGGCTCCACCACGCCATTGCAATTGTCATATTCCTGTCCGCGAATGAAATCATAGCCGGTGAAACGGCCGTGATATGTGCTGCCGCCATCTTCGAAATAGTGCAGATGATCTGTGGTCAGGCGCGTCTGCACCCCCGCCTTCCCAAGGATATCGGCAAACGAATTATCGAAAGGTTCCAGAGGCCCCCAGCTCCGATGCATGAAGTTGAGCCGCCCGGTATGCAGGTCCCGTCGCGCCGGCATGCACGGAAGGGAACCTGCGTAATGCTGATCGAAGGTTTGAGCCCGGGCGGCGAAGCGATCAAAATTCGGCGTGGCGATCTCAGTTCCGCCATAGGCTCCCAAGGCCTTGCGGTTAAGGGAATCGAACAAACAAAAAATCGCGCGCACCGCGTCCTCCTCAAATTAACGATGGTCAAATTGCGGAAAACTACTATTTCTGTAAAATATGGATTTTTTAATTGTAATAGGCAGAGCCTATCATGAGAAGCACCTACAGCGAGCTGGTCCGTCGCTTCGTTACCGTAGCAGAATGCGGTAGTCTGCAGGCGGCGGCACGTGCGCTCAATATGTCCCAACCTTCGCTGACACAGTCCGTCCGTCAGATTGAAATCAATTTTGAGGCCCGTCTGTTCGAGCGCACACGCAAAGGTATGACGCTGACCGAAGCGGGGCAGCGCCTTTACGATCGCTCCCTCAGAATGCTGGCCGAGGAGACGCGCGCACGTGCCGAAATCGCTGATGTGGCGCAGGGTGGTCGTCAATTCCTTTCGATTGCGGCAGGAACGGCCTGGGGCTATTGCTTCCTGCCACCAGTGATCCACAAATTGCAGCAACGCCATCCCGAGCTTCGGGTTGACCTCGACATCTCTCTGACGACGCAAGCGTTGCCGCGTCTAGAGGATGGAAAAATCGACTGCTTCTTCGGCGCCGACCACAACGGCTTTGTACCAAGCCGGGGATTTGTGCGGAAGCCGCTTCTGGACATAGATTACGCCGCCGCCTGCGGACCCGCCTCACCTCTATGGTCGCAGTCAAAACCAGTACTTGCGGACCTCGCAACACAGCCCATGGTAGTATATCAGGACGACATGGGCTTGATGACCCAGGTGATAGCAAGGATCGAGGAGTTGGCCGGGCATAAGGTAAACATTGCCGTGCAAACCAAGTCTTTGCTTGCCAGCCTTGAACTGGCAGCTCTTGGACCATACGTCATCATTATGGCGCGGCCTTTTCTGACACGCTTTGCTGAACCAAAACTTCGGATCCTTGCACTCGACACGCCTCTCCACCGCTTCTCCAGCATGCTCTGCTACCGCGAAAGTCTCACTGAAACGCGCCCTTTCCGCACGCTTCTGTCTCTGCTGGACGAGGGCTCGTAGCGAACAGCGCTCAACCGCTCGTAACGCTCATCAAGATCAAAGAAACCGGGCTGTCCACGCATCGCCATTCTCCGAAAAATCACCGTGAACCGAGTGAATCACCGTGAACCGAGTGAATCATGAAACGCGGGAAACTGGTAGGTATTTTGAGGTGTCCAGTCGAAGCGTGTCTACCGAAAGCAGTCGTTCGCCTGACCCGATCGAATTCCCGCAAAGTGGCAGGATGCGGACGCTCACTGAGCAATGCGCCTCCTGAGATATCGGGTTTGAACACCGCGGCTTGTCTGCCCACAGTCGGGGCAAAGCCCTGAAGGTGAACGTAACATAGCCTGTGCGCCACCGCCGGTAAACTGTACTGAATCGACTAAGTGGCCATTGGAGCCCGGCTCGCACACTGAAATAGTGCATCACCCACCAATGAGTCAGCGAAAACCTCAGTCCAATAAGCAGCAAAACTGCGTCAGAGCCACTTCTAACCGGAAATCAGCAACTGAAGCTGCCGTCGACTCTCGAAACTTCATCCGTTTTAATCTGCTGCTCAGCCTGAAACGCCTTTCATCAGGCCACGTTCCCGCATTTCGGCAAGCGATTGCTCATAGGAACTTTGCGCCGGTCCCTGTTCCGCGACCCAGGCGGCGAAGCGGGCGATGCCTTCGGCGAATGGCACTTGCGCGCGGTAGCCGATCAAGGTTTCGATCCGCTCGAGATCGGCGTAGTTGTGGCGGATGTCGCCGAGGCGGAACTCGCCTGAGACCCGGAAGCCGGCGCCATCGCCGAGATGTTTTTGCAGGTTCTCGACCACATCCAGCACGGTTGTGGCTTCACCGGAGCCGACATTGAAGACTTCGCCCGGAGCATTGTCATGTTCGAGTGCCAGCATGGTGGCGGCGACCACATCATCGATGAACACGAAGTCGCGGCTTTCCAGTCCGTCCTCGAACACGTTGATTTCCTTGCCCTGTCGGATCAGGTTGGAAAAGATCGACAATATGCCGGTGTAGGGATTGGACAGCGACTGGCCGGGGCCGTAAACGTTCTGGTAGCGTAGCGCCACCGGCTCGATCTTGAGAAGCGGCGCTACGGTCATCACCATCTGTTCCTGCACCTGTTTGGTGATTCCGTACACTGAAGAGGGATGAATCTTCGAGGCCTCGTCGGTCGAGCAGAGTTCATATTCCTCACCGGTACGCGGGTCGACAGGGTTGAACCGACCGGCCTCGCAATCTGCCGCCCTGCGCTCGCCCGGATAAACGTAGGTCCCGCTACTATCGCGGTAGCGCCCTTCGCCGTAGATCGAACGCGAGGAAGCGACCACCATGCGCTTGACCGAGTGGGGCGCGCTCGCGAGAATGTCGAGCATCAGCGTCGTGCCGCCGATGTTGACCTCGGAATAGTGATGGACTTTGTACATCGACTGACCCGTGCCGGTCTCGGCGGCGTAGTGCACGACCATGTCGGCCGATTTCAGCTCTTCCTCCATGAGGGACCTGTCGGTCACTGAGCCCTGAACCAACCGTGCCACACCGTCAAGCGAGCGCACCAGCGGCGAGGTCTGGGGATCGTCGCCGTGGATTTGCGGCGAAAGCGTATCAAGCGCTGTCACCTCATAGCCCTTGGCGTGCAGAGCGCGAGCCAGGTTCGAACCGATGAAGCCGGCGCCGCCGGTGATGAGGACCCTCGTCATTTTTGTCTCACTTTCTTGCTGTCAACCGAACTGTCGTCGAGCAGATCGGTAATGAATTCATCTATCGTGCGGACTGTCTGGCGGGTGTCATGCCGGTCAAGCTCGGCGATAAGACCCGGCAGTTGTTCCGGCGCGCTCTCGAGAGGGAAGGTGGCCACTTCTCCGTCGTTGAAAACGCCCGAGCGCGCCACATGCGGGTTGTTCGTAATGACGGGCACGCCCATGCTGAGCGACTCGAAACAGCGCACCGTTATGCCGCTTTGTAGCGGATGCGCGTAGTCGAGCGTGGCCCTTGAATTGGCAATCGCATCCATCGCCTTGTCGTAGCTCAAAGCTTTTCGGGAAATATGACGCCTGAGCCGGAAAGCCGCGAGCGGCGCGCGCAATACATGCGGAATGTAGGTGAACAGGCTGCCGGCATAAAGAAAGACGAAGACCCGCTGGCCCTTCAACGCCTTCAATGCCCGGTCGACATAATGCAGGCGCTGGGAGTGGACCCGCATCACGATCGACAGATCGTAGGCCGGCTCATCCGACTGACGCCTGGAGGTCGTGCCGGTGAACAAATGAACGAGCGGAACGCCGAAACGTTCGGAATCGGCGATGTCGAAGGTCGCAAACCGGTCGGTCTCGTCTTTCCAGTCGAGAGGCGAGCGGCTGTAGTCAATGCTGTCCCAGGTATAGGCGACAACCCGGTCCGCATGCGCCTTGAGAAGTCGGATCGCCTCCGGGCTCATGCCGCGCCCCTTTACGATCAGAACCAGATCGTAGCGCGGGACCTCCCGCAGGTGTCGGCGGAACGCCGAAAGCGTGGTGGCGCGCGCAAGCGGCAGCATTGTTTGCGCCAGAATCTTGCCGAAAGTGTTTGAAGGATATTCCTCGTTCATCATGGCAACATCATAGCCACGCGCCTCGAGGGCCGAGCGGAGCCGCTCGTGAAATGTGTAGAATGTGAGCGGCGCGATCAACAGGCAGCGGGGTCGGGCGGTCATGCGGCGCCCTCGCGGCCATCCAGCAGCAGCAGTTGGCGGGTGAACGCCTCGATCCCGTATTCCTCAAATCGCGCATCCGGATTGGCGAGCGGAACATCGAGAAATGCGGAGACCCGCGAGAAGTCGAAGTCCTGAAAGATCAGGAACCGGTCCTCGCTGAAGAACGGCTCGTTGAGAACGCTGGCATTGTTGGTGATGATCTTCTTTCCGCTGCAAAGATTCTCGATCGTGCGCATGGTATGGCCGGATTGCTGGTGATTGGCGAAATCGAAAACAGCAACGGACTGTTCCATCATGTCGTGGAACTGCCGGGATGTTATCGAGCGAAAGCTGACGCCACGGGGTAAGATGCCTGTACGCAGCATTCGAAAATATACCACTGGCGTAATTTTCATGAAGGCTTTGAAGTCGATGCCTTCGCTCCGGCAATAGGCCTGAAAGGCAATGATTGCGTGGTAGCGTTTGGGGTTGACGATATTTCCCACCGTGTAAACGTTGCGCGCACGTGTTCGGTCACGGCGCAGTGCCTGCATTTGTCGGGTGCCAAACAGCGGCAGGTAGCGGAAGCCATTTGCCTCCGCGTCGTCTCCGTCGAAGGTGAAGACATGGTCAAAAAATGCAGCCTGTGGACGGTAATCGTGGGTTGATAGGGAATCCCAATTGTAAAGTACGAAAGGTACACCGGGCTGGCTGGCCCGCAACTCCCCAAGCAACGGCAAGTCGACCTGATGCGCTTGCAGGAAAACAACCCGATCGAAGCGTTGTTGTGCCGCCTGTTTAAGTGCTCTGGCGTGGTGGCGTCGCAGGAAGCTCGCGTAACGGGCTGGGGTCAGCGTTCGGAAAACTTTGTAAAAAGTGCTGCGCGGGAGAATGTCCACATAGGTAACCTCTCCCCCTAGGCTCTGCATCTCGGCGATAATTTTTTGTGTGTAGTCGTGGTAGTCTAGGGCTACGAAGAGAATTTTCATCTTATGTTACCCGGTTAAATTGTTGAGCGCGGGGCGACCATTGCGGAATGTCAAAAAACGCTCCCTGTATGAAACTTGTTAATTTAGCTTATTGACATGATTGCTAAGGAGCTCTTCCTATCGGCTGGGCGGCCGTAGCAATGGTCCGGACTTTACAAATCCTGAAAGAGTGAAAAGGAAAAAGAACGGCGAAAATGTCAGGGGTGATGAGCTCATGGATAGAAAAAGAACGAGAAAAAACAATAGGCGGTGCTCAGGAAATATTTTCTGTAAGTACGTACTTGTCAAAAATATAAATGCCCAGAACCATCCTGTTGAATAGATCAACATCACGATGCCGTTGGTGTTGCCGCGGTCAGTTACGATATTGGTTTGTATATTGAAAATGTTCTGCTTCGCTATGGCCTGATACACACTCGGATCGAAGCCGATACCGAAGGGGTTGTCCAGTGCTATGGCGAGGCCGTTGCGGGTGTCGAAGCTGCGCGACCAGTACGAACCGGCGCGATCTCCGGAAATCTTGTCAGTAACGACAGTACTGGCAAACTCGACATAGACGATTAACAAAGGCAGGCTCAGCAGAATAATCAACGCTTTGTTAACGGGCGAACCGCGTCCACGAATCACTGCGTAAGCCATCTGGAGCCCGGCGATCACTATGCCAGTGGTCGACAAAGTCAGGATGACACTGACCAGTGCGAGTCCAGCCCAAAACTTCTGGCGCTTATAAAATAGGAAGAAATGCAGGGCCACGTTGAGGTAAATCTGAAACACGCCGGGCTCCCAAAAAAGCCCTTGGCTTCGGTGGATTCCAAAGTATTTCTCGTTCATTCCAAAGAATATCAGAAAATTATATGCTTTTATACCCGGTGATGGGTGGAACAACTGGAAGGCGAAGCTGACAATCAACCAGTTGATGATCCCGTGGACAAGGAAAAAAATAAAAACCGCGCCGAGTGTAAATAAGAAATCAGGACGCCTAACTAAAATATAGTTAAGTATTAGTAGAGCTGTTATGATATCGTGAAATCTAAAGGCGATATAATGCGAAGGACCAGCGCTGGAATTCATATATAATATGCCAACGTATAGCAAGTAAATGGTTATAACCATCACTGCTGGGTATATTAATCTCGAAAATCTGAAATTTATGCGAAAAAGTAGAAGAAATTGCAGTAAGATGTTTATCGCAGTTAGCAGAAATATATTAACATACTGTACGACACCGCTAAGCAGAAAAGCTACGATCAGAGTGGCAAATAGCAGCCAGTCGACCCGGGCAAGCCACGTCGCAAAGGGGGTCTTTCTCCCTCTGGCAACCGTGACTTTGCCATAGAATTCTGCCTGACTAGTCGCCGCCATTGCGGAAGCTCCCATCCGGTTCGGTGCGCCGCCAGCGGTCCTGAACCCTGTCATAGCGTTTTATGATGCGAGCCGGGGCTCCGACCACCAAGCAATGATCAGGAACGTTGCTACGAAGCACAGCGCCGGCGCCAATCACACAGTTACGGCCGACGCTCGCGCCCAGCACCGAAGCGCCATTTCCGATCCATGTTCCGTCACCGATCGATACCGGAGCAAGCTGAAGCAGGGGCTGGTCCAAGACCGCGACATCAGGATCCTCATAGCCATGGCTGTTATCGGCGATATATACATTCCCTGCGGTGAGCACTCGCTTACCGATATGGATTCGGCTGGTAGCGAAGATATGGTTGTTGCGCCCGATCCTTGTGCCGTCATCGATCGTCAGGGTCGGCTTGTTACCTGGGATGATTTCCATCGCTGCCAAATATACGTTCGGCGCGATAACCACGCCCGCGCCGATCGAAATATTGTGCGCGCCGATGAGCATTTCAGGTCGAACCACATTTGTTCCGGGCCCGAATGCGGCAAGGCGGCGTCCGTAGCGCAAGCGAAACAGACGCGCCGAGAGGGCGTTTCGCAATCGAATGGAAAACGCAACCTGATTCCCCATTTTTGTGTCACTCTTCCTTCCATTTTCGGCGCATGGCGTCGATCTGTGCATCACTGTAGAAGTGTCGGCAGACCGGGGCACCGTACGTCGCGTCCAGTTCCGCCTCAGATAGCCGATATTGTCTCTTTAACCCGCTGTAGAAGTCGGCCTCGGATTTATCACTACTGTCGTTAAAGCGGACCTGACCATCAATGTCGGTTCCAAGATAGGTCGAAAGCGCTAAGTCGAAAATTCTGTCCATTGCCTCAATGGTGAGCAATAACAGCTGGCTGTTTTCATCGATACGGTGAATTGCATAACCTTTGGCTGGATCAAAAGGAAACTTTTTGATCTCGCGCCCGATATGGTCGGCGAACTCTGTCTCGAACCAGAGTTGGCTGAAGCCATGTCCTTCCGCTCGAAGCCGGGCTATCAGGGCGGCAAGCGGCGCGCCGTGAATGTCGATACCGTTTTCCTCATGGTTCTGTATGACATTCGACAGATCGCGCGCGACAGGATCGCGGATCATGCAGATGTACAGGGTTTCCATTCCGGGGCGCTCCAATGCGGCCTGGACGCGGCGTCCCGACCGGATCTCACGCTCAAACGGCGTTCCGGGAAGTCGCCGGTCGAGCCATTCGCCCGACAGGAAATGCACATGGTAGATGTGGCGGAACGGGAATGATTTGACCAGCGTATGATAGACTGACGACGATCCGACCTTTCCCAGAGTGTAGACGACAACCTGCTTTCCCTTGAGCGCCCGGTGTCTCCGGATCGTCGTGCCGGGACGGCTGAAAGCGAGCAGGCGAAATCGCAGTTGCGCCCAGCCTTTTCGCGCTAAATCGCGTATTCGGCCGGGTCGCGCCAGATCGCTGAAAAGGCTTCGCCGCGACGACGTCTTGTATTCAGGTTTGCCGCTCATCCAAAATCCTTCACGAATTGTTCCGGGTCGTCGAATGTTTCAATTCGATCGCGCAGGGTTGTCTCGTCCCAATTCCACCATGCAATGCGCAGCATCGCTTCGGCAATCTCCGGGGAGAAACGCGGTTTCAGCACCCGGGCCGGCGAGCCGCCAACGATCGAGTACGGCGGAACATCTCTGGTGACCACCGAGTTCGCGGCCACGACCGCGCCATCGCCGATCGTGACGCCGCGCATCACGGCGCTGTTTGCGGCGATCCAGACATCGTTGCCGATCACCGGCGCCGGCTTCTGTTCAACCGCCTTCGGGTGTGTGCAGAGATTGCCATATGCCGGCGACAACGCAAACGGATGGCTCGATACGCGGGTATAATCGTGGTTGCTCGCGCCGATCACGGTCTGACGCGCGATGGAGCAGAACCGACCGATCCGGGCCGCCTCGACATAGCTTCGCGGCCCGCTAATGTAGGAATAGTCTCCAAGCTCCACATCCCATCCCACCTCGGTTCCGCGCCGCACAATCGCGCGATACCCGATCTTGGCTCGCGGAGAAACATGGGCTGACTCGACGGTGTGGTGATGGCGGTAGTTCCGTATCTGCCACAGCACGAAGCGGGCGCTTGTTTTCAGCGGTCCGGCGATTTGAGATTTGATGTTCATTTCAGACGACCTCCTTTCGCCCCATTGCATCGACCAAAGCCGCACGGCGAAGATAGAGCGCGGCAAGCAGGGCGACGACCGAAGCCACGCCGCGAGCAATAATAAGACGCTGAAGCGAGAACGCGCCGATTGCTTCCAGAATGGCCAGTTCCGCTGCATAGACCGTGAAGAAAACGCCGGCCGAAATGATGAATGAGCGTGTGCGTCTGGTGGCCAGGAAGGTGAGAGCCGCCGTATCGCGCAAGACGAAAAAGATCATCGCCGGAAAGGCGAGAAAAATAAGGCCGGTTTCGTTTCTGAACTGAGGAAACCCGATTTGCAGCAACCATGGCAACAGCAAAAAAGTGAGCGTGCCCGCAACCAGGAAGAAAGCCAGCAGGTCACGCAGATGCCTGCGCGCATGGCGCTGAAACTCCACGAGTGAGCCCGCCTGCAAAGCCCGCAAGGCCGGAGGGAAATGCAGGTTCAGAATCGACGCTGGCAGGAGCACGAAGAAATTCATGTACATCATCACGATGTAGAATTGGCCAAGCTGGGTCTCGCCGAGACTGTACACGATCATCCAGCGTTCCACCTGATAGCTCAGGAGCAGAAAAAAAGTTCCCATGAAAACCGGCGCGCCGATCCTGAACAGGTCCTGTGTTGCAGCGCGTTCGATCACCGGAGCCGAGGGGCGCAGATCGGGAATTCTGATCAGCGCACCGAGAGCGATCAGCAGCGGCTGAGACAGGAGCGCCAGAAGCGCAAAAAACAGCCCGTACGGATATGACAGCAGCCCGAGCACGAAAGAGACCGATACCGCGACGATACCGATCGTATTCGCCTGCTTCAGAGCGCCGCGAGCGATAAGGGCGTTGTTGAGAAAGGTGGAGGCAAGCGTGGTCGTTCCGGCAAAACCGGCCAGCACCAGGGTCTGCGGCGCGACTACGGCGGGGCGCAGCCCTGCAAGCCCGACCGCGACGCCGGCTCCGATCACAAGAGCAAGAAACCCGAGGCCGGTCCAGATCAGGTTGGTCACCTGCCGGTCCTTCCTGGCGTCCTTTTCGGCCATCGTCACATATGCGCCGTTCAAAAGCCCGAACTGCACAAAACCGATCAGCATCACCAGCGTTTGCATCAGGCTCACCTGTGCCAGATCCTCGATCTGCAAAGTGCGCATGAACACCAGATTGCGCGCGAAGGCGATGAGACTGATCGCAGTATTCAAGATGACATAGCTGTATCTTGTCGAAAGCATGCGCAACCGCCTCTACTGGAGCTTCGAGATGGTCGAAAGGAGGTTGTCGGCCACTTTCTCGGCGTTTTCCGTAAGGTCGATCCCGTATTTTTCAGCTCGCCCGGCGAAATAATCCGTCAGGCCGGGGTGCAATGCTTCGATATAGGCGGTGAGAAACGGGTAGAGTTCATCATCACGGGGGCCGTCTTCCTCGCGCCGGGCATAGAGCGCGGCCCGCAGATCCCGGACGTTACGTATGTAGTCTACCCTCGGACCTCCGGAATAAAAGGTTTTTCCGAACGTATAGACCTGCTTGCCAAGCAGCAGCGCTTCGAATCCGGCGGTCCCCGTCAGGGTGATCACGCCCTGCGCGTGTCGAATTACCTCGCTACCGGAGATCCGGGCGTCGAGCAGACGGATATTTGGCACCGACTTCAGCTTGACATAGTCATCTGCGTCCCGGTAGCCGATATCATGGGGATGATCTTTCACATAGAGAAAGGTTCCGGGCGGCAATTGCCTGGCGATGTTCTGGATCAGCTTGACCTGATTTTCATAGATTCCATGGGCGTGGAAGAGCACCACGGCCTCCGGTTCCAGGTGCAGGGGATAGAAGAAGAAAGTTTCCTCGGGGCGGACCACATCGAACGTCACCTTTCGGTAGCCGAGCAGGTTCCTGAATTTCGCCAGCCTGCCATTCCTGCTGAACTGCCAGTAATCGATATTATCCAATACCGGATCAAGATGCGGGCGTCGGCGCCGGTTGATCACGCTCCGTCTGATAGCCCCGCCGATCAAGCGCCACGGCGATGGCTTTTTGCCGAGAACGCCTCCCAGAAACACTTCGGTGCCTTTCCGGAAACCGGCAAGGAATTTGGCACAGGCCACAGGGTCCACATCCCGTTCGCCGGCGTTGATCGCTGCCAGATTCCGATCGAGTTCGGGGCAGGTGAAATCGAACCCGGTCATCGTGAGATGGGTCAGAGTCCCTTTCTGCCCAACGGCCATGATGTTGTAGAGATAAGCCCCGCCGCGGCGCGCAAGGATCAATGCCGGCAGGAAGTTGAACATCAGGGTACAGGGCTCGTGCAACAGGAAATCGATTCCCTCGTCCTCGATGAAGCGGGACCAGAACACGTAGTAGGTTGCAGTCAGGTGCAGTGCGTCGGCGTAGTCGAGCAAGGCGAAGCCGCGGTCGCTCTGGATCGCGGAATTGAGCGTGAACGCGCCGTCGGTCTGCTCGATGATGAGCGCATCGATCTCCTCGAGCAGCGCTGGTGTTGGCTCTACCTGTCGGTGTAAGTCGCGAATCCTTTCCTTGAAGACCGGGGTTGGCCCGTCAATCCCAAGCTTTTCCAGCCGCGCCTTTTCCTCATTGCCGTAGGCAAGATGAAGCACATCAAGCTCATGTGACAGCCGTTCGGAAAGCCCGGCAAACAGCAGGGTGAGGTCCATGCGGTGAAACAGGAGGATGCGGCGGCGGTGCGACGTGGTCATTCGGCGTTCTCCCGGCTGCGGGCAGCAAGGATCGCCTCAGCGCGATCGAAATCCTCAAGTGCGTCGATGTCAACGGCATGGTCAGGTGGCAGCCTGTGACCAATTGTGCAATCGGGCACGAGCTGTCCGGATGAACGGAATACATCGACAGCCACGATATATATTGCGCCATTCAGAACATAGGTCGCCGGCAGATCCTGACGTCGCATTCCTCCCGGCCAAGGGGGTAACAACCGCGCGAGCCGTCCTTCTTCGTCGAGGCGGAACATCAGCCATGGCGATTTTTCGACTTCACTGACAGATACGCAGGCATTGCCGTTGGCGGCAAGCATTCGGGCAAATGCGGCGTCTATATCATCTGCCGTGCGCAACGGTGACGTTGGTTGAAGCAGCAAGACATAGTCATAACCGGGGCATTGCTCAAGCGCATGAACAACAACGTCGGCAGAGCTCGCGGTGTCGCTTGCCAGTTCGGCCGGACGCAGGAATGGCGCCTCGGCTCCGGCCTTGACGGCGACATCGGCGATCTCGGGTGCGTCAGTCGACACGATTGTGCGCGTCACGCATTTGGCGCAGAGTGCCGCCTCGACGGTCCAGCTCAGCAAAGGCTTGCCGGCAAGTGGGCGCAGGTTTTTGCCTGGCACTCCCTTCGACCCGCCCCGCGCGGTGATCACGGCCAAGACTGACGGAGAGCCAGCGCTCATTGCTCGAATTCTCCGTCAAACTCGGCGCGGGCGCGGGCTAGATCCTCAGGCCGTCCGATATCCATCCAGTATTCCTGGATTGGAAAGACCGATGCCTTGGAACCCTCGTCAATGATCGCCTCGAACAGCGTCGGCATGTCGAGGAATTCGTCCGGCCTGACCCAGTCCAGAACTTTCGGCGATAGAACATAGATGCCGGCGCTGACGAAATACGAGTAGGTCGGTTTTTCTACGATCCGCCTCAGCGCGGTGTCTTCAACCTCGATCACCCCGTATGGTACCTGCATCGGATAGTCGCGCGCGCACATCGTGCCCATCGCCTCGGTTTCCTCGTGAAACCGCATGAGGGCATTGAAGGGAATGGCGGTGAGAAGATCGCCATTCATAACGATAAAGGGCTTTTCGGGCCGGTTCGTGAGCAGCGAAAGCGCCCCCGCTGTGCCCATACGCTTGGTTTCCTCGACATACTCGATGCTGGCGTTGAAGCGGCTGCCGTCACCGAAATGCTTGCGGATGATATCGCCTTTGTAATTCAGCGCGATGGTGAAGTCGTGAAATCCCTGATCGATGAAGTTGTGCAGGATGAGTTCGAGTATCGGCCTGTCGCCGATCGGCAACATCGGTTTCGGCACAGTCTCTGTCATCGGGCGGAGCCTTGTACCAAGTCCGCCCGCCATCAACACAACCTTCGTGTCGCGCCGCTTGAGACCCGGCATCTCATCGATCAGCGCCAGATCTACCAATCGTCCCATATCGTCAACGATCGGCATCTGGTGCAGCCCGCGCGCCTTCATCAGCCCGAGCGCGACCTCGTAGCCCTCGGCCTCGCTGACCGAGGTGAATTTGGTGTGCATGACCTCGGTGACCGGTGCATCGAGCCCCACCCCGCGCAGAAGGCCGCGGCGGATATCGCCGTCGGTGACGGTTGCCAGCAGGCGTCCGTCCGCGTCGACGACAACCGCTATTTGCCGCGCGCCGCGGTCAATGGTCTCCATTGCCTCGCGAACCGTCGCGGATCCGGAAATGGTCAAGGAGCTTAAAAAAGCCGGTCGCTCTGCCACGTTTCTAGCCTTTCACAATTGCGCGTGCTGGATTGCCGATGACGGTCGCGCCGGGCGACACGCTCTTGGTGACGACTGCGCCCATGCCCACCACCGCGCCCGCTCCGATAACCACCGGTTGTCCCGGCCTGCCCTGCCGGATCATGGCGCCGCCCCCGATATAGGCGCCATCTTCGACGATAACGTTGCCCGCGCAGACGACGTTGGGTCCGAAAGTGACGAAATCACCGATGACGCAGTCATGGGCGAGATAGGATGAGATATTGAGATGGAAGCCGATCCCGACCCTCGTGTTCGACGTCACCGAGCTGTGGCCGCACAGGATCGCGCCAGGGCCCAGCGTCACCGCGTCGAATACTTCGGCGCTTGCCGCACGCACTTCGAGCGGCTGTGCTCCGCTTTCCACGGCGCGATCGAAGAGTTTTCGGCGGATCCTGCCGTCGGCGATGGCGACGGTGAAGGCGCGTTCATCCTTGGAGGCGAGAAATTCCTTCTCGTCGATGACCTGAACGCCGTTCACCGGCGCTTCGACCGTCGGGCTGACGAAGACGAGGTCATCATCAGGGTGGCTCTCAGCCAACTGCCTGCGCACGAGCGGCATGACTTCGCGGGCAAAGCCCGCCGTGCCGAAAACCCCGACTATACGTCCCATGACAACACGTCCCAGTCGAGAACTGTATCTTCGGGCAGGTCGCGTCGCGCGCGACGACCCACACAATCCCAAAGCGCGATAGCCGGAATTGGCCCAGCCGCGCGCATGGCCGTAAGATCCTCGGCCTGGATGATCCGGCCGGCAGGAATAGCGCGCGCGGCAACGACGCATTTTCGCACGGATGCCCGGTTGCGGATCTCTGCGGGACCGGGCTGCTTGATACCGGTACCCATTCCAGCTTCGACAGCGCGGATATCGCGCACCAGCCGGGCGAGTTCGTCCGGTTCGACAGAGGCGGCATGGTCGGGTCCGTCCATGGTCCGGTCGAGGGTGAAATGCTTCTCGATCACGCTGGCGCCGCGTGCCACCGCGGCGATGCTCATGGCGTTGCCCTCGGTATGATCGGAATAGCCCACGGAAAGTCCGAAGGCCTGGCGCATCGTTTCGATTGCGCGCAGGTTGGTGTCTTCCACCGCTGCCGGGTATTCCGTGGTGCAATGCAGCAGCGTCACCCGCTCGCGCAATGCCTCCCAGGCGGCCGGTTCGAGCAATATTTCGGCGAAGTCCGCCCGGCTCGACGGCGCGCCCTCGCGCATCAGGCCGAATGCGATCACGCCGAGCGCCTCCTCTACTTCCGCGAGGGAGCCCATTCCGGTTGATACAAACAGACGCATTCCGCTGCGCGCTGCGGCCAGCAGGATCGGTCCGTTGGTGAGTTCACCGGAGCCGAGCTTGAGCGTTTTCAATCCAAGGTCGCCGGCAAGGAACCCGAGGCTTTCGAGGTCGAAGGCAGTCGAGAGAAAGGCGATGCCCTTTTCGGCGCAGCGGTCTATCAAGGCACGGTGCGCCTCGTGTGATAGCTCCAGCCGGCTCAACATCTCGAACTGGCTCTCTTCCGCCGCTGTTGTGACTTTCTGGTAGGCCGCTTTCGATAGCGATTTCGACGCGAGCTTGGCGGCCTTGAAGGTCTGGAACTTGACAAAATCCGCCCCGGCCTCGGCGGCGCGGTCGACCAGTTCGAGGGCGAGCGCGGTGTCGCCATTATGATTTACGCCTGCTTCAGCAATAATGATGGTGCGGGAGTTCATAGAGAAATATCCACGAATGATTTTCTTGTCAGTAGGTCCGGCCGGTCGAGTGCCATCAAAACCGCAACGATCCGCTCGGCGGAGCGGCCGTCACCATATGGGTTCTCCACTTTGCTGCAATCCAGCTCCAGGCCAGTGCGAATGGCGTCGGCAATAGCGCGGGGCTCCGGTGCGCAGTCGATGACAGAGGCCGCGCGCGGTCGCCGCGCCTGCCGATCGCCGATGTTAATCGTCGGAAGCTTGAAGCTTGGGGCCTCCATAACGCCACTCGATGAATTTCCGATGACGAGATCACAATGGGCGAGCGCCGAGAAGTATCGTTTGGATCCCAGCGAACCGTGGAAGACGGCGTCCTCGCGGCTGTTGACATAGCCCATGATCAGGGAGTCGATCGCGCGCGCACCGGAATCGGCATTCGAACCGGTGAAAATCAATCCCGTATCGGGAAAGTCTTTCAGGGCATGAATCATCGTCTCGGCCTCAGCGAGGGCGTCTGCCGAAAGCGTTGCGGGATGAAACGTGATTATGAAGTTCTTGTCTCGGGGGACGAGGCCCACGGAGGCGAAGAAATCCTCGCGGACCATCGGCTCAAGACTGAGTATCCGGTCGATCCCTGTCGAGCCGACATTATGCACGCGAGCCGGATCTTCGCCCATCTGCACGATACGCCTGGCGCTCTCGTCATTTGTCGGGAAATGAACAGCGGCGAGCTTGGTGATGGCATGACGGATCGAATCGTCGATTGCCCCCTCGGTAACATCGCCACCGCACATATGCGCGATTGGCACCCGCGCCACCACGGCAGCCTGCACCGCCGCGAGAATCTCGTAGCGGTCGCCCAGCACCAGAACAAGGTCTGGCTGCACATCCGCCAGCGCTGCGCCGACCCCTGCCACCGCGGCCCCCATGCCACGGGCCAGTGCAGATGGACTGTCATCGACGCCAAGACCCAGGTCAACTTGATGTGCTGCCGAATGACCATCCGCAGCTATCGCCGCAAGGGAGGTGCTGCCGGGCATCAAATGCTGTCCGGTGGCGACGATTTCCAGCTCAAACCGGCTATTGTCACGCAGCGCATCGAGAACCGGGACCAGCAGACCCCAGTCTGCTCTCGTGCCGGTTATCGCGAGCACCTTCATGTTCTGCCTGCAAGCATTGCCGAGGACGGCAGGTTGATGATCCGGCGCTCCAGGTCTTCGGCAACGGGCAGCGGTGCGCGCGGCGCATCGGCGAGGAAGGGTAGATGGTGCATCAGTTTCCACACCGGGCGCGCCATGTAGCCTGCAGAATTGAGACCGTCTAGCAGGTCGTCGCGCGCGCCCTCGGCGGTGCCGGGAGCAAGCAGGAGCGCGTTCAGCCAGTAATTGCTTTCGGCTCCGGCGGGTTCTTCGAAGATCGTCCCGCCTTCAAAGCCGGCGAAGCCATCGATATAGCGCCGCGCCAGCAGGCGCTTTTTTGCCACTCGCTCATCGAGTTGCGCCATCTGCGCGACGCCGAGCGCTGCGTTGAGGTTAGGCAGTCGGTAATTGTAGCCTGCCTCATCATGCTCGAATGCCCAGCGGTGGGGTACCTTCGCCGTTGTCGACAGATGCTTGGCCCGGCGCGCCAGCGCCTCGTCATTCGTCACGACCGCCCCCCCGCCGCCGGTTGTGACGATCTTGTTGCCATTGAAGCTGACCGCGCCGACACGACCCAGGCTGCCGCAGGCATGGCCCTTGTAACGGCTGCCCAGGGATTCAGCCGCGTCTTCGACGATCGTCAGACCGAATTCGATGGCCACGGCGGCAAGTCCGTCCATGTCTGCGGGATGGCCGAACACATGCATCGGCACGATGCACGAGATGCGCCGCCCGGTCTCCCGGTTGTAAAGCCCGTCGGCGCGCGCTTCGCCAATCCGGCTCAGATGCGCGCGGAGGGCTCCCGGGTCGAGCCCGAGCGTGCCTTCGGCGCTGTCTGCGAAATGCGGGATGGCGCCAAGATGATGGGCCGCGTTTGCCGTCGCGACGAAGGTGAGGGCGGGCATGACGACCTCGTCTCCCGGCTCTACGCCCACGACCTTCATCGCCAATTCCAGCGCGGCCGTACCATTGACCACCGCAACGCCGTAAGCGGCGCCGCAGGCGGCCGCCACGTCCCGTTCGAACTGCTCGACATATTTGCCGACCGACGAAACCCATCCGGTATCGATGCAATCGGCCACCAGCGCGCGCTCGTCGCCGAGAAATTCCGGGATATGCAGGGGGATGAATTCGTCGGCGGGGCCCAGCACGCGGCCAAGACGCTCGAGAACACCCTCAAGCAGTGCACTATTATATTGAAGCTCGGCCATGAACTAACCCTCAGAGGTTATAGCGGTCGGACTTGTAGGCGGCGAGGTTGGCAGGGTCCTGGAACCACTCGGCGGTCTCGGCCAGACCACGCACGAAACCGTCACGCCCGCCGAATTCCGGCGACCAGCCGAAAAGCTTTTCCGCTTTCGCGGTGCCGGCGAACAACCGCTCCACCTCGCTGGCCTGTGGTCGCAGGCGCGCTTCGTCCTGGACCACCTCGACCTCGACGCCCATGGCCTCGGCGATGGCGCTCACCGTATCGCCGATCGATATTTCGAAGCCGGAGCCGATATTGGTGACCTGACCGATCGCTGCGTCGCATTCCATCGTCTGGATAAAGCCGCGGGCGGTGTCGCGTACGAAAGTGAAGTCGCGCGTCGGCGTGAGCGACCCCAGTTTGATCTGGCGCGAGCCGGAAGCAATCTGGCTGATGATCGTCGGGATCACCGCGCGCGCCGATTGCCGCGGCCCGAAGGTGTTGAAGGGGCGCAGCACCGTGACCGGCATCTCGAACGAGCGCTGAAACGACAGCGCCAGCTGATCCGCGCCGATCTTGGTCGCCGCATAAGGCGATTGTGCGTTGAGCGGGTGTTCCTCGGTGATCGGGACGAACTGAGCGGTGCCGTAGGTTTCCGAGGTGGAGGTGCACACGACCCGCGACGTGCCCAGCCTCCGGGCCGCCTGAAGGACATTGAGCGTTCCCGTCACATTGGTCTGCACGTAAACATCGGGTGAGTGATAGCTGAACGGAATGGCGATCAGAGCTGCAAGATGCAACACCGTGTCCATGCCTTGCATGGCCTCGGCAACTCCGTTCGGATCTCTAATGTCTCCCGCGACGACATCGAAATGACCTGCCACGTCGCTCGGAGCGTGTTCCAGCCAACCCCAGCTGTTGCTGGAATTGTACATTACGAAGGCGCGAACCTCGAAGCCATCTCGAACCAGCATTTCCGTCAAATGCGAGCCGATGAAGCCGTCAGCTCCGGTTACAAGAACTTTATTGGCGCTCATGTTTTATAACTCTTTCGTCTATTATTAATAAAATAGTAATGAACGTTGATCGCGGAGACTTTATCTAAAATTCAAATAATTTGTAAAAATGACAGCATTTATCGATCGGAAGATTAAATTAAATTCAACCCAGGCAGAAACGCTGTTTGACGTTGCAATTCAAGGTATTGTAAAAAGTCTGACATTCACGATATTCTTGGCACAGGTCGTAAAAAAAACCAGCTCGTTCTGCAAAGTAATTTTCTAGTCCGTCTTTTCTCTACGTCTTTTTCGGTTCAGCGCACAGGATGCTGGTACTTACGTTTGCCGCCAGCAAGTGCTGTCACACCGGAATGTTCCCGGCAAAACGACCAGCGCTATTTGCCCTATTTCAGTTCGGAGCGCTCACTGGCTATGCAAAAATAATCCTTCGACCATCGCACAAGACCGTCCGCTCGAAATCGAGTCAACTCCTCAGGCCCCTACGGTTGTGAGCGGTAGCAAATGCTGCCCCCGGAATCAAGACCCAAAGCAGGGACGATGGAGTGCGCGTTCTCGACGTATGCGCAATCAAGGTTTCTGGTGCCAGTTCTTGCTTCAGAGCCAATACGTCTGTGTGAAAACCATTGGATTTCTAGAGAGTTTGCAATTCAAACTATTTCACCAATGCTTTTTGGGGTCGTTGTGGTCAAGGTGCTCCTGCACATTTTCTCGGACCGTTCCGCGTGCCACTCGCTTCTCTTCGCGGTCAGCGCATCGACGCATTGTTCGGGGATGCCGCATGATGGGGTCAGGAAAGCGAGACGTCTCAATCTGTTCTACGTCCTTGCGAACCTTGGTTCGGCAGATTCAAGACTCTCAACGAGATCACCTCGCCGACCGTCCCCGCAAACGGCTGATCTTGCCCTGGATATCGGTCTCGCCCGACTGATAGCGTGCCGGCGTCAGGCCCAGATGCGTCCCCACCGCCTGGCTGGAGCCGAACCGCTCCGGCCGGTCGATCGTGGCGCGGAAGGTGAGCGCCGTGATCGGCCCGACGCCGGGCGCGCTGATCAGCCGCCGACAGGCTTCCTCTTTGCGGACGATGCCCTGGACCTGCTTGGTTAAGTGGGCGAACTCCGCCAGCATCACACTGAGGATCGCAAGAAGCGGTTTCACCATCGCCATCACCTCGGCGTCAGCGCCGGCAAAGGCGACGCGCGAAGGAAGAGAAGGAGAGAGCGCCAAAGGCGGCATTGCCGGCTCTTCAAATGCACCTGCCGATACCAGCCTGTGCGCATGATTTGCGCTAGGACCGACATGAAGAATGCCGGCGCCAATTGGGTCAACCGCGAGGTGGTCACCGACAACGGCATCATCACCTCGCGCAATCCCAACGATCTCCCGGCCTTCATCGACAAGATCGTCGAGGAGGGCGAGGAAGGCCGCCATCCGCGCAAGGCCGCCTGAGACAGGGCTTCGGAGGCGTTCCATCTGAAAGAGTATTCAGCGACCCGGATTACGCCCGGGTTGTTTTCTTTTGACAAAGCATCGGCGTGATTCAGCCGGCGGAAGGACCGTCTGCCAGCAATTCGGACAGATATTTGCCGTAGTCGGTCTTGCGGAAGGTTTCGGCGTGCTGGCGTAACAGCGCTGCGTCGATCCAGCCGTTGCGATAGGCGATCTCTTCCGGGCAGCCGGACTGCATGCCCTGGCGCACCGAAAGGGTGCGTACGAAATTGCCGGCGTCGAGCAGGCTCGAATGCGTGCCGGTATCGAGCCAGGCATAGCCGCGCCCCATCCGCTCCACCGCCAGCCTGCCCTCGTGAAGGTAGCTCTCCAGCAACGTCACGATCTCGAGTTCCCCGCGCGGCGAGGGCTTGACCGCGCGCGCGCGTTCCGGGGCCTCGCCGTCGAGAAAATAAAGCCCCGTGACGGCATAGTGCGATGGCGGAACCTCCGGCTTCTCGATGATCTGGCTCGCCTTGCCTTGCCTGTCGAAGGCGACCACGCCGTAGCGCTCGGGATCGGCGACGTGATAGCCGAACACAGTGCCGCCGGTTGTCTTGGCATCGGCGGCCGCCAGCAGTTCCGGCAGGCCGTGACCGAAGAAGATGTTGTCGCCGAGCGTCATCGCCGACGGCGCGCCATCGAGGAATTCCTCCGCCAGGATATAGGCCTGGGCCAGCCCGTCCGGGGACGGCTGGGTGATGAAGGTCAGGCTCAGGCCCCACTGGCTACCGTCGCCCAGAAGCCGCCTGAACTGATCCTGATCCTCCGGCGTGGTGATGATCGCGATTTCGCGGATCCCCGTCAGCATCAGCACCGACAGTGGATAATAGATCATCGGCTTGTCGTAGATCGGCATCAACTGCTTCGAAATCGCCATCGTCAGCGGATAAAGCCGCGTGCCCGACCCGCCGGCCAGAATAATACCCTTGCGTGCCTTCATGATATCGCCCCCAGTTCCTGCAACACCTCTGCCAGATCAACCCGCCAGTCCGGTCGCGCAAGGCCGAAGGCGGAAAGCGTCGTGCAATCGAGCCGCGAATTCAGCGGCCGCGCCGCCGGCGTCGGATAGGCCGATGTCAAAATGTCCGTGACCGTTACGGACTTGCCCGCCAATTCGAAAATGGCGCGGGCGAAATCGGCCCAGCTCGTATCCGGCGCTCCGGAGAAATGATAGATGCCGGATTTTTCCGGGGCCTTCATCAGCTGTTCGGCGATCACCCGGCAGGCAAAGGCGATCGCGCGCGCCGAGGTCGGCCCGCCGATCTGATCGGCGACGATGTTCAGGCTGTCGCGGGTCTCGGCAAGCCGCAGCATGGTCTTGACGAAATTGCCGCCATGGGCGGAAAACACCCAGCTTGTTCTGAGCACCGCGAACGAGCCGCCGGCGCGCGCCACGAGCTGTTCTCCGGCAAGCTTGGTGCGGCCATAGGCGCCGAGCGGCGCGGTCGCGTCATCGGGCGAGAACGGTTTATCGCCAGTGCCGGCGAAAACATAATCGGTCGAGATATGAACGAAGGGAATGCCGCGTTCGGCCGCCGCCCGCGCCATGGCGCCGGGCGCCGCGGCGTTGACGTTCAGCGCCGTTTCCTCGTCGCTTTCGGCCTTGTCGACGGCGGTATAGGCGGCGGCGTTGATCACGGCTGCCGGCTTGCGCTCCGCAATCGCTGCGGCACATGCGGCGGGATTGCCCAGATCGGCCTCCTGCCGCGACAGGAACACGGCGTCGGGCAGTATTTTCTTCAGCTCGGTCGCAACCTGGCCGGAGTGTCCGAAAACCAGGATCATGCCTTCACCCCGAGCCGCTCGCCGACGCCCTTCCGGCTCTGCAGCGCCCGCCACCACGCCTCATTGTCGAGATACCACTGAACGGTTTGGGCAAGCCCCTCCTCGACGCTGACGGATGGCTGCCAGCCGAGTTCCGCGCCGATCCGGGACGGGTCGATCGCGTAGCGCAGATCGTGCCCCGGCCGGTCGCTCACGAAGGTGATGAGATCGGCATAGCTGCCGTTCTCGCGCGGCCGTTTGTCGTCGAGGATCGCGCAGATCGTGCGCACCAGTTCCAGATTGGTGCGCTCGTTGTTTCCGCCGACATTGTAGCTGCGGCCGACCCTGCCTTTGGTGATCACGGTCAAAAGCGCATCGGCATGGTCCTCGACATAGAGCCAGTCGCGCACATTCTCGCCCTTGCCGTAGACCGGGATGTCTCTGCCGGCGAGCGCATTGAGGATCACCACCGGGATCAGCTTTTCGGGGAAGTGATAGGGGCCGTAATTATTGGAACAGTTGGTGACCAGAACCGGCAGGCCGTAGGTCTCGTGCCAGGCGCGGACCAGATGGTCCGACGCTGCCTTCGATGAGGAATAGGGCGAGCGCGGGTCGTAGGGCGTTTCCTCGGTGAACATGCCGTCGGGGCCGAGCGAGCCGAACACCTCATCCGTCGAGATATGGTGGAAGCGGAACCCCTCCGGCCGGCCGCGGGCGACCCAGTAGGCGCGCGCGGCCTCCAGCATGTTGTAGGTGCCGTTGATATTGGTCTCGATGAAGTCGCCAGGCCCGTCGATCGAGCGGTCGACATGGCTTTCGGCCGCCAGATGCATGACCGCGTCGGGCTGATGCTTGGCGAACACCCGGTCGAGTGCTGCGCGATCGCGGATATCGGCCTGCTCGAAGGCATAAAGCGGACTGTCGGCAACGCTTGCGACATTATCAAGGCAGGCGGCATAGGTCAGCGCATCGAGATTGACGACGTCAAAGCCGCGCGCGACCGCGAGCCGCACGACGGCCGAACCGATAAAGCCTGCCCCACCCGTGACGAGGAGTTTCATGACTGGACCTCAATATGTGAAGGGGTTTGAAAATGCGCTGAAGGACGGCGCATCGCGGTCTTTGGCGGAGACCACCGGATCGATATCCTTCAGCGGCCAGTCGATGCCGATATCGGGATCGTCGAAGCGTACGCTGCCGTCGCATTCCGGGGCATAATAATCAGAGCATTTGTAGATGATCTCGGTATCGGGCTCCAGCGTCATGAAGCCATGCAGGAAGCCTTCCGGGATCAGCAACTGCTTGCCATTGTCGAAGGAAAGCTCGACGCCATACCATTGACCGAAGGTGGGCGAGCCCTTGCGGGCATCGACCGCGACATCGAAAAGCCGACCGCGCCCGCACCGCACCAGCTTCGCCTGCGCATGCGGCGGCGCCTGAAAATGCAAGCCGCGCACGGTGCCAACGGTCTTGGAGAGCGAATGATTGTCCTGCACGAAATCGATATCGACGCCTTTCTCGGCAAGCGCCTTGCGGTTCCAGCTCTCGCTGAAGAACCCGCGCTCGTCCCCGAAGCGGCGGGGAGTGAGGAGTAACAACCCCGGAATTTCGAGTTTCTGAATGTCCATGGCCCGCACCCCCGTCTCGCGTAAAATTCTTGTGCTTCCGATTACACGAGGCGGCGGCATGGGACAAGTTCAAGCTGGCGATCCCATCTGAGATTTTCAGTGCAAAAGCCGATCACAGTGGCGACGGAACAATCCAGCCGTGTGCAGCGCAGAAACGCGGCCACCTATCTCCCTTCGGTATTGAGAGCTGGAGGACAAGGGATGTACACTGTGGACGCTAGGAGGTTCGTGCCGCTGCCACTTCCGCCCGGTCGCGCATAGGCCAATGTTGGTGAGATCAAAACGGGAGGGGAGCCAGCCTGTTTTAGTCCTCACCTCTTTAGTTTAGCCCCGACTTTAGGCTTTGAATTTAGTCTCAGACTAGGCAACCCGCGCGGTGCCAAATACCCGCATGGCCAAGGGTGCCAGGAAGGACCCGCCGTTTTTATGCGGAAGGTCTATAGCCCCTTGCGGAGAGGGCAGATCGCCGAAGCAACTCGCCCTCGCGCACCCGTCCTTTTATCTCAGCCGCGGCAAGCTCGAATGGCAGAGCCACGCCAAAGTTCCATCGCGCCCGCTCTGGCGGGGTCCGCCCACATTCCAGCCGTCCACTCTACCGCAAGGTTTCCCTCAAAGCGGTCGCTCGCCCTATTTGGACTGGATGTCCCGCTTGGGGTGGAGAGCGGAGTGTCTGCATTTGGACGCGCCACCGCGTTGAGCGGACATTGTCATGTGAAGCCTCTTAGCTGGTCAATGATGGGTGGCGAGCGAGGCCAGCCACCCTTTGTCTGTCAGATCCAGTCTGGGACCATATCGCCGGCGTAGCGCGCACCGAAAGCACCATCCGGCAGGATATTTCGGATGCGGGCCAAGTCATCGGCCGATAACGTCACGTCCACAGCAGCCAGGTTTTCTTCGAGACGTTCGACCCTGCGCGTGCCAGGGATCGGCACGATGTCGTCGCCCTGGGCCAGTAGCCAGGCCAGCGCCAGCTGAGACACCGTGATGCCCTTGGCCTGGGCGAGTTCACCGAGCTGGCGGACGGCGTCGAGGTTTTTCTCGAAATTGCCCGGCTGCCAGCGTGGATCGAAGCGGCGCATGTCGTTCTCTTCATATTCGGCTGACGGCTTTACGGCACCAGTGAGAAAGCCACGGCCAAGCGGCGAGTAGGCGACAAAGCCGATGCCCAGTTCATGTGTGGTAGGCAGTACCGCTTCGACATCGCGTTCGAAGACGGAATATTCGGTCTGCAGGACCGTCACCGGCTGCACGGCATGGGCCTTGCGAATGGTCTGTGGCCCGGCCTCGCTCAGGCCAAAATACTTGACCTTGCCCTCGGCAATCAGATCCTTGACGGTTCCGGCAACGTCTTCGATAGGCACATTGGGATCAACGCGATGCTGGTAAAGAATATCGATCTGCTCAACCCCTAGATTACGCAGGCTGTTCTCGGTCACTTCGCGAATGTGGTCGGGCCGGCTGTTGACGCCGTAATTGCCATTATCAAGGGTGAAACCGAATTTGGTGGCGATAACGATATCGTCGCGAAAACCCTTCACCGCCTCGCCGATGAACTTCTCGTTCTCGCCCCAGCCATAAAGTTCGGCGGTATCGAAGAAGGTCACGCCTAAGTCATAGGCACGCTTGATGAGGTCGAGGCCCGCTTGGGTGTCGGCGGCGCCATAAGCGAGATGAAACCCCATGGCACCGTAGCCGAGAGCTGAGACATCGGGTCCGTTCCTGCCGAGTTTACGCTTCTGCATCGCACTATCCTTTCGTTCGTGTACCGGCAGAATATAGGTGCGAAGCCACCATGGCCGGATATCTGATGGTCCCGAATGATTGCCTGATCCTGCCGATCCCTTGACCTTTTAAGGCAATCGCTGTGGGATAGCGCCATGACAGACTTGGACACTATTCGCGCTATTGCGCTGCGCCATGCTGGCGCCCCTCACCCGGCGATGCCGCGGCTTCTTATCTATCGCGTCGACAATCCCAACGATGCCAGCGGCCTGATCTATCAGCCGTTGGTCTGCCTGGTTCTGCAGGGCCGCAAGCGCACGTTCATCGGCGATGGCGTGCTCGAATATGGCCCAAGCGAATGCATGGTGGTGGCTGCCGAACTGACGGCCATGGGACAGGTTTGCGAGGCCTCGACCGACGAGCCCTATCTGGCGCTCAATCTCTATCTCGACCCCGCCGTGATCTCGACGATCCTGCTCGACATGAACGGGCTTGCCGAGCCCGCCATCGGCTCAGGGTTCGGTGTCGCCAAGGCCGGGCCCGCCCTGCTCGATGCATGGTGCCGGCTCGCCGGCCTGCTCGACCGGCCCGATGAGATACCGGTCCTCGCTACGCACCTCGAACATGAGCTGATATTCCGTCTGCTGATGGGGCCGCATGGGGCATTGCTGCGCCAGATTGCTGACGCGGACACAAGGCTATCCCATATCCGCCGGGCCATGGCCTTTGTTCGTGAACATTATGCCGAGCATATGAGCATCGAAGCCATGGCGGTGATCGCCGGCATGAGCGTATCGGTGTTTCATCGCCGTTTCAGGGCTGTGACCGGCGTAAGCCCACTGCAATACCAGAAGCATATCCGGCTGCACGAGGCGCGCCGGCGCCTCGTCACCGAACATGCCGAGGCCGCCACCGTGGGCTATGCCGTTGGCTATGAAAGTGCGTCCCAGTTCTCGCGCGAGTATAAAAGGCTGTTCGGCGCGCCACCGCGTCGCGACGCGGACTCCTTGCGGTCAATCGTCGAATCTGGTCCATAGCCCGGCAGCATCTCGTTCGCAGACGACGGCAGCTTACGGGAGTTTGCGCGCATGTTGCGAACGGCCGATTGAGCGTCGGAAGCTGCTATAGAAGCATTTGTCGATGATGGCAGCTATTTGATTGTCCAACTCCAAGACCGGCCGGCCGGCAAACAGCCTTTCGGCTTATAGTCTGCTAACCACGGCAAGCGGCACCACCATCGGCGTCATGCGCCCGAACAGATCGACCTCGATCACGACATCACCCCTGCCCGTGGTGTTGGGCGTCGTCACCGTTCCCACCTGCCCGGCGAAGATCCCGTCTTCGATCTTTACCCGGTCTCCGGCAGCGACCCGGACATCGCTCTGCCGGTCATAGTCGAAGGCGCCATTGTCGGCCTTGCGCATCAGCGCTGCGACGGCATCGGCCGGGATGGCATAGGGCGTCTCCCAGCCGCCGAGGATCGCCGTCACATGTTCCTGCCGCAACAGCCCCCGCAGAGCCTTCGCCGTGCTGACGAAGCGGACGAGGACATAGCCGGTCATCAGCACCTCGTCCTGCGGCGGCAGCATCCTGCCGCGCCGCCTGCGTCGCTTGCCCCGGCGCATCGGCGCCAGAGCCTCGGCTCCGATCGCCTTCAGCGCAGCCTCGGTTGCCTGCTCGTGACCCGGATGAACCGCTGCCACATACCAGCATGCCGTCTCGCTTGCTGTGTTGGCGGCAAGCGCGCCATCTTCGTCCTGCCGGATGCGCCGGATCGTGTCGTCGCGTTGCATCCTGCGCAGGCTGCGTTCGCCCAGTTCCGCTTCGAGCCCGTCCCTTGCCGCTGCCCCTGCGTCTGCCGTCATCCCAGTCGTCATCATTGCCACCATCATCGTGCTGCCGCCTCGCCCTGCCGGATCCGCTGTATTTTCCCGAAGAAACCCGTCAGTGCCGCCTCAGGCGTTTTTCCCGGCGGGAAGTAGATCCATTGCGCCCGCCCGGGATCCGGAAGCCACGGAAAGCACCGGGCGTCATGTTCGGCCTGCCAGGCCAGCCACAGATCGCTGCCGACACGCACCTGCTCGAAGTCCGCACCGGCAAGCACCGTCTCCGCCGTCACCCGCACGCCCCTGCCCGGATGGTGCAGCGCCTGCTCGTGCATGGCATTCACCGACGGCCAGCCCATCTTCTGCATCCGCTCATGCTGGAGTGTCTTGCGGTCCGACCGGCCTGCGGCAATCTCATGCTCCTGGAACCGCGTCAGCGGCGGCAGCTTCATGGCAGGCTCGCCAAGCCGGATGAAGCGTTCGGCCATCCACGCCTTGCCGAAGGTCGCGGCAATGGCCGGGCCGGTTGCCGGGGCTTCCATGCCCACGGGCACATCCTGCCAGCGCTTGTCCCTGAGATAGGTGCTGGCGGCAAACTTCACCGCCCTGCCCTTCAGCGCAGCAAGGGTGAGGAAGGCCGGCAGCAGGGTGGATGCCCTCTCCCGGTCTTCCGTGGTCATCGCCTGCCATTCGGCAAAGGCCCGCTCGTCGCTGTCATCGCCGAAGGTCGGCCATTGCCGGTAGAACTTCAGGAAGGACTTTCGCACCGTCCTGCGGTCTTCGCTCTCAGTGGTCATCGCACTCTCCCGTGGTTGGCATTGCCCGCTTTGCGGCGTCCGCCATCAATGCCCTGACGGCTGCGACCTTCTCCCGGCGGCGCTGCTGCTCTTCCGGAGAGATGGGTCTCGAAAGCCGCCTTCGTTCCTCGATGCCCTTCAGCCGATCGCGCTCGATCCGCAGCATCTCCCGGTCATGGCGGGCGGCATCATCGATCAGGGCGGAGAGTTCGGCCGGCTTCGGCAGGAACGAGCGGAAGCGCTCATAGCGGCCAAGCCTGAGGTTTGTGAACACCCGGCGCATGGCGGCGACCGGCTTGTCGCGCAGCACGCTGGCATAAAGCTCCGCGGCCATCTCCGGGTCGATGCTGTCGGGCACCGTGAAGCCGCACTGCATCAGCGAGGACAGCATCAGATCCGAGCGATGCTCGCCTGCCGGTTCAAGGGCCGCTTCGTGGGCTGCCATGCGCCGTCCAGTCCGATCTGCCGATGTCGATGTCGACGTCGACGTCGACGTCGATGTCGATGATGTCTGTCTCCCGGTTACCAATGTCGTCACTGTTGCCATTGTCGTGCCTCATGCGTTTGTCGAGGGATGCCTGCACCCGCCTGTTGTGTTCCCGGATCTGTTCGGAGCGAGATGTGCCTGAAGGCCATGGCGGCGATCTGGCCTGCGATGGTGAGGACGCGGCCGGCCTGTCGGTCCAGCGGTCCTGGTTGAGCCATGTCGAGAGATTGCACCATGGCCGGTCGTCGCGCTTGGCGACGTAGCGCCTCAGCCCGTCCATGATCGTGTCGAGGTCCGCCCGCTGCCTTGCAGAGGCCCATGCCTTCAACGCCGTCTTGCGGGCCACCTTCTGCGGGTAGAGCGGCCAGACATCGGCATCGAACTCCGCCGTCAGCCCGGTGATGTCGCCACCGCTCCGGCGGGAGCGGCTCTTGCCGGTGCTGGCTGCCACCCCTGCCCCCTCCGGCTCCCGTCCCGGTTCTGCTCCGAGGTCTGCCCCGAGGTCAGGGTTGGGACCGGTATCCGGTTCTGCTGGAAACAGACCCGTCTCCGTCTCGACGGGGGGATTTTTCTTTTGGGCCCCTTTAGGGGCCTTTTCTTTAAGGGGGGAATTTTTCTGTTGGGGGGTGTGGGGGGAAGTGTCTTTTTGTGCTGCACCGTAACGCGTTACGTCACCCGTAACGCCGCGTGACGCTTCGTTATGGTCGAAGGCGTCGGCAATATCGGCCCGATCTGCGGTTTCGCCCGCATTGTCAGGGCCTGTGCCATTTTCCTCGTCTTCCGCTCCCCCGTCACGCGTTACGTCACGCGTTATGCCTGCGTTACGCCCTGAAGCAGGTTTTGCCGCCCGTCTTGCCCGATAGCGGGCCTGCCGTCTGGCCGCAGCGGAACGACCGCCATGGCCTTCATTCGCCATGTCGTCATCCATCTCGACGGTCACCGGCACGAACACAGGTTCGCGCTCGGAAAGCGCCGCAGCCGTCCGTCCGATCAGATCGGCGTCGACGCCTGCCCGCACCATATCGGCTATCAGGGCGGCAACCTCACACATCAGCCGAGTTCCCGCTCGATCCGCTTGCCGATCCGGGCAATGTCGTCGGCCTTGCGCGACAGGTCCATCGCCATTTTCAGCAGCCGGTCATGCTCTTCGCAATGCGCCTTGCGGGCCGCCATGAAGCCGGAGTGCAACCGATCGAAGCCCTCCTTCTCGGCCGTATATTCGTCGAGCAGCGGATTGCTGCCTTCCGGACCGAAGAAGGCCTCGCGGACCTCGCTAACCCATGCCCGGGGCACATTCAGATCCCGGGCAAGCGTGGTATCCGTCCAGGATCCGCGATAGCCGCGGTCGCCATAGACGTCGTCCAGCTTCTCGGTGATGATCCGCCGGTCCTCACGGTCCATCGCCGGCGGCGGATCGGCCTGCGGTGCAGTCGTGGGAGCTTCGGTGGGTGCGGGAGCTGCGGCTGCGGCTGCCGTCGTCCTGACGGCAAGTGCCTTTGCTGTCGCCGCTGCCTTTCGCGGCTTTGCTGCTGCCATGGTCTGTCCTTTCATGCGGTTTCGGGTGGAAGTGTTTCGCCGGCAGGCCGGGCACCGGTCGTCGGCCGGTGTGGCGCCGACGGTCCAGCCGCCGGCGCGAAAGTGGTCCGTGACGGCCTCGGGTGGCCCCTGCCGGAGCGCGGCGCTGAGGATCGCGTAGCCGCTGGCCTCGCAGCAGCCGCAGACGATCCGCAGCGCTGTGGCCATGCCGGCAGCGTGCGCGACGGTCGCGCGCTCGAAGTGGCGGGCCGGTGCGTTTGTGGTTCTTCCCGTGGTGCTCATGCTGTGGTCTCCCGCAGAATTTCCTCGGCATATCCGCCCCATTGGATGGCCATGGCGCGCGCAATCCCCGGATATGTCCGGGAGCGCAGCCGCCAGCGGTCCGCCCCGGGCGGGGCACGGTGAACGATCGACCAGCGCCTGTGTTCATCCGTGCCGGGTTTTGGCGGGATCAGCCTGTCGGTCGGCGTCAGTTTCGGCAGGGAGCGCAGATAGAGCGCGGTCGCCTTGAAGGCCCTGTCGCCGAACCACCACGGCTGCACCGTCTGTGCCGGCGGCGCATAGCCTTCAATCCGGGCCCTGGCATGCCGGTGCATCACCGGGTTCTCGACCGCGACCCGCTCCACCGGCGCATTCCAGCAGGCCGCAAACAGCGCCGCACCCTCATCCAGAAGCCGCCACATGATCACGCGGCGGGCATCGGTATCGAGCGACGGCCATGCCTGCTTCTCTTCCGCCGTTGTCTCCGCCGGCGGATTGGTCGGTGGACCGGAGAGCCAGCGAACCCCGCTGTTGCAAAGCCGGGTGCACGGCGGATGCATCACCGCCAGCAGATCCCAGCCGTCATTCAGGATCTCACGGATATCGCAGATCATGTGGCGGTTGCTGCCGTCTTCTGCCGGCAGCAGATCGCAGGACCAGACATCATGACCGAGAGCGGCAAAGGCCCGGCGCACCACGCCCGAGGTCTCGCAGCCAATCAGGATCCGCATCGGCGAAGAAGAATGCAGGACGGGCGAGGTTACGGCAGAAGCCGGCCCCGTCTCGGTTGCCATCACCATGCCGGCGTCCTCTTGATGTAGGGCCGGTACATCAGCTTCTGATGCTCCGGGCAGTAGGCGGCCCCCTCCGCCACCGGCCTGCCGCAACAGGGCGTATCCGGCCCGAGCCGCTCCCCGCCCGGCGTCAGCACCAGCCGGCAGCGGAATTCGCCGCAGTCGATGAACGCCACGGTCGGGGCCCCGGGGAGCTGCATGTGCTGGGTGTCATAGGCCTCGACCGGGATCAGCCTGGGTTTGTCCACCGTCCCGGCCCCGGCTGCCTTCTTCCGCTTTGCCAGAAGCTTGGCGGCCTTCGACTTTCGCTCCGCGGCTTTATCCGCTGCGGTCTTCTTTTCCCTCACGGGAAACAGCTCCGGATTGCGGCGGGCAATGCCGGCAACCACCATGCGCGACACGCCCCACGCCTCGGCAATCGCCGTCAGCGCCTTGCCATCCCGGCGCATCGCGGCCATCGCCTCTATCTCCTGACGGTCCCAGTGCTTCACAAGGCCTCTCCTTTCCGTTCGGGATGCCCGCCCGTGACTAAGGGCGGGACACCGGAGCGGAAGGACGATCAATTCCGTGCCGGCTTCACGCCGCCGGTCGCAAACGGCGCCAGCCGCCGCCTCGGTCGCAGCCTCGATCGCTTCCATGCAGAGGGCGTCCAGTTCATCCTCGGTGAGGTCGCGCATCGGGATTGCCGGTGGCGTGTCCTCTTCGGCGGGACGGCTGGTTTCTTCCGGCTGCCATGGCCGGGGCCGGATCTCGCCGGGCATCACCCGGTGCGATGGGGCTTCGGCAAAGGGAAATGCGCCTTTCATCGCTCGTTCCTCCCGCCGGGCACCGAAAGACCGCCGCCGGCAATCGCGCCGATCAGGCAGCGCTTCAGACGGTCCTCGCTGATTTCCTTGTCGGAGAGTTTCTGCAGGCATTGATGCGCTTCCCCAGGCGTCACATGCCCGTCTGCCAGCGCTTCGAGGATCGTGCTCATCAGTTCGCTTTCGCTTGCCTGATCGCCGGCCATGCACTGGATCAGCGACAGCGCCGTCCTGCTGCGCTCATCCGGTTCGCTCAGCCGCCGGCCCGAGGCTGCTGCCATGGCCTCGGTCACCAGCGGCGCGTCGGTATCCTCTTCCAGGATCCGCACCACCGGGATCGGCATGATGTCGGTATCGTGCTTGCCGTTCCAGCGGCCGACCGAGCTGGTCGAGCGGTTGGTGATCAGCGCAACGCGCTCGATCCCCCCTGCCCTTTTGATCAGGTCGCGCTGGGCGCAGCGGACGGCGAGGATGAACGGATCGATGGAGGGCTCTTCGGCCATGTCTCTCCCTTTCGAAAACAACAAAAGGCCATGCGCGCCGGGGAATACCCGGCGTCGTTTCCCATGGCGGGACGGTGGATCGCGGTTTAGGGTCAGGTCAGTCGGATAAGGCACCTAGGGCGGGCGAAGCCGGAAGGGACAGCAGGATGGGCCGGGGGCCGCAGCAGTTGAAAGGGACCAGCGCCGGAGCAGGCCTCGCCCGCTCCGGCGCACCCCGCGCGGACCGGCCGGGAGGAGAAAGCCGGTCACACGCCGCGCGCTGCAACGGACCGGCACAGATGCTGCCCGGAGCGCGCGAAGGGAAAAAGGGAAAGGCCATGCCGCGTGCAACGCATTGCACAGGGGCATGGCGTGACCGGAACAAAGCCGGCAAGGTGTCCGCGATGCCGGTCTGGCAACTGCGGATCGGGGGGAGAGAATTGAAGCTACCTCCATCATTCGGAGGCCTCTTCGACGCTTATGGCGAAGTCCATATCAGCCAGGGAAATTCGGCCGGCTGTTTGCTCAACTATTTTCAGTTTCCAGCGCGCAGGAATGCTCGATCGTTCAAGCCATTTTCTACGTGCCCAGTATCCAGCGCCGCAGGTTTCGGCAGCGTCAGATATCTCATTCCAGCGTGATGGGGCGTTCTTACAGCTCATGCGACATAAATCGGACGATTTGTCCAATATGTCAACAGAGCAAATGTCCCAACACAGACTTATTGTCCAATGTTAATATTGAAACATGAGCGAATCGGATGAATTCCTATTCAACAACGACTATTGCGGCCGCGTGAAGCGCTTCCGTCAAGAAACCAATATGTCTGCCGCCCAGATGGCGACTCTACTTTCGATTCCGCCCGAGCGATATCGCAAATACGAAAACCGCAGCCCATTGCCTCCATACCTTATCGGCAAATTCTGCCAAATCGTAGGCTGCGACCTTGAGCACCTCCTGCTTGGAAAGCCGCGCTCGCGAGTAAAGCCAATGATTGTTTCCCGCGGAGAAGCCACTTCGCCACAAAAACGAAGAACAGGAACAGGCGGCTAACTCTGCGCTTAGCCGCCTCACAGGGAACTCTCAAAGGCAGAGAACCGCCCCCCCCTAAACTAAACACCCTACCCCACAGAGCGCTCAAAGCGACCCTCGTAGAATTCCCATCGCCAATGCGGCAATCGCAGCGACTCAGCGTCACATCGCGACAGCTACCCCGCAATAAATCTCACCCTTTTAAACACCTCAGGCCAAAACGTCCATATAGATATTTTGTCCATATTGTCCATTTTCACTGTTTACATATTGGACATATTGTCCCATTTTCTTTTCTGAACCTGCTCTTTGTGTGACCGACCGGCATGACGGCCGGCCACCGAAGATAGCCGAGAAAAGGAAAGCGACATGAAGAGCCTTGGTATCAGCGTACCGGTTACACGCAGCCCGAACGCCGTAGAAATCGCGTCAGATAGTCTGATAACGCACCGATTTCCCGCATGTAACCCGACAAATGCAACAAACACAGGCTTGGGCAAAGCTTCTTGGCTCGGATTCGTCGTTGGCCTCTGTGCCGGCATGAGCGTCACCGCACTTCTTGCCCTCACCATCCTCGGAAGCTGAGCTTTTGCACCCCAGGTGGAACATGGCGTTCGCCCCATGTTCTCGCCTTGTCCTAAACCAACTTCGGGAGCCAAGACGATGAAGCCAGAGGCAATCGATGGAATGAACTCCAGCAACCACAAGGCAGGCCTGGATGAAACCGCCAGCCCCATCGCATGCACTTTCAACGCAAAATGGCTGTGGCCGATGAAGGCCGTGATCGACTATGCCCGCTCGCAGGATCCGGCTCGCTTTCCCCTCGGTCATGTCGGTGTAGAACCGGCGCCGGAAGGCGGCGTATTCGTCAGCGTCTTCAGCGGTCACGCCATGGCCGTGATCCACGATCCGGACGGAAGGGCATCCGAAGCCGTGACGCTCGACCTTCCTGACGGAGCCTTCGACCTCCGCCGGCCGCAGGATCCGATCAGGATGTTCTCCTGCGGCTGGGAACATGCCTTCAACCTGCCGGAATGGACACAACCCGGTGAGGCCCTGTTCCACGAAGCCGGAATGATGATCTTTCCGAAGATGGCACCGCCCAGTTGGCATGCCGATGCCGGAGAGGGTGAGGATTTTCTGCCCGTGCTGTTTCAGCAGTCTGCATCCGGCTGCAACCGTCTGATGCCCGGCCACGACTACCGCATCAGCCGGGGCATTCCCCACGACTGGAGGCGGTTGATCGCAAACTGGAAGGCAGGTTCGTTCGGGGCCGACGAGATCCGGTTCAATCCGCAGATACCGGCCCTGTTCTCCGGCTTCCTCGATGCCATGAGCCCTCACCGGACACTCAGCACAAAGCACTGGCTGCGCAAGACCGGACCGAATGTGATGACCGTGGCGGGTCATCCGGAGTTCATCGGCTTCTGGATGCCCATGCGGGAGGCAAAGCCGGGAACCGAGCCGGCAGAGTTCACACACATCCCGGCAAGGTTTCTGAATGAAGTATCCAGCGATGGCTAATCGTCCGCCTGCACGCGAGCGGCTGGACGGCTATCGGGCGCTCGTTTCCAGAGCTGTCCCGCTGGCTGACATTCTGGCCGATACCGCCGGCATGCATCTTGAGGTCACTGGTCCGGGCGAACCGGAAATCATCTGCTCGCTTCCGGTCACATGCCCTGCCGACAACCGCGAACTGATCCGGCGGCATATCGAAATCCCCACCGACCTGATCGGCATGCTGGATGCCGCGGCCAGACGAGATGTCGAACGGCGGCGCGAGATCGAACGGCTGCGACAGGCGCTTGAGGCGAAAGGAGGCAAACCCGCGAAGGACTATGCCGCCGAATGCGCCATGAAGTGCGCAGAGCCGGCCTTCATGCGGTTTCTGATCGAGCGACACGACCTGCCGCATCCGGCGACAGACAAGACGGCCGCAACGCGCGTGCGGTCAGTTCTCGCGATCGCAAGCCCGGGCCAATTGAATACGGATCCTGCGGCGGCGGCAGGCTGGAGGGAAATGGTCAAGGAATTCGAGATGTGGAGGAACAGAGGATGACGAGGATGGATGTTCGCCCCCTCCCAGCGCAGGTCGCAGATCTGGCCGCACAGCAAGGCCGACTCTTTCGGCTAACCTGAGGCGTCCCGCCCTCCGTCCACAACAGAAAACAGTCGGCCTCACCCTCGCTCATCATGCAATGGCCGGAACAGAAAGCAGGAAGAGACAGATGGCAAATCGCCGCGCTGAAATCACGCAAGCAGAAATGAGACGGTACTTCAAAGCGGCACGCGAGGCCGGTTTCGAAAGGGCGCGATTTGTCCGCCATCCAGATGGCAAGATCGAGATTATTGGCGAAGGCGGTCCCGCAGCACTCGTCGTGAGTGATCTTTCGCCTTTCGAAGAATGGGAACTTGAAAATGCGCGCAAGGTTTAAAGGAATCAACACGGTTCGGCGCAAGCTGGCCAGCGGCCTGGTTGAAACCTACTACTATCACCGGGCGACGGGCGCTCGCCTCAAAGGGAAACCCGGCTCGCCGGAGTTCATAGCGTCCATTGCAGAAGCGGTAGAAAAATCACGAAAGCGCGACGCCGGAACACTGGCAGGTCTCATGCGCGATTTTGAAGAAACTGCCAAATGGCGCAGGCTGGCCGCCTCTACACAATACGAATACAGGCGCGTTTTCAGGTTTTGGGAAGACACGTATGGCAGCGTCCCGCATGCGGCACTTGAGGACAAGGCATTTCGTCGCGCTATCGTGAAATGGCATGACAGCTTCTCTGCTGACAAACCGCGCGAAGCCGACAACCGCGTCACGATTTTAAGCCGGGTGCTGTCATGGGCAGCAAAGGATGGGCCGCTCGGCAAAAATGTGCTGGAAGGCTTCGACAAAGCTTACAAAAGCGACCGCTCCGACAAGATTTGGCTTCCTGAGCATTTCGAAGCCTTCATGGCGGTAGCAAGCGCAGAGATGCAGCTTGCCATGGTTCTGGCGCTTCACACCGGCCAACGCCAGGGCGATCTTCGGCGGCTGGCATGGGGCAACTATGACGGCTCACATCTGCGCCTCACCCAGCAGAAGACGAAGCGGTATGTGGCAATCAAATGCACCAAGGCACTCAAAGCGACGCTGGACGGGCTCGAAAGGCGCTCGCCGCTAATTCTCACGACGAAGACCGGGCGACCCTTTCAGAAACGCTATCTGGCTGAACAGTGGGCGGAGGCGCAGCAAGCTGCAGCTGTCGAAGACTTGCACTTTCACGATATTCGCGGAACCACAGTCACCATGCTGTTCGAAGCCGGGTGCAACCTCGGTGAGATCGCTGCGGTCACCGGACATTCTCTGCGCCGCGCACAGGACATTCTCGACAAATATCTGGCTCGGACAAGCAGGCTTGCCGACAGCGCAATCGCGAAATTCGAGAACGTACTGGAAACAGATTTTGCAAAACAAGTTGCAAAACGCGGAGGTTCTGAAGAGGCTAAGTAGTGGCGCGCCCGAAGAGATTCGAACTCCTGACCCCCAGATTCGTAGTCTGGTGCTCTATCCAGCTGAGCTACGGGCGCGTGCCTTTTGCGGTCGCCGCATCTGTCTGCGGCGTGCGAGACGGCTTCTAGAGCCTTGCGATTTGGATTGCAAGCGGGTTTGCGAAAATTGTTGTCATTTTCCTGCAACATCAACAGGCGAGGCCGCCACCGATGCACGGCCGCTATCCGCCGGCCCCGCTCTCCTCGCGCCAGCTTTCCAGCATCACCGGGCGGTCGGGAATTTCGATGCGGAACAGCGTGCCCTGCCCGGCCTTTTCCACAAGCCCGATCGTGCCGCCATGGGCGAGCACCAGTTCGCGGGCAATCGCAAGGCCCAGTCCGGTGCCCCCGCTGCGGGCCGAACCGCGGAAGGCGGCAAACAGGTTCTCGCGCGCCTTCTGCGGCATGCCGGGGCCGGTATCGTCGATCGTCAGCGACACCACGCTGCCGTGTCGCTGGGCGGAAACCGTCAGACAGTTGACCGTCTCGGCCTTGGCCCTGGCCTGCTGGCCGAGCGCTTCGACGCTGTTGCGGCAAAGGTTGAAGATCACCCTGAACAACTGCTCTGGATCGGCATCGATATTCAGCCCCTCGGGCACCCGGTTGATCCACTCGATCGAGGGATCTGCGGAGAGTTCGAGATAGTCATGTACGTCGTTGACCAGCATCCGAAAATCGACCAGCCGGCGCTTCGGCTCGGCCTCGGAGACCTGACCATAGCTCAGCACCGTGCGCGAATAGGCCGCAGCCCGGTCGATCGCGCGCAGCAGTTTGGGCGCGATGCGCTTGACCACGGGATCGTCGGTCCCGGCAATGCGGTCCGACATCAGTTGCGCGGCCGCGAGGATATTGCGCATGTCGTGATTGATCTTGGAAACGGCAAGGCCGAGTTCGGCAAGCCGCTTCTGCTGGCGCAGGGTCTTCTGCAATTCACTCTGCATGGTGGCGAGATGGCGGCCGGCGATGCCGAGTTCGTCGCGTTCGTCGCTCGCGCGGAACACGCTTTCGGGCAGGTCGGGATGCTCGGAGAAGGCCTGCATGTTGGCGATCTGGCGCCTGAGCGGCCGCACCAGCATCGAATTCAGCCGGAAGAAGATCAGCATCGCGGTGACCGACGAGAGCAGAATGCTGAGCGCGAAGATATTGCGCGCGTAGATCAGCAGCGCGTGGCGCAATTCATCGTCGGAAATGACCAGTTCGATGATCGCGTCGCTGTCGCCGATATGCCCTAGAATGCGGATCGCCCGTCCGCCGCCGAACAGAAGCTCGTCGAAGGCATCGACCACCGCTTCCACCGGCCCGACATCGGTCAGATCGTAGCTGCGACTGATTTCCGGAGGCATGTCGGCCACGGCCAGCAATTGCGACATGCCGTCCTTTCTGAGCACGATCGCCTTGGTGCCCGTCGCCATCAGCGTCTCATCCTGAAGCGCGCGCGGCAGCGACAGCGGCTGCAGCCCGTCAATGACGGTGACCGCGGCGGCCGCGGTGTTCAGCCGGTCGTCAAGCCAGCGCAGCCGCATGGTCGAAAGCGCCGGCACGAAGAACACCACTTCGGCAAACATGATGACGGCGACCGTCAGCGTCAGTATCCGCCCGGAAAGGCCGGCCAGAAAACGGGGCATCGCAACGCCGTCCGCGCCGGCGCGGTGTTGTGCCCTTTCCGTGCCCCGAGGGCGGTTTTCAGACCGCATCCGCTTTCTCCGCTTCAACCGCCGCCATATTATGCCTGAACGCAATAAATGCAAAACCGTCTCGCCAGGCCTGCGGATCGATGCGCTCCCGCCCTCTTGCCGGATTCGAGGATGGAAGATGCTATCTGGAACCTCGGCGAAGAGCCTTTTGCACTCAAGGACTTGCAAGTAGTGGATACCCGGACCATGATCGGGCGTGGCGCCCTGTTGGATCGGTTTATCACAAACATGCCCGCGAAAACTTGTCGCCGGCCCTGCCCTCTCGCTGCGGTCTTATACGCCGCGCGATTGACAATTCGCGCCGCTTTCCCTTATAAGCCGCGCAGTTTCGGCTCCGCACCCGGCATTTCGGCGATCCGGAGCCGACCGACATCAACCACACGCTTAACCGGTTTCGGCCGGTTTTCAAGAAGGGCCGCACACCGCGGTATTAAAACAAATGTCTACCAAGCGTACCTACCAGCCTTCCAAACTCGTTCGCAAACGCCGCCACGGCTTCCGCTCGCGCATGGCAACCAAGGGCGGCCGCAAGGTTCTGTCGGCTCGCCGCGCCCGCGGCCGCAAGCAGCTTTCGGCGTAAGGGCTTTTAGCCCTTATGTCCGGGCCGGAGAAAAAGGCCGAGGTTGCTGTCGAACGGCTCAAGACCCGTTCGCAGTTTCTGGCCGTTCAAAAAGGCGAGCGGCGCAAGGGCCCCCTGTTTCTGCTGGAACGACTTGACCGGCGCGAACCCGCATCAGGGCCTCGCGTCGGTTTTACCGTGACCAAACGCCAGGGCAATGCCGTGGAGCGCAACCGCATTCGCCGGCGGCTGAAAGAGGCGGTGCGCCTCAAGGCAGCGTTTGCAATGGAGCCCGGTTGCGACTATGTCGTTGTGGGCCGCCGCGAGGTGCTCGATGCATCGTTTGCGCGGCTGGCCGATGCGCTGGAATCGCGGATTTCAAACCCGCCTCGAACCGGACGGAGCCGGAAGGCCTCCGCACCAGGAATAAAAGATGGAAAATAACCGCAATTCTATGATCGCGATCGGCCTGACGGTCCTGATCGTCCTCGCCTGGCAGTTCTTTTTCATGGGGCCGCGCCTGGAGGCGCAGCGCGAGGCCCAGGAACAGGCTGCCCTGCAGCAGCAGGCGCAGGAACAGACGGTTACGCCCGATGGCGCGACGCCCGCGGCCTCTGGCACATCGCCGGCAGGCGGCAGCGATGCGGTGTTTTCCCAGGCAGGCGGCCAGCAGACCACCGCGCCGCGCGTGAAGATCGAAACGCCATCGCTCGAAGGCTCGATCAATCTTGCGGGCGCGCGGATCGACGATATCAAGCTCAAGGACTATCACGTCACCGTCGACCCCACGAGCCCGATCGTGACGCTGTTTTCGCCGGCCGAAACCCCGAACGGCTACTTCGCCGAACTCGGCTTCGTGCAGGGCGACAATTCCGGCAGCGTACCGGGCCCGCAAACGGTCTGGACGCTTGAAAAGGGCAGCGAACTGACGCCGTCGACGCCGGTTGTGATCTCCTACACCAATGATTCCGGCATCAAGTTCACCCGGACCTTCTCGATCGACGACAAGTACATGATCACCGTCGACGACAAGATCACCAATAATTCCGAAAAGCAGGCCTCGGTGACACCCTATGGCCGCATCACCCGCTTCAACCTGCCGGACGAACCGTCCGCATGGGTTCTGCATGAAGGCTTCCTCGGCGTTTTCGGCGCCGATGCCGGCGTGACCGAGGACACCTATAAATCCGTCGCCAAGGAAAGCGAGACCTACGACAACTCGACCGGCGGCTGGTTCGGTGTGACCGACAAATACTGGGGCACCGCCGTCATCCCGCAGGCAAATGTCAATTACGACGCCCGGTTCTCGCATTTCACCGATGGTCGCGCGCGCTATCAGGCGGATTATTCCGACAACAACCCGCTGACGATCGCGCCCGGCCAGTCGGCCGACCTGAAGACGATGGTGTTTGCCGGCGCCAAGGAAACCAATACGCTGACGGCCTACGAAAAGCAGTTCAACATTCCGCTTTTCGACCGCATGATCGACTGGGGCTGGCTGTGGTTCATCACCAAGCCGCTGTTCCAACTCATGGAGTTCATCTACCATCAGGTCGGCAATTTCGGCGTCGCGATCCTGATCACCACCGTCATCATCAAGCTGGTCTTCTTCCCGCTCGCTTCCAAACAATACGCCTCCATGGCCAACATGAAGCGCATGCAGCCGAAGATGACGGAGCTGAAGGAGCAGTTCGGCGACGACCGCATGGGCCTGCAGAAGGCGATGATGGAGCTCTACAAGAAGGAGAAGATCAATCCGGTCGCCGGCTGCTGGCCGATGCTGATCCAGATCCCGATCTTCTTCGCGCTCTACAAGGTGCTCTACGTCACCATCGAAATGCGCCACGCCCCGTTCTTCGGCTGGATTCAGGACCTTTCCGCGCCTGATCCGACCAGCCTGTTCAACCTGTTCGGCCTTCTCCCCTGGTCCGTGCCGACTTTCCTGATGATTGGCGCATGGCCGCTGATCATGGGGATCACCATGTGGATCCAGATGCGCATGAACCCGACGCCGCCGGACAAGACCCAGGCGATGATCTTCAACTGGATGCCGGTCGTGTTCACCTACATGCTGGCGCAGTTCCCGGCGGGTCTGGTGATCTACTACGCATGGAACAACACACTGTCGATCCTGCAGCAGTCGATCATCATGAAGCGCCACGGCGTCAAGATCGAGCTGTTCGACAATCTGAAGGGCGTACTCGGCAAGAAGAAGCCGGCTTCGGAATAGGTTCGCTGCTGGCGCCGATTGGAAATGCGCGCCTGCCCGACCGCTCGAGGGCTCTACCGTTCGCTCTGACAATCATGAAGGGCCGCAAGCTACGATCTCTCCCCTTGAGGGAGAGATGTCGCGAAAGCGACAGAGAGGGGTAAACCCTCTCAATCGACACGGAATTCGCGGTTTGCGTTTCACCCCTCTCTATCCCTGTCGGGGCATCTCCCCCTCAAGGGGAGATTTGGGTTGAGAGGCTCTGCAATACTGATGGTGGCCAAATGGCTCAACGCCTTCGCCGCCAATCGCCGGCACCTACAGGCCAATATCTTTCCGTAAGTATCGCAGCCGACATTTTGTCCCCCCTTCCTTCGTGGTAGTGAAAAAGCATGACCCAGCAGATCGCCCAAGACGCAGTGCTTTTCTCCCGCCCGTGGATTTTCATCCGCGGCGTGCCGTCGATGAAATTCCTGCCCCCGGAAGGGCCGGCCGAGGTCGCCTTTGCGGGGCGCTCCAATGTCGGCAAGTCCTCGCTGATCAATGCGCTGCTGACCCAGAAGGGGCTCGCGCGCACCTCCAACACGCCGGGCCGCACCCAGGAACTCAATTATTTCGTACCCGACGGCTATTCCGGCGAAGGCGAAGACCTGCCGCCGATGGCGCTGGTCGACATGCCGGGCTATGGCTATGCCAAGGCGCCCAAAGAGCAGGTCGAACAATGGACCAAGCTGGTGTTCGACTACCTGCGCGGCCGCGCCACCCTGAAGCGGGTCTATGTGCTGATCGATGCCCGCCACGGCATCAAGAACAATGACGAGGAGGTTCTCGATCTTCTCGACAAGGCCGCCGTCTCCTATCAGATCGTGCTGACCAAGAGCGACAAGATCAAACCGCCGGCCGTCGCCAAACTGCTAACGGCGACTGCGGAGAAAATCCGCAAGCGCCCGGCCGCCTACCCCGTCATCATGGCGACATCGTCGGAGAAACACGATGGGCTCGATGAACTGCGCCAGACGATCATCGATACGATCAACATGTGACCGCACATAGAAGGACCGCCCCGTAGGGCGGCCAGTTCACACCGGGGTTGGTGTCCGCCGCCGGGTCTTCTCATTATGTATCCGGTCGGCATTCAGCAATTTTGCGCGAAACCTGCTACTGACACCGTCACGGCAAGCCTATATCGCTCTATAGTTGCTATAATTGCATAATTCACCTTTTGCGTGTCGAATTCGCGGCGACGACACGGCAGGTCAGAACCTTGACCAGCGCATCCTTGTTTTCAGGCATCAGCAGCGTGTTGACCGTACCGTCCAGCAGAGCGACGAATGCTGCGATCGCCGTACCAGAGACAAGGGTGGCGGCGATGGCGGTTCGTTTCAGAAGTGCAAACATGAAATTCTTCTCAGTTTGCTGACAAAGCCTGCCCGACGCAACCCGTCTTTCGGCCAAGGCGCGACAGGAGTTTCCTCGACCGGGAGTTTGCGCTAAAAGGCCGCTGAGCGAATTGCAGCGGGGAGTTTCATGTCACTGTCGGAAAACGAACATCAGGCGCGGCTCTTGGTCCAGGCCCTGCCCTATATGCAGAAATACGAGAACAAGACGATCGTCGTTAAATATGGCGGCCACGCCATGGGCGATAGCGAACTGGGCCAGGCTTTCGCCGCCGATATCGCGCTCCTGAAACAATCCGGCGTCAACCCGATCGTCGTTCATGGCGGCGGCCCGCAGATCGGCAATATGCTGAAGCGGATGGGCATTGAATCGAAGTTCGAGGGCGGCCTGCGGGTCACTGACCAGGCCACCGTCGAGATCGTCGAGATGGTGCTGGCGGGCTCGATCAACAAGGAAATCGTCGCGCTGATCAACCAGACCGGCGAATGGGCGATCGGGCTCTGCGGCAAGGACGGCAACATGGTGTTTGCCGAAAAGGCCAAGAAGACCGTGATCGACCCCGATTCCAATATCGAGCGCGTGCTCGACCTCGGCTTTGTCGGCGAGGTCGTGACCGTCGACACCACGCTGCTCGACCTTTTGGCGAAATCCGAGATGATACCGGTGATCGCGCCGGTGGCGCCCGGTCGCGCCGGTGAAACCTACAATATCAACGCCGATACCTTTGCCGGCGCCATCGCCGGCGCGCTGCGCGCCACGCGCCTGCTGTTCCTCACCGATGTTCCGGGCGTGCTCGACAAGCAGGGCGAGTTGATCAAGGAATTGTCGGTCGCCGAGGCCCGAAACCTGATCCTGGACGGAACCGTTTCGGGCGGCATGATCCCCAAGGTCGAGACCTGCATCGAGGCGATCGAGGCCGGCGTCGAGGGCGTGGTCATTCTGAACGGCAAGGTCAAGCACTCGGTGCTGCTCGAAATCCTCACCAAGGGCGGCGCGGGCACGCTGCTCGTGCCCTGAGCCATCCCGGGTGAAGTGGCATCCGCTTCACCCGGGACCGCCAAAACAGCATCAGGCGATATGCGGCTCCGCCTTGCCCGGGCCGCGTATCCCCTTGTGGGCCGGTAGCATCGTCACAAGCACCGCCACGACCACATAAGCGGCCAGGTTGAAGACAACCGCGCCGGCGAAGGCTTCGACATAGGCCGGATGCTGGCCGGAACCGGCCTTGAGCAGATTTGCCAGCGTGGAAAAGAAAATCTCGCTGATGATCGCGATGCCGAACGCACCGCCAAGCTGCTGGACGGCCTGCAGCGCGCCGGAGGCCGATCCCGCCTCCCGGGCGGGTACCCCGGCCAGCACCAGTTGGAAGATTGAAGCGATCGACATGCCGAGCCCCAGCCCCGCCGTCAGCAGCGGCCCGAACACCGCCCAGTGCGAAATCGTATCGGTTATGGTCAGCACATAGAAGCGCAGCCAGAAAATGCCGGTGAGAAGCAGGACCAGCCCACACATCATCCTGAATTTCAGCGCCACGCTGCCAAAACGTCCATTGGCCACGGAGGCCACGAAGACGCCGACCGAAAACGGTATCGTCGTAAGCCCGGATTTCAGCGGGTCGAAGCCGAAGCCGACCTGCAGGAAAATGGCAAGGCAGAGAAAGAAGCCCGGCAAGGTGGAGAAAAACACCAGCGCCATCAATCCGCCGACCATGAAGTTGCGGTTGGCGATCAGCGCGAAGGCCAGAAGCTGCGGACGATTGCGACGGTTCTGCCGGCGCTCCCACAACACAAATGCCACAAGCACCGGGACAGCGGCCAGCATCATCGCGAAGCACCAGGCCGGCCACCCGAAGGTGCGACCCTCGACCAGCGGAAATATCAGCAGGAACATCGCAAGGGCGATCAGCGCGATGCCGGCATAGTCATTCCGCTCTCCGGAATTGCCGGGCGTATGCGGCACGAGCTTCCAGCCGGCCAGAACCGCGAACACGCCGATCGGAAGATTGATCAGGAAAATCGCGCGCCAGCCGAGGCCGAAGACATCGTGATCGATCAGCAGCCCGCCGATGATCGGGCCGCTGACGGTCGCGATCCCCGCCATCATGCCGAAAAACGAGAAGGCGCGCGCGCGTTCATGCGGGGGAAACATCACCTGCGCCAGCGCCAGCACCTGCGGCGTCATCATCGCCGCCGAGAAGCCCTGAAACAGGCGGGCGCCGATCAGCATCTCGATATCGTGCGACAGGCCGCAAAGCGCCGAGCCGATGGTGAAGCAGACCACCCCGATCATGAACATCCGCTTCTTGCCGACGATATCGCCGAGCCTGCCGAACGGTAGCAGCGCCAGCGCAAACACCAGCACATAGCCCGCGACCACCCATTCGATATCGGAATCGGTTGCCCCGAGCCCCTTCTGGATCGACGGCAGCGCAACATTGACGATGGTGACATCGAGCATGTTCATGAACACGGCGCAAAGCAGCACGGCAAGCGCCACCCACCGGCCCGGATGCGGTTCGGCGTGGGCTTCAGTCAAACTGGAATTCACGGAAATCCTCCTTCTGGGGCGGAGCGAGCACGGATTTAAACAATTCCGAGAACAGACGCGACATCGCCTTCGTCTCGGCATAGGCTTCGTCGTTACCATAAGCGTCAAGCGTCGCAATGATGATATCGGCAAAAGTTTCGGGGTCGAGGTCGGCGCGGAACTCGCCCGTCGCGCGACCGTCTTTGAGAATCTCGCGGAAATCCTCGCGCCAGGCCTTTCGCAACGGCGCGAGCAGTGCTGCGACCGAGCTGTCCCGGGTGGCCTGCCGCTTGAGTTCGGCGAGTGCTCTCACGGTTTCGCTGTTGGCCGCCCGGATATCGCGATATTCGATAAACTCGAGGCGCAGACAAGCGCTGGCGGATAATCCTTCTCTCGGGCGCGTGACATGCATGGCCACGAAATCATCGCGGATCGCCTCGGTCACCAGCTTCAGCAATCCATCCTTGCAGCCGACATGATAGTGCAGCGTTGCAATATTGATGCCGACCGCATCGGCAACCGCGCGCGTGCGCAATCCCTCCATGCCCTTTTCGGCGAGGATGGAACGGGCTGCACGCGCGATCTCGCGCCGGCGAACCGGACCCGGTATGGATTTTGTACTTGTCATCCATCAATCGATTGATTGATGGAGCGGGAAATGTCAAGACAGGTTTCAAGACACGCTCGCAAAGCTGAAATCGAACTTTTTTCGCCATTGGCTGCAACTTCGCGTCGATGGTGCGGGCAACGCTTTAAAAAAAGCCGCAAATACCCTATTTCATTATGGAAAAGGACTTTTCGGAACCTCATTTCATGCTCCTCGCGCCGCTCTGCCGGAAGGACACAGTTTGACGACATTCTATCTCGCGGTGCTGGTTTTTTCCGGCCTCATTCTTCTTGCCGCCCTTTCCAGCGCGCTCGCCTACCGGTTCGGCGCGCCGCTATTGCTCCTGTTTCTGGGTGTCGGGCTTCTGGCGGGAACCGATGGCTTCGGGATCGAGTTCGACAATGACGCTTTGACCTTCTATGTCGGCTCGCTCGCGCTTGCCGTGATCCTGTTCGATTCCGGCTTCGGCACGTCGTTCAAGACCTTCCGCGCCAGCGCCATGCCCGCCCTCGTCCTGGCGACGGTGGGCGTGGTGGCGACGGCGGGCCTTGTGGCCGTGGCGGCCGTCGTTATCCTGAGATTTACTTTGCTCGAGGGTTTTCTGCTGGGTGCAATCGTCGCCTCGACGGATGCGGCGGCGGTGTTCTTTCTGATGCGCATCGGCGGCATCAGGGTGATCGACAGGGTCAGCGCGACGCTCGAGGTCGAATCCGGCATCAACGATCCGATGGCGATCTTCCTGACCATGTCGCTGGTTTCCGTTCTCTCCATGAAGGAAACCGGCACGCAGGAAATCCTGCCGATGATGCTCCATTTCGTGCAGGAGATCGGTTTCGGCCTGCTGTTCGGGGTGATCGGCGGGGCGTTGACGGTGCTGATCGCCAACAGGTTCAGCCTCAATCGCGGTCTGGCGCCGATCCTGGTGCTGACGGCGGCCCTCTTGATCTTCTCGGCCACGGGGGCCGCCGGCGGCAGCGGGTTCATGGCGGTCTATGTCGCCGGCCTCATCGCCGGCAACCGCCATGTGCGCTATGTCGGCTCCATAAGGCGGTTTCAGGAGGGCATGACCTGGCTGGCCCAGATCATCATGTTCCTGTTGCTGGGTCTGCTCGCCACCCCCCGGAACTTTCCGGAGATTTTTCTTCCGGCGTTCGCACTCGCCCTGTTTCTGGTTTTCATCGCCCGTCCCATCGCGGTCTGGCTTTGCCTGTGGAAATTCAACTATCGGCCGCGCGAGACCAATTTCATCGCCTGGATCGGGCTGCGCGGGGCGGCCTCCATCCTGCTCGCCATCCTCCCGAGCCTTTACGGGCTCGACAATGCCGGGCGAATATTCAACATCGTCTTCGTCATGGTGCTGGTCTCGCTGATCCTGCAGGGCTGGATGCTGGCGCCGGTCGCGCGGTTTCTGAAACTGGTCCAGCCACGGGCGAGCGGCGCGCTGGAAATCGTCGATATCGACCTCCACGAAAACGCCAAGCACGAATTGCTGGTCTATCGTATGGCCGAAGGCGCGCCGGTGCTGGAGGGCGCGCCGATCCCGCGCTGGGCCATACCTTCGCTGGTGGTGCGCGACGGGCTTTCGATGCGCTATTTCTATGCCGGAAACCTGAAGGCCGGGGATTATCTCTACCTGTTCGTGACGCCCGGCATGTCCTACCTGCTCGACCAGCTCTTCGCAGATCCCGCACTTGCGGCAAGCGCGGGAGAGGAGCCGCTGCTCGGCACCGAGGTGCTGTTGCCGGACCGCCCCGTGAAGGAACTGCGCGCCATCGACCCGATGGTCGAGATACCGGCGGATATCGAGGACATGCGGCTTGCCGATTACATGAAACAGGAGCTTGGCGGCAAGCCGATCATCGCCGACCGGCTGCATCTCGGCCCGCTTGCGCTGATCGTGCGCGATGCCGATGCCGAGCACAACATTACCTCGATCGGGGTCTGGCACGACACCGCAAGCGAACGCCCGGCGGGTCCCCTCGAACCGCTGACCCGGTTCTTCGGCCGTCTGCGGCGCAGGGTGCGGCGATAGGCTTTTCGTCACTGCGACATTGCCGAACGGACAGTTTTTGACTAGGAATCCATCGTTGATTTCAATGGCGCGTCTTCAGCGAAACGTTGAGACGAGCCACAGCCCCACGGCCAGGACGCGCCCCTCCCCGGGGTGCGGCAAACATTCAAGAGGACGACCCATGCCCGCTTTCAAGACCCTCGACGACCTGCCTGATATCAACGGCAAGCGCGTCCTTGTGCGCGTCGATCTGAACGTGCCTTTCAGCGAGGGCCGGGTAACCGACGCGACCCGGATCGAGCGCGTCGCGCCGACGATCAACGAGTTGTCCAACAAGGGTGCAAAGGTCATCCTGATGGCTCATTTCGGTCGCCCGAAGGGCCAGGTCGTGCCGGAAATGTCGCTCAAGCCCATCGTTTACGCCGTCGAGGAAGTGCTCGATCACGCCGTCGCATTTTGCGATGACTGCGTCGGCGAGGTCGCCGAGAAGGCGATCGCGGCGATGAGCGCCGGCGATATCCTGCTTCTCGAAAACACCCGTTTCCACAAGGGCGAGGAGAAGAACGATCCCGAATTCGTGGCGGCGCTCGCAAAAAACGGCGATATCTATGTCAATGATGCCTTTTCCGCCGCCCACCGGGCCCATGCCTCGACAGAAGGCCTCGGTCACCACATGCCGGCCTATGCCGGCCGCACCATGCAGGCCGAGCTTGAGGCGCTCGAAAGCGGGCTCGGCAATCCCAAGCACCCGGTGGTGGCGATCGTTGGCGGCGCCAAGGTTTCCACCAAGATCGACCTTCTGGAAAACCTGATCGACAAGGTCGATGCGCTGGTGATCGGCGGCGGCATGGCCAATACCTTCGTCGCGGCCAAGGGCATCGATGTCGGCAAGTCGCTGTGCGAGCATGATCTTGCCGATACCGCCCGCGCGATCATGGCCAAGGCGGAAAAGACCGGCTGCGCGATCGTGCTGCCGGTCGACGGTGTGGTCGCCGGCGAATTCAAGGCCAATGCCGCAAACGAAACCGTCGCGATCGACGCGATCCCGGCCGACCAGATGATGCTCGACGTCGGCCCGCAATCCGTCATGACCATCAACGAATGGATCGAAAAGGCCGAAACGCTGGTCTGGAACGGCCCGCTCGGCGCGTTCGAGATCGAGCCGTTCGACGCGGCCACCGTGGCCGCGGCAAAATTCGCGGCCGAGCGCACCAGGGCCGGCAAGCTGGTATCTGTCGCCGGCGGCGGCGACACGGTCTCGGCCCTCAACCATGCCGGCGTCAAGGATGATTTCAGCTATGTCTCGACGGCGGGCGGCGCGTTCCTCGAATGGATGGAAGGCAAGGTTCTGCCGGGCGTCGAGATCCTGAAGAAGTGACCGCCGCCAGAGCCCAATATCGGGCGACGCATAACGAAAAAGCCGGGCCCCGCGGGGCCCGGCTCTCAGTTTGATGACAAATCCCGTAAGTGAGCACGGTGTCGCCTCCCTCTCCGCCGTCATCCCGGACTTGATCCGGGATCCAGCAAGCGCAAGTCCTTGCGCGCAAAGACTCTTTCGTGAAATCCACCACAAGCGGCCCTGGATGCCGGGTCAAGCCCGGCATGACGGAAGTATCTGTCAAGGCCTTCGTCAACAAACTGAGCCGGACCCTCTCGGACCCGGCTCCTCTCATGCTCGCCTGACGCGTCTCAGAACGTCTGCGTCATCGATATCTTGAAGGTGCGGCCGGGCTCGGAATAGAAGCTCCGCGGCTGGGTCAGCGTGGTGTCCTGCAGGTCCAGCGCATCGTAATAGGTCTGGTCGAACAGGTTGTAGACGCCGGCCTGAACCAGGAGCCCGTCGAACCGCTCCGGCGACCACCAGGCGGTAACGTCGACGATGCCGTAGCCCGGAGCCTTGAAGGTAGCGGTGGAGCCGTCCGGCACCTTTGCCGACAGGATCCAGTTGGAGTTCACGCCCCAGGTCTCATCGTTATATCCGCCGCCGATGACGGCTTTCAGGGGCGCGACCGAAGCGAGCATCTTGTGGGTGTCCATGTCCCAGCCGCGCGCGAAGGCAAGCGAGGCATGCAGGTCCCAGTTGTTGACGAACGACTTCTGGAAGCTCGCCTCGACACCGGCAATCTCGACATTGTCGATATTGATGGTCTGGGTGATGCCGAGCGGATAGAGGCTGCTGGCAAAGCCCAGATCGGTCGGCTCAACCGACTGGGTGTCGATGAAGTCCTTGTAGCGGCTGTAGAAGGCCGAAACCCTGCCGCCATCCTCGTCGTCGCCGAAATTGGCGCCAAGTTCCACGCCCCAGCTCGTTTCCGGCTCGAGATCGGGATTGCCGATCCTGAGATAGCTGCCCGGCGAACCGTAATCGACATAGAGCTCGCCCGGCGTCGGCGCACGGAAGGCGGTCGAGATCTGGCCATAGATCTGGGTGAAGTCGGTGAGGTCATAGGTCGCGAGCAGTTTCGGCGAGATCTGCCAGTTGCTCTGGCTTTCCGGCAGGCCGTTATAGTTCGGGTTGTTGGTGTAGCTTGCCGTATCCTGCGGGTCATACTGATACCAGTCGAACCGCACGCCGGGGGTCAGCGCAAAGCCGCTGTCGCCGAAGACGATCTCGTCATGGGCATAGAGGCCCAGCACATAGCCGTTCACATCCGGCGTATCGGACTGGTTGGTGTGCAGGAAGCTGCAGGTGCTGAAGGGCGCATAGGGGCCGGGGCCGCAATTGTCGACGCCGCTCGAATACTGGCTGGTCTGCGAATAGTAGAAATCGCCGCCAAGCGTGAAGGTGTGGAACAGCGATCCGGTTTCGACGCTTTTCTCCGCCCAGCCGGACCAGCCATAGCGCTCGTCATCGGTGGTGGACGTACGCGAGTACTCGCCATAGGGCGGTGTGCCACGGGAGGATAGGCGGATGCCGTCCGTGCCGCTCTCGCGTTCGCTCTTCAGCCAGTAGAACGTGCTGAACGCCTGGTCGATCAGACCGTCATCGGCAATGGCGGCGTAATTGTAATCGATCGAGACGCGGTCGCGGTGCTTCACTTCGCTGCCGTTCCAGTTGTCCGGTGCGTAGGTCGCGCCCTGGTCGGTGAGCAGCTCGATATCCTTGTTGCGGTCATAGCGCTCGACCGTCAGGCCGACGGTGTGAGCCTCCATGATGTTCTGACGGATCTTGAACAGCAGGTTGTTCTCGTCGAAGCTTGCCGGGTTCGGCTCGCTGCGGGTCGCGCCATAACCGCCGACATCGCCCTGGTTCTGCATTTCGGAGCCGGAGGCGATATCGCCCTGGAAAAGAAGCGCGGTATTGCCGGCCTGTATGGCGAAAGCCGCATTGCCGTCGATACTCTCATCGGCGCTGTCATAGGTGAGGCCGAATCGACCGCCATAGCCCTTTTCGGGATCGATCAGGTCTTCGGGCTCAAGCGTGCGCAGCACCACAGTGCCGCCGAGCGAGCCGCTGCCGGAACGCGAACTGTCGGCGCCGCGCACAATATCGATCGTCGCGATCGAATCGAACGAGAAGGCATCGCCGCCGCCATTGGCGTCGGAACGCGCCGTATCGTCGAGATAGGGGATCTGGATGCCGTCGATGACGGTCGAGACGCGCGGGCCCTGCATGCCGCGGATATTGACCGAGCCGGCATCATCGCCGACGAAGGTCACCCCCGGCTCCAGCACACGGGTGAAATCGCCGAAATCGGAGACGATATTCTGGTCGAGCTCCTCACGGGTCGTCTCGGTGGCAAGCGGGGTATCGGCAATCCCCTCCTTGCCGCCCGTTGTCGTCACGCTGACGGGGGAAAGCACCGTCGTCTCACTGCCGTCCTGAGACCATGAGGCTGTTGCGCATGCAAGGGTGGCCAGAGCCGTACACGATGCCAAAATCCGCGAAATACGCATCACCGAATCCTTCTTGTTCGTTGAAGAACCTGGCTGGCTTGCGAACGGCGCTGCGTACTGGCTGGCTGGGCATTTTCCCGGCGTTGCGCCGGCGATGGACTATCCGCTATAAAACATGACTGTAACTGTCAAGATAAATTGCCCGGCTTTTGACACATTTACACCGCCTGTGCCGGTTATGCGCCATGATGGCTGTTGCGTCGGCAAAAGCCGGATTAAGATGAGCCGAGATTGCAGAGGGAATTCTGGATGAAAAAGAAGCGTCTTGCACGGCGGCTCGGGGCAGCCACCGGCGTTCTGGCCGTGAGCAGCGGCATTTATCTTGGCGGCCTTCAGGTGAGCGGCAATTTTCACGAAGTGAAGGCCGGCGAGCTTTATCGTTCCGCCCAGCCCAGCGCGAGCGCGCTCTCGAACTATATCGACCGGCACGGCATCAGGACGGTGATCAACCTGCGCGGCGCCAGCCCCGGGCGTTCGTGGTATGACGACGAAGTCAATGTAAGTGCCGTCAAGGGCATCAAGCATATCGATTTCCCGATGTCGGACCGCACCATATTGTCGCCGGAACGCAGCATGGAATTGCTGGCGCTGATGCGCGATGCGCCGAAGCCGATCCTGATCCATTGCAAGGCGGGCGCCGACCGCACCGGCCTTGCCTCCGTCATCTATCTCCAGCAACTGGGCGGCATCGACGAGGAAACAGCCGAGTGGCAGCTTTCGCCGCTCTATGGCCACGTTGCCCTGCCAGGCATCGGGCCTTACGCCATGGACACCAGCTGGGAAGACCTCGAGAAAGTTCTCGGCCTCGACAGCTGAGGACATTGCCCTACGGCGCGAAACGCATCCGCTCCTCCCTGAACCGTCGCGCCAGAAACGTGCGAATCAGCGCGATGCGGGCCAGACTACCGGTGTCGGGATGGGACAGAAGGTGATAGGCGCGGCGGAAGCTGACCGAGGGCAGGATGCGCACCAGCCCCGGCATGTCTCGCGCCACGAAATCATGCAGAATGCCGATGCCGATGCCGGCCCTGACGGCCTCCATCTGCCCGGCGACGCCGGCGCAGCGGAATTGCCGCCCGGCAAAGCGCGCCAGATGGCCGGCATAGTTCAGCGACGAGGCGTAGGCATAGTCCTCCACGCCGGTGACGACGACATGGGCGGCGAGATCCTCCTCGCTTTCGGGCATGCCGTGCTGCCGGAGATAGGCGGCGGCGGCGTAGACGCCGAGCGTGTAATCGGTCAGCCTGGAAACCACCAGCCGCCCCTCCGCCGGCGGATCGAGCGTGATCGCCAGATCCGCCTCGCGTTTGGAAAGCGAGAATGTGCGCGGCAGCGGCACCAGTTCCACGATCAGGCCCGGATGCTCCTCCTGCAGGCGCCCGAGTTCGGCAGCCAGAAAATAGGTTCCGAGCCCATCCGGCGCGCCGACGCGGACCGTGCCGGAAAGGCTCGCGCCCCGCGCCCTTGTGTCTTCCGTAATGCCCAGAATTTCGGTCTCCACGCGCTCGGCCACCGCAAGCAACCGCTCGCCCGCCTCCGTCAGCGTGGAGCCGGAGGGGCGGCGCTCGAACAGCGGCTCGCCGAGCGTCTCCTCCAGCGCATTCAGCCGCCGCGCGACGGTTGCGTGGTTGAGCCCGAGCGTGTGCGCGGCCGCGAGAATCTGCCCGCGCCGCGCCACCGCCAGAAATACCCGCAAGTGATCCCAATCCATCGAATAACTTTAATTTTTGCACAATGGATTTGTCAATTATCCTGTTTCTTTGCGTAATTTAGTAAGCGAAGGTGCCATCACGATATTGATGCGATCCTGCGGCAAGATCTTTTGCTTCGGCGGACCGCAGGAAGAAAAACCAGCAAAACACCGGAGGAAAACACATGAAGTCCATTCAGCATTTTGTCGGCGGCAAGCCCTTTGCCGGCAGCAGCACCCGCACCGTGCCGACCTACAATCCCGCCACCGGCGAGCAGAGCGGCGAACTTTCGCTGGCAAACACGGCCGATGTGCGCGCCGCCGTCGAGGCCGCCAGCGCCGCCTTCCCGGAATGGGCGGCCACCACGCCGCTGCGCCGCGCCCGCATCCTGAACAAGTTCCTGTCGATCATGGAAGCCCGGATCGACGAGATGGCGGCCGTCATCACCGCCGAGCATGGCAAGGTCCATTCCGATGCGCTCGGCGAAATCCAGCGCGGCATGGAAGTGGTCGAATTCGCGACCGCCGCCCCGCAGCTTCTGAAGAGCGAATACACCGAAAATGTCGGCACCGGGGTCGACAGCTATGCGATCCGCCAGCCGCTCGGCGTCGTTGCCGGCATCACGCCGTTCAACTTCCCGGCGATGGTGCCGATGTGGATGTTCCCGATCGCGCTTGCGGCGGGCAACTGCTTCGTGCTGAAGCCGTCCGAACGCGATCCCTCCGCCTCGCTGCTGATTGCCGCGTGGCTGAAGGAAGCGGGCCTGCCCGATGGCGTCTTCAACGTCGTCCAGGGCGACAAGGAGGCCGTCGACGCGCTGCTGACCGATCCGGATATCGAAGCCGTTTCCTTCGTAGGCTCGACCCCGATCGCGCGCTACATCTACACCACCGCGACCGCCAACGGCAAACGCTGCCAGGCGCTCGGCGGGGCCAAGAACCACATGATCGTGATGCCCGATGCCGACATGGACCAGGCGGCAGATGCGCTGATGGGCGCGGCCTTCGGTTCCGCCGGCGAGCGCTGCATGGCAATCTCGGTGGCCGTGCCGGTCGGCGACGAGACGGCGGACCGGCTGATCGACAAACTCAAACCCCGGATTGCAGCCCTCAAGGTCGGCCCCGGCACCGATCCGGAAGCCGATATGGGCCCGCTGGTGACGGCGGCGGCATTCGAACGCGTGAACGGCTACATCGATTCGGGCGTCGAAGAAGGCGCGGAACTGGTGGTCGATGGCCGCGGCCTGAAGCTGCAGGGCTACGAGAACGGTTATTTCATCGGCGCAACCCTGTTCGACAAGGTCACGACCGACATGAAGATCTACAAGGAAGAGATTTTCGGCCCGGTCCTCTCGGTCGCCCGCGCCAGGAGCTATGACGAGGCCGCCCAGTGGATCAACGACCATGAATTCGGCAATGGCACCGCGATCTTCACCCGCGACGGCGATGCCGCCCGCGAATTCGCCCACAAGATCAGGGTCGGCATGGTCGGCGTCAATGTGCCGATCCCGGTTCCGATGGCGTTCCACTCCTTCGGCGGCTGGAAGGCCTCGCTGTTCGGCGACCACCACATGCACGGGCCGGAAGGCGTTCGCTTCTACACCCGCCTGAAGACCATCACCCAGCGCTGGCCCAAGGGCATCCGCGCCGGCGCGGAATTCTCGATGCCGACGATGAAGTAAAATACCGCGCCGCCCCTTACCGGGCGGCGTTTTTCTGCTATATAGCGGCCAACAAGAGCGACAGGGGCGTCGGCGAAAGCCGGCTGAGATGAACCCTTGGAACCTGATCCGGATCATACCGGCGGAGGGAGTCACTCGGGTTCGCGAGCTTCGTCCCTCCGGCCCGTCTGGTTTCTCCGCCAAAGCAAGGAGGAAGCCGATGGTTGATATTGCTGCCATTCTTCAGAAGATGCGCGCTGAAGCGCCGCTCACGCAATGCATCACCAATTACGTGGCGATGAATATCGCCGCCAATGTGCTGCTGGCCGCAGGCGCTTCTCCGGCGATGGTCCACGCGAAGGAGGAGGCCGGCGAATTCGCCGGAATCGCTTCCGCCGTCACCATCAATATCGGTACGCTTTCGCCAGACTGGCTCGCCGGCATGAAGGCCGCGGCCGAGACCGCCAACCGCAACAACACGCCCTGGGTGCTGGATCCCGTCGCCCATTTCGCCACCGGCTTCCGGGCCAGGTCAGCGCTCGAAATTCTCGGCCTCGGCCCGACGATCCTGCGCGGCAATGCCTCTGAAATCCTCGCGTTCTCAGGCGCCACCAGCGCCGGCAAGGGGGTCGATGCCGGCGACAGCGTGGCGGCCGCCGAAGAGACCGCGAAAGCGCTCGCCCGTGAGCGCAACATGGTCGTGGCCGTCACCGGGGAGCGCGATTTCGTGACCGACGGCGAACGCTGCGCCCGCATCGGCGGCGGCTCTGCCCTGATGCCGCGGGTCACGGCGCTCGGCTGCGCGCTGACGGCGCTTGTCGGCGGCTATGCCGGGGCATGGCGCGAGGATGCCTTCGAAGCGACGGTCGCAGCGCTCGCCCATTACGGCGTCGCGGGGCGACGCGCGCATGGAAAGGCGGAAGGCCCCGGCTCGTTCCAGGTCCATTTCCTCGATGCGCTCGCCGCCGTGACGCCCGACACGCTTGCCCTCGAAGCGGAGATCGAATTGCCATGAACTTCGACCTTTCCCTCTATCTCGTCCTCGATCCGGAACTTTGCGGCGATTACGGCATGGTCGCCACTGCAAGGGATGCCATCGCGGGCGGCGCGACCATCGTCCAGCTTCGTATGAAGCACGCCTCGACGCGCGAGCGCATCGACATGGGGCTCGCCCTGAAACAGGTCACGGGCGGAACCCCTGCCCGGCTGATCATGAACGACGACGTCGAAGCGGCCATCGCGATCGATGCCGATGGCGTCCATGTCGGACAGGAGGACGCCCATCCCGAGGATGTGCGCCGCCGGATCGGTGAGGAGAAGCTTCTCGGCGTTTCCGTCAACGGCCTCGACGTCGCGCGCGCCTTCGATCCCGCCGGCATCGACTATATCGGCGCGGGCCCGGTGTTTGCGACCGGCACCAAGCCCGACCATGCGCTTCCTGTCGGATTTGAAGGGCTCTCCGAGATGATCGGGCTTTGCGGATTGCCTTCCGTTGCCATCGGCGGGTTGAAAGCGGAGCATGTGGCGTCCACATTCGAAAGCGGGGCCGACGGGATCGCCGTCGTTTCGGCCATTTGCGGCCAGCCCGATCCCTATAAGGCGACGGCAGACCTTGCCGCCGCCATCGCGAAGGCGAAGCAATGATCGCAAACATACTCTCGATCGCGGGCTCCGATCCCTCGGGCGGCGCCGGCATCCAGGCCGATCTCAAGACATTTTCGGCGCTCGGCACCTATGGCATGGCGGCGCTTACCGCGCTGACGGCGCAGAACACGCGCGGCGTCACGGGCGTGCACCAGGTGCCGTCGGCCTTCGTCGCCGAACAGATCGCGGCGATCTTCGACGATGTGAAGGTCGACGCGATCAAGATCGGCATGGTCGCCAATGCCAATATCGCCGTCACCATCGCCGACAGCCTGCGCCACCATGTGGAAGTGCCGGTCGTGCTCGATCCGGTGATGGTCGCCAAGGGCGGTCACCGGCTGCTACCGGAAGATGCGGTAGAGGCCCTGAAGGACCACCTGCTGCCGCTCGCCGCCGTGCTGACGCCCAACCTGCCGGAAGCCGCCGCCCTGCTCGATACCGAAACCGCTGCCGACCGCGACCAGATGATCGCCCAGGCAAAGGCGCTCAGAGGCCTCGGCCCGCAGGCGGTGCTCTTGAAGGGAGGGCATCTGGAGGGCGCGGAAAGCCCGGACCTGCTGGTCACGGCCGCAGGTTATGAATGGCTCGAGGGCCCCCGCATCGACACTGCCAACACCCATGGCACGGGCTGCACGCTTTCAAGCGCGATCGCGGCCGAGATCGGCAAGGGCGTCCCACTTTCCGAAGCGGTCGCGAACGCCAAGCGCTATGTCGCCGGCGCGATCGCGGCGGCGGACGGTCTCCATGTCGGCTCCGGCCACGGCCCGACGCACCATTTCCATCAATTGTGGAGCGGAATCACCAAAACGTGATGGCATGAAGCGCAATGTCAGACGCCGTTCATCTTCACTAGCCTAATCCTGCCCCTAGCTTCCAAACAGAGGCTGCGTATACTGCTGCCGAGCAACGAAGGAGGCTTTGGATGAAAAATGGATTTATGATCGCCGGCGCTGTCGCGCTCTGTCTCAGCGCGGGCTTTGCGGTTGCCCAGGATGCGCCGCAGATGCTGCGCCAGGACGACATGAAGGCGATCGGCAAGGCCATGGGCCAGCTCGGCGCGATCGCCAAGGGCCAGAATGCCTATGACCCGATCGTGGTCCAGGGCGCGCTTTCCGACATCTCCACCAGTATCACCGATTTCACGACCCATTTCCCGCCCGATTCGAAAACCGGCAACGGCACCGAGGCAAGCCCGGCGATCTGGGAAAACATGGATGACTTCGAGGCCCATGCAACCAAGCTCGCCGATGATGCCGATGCGCTGCTGGCAAACCTGCCCGCCGATCAGGCCGCCGTCGGAGACGCCATGAAGACGCTGGGGGCCAATTGCGCGGCCTGTCACAAACTGTACCGCGTCGATAAATAGAGCGGTTTTCTCGTTGTTGTTTCGCTGTCCCGGGCGCTTGCGCAGTCCGGGACAGCGTAATGGTTTCCACTTTGCCTGGAATTGCACCTTGCCAGTCAGGGCATGGGCAACGCGGCACCGGAGAATTGGCGTGAAGAAGCTCACGATCATCGTATTGGCTGTCGCCGCTCTCTTCATGGGGGCGGCCTTCGTCGTCGCCTTCACGCCGCCGAAGCTCGACCCGGCGGAGTATCAGAACCTCCAGGCCGCGGATCCGCATAATGGCGAGAAGATGTTCTGGGCCGCCCAATGTGCCGGCTGCCATGCGGCACCCGGTGCAACCGGCGAACAAAAGCTCGTCCTTTCCGGCGGCTATGCGGTCAGGAGCGACTTCGGAACCTTCTATGCCCCCAATATCTCGCCCGACAAGCAGGAAGGCATCGGCGACTGGTCGCTCGTCGACTTCGCCAACGCCGTGAAAAAAGGCGTCGGCCCGCATGGAAGGAACCTCTATCCCGCCCTGCCTTACACATCCTATGTGCGGATGCGGAACCAGGACGTCAAAGACCTGCATCGCTATATCATGACGCTGCCGCCAAGCAGCACGCCGAGCAAGCAACACGAGGTCGACTTCCCCTTCAACGTCCGGCCGGCGCTGTCGTTCTGGAAACAGCTGTTCTTCTCCGACGCGCCGCGCGTGCAGTTCACCAACGCCTCGCCCGAGATCATGCGCGGGCAGTATCTGGTCGAGGGTCCGGGCCATTGCGGCGAGTGCCACACGCCGCGCAACGCGCTGGGCGGCCTCGAATATGATAAATGGCTTGCCGGCGGGCCGAACCCTGATGGTGAAGGGACGATCCCGGACATCACCCCGGGCTCAAAACAGATCGGCAACTGGACGGCAGCGGAAATCGCCGACTATCTCGAAACCGGCTTTACGCCGGAGTTCGATACGGTCGGCGGCTCGATGGTCGATGTGCAGCAGAACCTCTCGCATCTGCCGCGCTCCGATCTCGAAGCCATCGCCGCCTATCTGAAGGCCGTGCCCGCACAGTAGAGCCTTTCCGCTTTTCCCCGGACGCGAAAACGCTCTGTCTCAGGCTGCTGACAAAGTCCTTGCCAAGTTCGTCCGTCATGCCGGGCTTGACCCGGCATCCAGGGCCGCTTGTGGTGAATTTCAGACAAGAGTCTTTGCGCGCAAGGATCAGGCGCTTGCTGGACCCCGGATCAAGTCCGGGGTGACGGCGGAGAGGGATGCGGCTTCGTAACCGCTTACGCGGTTTGTCAACAAACTCTATCTCTTTGTTGTTGCCGCAGGCTCAATCCGCCAGCACCTGCATGTAGCGCATGCCGGTCACCGGACGCGCGACGAAATCCATCTGCTGGTAGAACCGGTGGGCGCCGAAATTGCCCGTGGCGGCGCTGACCGACATATAGGTGCAGCCGGCGGCCCTCGCGAAATCGCGCGCGCGAGCGATCAGATGCTGGCCGACGCCGTGGTTCCTGTGGCCGTCACGCACGAAAAGATGGTGCAGATCCATGCCGCGCCGGCCCTGCTGGGCGCGGTAGAGCGGGGTCAGCAGCGCGTAACCGAGAAGCTGCGCTCCGGCATCGGCGACCAACGCCGTCACCCACGGCGTCGAGCCGAACAGGTCGCGCTTCAGGCTTTCCGCCGTCATCTCCGACGGATCGTCGTGAAAAGCGGAGAGCAGCCCGATCATGTCGAGCAGTTGCGGAATATCGGAGTCGACCGCCTTCCTGATGGTCATCAGGGCTGGTCGTTCCAGTGCGATTTTGTCTTGATCTTCAGTCATTGTCGTCCCTTGGCCTTCAAATTTGCCGCCGGGGGGACGTTTTGTTTCAGCACCTTGCCGCCCCCAGGCGGCCGGTGATGAACATGATCAATCGGCCGCTCCTATTGGAACAGCCAAAAATACTTATGATTGTGGGTCACGGTCTTGATCATGCAAAATCCAATGCGCCCAAACGCGGGCGTTGTCAATCCGAAAACGCAGCCGCCCCTATTTGCAGGTCGACCGCGCCCAGTCCATGTAGAGCGTCATCGCCTGTTTCGCCATCGGGCCGGGTTCGAAATCGCGGTCGTCGAGTTTGATCACCGGCACGACCTTGTTGTAATTGCCGGTGAGAAACAGTTCGTCGGCCTCCAGGAAATTCTTCACCGTCAGCGTCTTCTCCTTCGCGGCAATGCCGTTGTCGCGGAACAGCTTGAGGATGCGCTTGCGGGTGATCCCGGCGAGAAAGCAGCCATTCTCGGCCGGCGTCATCGGAATGCCGTCCTTGACCAGGAAGATATTGGCGGATGCCGTCTCGGCGACATTGCCAAGCATGTCGAGCGCCAGCGCATTGTCGAAGCCGCGGCCTCTCGCCTCCAGCATCATCCGCCCGGAATTGGGGTAGAGGCTGCCGGTCTTGGCATGGGTCATCGCCACTTCCGGCGACGGGCGGCGGAACGGCGAAACCGTCAGCCGCACCGGAACGGTGGAACGCATCGGCGTCTCAAACAGGCAGAGCGCGAAACGGGTGGAGGCCGGATCGGCGGGCACGAGGCCGGCAAGCCCGTGCTCGGCCCAGTACATCGGCTTGATATAGACCGCCTCGGCGCCCTTGAACCGCGTCAGCCCTTCCCAGACCAGCGCCTCGATTTCCTCCGATGTCTTCGTCGGCAGCAGGCCGAGCGCACGGGCAGAGCGGTTGATGCGCTTGCAATGCTCGTCAAGGTCCGGGGCCATGCCCTCGAAATAGCGCGCGCCGTCGAACACGGTGGAGCCGAGCCACATCGCATGCGACACCGGGCCGATCAGCGGCGGGTTGCCGGCAAGCCATTCACCGTCGACATAGGTCCATGTCTCGGATGCGGGGGTGGTGTCGACTGCTGCCATGTTATTCTCCTTCGGCCATCCGCATTGCGCCATCGCGGTGGCGGCGGCGGATTCTGTGGCGACAATCAAGACGGACCGTCGGGCAAGGTCAAGCGAAAATTCCCGGCCGGCCACGCGGCCCGACGCAGCCATATCGCGGCGCTGCCCTGAAAGGCCTAGCTAACAAACAATAAGCTGGAGCAACTTCGACGAACCCGTGTCACCGGACGTCTTTTAACGGCGCTTGTTTCTCTTCTCGCTCAGCACGCCGGCGCCGAGCCGCATGATCGCCTTCCTCAGCGCGTCGGATTCGATCCCGGTAAGCCGCGCCTCAAGATCGCGCTGCTCCGATGGGGAAAGCGTGGGCTTCGGCCTGCGCTGCCCCCCCGGAGGTTGCATCGGTTTTTGAACCACCCGGATCCGCTCGATCGCCACATAGCCGAAGAAGCCGTTGACCCGATGGATCAATTCGTCCTGCGCGTGGGTGAGAAACAGAACACGCGCGCCCTCGCAGGCGATCGTCAGCGTGCCGGGCCTGAAGCCGCCATCTTCGTTTGCGCCCGGACGTTTCGGCCAGGCGATCTTCTCGGGACGTGAAAATTCGGCGTAGGTTTCGCCGGCGATCTCCGGCCAGGCATTGAGAAGGGCGGTGGAGATGCCGGCCCTTTTTGCCAATATCGGATCGATGAGGCTGTTGGCGACATCGGCAATCTGGCTGGCGCTTGCTGGACGGGTGGGACGCATCATGCTCTTTCGACAGGGAGTGTGAAAACGGCCACCATGTGTTGCCCGTTTCCGCTTCGCACTGTACTCGATCAGGGCAGAAAACGCAGCACCGGAATTTCATGAACCACTTTTCTGAAGACCTGCTCACCTGGTACGACCGCCATCACCGCGACCTGCCCTGGCGGATCGGCCCGCGCGACAAGCAGAAGGGCGCGAGACCGGCCCCCTACCATGTCTGGCTCTCCGAAATCATGCTGCAGCAAACCACGGTGCAGGCGGTAAGGGCCTATTACGAAAAGTTCCTCGCCCGCTGGCCGAAGGTCGAAGACCTCGCCGCCGCTGAAACCGACGACGTGATGGCCGCCTGGGCCGGGCTTGGCTATTACGCCCGCGCCCGCAACCTGAAGAAATGCGCCGAAACCGTCGCGCGGGAGCATGACGGCGTGTTTCCGGACACGCTTGAAGGCCTGAAGGCGCTGCCCGGCATCGGCGACTACACCGCCGCGGCAATCGCCGCGATCGCCTTCGACCGACCCGAGACCGTGGTCGACGGCAATGTCGAGCGCGTGGTTACGCGGCTTTTCGCAATCGAGACGCCGCTGCCCGCCGCCAAGCCCGAAATCCGGGCATGGACGGCGAAACTGACGCCGCGCGAACGCCCCGGCGATTTCGCCCAGGCGATGATGGATCTCGGCGCTACGCTCTGCACGCCGAAGCGCCCGGCCTGCGCGCTCTGTCCGTTTCGCGTGCACTGTCTCGCACTTGCAAGGGACGATCCGGCGCGGTTTCCGCTGAAAATGCCGAAAGCCGCCCGTCCGGTGCGCTTTGGCGCCGCATTCGTGGCCGAAACGCCGGATGGCCGCGTTCTGCTGCGCACCCGGGCTGAAACAGGGCTTCTCGGCGGCATGGCGGAACCGCCGACCACCGGCTGGACCGCCCGTCAGGATGGCGAGACCGGCAGCGAAGCCGCCCCGTTTGCCGCGAACTGGACCAATGCCGGCGAAATCACCCACGTCTTCACCCATTTCGAGCTGCGGCTTTCCGTCTGGCACGCGGTGACGCCGGAACGGCCGGTCACGGGCGGGCGATGGGAAACCGGGCTTGGCGAAAAAGCGCTTCCCAGTGTAATGAAGAAGGCCATTTCGAAGGCCATACCAGATGCATTCAAACGGAGACCACATGACCGCTGAAATCCGCCATATCGTCTACGACATCGGCCAGGTACTGGTGCATTACGATCCGCTGATCCCGTTCAAGCGCATCATTCCGGACGAGGAGAAGCGGAGCTGGTTTTTCGCGGAAGTCTGCACCGGCGCCTGGAACCACGAGCAGGATCGCGGCCGCGCCTGGGCCGAGGCCGAGGCGGAGGCGATTGCCCGCCACCCGGACGAGGCCGACAATATCCGCGCCTTCCGCGCCCATTGGGAGGAGATGATCCCCTATTGCTACGAGGATTCGGTCACGCTGTTCCGCAAGCTCACAGCCTCCGAACGCGATGTCACCCTGCTGACCAATTTCGCTCCCGATACGTTCAGCATCTGCCGTGCGCGCTATCCGTTTCTGGAGGAGAGCCGGGGGATCACGGTTTCCGGCGAGGTCGGCATGGTCAAGCCCGACCGCGACATCTTCGAGCGCCACGCCGAGACATTCGGCCTCACGCCCGAGGCGACGCTGTTCATCGATGACAAGGCCGTCAATATCGAAGGCGCGCGGTCGATCGGATGGCACGGCATCCAGTTCCATGATGCAGCCCAGCTTGAACGCGACCTCGCCGAACACGGCATCATCGTGTGAGCAAAACAGACCGGGCCCGGCGTAAGCCGGGCCCGGAACGTCGCGTATGTTCGGAGGTCATGACGCTTGCTGCAGGGTTTGCCTAACAACAGCTAAACGAAAATCCTAAACAATTCGTATACTTAGCTGCATTATCACTAATATAGGTTGTGCTTTAAAAGGCATGCATTGCCTTCAAAGCGCCGCCGTCTCGGAGCGTATCTGGCCGCGCAGCCGATCGATCGGATGGCGTTTTCCGGCCTCTTCATAGTGCCAGAAGGTCCAGCCATTGCAGGCTTCCGCGCCCTGCACCGCGGCACCCAGCCGATGGATCGAGCCGGCAGCAGCGCCACTCACCAGCGTTCCGTCGGCACATACCAGCGCCTCATGGTCGCCTCTGGGCGAGGTCAGCCGGTCGCCGGGCGAAAGCAGGCCGCTCTCGAGCAACGAGACGAAGGCGACGCGCGGCAGCGATTTCTTGCTCGGCAGTGGCTTCAGCATGGCGGCATCGAGCGGCTCGACGGCGGCGATCCGCGCCTCGGCGGCATCGATATAGTCCTGCTCGCGCTCGACGCCGACGAAATGGCGACCGAGCCTCTTGGCAACCGCGCCGGTGGTGCCGGAGCCGAAGAACGGGTCGAGCACGACATCGCCGGGTTTGGTCGACGACAGGATGATGCGCGACAGCAGCGCCTCGGGCTTTTGCGTCGGATGCACCTTGCGGCCATCCTCGCCCTTCAGCCGCTCGCCGCCCGAGCAGATCGGGAACAGCCAGTCTGAGCGCATCTGGACATCGTCATTGGCCGCCTTCATCGCGTCGTAATTGAAGGTATAGCCCTTGGTCTCGGCATTGGGGCTTGCCCAGATCATGGTCTCATGGGCGTTCTGGAACCGGCGACCCTTGAAATTCGGCATCGGGTTGGTCTTGCGCCAGACGATGTCGTTCAGGATCCAGAAGCCGAGATCCTGCATCTTGGCGCCGACGCGGAAGATGTTGTGGTAGGAGCCGATCACCCAGATCGTGCCGGTGGGTTTCAACACCCTGCGGCAGGCCAGCAGCCAGGCGCGGGTAAAGGCGTCGTAGACCTCGAACGAGGCGAACTGGTCCCAGGCGTCATCGACGGCATCGACCTTCGACTGATCCGGACGGTGGAGCACGCCGCCGAGCTGGAGGTTATACGGCGGATCGGCAAAGATCGCGTCGACCGAATGATCCGGCAGCCTTTCGAGCGCGGCGACGCAATCGCCCTTGATGATGGTGTCGAGAAACGATGCGGGACGCACCGCCTTTGCCGCAAGGGCTGAGACCGGAACCATGTGATACTCGCTTTGTACACGTACTCGAAAACTGGTGACGAAGCGGAGTTTCCGCGAGTTTGGTTACCAAAGCCTGAAGCCCGCGCAAAAATGTCGCGGGCCGCTGTTCCCGCTCGAAAAGCGAGTGGACATCTTGTATTCACATTTAAGGTTGCATAGAGGCATCGGGAAAGCGCCGCATCGACCGGAACGATGAGAGCTTCCCACGGGTGAAATCGCCGCCGCCACGCGCCCCTGGCCAGTGACATGCGGCATTGAGCGCAACAGGAAAACAGATGTTCAAGCCCTTCATGACAGGCGTAGCGATCGCGGGCCTTCTCCTCGCCCCGGTCAGCAGCTTCGCCGCCGACAGTACCAATGATACCGCTGCCATCGCCGAGCAGGCCATCGTCTACGGCCTGCCGATGGTGGACCTCTACAAGCTGATGTACGATCAGGCGATCGACACGGGCAATTCGCAGTTCAAGGCGCCGTTCAACACGCTGCACAACGAATCCAACGTGTTCACCCCGGCCGACACCTCGATCGTCACCCCGAACAGCGATACCCCCTATTCGGAACTCTGGATGGACCTGCGCGCCGAGCCGATGGTGCTGTGCGTGCCCGCGGTCGACAAGGATCGTTATTACTCGGTGATGCTGACCTCGCTCTACACCTTCAATTTCGGCTATATCGGCTCGCGCGCCACCGGCAACGATGCTGCCTGCTACGCCGTGGCCGGCCCCGACTGGAAGGGCGAAGCGCCGAAGGGCATCGCCAAGGTGTTCCAGTCCGAAACCGAATTCGCGACCGCCCTCTATCGCACGCAGCTTTTCAACGCCGCCGATATCGACAATGTCCGCAAGGTCCAGGCCGGCTACACGGTCGAACCGCTTTCCGCGTTCCTCGATGAACCCGCGCCCGCTCCGGCGCCCGAAATCGACTGGCCGAAGATCGACGATGCGTCCGCGAAGAAGAACCTTCTCGGCTATCTCGCCTTCCTGCTCCAGTTTGCCCCGGCGACCGGCCCGGCCGCCGTCGAACAGCCGTTACGCGAGAAATTCGCCAGCATCGGTCTGGAGGCCGGAAAGCCGTTCCCGCCGGCCGGAACCAGCGACGCCGAGCTTGCGGCGATCGAGCAAGGGACCAAGGCCGCCACCGCCGACATCGCAAACGCGATCAGGACCATGGGCAAGGATGAAAACGGCTGGAGCGTGAACGCCAGCGTTCAGGGCAACCGCGCCGGCTACAACGGCGACTGGGGCCTGCGCGCGGCTGTCGCCATCGCCGGCCTTCTCGCCAACGACGCCGACGAAGCGGTCTATCCGATCACCAATGTCGATGTCGATCACCAGAAGCTCGACGGTTCGAAGTCGGATTACACCATCACCTTCAAACCCGGTGAACTGCCGCCCGCCAACGCCTTCTGGTCGGTCACCATGTATGACGGCAAGACCCAGCATCTGGTGGCCAACCCGATCAACCGCTATCTGATCAACGCGCCGATGCTGCCCGAACTGACAAAGAATGCCGATGGTTCGCTGACCCTCTACATCCAGAAGGATCCGCCCGCCGACCCGGCGCAGAAGGCCAACTGGCTGCCCGCGCCCGACGGACCGTTCTATATCGCGATGCGGATCTATTGGCCGAAACAGGCGGTACTCGACGGCGACTGGCAACCGCCCGGCATCATCCCACACGCCATCGCAGACAAGGGCTGACAGAACGGCGGTCGCGTCAGGGCGATGCGGCCGCCGCTTCCGAAAACCGTTAAACGACTACCGCTCGTTCATGCCCTTTCCGGCCATGATGCGCGGGATGCTCTTCTCGATCCGGGCGTGACGCGTCGAAGCATTTTTCGGCTGGGCGAAATGGAGGCAATAGCCGCGCTGCCGCCCGGGAGTAAGCGCGTTGAATGCCGTTTCCAGCGCCGGATCGCCCTTGAATGCGGCCAGCAGTTCCTCGGGCAACACGAAATCGCCCTTGGGGAGTTCGACCTTCACCCCGGCCTGTTCCAGCGCAATGGCCTCTTCGACATAGCTGATGATCGCGGGCGTCGCCGCCTCGATCCCGGCAACCGAGGTGAACCGCGCAAGGCGCATGGACCGCGAATTCTCGCCAGGCGCGGCCAGCAGGCCGGCCTCATCCTTGAGCAACACGCCCTTGAAGAAGGAGAGCGTACAGAAATCCTTCATACCCCAGACCGCGACGATATTGCCGCCTTCGAAAGTGTAGCACGGCGAGCGCCATTTGAATTCCTCTGTGAGCGGCGTCCCGAGCAGGATTGCGCGCAGCGTCTTCATCTCCACCTGCCAGCGTGCGGTGCCGGCATAGAATTCATCAGCCTTGGTCAAGATACACTCCCTTCGGCTCGGCCCGAGGCCGCTCCGGTCATGCCGCCCTGGCGGTCCTGCCATGCCCGTCCCGGCTCAGCGCCAGAAGCACGAGCCCGAAAACCGGGATGAAGATATCGGTCCAGAAGACGACCCCGGCATTGCCCGGCGCGAAGTTGTGGTCGCGGACCATCGCGATCACGTGACCGACGGCGGCGCCCCACAGGAAACAGGCGGGGCCGACGATCGCGGCGATCCTGAGGCCGCGGCTGCCGGCAAAGGCCATGAACCCGACCACGGCGAAACCGAGGCTCGCATAGCCGACCTCCGCCTGGAACGGACTGTCCGCCCAGCCGATGAACGAGGCCGTCATCTTGCCGAAAAACACATGCATGACGAAATTGTAGAACAGCGAGACGCCGATCGAGAAAAACAGGAACCATGCGAGCAGCGCCTCCACGACGGCGCCCTGCGCGCGCGGCGACCTTTGCGCGGCAAGCGCGATCGCAGCGGCGACCAGGCCGAAGACGAAACAGGTCAGCGTGAAATTCGAGAGTACAAATTTGATTGCGGCGGCCATCCGGCCCTCCCTGTCTCCATCGCCGCATCGCGGCGCCCGGCTCGTATATTAGCGCCAGACGCGGTTTCTGCAAATCGGCTTTCGTGCGCCGCTTCGCACCCGAAAGCCGGCTTGAGAATCATTTAGTAAGACTTGCGATCCGGACTTCCGCGAAGAAGGCGAAGGGGCGAGTGCCTGGATGCGACCCCGGAGACGCCGCATGGCCTGTCTCTGTTCCGGCGCCCTACCCCCAGAACGCCGGCACGGTCTCTTCCAGCCTCGGCCCCAACCGCAGCGGCGCGATCTTCTCCGCGAGCCCTGTGCGGTCCGAAATCTCCACGCCGAGGCCGCAGATGGTGGCGGGGCCGGTGGCGGCTTCGAAGCGGGATTTGTTCATCTTGGAGATGAAGCGGTTGAGCGGTTCTTCCTTGTCCATGCCGAGCGAGGAATCGTAATCGCCGCACATGCCGGCATCCGACATGAAGCCGGTGCCGCCGTTGAGGATCTGGCAATCGGCGGTCGGCACATGGGTATGGGTGCCGACAACGAGGCTGGCGCGGCCATCGACGAAATGGCCGAAGGCCTGTTTCTCGCTGGTCGCTTCGGCATGAAAATCGAACACGATCGCATCGGCCTCGCTCTTCAGCGGGCAGGCTTCGAGAATGGTCTCGGCGGCCTTGAAGGGATCGTCCAGTTCGGGATGCATGAACACCCGGCCCATGATATTGGCAACCAGAACGCGCGCGCCGTTTCTGGCATAATAGAGCGAGGAGCCGCGCCCCGGCGTGCCGGCCGGATAATTGGCGGGCCGGAGGAACTGCTCGTGCCGGTCGGCGAAGATGATCGCGTCCTTCTGGTCCCAGACGTGGTTGCCGGTGGTCACGACATCGGCACCGGCATCGATCGTATCCTGGAAGATCGCCTCGGTAATGCCGAAACCGCCGGCGGCATTCTCGCCGTTGACGATCACGAAATCGAGTTGCAGGTCGCTGATCAGGCCGGGCAACCGTTCCCAGACCGCCGTGCGCCCGGTCTTGCCGACCATGTCTCCCAGAAAAAGCAAACGCATGAAAAATCCCATCAAACCGCGAGCGCGGCACCAGCCGCCGTGGCCGGTTTAAAGCGGTTCAGCGCGAAATGGAAGCCATCGCATCGGATGGAGGCGGCCCGGCGTCAATCGCGCAGGAATGATTATTCGAACCAGCGGAACCCGGCCTCGGTGATCACGGCATCGAGCGGGATATCGTGCGGCTCGGCAGGCACCGCCGGCGCCTCCTGCAACGCGAAGGCGACCGCGACCAGAAGCGGTCTGCGTCCGGCTGCGGCCATCCGGGCAATCGCCCGGTCGTAATGGCCAGCGCCATAGCCGATACGGTTGCCCTTTGAATCGAAAACGGAAAGCGGCATCAGCAGGATATCGGGAATGACGATGTCGGCGTCCTCGCCCGGCGCCATCGTGCCGAAACCGCAGGAGACCAGCGGCACGTCGCTCAGATAGGCGCGAAAGGCGATTGTCTCGCGATCGATGACGGCGGGAAGCGCGAGGCGCGCGCCGGCCTGCTCCAGCAGTTTCGCCAGAAGCGAGACATCGGCCTCGGAACGGATCGGGTGATAGGCGGCAAACCATCTGCGCGGTGCGAGGGGTGCCAGCGCGCTTGCCCCGTGGGCGGCGATGGCAAGGCTTTTTGTGTGTCGCTCTTCCGGCGAAAGCGCATCGCGCTTGGCAAGAATCTGGCGGCGCAGTTCGGGCTTGGAGAGCAAGAGCGGTTCCTTCGGTTGAAGGCGGTCCACGACAACCGATGGAATCTGTTTGATCCTGGGCGCCTACAGTTGTAGGTGGGCGCCATATAACCCAGCCCACGGGCCGGGTCAGGGACAGCTCCCTTAGGATCGAGTAAGGCCCCGGGGATTCGTGTTGATTCCTGTCGAGAAGCGCAGACCGTAACTTCTATATAGAGTGTTGCGGGGCGCGCTGGAAGGGGTAATCGACGCGATATTTCACGGAACCGAAAATGGCGATGATCCGGCCGGCAAACGTCCATAACCGGGCGCCCGAGACCGGTTCTGACGACAGCCCGCATAGAGACGCAGACGCCCCCTGGCACCCTATTTCGTCACGCCGGAAACCTTGCGGGACAGCACGGTGATCCGCTCGGCGAGATTTTCAAGCCTGCCGGCAAGTTCATCGGCCTCGGCGGCGCGGTTCTCGTCGGCGGAGCCCGCCGTGCGGCGCAGATCGGCAAGCTCGGCGGTATTGGCATCCACGGCCGCCTGCAGGTCGTGAAGCTCGTCCATGATCATGATCCCGGCCATGACGGTCAGGCGCAGATCGCCGATCTCGCCGAAATTGCCGCGCAGATTGGAAATGTAGGAATCGAAGCGGGCGGCGAGGTCCAGAAGGTGATCCTCCTGGCCTTCCTCGCAGGCCATCCGGTAGGCCTTGCCATCGATGTTGACGGTGACTTGCGCCATTCTCCTCGTCCCTATTTCTCGTGGGCGAGCACGGAGCGTATGGTCTCCATCGCCGCCACCAGCCGACCGGAAACCTCGCGGTTGACTTCCTCGAGCCTGTTTGCGCGAAACTGCGCCTGGTCGAGTTCGCGCGCAAGGCCCGCCCGGTCCTCGTGCACGATCCGGACCTCGTTTTCGAGATCCTCGCGGTTCTGGAGGTTTTCAGCCCGGGCATCGAGCGCATTTTCGAGCCCCGAAAATGCCTTCTCGAGCGCGGCCAGCGCGGCACCCAACCGGTCAGTGTTTGCGACCATTGTTTACAACCCCACCCCATGATGGAATTTGACCCGGCATCTCTGGCCAACCATCGCGTCACCGCGAGCGAATCGCCAAGATGCTCTAAATTTCATCGTGATCTTAGGGAGAGTTAACAGCAAAGGTCAACGCAGGCAGACAGTTGTCAATAGGAAACTTGGTCTGCTCCGCCGCCCATTCGCAATTTCCCGTCACGGGCCTTGCCTCAGGCCCGCGGATAATGCCGCAGCGCCCGCAAACTTGCTGATTTAAGCGGTGGCAGGCCTGTTTGAAATGGTGTAGGGTCCCGACGATTTCGGAGCAAGGGGCGCCTGTGAAAGGCTGCCTTGATTGGCCGGAGCAATACAATAGTTTCCGCGGCAGCATTGCCGTCCGGCGATTTCGCCGGTAATCCGTCGACCAATGTCATTCCCAAAGACTGATGTCATTCCCACAGACTCAAGAAAAGCGAAGAAGAACATGACTTCTCTTGATAAACATAACCGGATGGCCAACGCGATCCGCTTCCTTTCCATGGATGCCGTTCAGAAGGCCAATTCCGGCCATCCCGGCCTTCCGATGGGCGCGGCCGATGTCGCCACGGTGCTCTTCACCCGCTTCATGCGCTTCGATCCGAAGAACCCCAACTGGCCGAACCGCGACCGCTTCGTCCTTTCCGCCGGCCATGGCTCGATGCTGCTCTACTCGCTGCTTTATCTCCTCGGCTATGAGGACATGACGATCGAGGATATCAAGAATTTCCGCCAGCTCGGCTCCAAGACCGCTGGCCACCCGGAATATGGCCACGCCTCCGGCATAGAGACAACCACCGGTCCGCTCGGCCAGGGCATTGGCAATGCGCTCGGCATGGCAATCGCCGAGCGCAAGCTCGCCAATGAATTCGGCGACGAGCTGATGGACCACTACACCTATGCGCTTTGCGGCGACGGTTGCCTGATGGAAGGCATCAGCCAGGAGGCGATTTCGCTTGCCGGCCACCTGAAGCTCAACAAGTTCATCCTGTTCTGGGACAACAACTCGATCACCATCGACGGCGCCGTTTCGCTCGCCGATTCGACCGATCAGCTTGCCCGCTTCCGCGCCAGCCACTGGCACACGATCGACATTGACGGCCATAATCCGGATGAGATCACCGCGGCCATCGAAGAGGCTCACAAATCCGACAAGCCGACCCTGATCGCCTGCAAGACGACCATCGGCTATGGCGCGCCCAAGAAGGCCGGCACCAACAAGGCCCACGGCTCGCCGCTCGGCGACGAGGAAATCGCGGCAACCCGCAAGGCGCTCGGCTGGGATGCCCCGGCATTCGAAGTGCCCGAAGAAATTCTCGACGCCTGGCGCGTCGCCGGCCTGCGCTCCACCAAGATGCGCGTCGAATGGGAAAAGAAGCTCGATGCCGCGAAGGCCGACGTCAAGGCCGAGTTCAACCGCCGCTTCGCCGGCGAGCTGCCCGGCTCCTTCGATCGCGCGATCCAGAAATACAAGCAGAAGCTCGCCGACGAGAAGCCGACGCTCGCCTCGCGCAAATCCTCGCAGAACGCGCTCGAGGTCATCAACGGCGTTGTCCCGGAAACCATCGGCGGTTCGGCCGATCTGACCGGCTCCAACAACACCAATACCAGCCAGACCGCGCCGATCACGCCGGACGATTTCTCCGGCCGCTTTATGCATTGGGGTATCCGCGAACACGCCATGGCCGCCGCCATGAACGGCATCGCGCTCCATGGCGGGCTGATCCCCTATTCCGGCGGCTTCCTGATCTTCTCCGACTATTGCCGCACCTCGGTGCGCCTGGCGGCGCTGATGGGCATCCGCGTCATTCATGTCTGGACGCATGATTCGATCGGCGTCGGCGAAGATGGCCCGACCCATGAACCGGTCGAGCAGATGGCATCGCTGCGCGCCGTGCCGAACCTGCAGATGTTCCGTCCGGCCGATGCGATGGAAACCGCCGAATGCTGGCAATTGGCGCTGGAAAGCAAGCACGCCCCCTCGGGTATCGCGCTCACCCGCCAGAACCTGCCGGCGGTGCGCACCCATTATTCCGAGAAGAACCTCTGCGCGACCGGCGCCTATGACCTGATCCCGGCCAATGATGCCGAGGTCACGATCTTTGCATCCGGCTCCGAAGTGGGGCTTGCGGTCGAGGCGCAGAAGGTGCTCGACGGCAAGGGCATCTCCACGCGCGTCGTTTCCGTGCCGTGCATGGAACTGTTCTTCGAGCAGCCGAAGGATTACCAGAAGGCGATCATCGGCAATTCGCCGATCAAGGTCGGCGTGGAAGCCGGCGTGCGCATGGGCTGGGACCAGTTCATCGGCTCGGACGGCATCTTCATCGGCATGACCGGCTACGGCGCCTCCGGCAAGGGCGAGGCCCTTTTCGAGCATTTCGGCATCACCGCCGATGCCGTGATCAAGGCCGTCGAGAAAAAGCGCGCCTGATTTGACGAACCGCAAGCCGCCCGGCCTGAATGCCGGGCGGAACGCCGGAAATTGCCGCAAACTGAAGATGTTTGCTGAAATTCCGATCATAACCGCTTATATCGGGGCCGAGGCCTCGCAAGACCGTTTTCTCCGCTCCCTCCCCGGTAGCTTCCAGAGATCCGCGGCCTTGAGACTTTGTGAAACTATTCGCGAATAGGGAGTTTCTGACATGACTGTTAAAGTTGCCATCAATGGTTTTGGCCGCATCGGCCGCAATATTCTGCGCGCCATCATCGAGTCCGGCCGCAAGGACATCGAAGTCGTTGCCATCAACGATCTCGGCCCGGTCGAAACCAACGCCCACCTTTTGAAATACGATTCCGTGCATGGCCGTTTCCCGCATGAGGTCACGGTCGATGGCGACACGATCGACGCCGGCCTCGGCCCGATGCGCGTCACCGCCATTCGCGACCCCAAGGATCTGCCCTGGAGCGACGTCGACATCGCACTGGAATGCACCGGCATCTTCACCGCCAAGGAAAAGGCCGAAATGCTGCTGGCAAGCGGCGCCAAGCGCGTGCTGGTGTCCGCGCCGTCGGCCGGCGCCGACAAAACCATCGTTTTCGGCGTCAACCACGACCAGCTCACCAAGGACGACATCATCGTCTCCAACGGTTCGTGCACCACCAACTGCCTGGCCCCGGTGGCCTTTGTGCTGCATCAGAAATTCGGCATCGAACGTGGCTACATGACCACGATCCACTCCTACACCGGCGACCAGCCGACGCTGGACACGATGCACAAGGACCTCTACCGCGCCCGCGCCGCGGCGCTGTCCATGATCCCGACCTCGACCGGCGCCGCCAAGGCGATCGGTCTGGTCGTGCCGGAACTGAAGGGCAAGCTCGACGGTTCCTCGATCCGGGTTCCGACCCCGAACGTCTCGGTCGTCGACCTGAAATTCGTGCCGAGCCGCGATGTGACCGAGGAAGAAGTCAACGCCGCCATCAAGGAAGCGTCCGAAGGCAAGCTGAAGGGCGTGCTGGAATACAGCGACGAACCGCTGGTCTCGCGCGACTTCAACCACGACCCGGCCTCCTCGATCTTCGCTGCCCAGCAGACCAAGGTACTCGAAGGCAAGCTGGTGCGCGTGCTGTCGTGGTACGACAATGAATGGGGCTTCTCCAACCGCATGGGCGACGTCGCCGTCGCCATGGGCAAGCTGCTTTAAGCTTCACCGAAGCCTTTCGAATGCCGAGGCCGGGTTCACCCCGGCCTCTTTTTGTTTGCGCGTTCTCGAGGCGCACCCGCACCTCAGCGGGGCGTCCGAGCAGCATTTTCCGTGTAGCCTGGATGCTCGTGTCAAGCACGAGCATGACACAGGGTGGGGTGCGCAGCAGAACATGCCGACGGCTGTTTTTTTGACGCCGTCTCCTCCTCTCCGAGTCACCCTCGGGCTTGACCCGAGGGTCCAGGCGGCACTCTCTGCGCGGCCGTAAGGGCGTTCCTCACGCAAACAGCAGCACCAGCACGCCGCAAACCACCAGCCCGCAGCCCAGAAGCTCCACGCGGGTGATGGTTTCCCTGAAGAACAGCACCGAGGTGGCGATGGTGAACAGCATTTCGACCTGGGCAACCGCCTTGACGATCGAGGCCTGCTGCAGCGTCATGGCGATGAACCAGCCGAAGGAGGCGGTGGCCCCGACGAAGCCGACGGCGAACGCCGGACGCCATGCGCGCATCACCTTGCCAAGTTCCGCGCGGTCGAAGACGAGCATCCACGCCACCATCGCGACCGCCTGCATCACGATCACGACCAGCAGCGTGAACGCGGCCTGCATCACGCTGTCGGGCGCAGGCAGGGTGGGCGCCAGCGCAAGAGACGCCGCGCGATAGGACACCGCCGATAACCCGAACAGCGTGCCGGAGGCAATCCCGATCAGCGCGGTGCGGGTCGCAAGGCCCGTGACAAGCGCGCGGAGGCTGACGGCGCTGCGCGACAGCGAAATCAGCATCACGCCGGCAATCGAGATCAGGATGGCGACCACCGCGACATAGGAGATCGTCGCACCGAAAAACAGCAGGGCAAGGACAGCAGCCTGTGCCGGCTCGGTGCGCGAATAGGCCGTGCCGACCGCGAAATTGCGGAAGGAAAACAGGTAGACCAACAGAAACGTCGCCGCTATCTGGCCTGCCGCGCCGATCACCGACCAGAACAGGAAATCGCCGGTGACGGACGGCACGGGCCGGTCGAGACCGTAGGCGAGAATGGCGAAATAAAACGCCGCGAACGGCACGCCGAAACCGAAACGGGTAAAGGTGGCGCCAAGCGTCGCCATGCGCCCTTTCAGGTATTTCTGAAGCGAGGAACGCAGGTTTTGCAGGAATGCGGCGGCAAATGTGATGCCGATCCAGATTTCCATGGAAATTGACCTTGAAGAGGATGAGAAAGGGTTCTCTCTGGCGGCAGCAGCCGCCGCTCAGTCCTTCAAAGTCGCCCGTTCACCGACTTGCAGAAATCGGCAAAGAACCGCACCGGCAGGCGCTTGCGGTCCTGCAGGATGATGGGGCTTTGGCGAATGCATATCGACATCTTATCTGTGTATCACGCCGCCCATGCCGGCGCCAGTTGCCAAGGATCGCGAACCCCGTTCCCTTCGCGCCCGCTCTCTGCCATAAGGCGGTCATGACAAAACCGATGACACATCCGAAGAAAGCCGATTTCGAAACCGTCCAGGACTGGGTCTTCGATCTCGACAACACGCTTTACCCGCATCATGTCAACCTGTTCGCGCAGGTCGACCGCAACATGACCGATTATGTCGCCCGCCTGCTGTCCCTGCCGCATGACGAGGCGCGGCAATTGCAGAAGCAGTATTACCGCGACCACGGCACCACGCTGCAGGGGCTGATGATCAACCACAAGGTCGACCCGGACGACTTTCTCGAAAAGGCGCATGAGATCGACTACACCGTGATCGAACCCAATCCGGTTCTTGGATCGGCGATCAAGGCGTTGCCCGGCCGCAAGTTCATCTTCACCAACGGTTCCGTGCCGCATGCCGAAAAGACCGCCGCAGCACTTGGCATCCGCGATCACTTCGACGACATCTTCGATATCGTGGCGGCCGGATACATCCCGAAGCCCGACGCCGGGGCCTACAGCAAATTCCTCGCCCGCTCCGGCGTCGACACAAGGCATGCGGCCATGTTCGAGGACCTGCCGCGCAACCTGCGGGAGCCGAAAGTGCTCGGCATGCGCACCGTCCTGATCGTGCCGCCCAATCTGGAATACGGGTTCGCCGAAGCCTTTGAAAAGCTCGGCGAGGAGACCGGCCACATCGATTATGTGACGGAAGATCTGGCGGATTTCGTCACAAGTCTACTATGATGAACGGAATATGAATTACCGATTATTCAGGCTACCTTTCCTATAATTAAGTCGTCTTTGCGCAGGTGCTCAACTACTCTTTCCTCATACACACAAACATGAGGAAGAAGCCATGAATGGTAAGCAACTCACCGTCTCCGCCCTTGCCGCGACGCTGGCGCTTGGCGCCGCTGCAACCCCGAGCCTTGCCCGCGACATGCGCGGCCCCGGTCAGGAAGGCGGCTTCATCTACCTGCTGAAGACCTCCGACGCCAACAAGGACGGCAAGATCACCAAGGACGAGGTGGTCGCCTTTCAGGACGGACGGTTCGAACAGATCGACGTCAATGGCGATGGTGTGATCACGCCCGGCGAGTTTTCCGACTTCCGCAAGGCCGAGTGGCAGGCTTTCCGCGATGCCAATCCCCGCCCGGAAGGCGATACCGCTGCCAATGACGCAGCCCCCGGCAAGCCCGGCCCCGGCGGCAAGATGGCGGCAGGGAATGGCGGTCCGGACGGCATGCCCGGCCCGGACGGCAAGCCCTCCCGCAGGATGGCTGACGCCAGCCCGAACGGCATGAACAAGGACGCGCCGCGCCGCATGGCGATGAACGATGACGGTCCGCAGCATCGCATGGGCGGCTATGGCAGAGGCGATCAAAACTGGGGCGATCAGAACTGGGGCGATCGGAGCGGCAAAAAAATGGGCGGCCGGCCCGGCAATGTCGAACGCATCTTCTTCGTGCGCGCCGACTCCGATCGCAGCGGCCAGGTGAGCCAGGAGGAATTCGCCGAACTCGCCGCCAGGATGTTCACCCGCATGGACAGCAATGGCGACATGGTGATCACGGTCGAGGACCTGCCGGATCGCCGCCCGATGCGCTGATCGGGCGTCACTGCCACACCCGATGACCTCCATCGGCATGCCCCCGCCCGCAGCGGGGGCATTTTCATTTGGTATGACGCCGCTTGTCCGGGAAGAACGATCCCTAAAGATTGACGCCGTGCCTGGGCTCGCTTAGATCGGGTCAGGCTTATCTTTGCGCATATTCGCGCGACAGGCACAGGATACCAGCATGACCGATCTCACATCCCTCGAGAAAACCATTGACGACGCCTTCGAGAACCGCGGCGAAATTTCGGTTTCGACCACCGGCGAGGTCCGCGATGCCGTCGAGGCGGCGCTGAACCTGCTCGACAGCGGCGAGGCCCGGGTTGCCGAAAAGCAGGAACACGGCGCCTGGAAGGTCAATCAATGGCTGAAGAAGGCGGTGCTGCTGTCGTTCCGCCTGAACGACATGGAAGTGGTCAAGGGCGGCCCCGGCAACGCCACGTGGTGGGACAAGGTGCCCTCCAAGTTTGAAGGCTGGGGCGACAACCAGTTCCGCGCCGCTGGCTTTCGCGCCGTGCCCAACGCCGTCGTGCGCCGCTCCGCCTACATCGCGCCGGGCGTGGTGCTGATGCCGTCCTTCGTCAATCTCGGCGCCCATGTCGACGAAGGCACGATGGTCGACACCTGGGCCACCGTCGGCTCCTGCGCCCAGATCGGCAAGAATGTGCATCTGTCCGGCGGCGTCGGCATTGGCGGCGTGCTGGAACCGATGCAGGCCGGCCCGACCATCATCGAGGACAATTGCTTCATCGGCGCGCGTTCCGAAGTGGTCGAGGGCTGCATCGTGCGCGAGGGCTCGGTGCTCGGCATGGGCGTCTATATCGGCCAGTCGACCAAGATTGTTGATCGCGCCACCGGCGAGATCACCTATGGCGAGGTCCCGCCCTATTCCGTGGTCGTCGCCGGCACGCTGCCGGCCGCAAAGCCGATGGGCAACGGCCAGCCCGGCCCCGGCCTCTATTGCGCGGTGATCGTCAAGCGCGTCGACGAAAAGACCCGCTCCAAGACCGGCATCAACGAGCTTCTGCGCGACTGAACACTGGCAATCGCCGCAGAACTATCCAGATAGAGATGATGAGCGTCACCGACCCCGTCGAAAACCTGAAGTCCCTGATCCGCTGCCCCTCCGTGACCCCGGAGGAAGGCGGTGCGCTCTCGGCGCTTGAGGCGATGCTGGCCCCGCTCGGCTTTGCCGTCGCGCGAATGACGGCAAGCGGAGACGGCACGCCGGACGTCGAAAACCTCTATGCCCGGCTCGGCGCGGACGGCCCGCATCTGATGTTTGCCGGCCACACCGATGTGGTGCCGCCCGGCGATGCCGCCTCCTGGCGCCATCCGCCCTTCGCCGCCGTGATCGCGGACGGCATGCTCTATGGCCGCGGCGCCGTCGACATGAAGGGCGGCATTGCCTGTTTCGTGGCGGCGCTGGCCCGCTTTGTCGGCGAGAATGGCCGACCCCGGGGGTCGGTCTCGCTGCTGATCACCGGCGATGAGGAAGGCCCGGGCATCAACGGCACGGACAAGCTGCTGCAATGGGCAAAGGCGCGCGGCGAGCACTGGGACGCAGCGCTTGTGGGCGAGCCGACCAATCCGGACGCGCTCGGCGACATGATCAAGGTCGGCCGCAGGGGTTCGCTGAGCGGCCGGCTGACGGTGACCGGCGTTCAGGGCCATGTCGCCTATCCCCATCTGGCCGACAATCCGCTGAGAACAATGGCGGCCATGCTCGACGCGCTGATGGGCAAGCCGCTGGATGACGGCACGGATCTGTTTCCGCCCACCAATCTGGAAGTGACTTCGGTCGATACCGGCAATACCGCAACCAATGTGATCCCGGAAAAGACCACGGCGACCTTCAATGTCCGTTTCAACGACCTCTGGAGCGAGGAGACGCTGAAGGCGGAAATCCTCGAACGGCTTGGCCGCGCGGCCCGCGCCGACGGACAGGATACCACCCGTTTCGAGGTCGAATGGCTCGGCCGCGTCAGCCCGGTGTTCCTGACGCGCGACCGGCAGCTTGCCGGCAGCCTTTCCGATGCGATTGCGGCGGTAACCGGCAAAACGCCGCAGCTTTCCACCACCGGCGGCACCTCGGATGCGCGTTTCATCAAGGATTATTGCCCCGTTGTCGAGTTCGGCCTCGTCGGCCAGACCATGCACAAGGTGGATGAGCACGTGGCGGTCGAAGATCTCGAGACGCTGACCGAAATCTACCGGCATTTCATCGGGAGGTGGTTCGCGCTTGCCGCAGCTTGCTGAAGTCCTTTTCTACATGCGCGGACTTTGGCTGCTGTTCAGGGCCGATCCTGCCCATGCACGACATCTCGATTTCACCGATCGGGGTGTGGCGCGCTCGTTCTGGGCGCTCGCCTATTCCTTTCCGCTGATGGTGGCAAGCGAACTGGTCAGCCTCACCCGCCTGATGCAGCCCGCCGTCGACCTGACCCTCACGGCCCTTGTGCGCACCGCGCTGATCCAGGGTCTGAGCTGGATGGCGCCGCTGGTGGTGCTCGGCGTCGTCTGCATGGTCTCCGGCCTGCCGCGCGCCTTCCTCAAGATCATCGTCGCCACCAACTGGCTGAGCCTGCCGGTCAACATTTTCGCGGCGCTGGCGATCTTCCTGATCGCGACCGGGCTGCAGCCGCTTGCGAGCATCGTGCTGGTGGTATTCCAGACCGTGCTGCTCGGCGCCTTCCTGTTCGAAATCCGGATCGTCTACATGCTGCTGAACGAAAAGGTGCTGCCAACGGCTGCGGCGATCATCGCTTCGGCGATCACCGCGCTGCTGGTCACCGATATCGGCACGCGCTATATCATCGGCGGTTGAAACCGCTCTTGCTTGACAGCGACCGCTGCTGCCGTAAAGTTCGCGCATATCGGGGGACTTGCAATGTTCAAACACGCACTACCTTTGGCTGTCCTGGTGAGCCTTGTCGCCTGCCAGACGGGACCGGTTTCCGTTCTCTACAAGGAAGGCTCGACCCGCACTGAGCGGCAGGAAGCCTATGACCAGTGCTTCATCGCCGCGCTGAAGGATGTGCCCCAGAACATGGTGACGGAAGTTACCGGCGGCTACAGCTATCCGGGCTATGTCAGTTGCAACAGCGATGGCGACACCACCGTATGCGGCGAGGTTGGCGGCTACACCACGCCGGTGGAGAGCTACAGCTACGACACCAACGAGAAGTTGCGCAAGCGCCTGATCAACCGCTGCCTTTCGGACAAGGGCTTTTCCGGCGTGGAAATACCCTATTGCCAGACCAAGGAAGAACGCGCCGCCTATCAGATGCAGACCACGCAACCACCGCTCAGCGAGCTCACCTGCGTCACCGGCCCGACCGTTTCGTCGCAGTGAGGGCCGCAACGTTTTGCAGAAGCGGCGGTCAGGTTCCGGTCTGGCGCGCGTGCCGCTCGGCCGCCTCGACCCGCTCGGAATAGCGCTCCGTCAGGTATGCGGTTTGCCCGCGCAGCAGCAGGGTGAACTTGACCAGTTCCTCCATGACATCGACCACGCGGCGATAATAGGATGACGGATGCATTCGCCCGCTCTCGTCGAATTCATTGTAAGCCTTGGCAACGGAGGATTGATTGGGGATGGTGAACATCCGCATCCAACGGCCGAGAATACGCATCTGATTGAGGGTATTGAAGCTCTGGGACCCGCCGCAAACCTGCATCAGCGCCAGTGTCCGCCCCTGTGTCGGCCGCACGCCCCCCGCAGAAAGCGGCAGCCAGTCGATCTGGGTTTTCATGACCGAGCTCATCGCGCCGTGCCGTTCGGGCGAGCACCAGACATGGGCTTCTGACCAGATCGAAGCGGACCGCAACTCCTGCACCTTTGCATGGTTTTCATCGGTGCTGCCGACCAGCGGAAGGCCATGCGGATCGAAAATCCGGACTTCGGCGCCGAAGGCTTCGAGCAAACGCGCCGCCTCCTCGGTCAAAAGCCGCGAATAGGAGCGTTCGCGCAGCGAGCCGTATAACATCAGCACCCTCGGCGGATGCGTGATCCGGTTGCCGGAAAACAGGCGTTCCTGATCGACAGGGCGAAATGCCATTGCATCAAGCGCGGGCATCGCCTCCGCGTCCGGCGGGCTCATTTTTCACCCCGCGGCGAAACCACCTCGCCATCTTCCTTGGTGAAGGCGCCGATTGCAGGGTTGGGCAGGATTTCCAGCACGGTCTCCGACGGGCGGCACAGTTTCGCGCCCTTTTCCGTCACCACGATCGGACGATTGATCAGGATCGGATGCGCCATCATGGCATCGAGCAGCGCGGCGTCGGAAAGCGCCGGATCATCGAGGCCGAGTTCATCATAGGGCGTACCCTTGCGGCGGAGCAGATCACGCACCGAAATCCCCATCGCCGCGATCAGTTTCTGAAGCCTTTCGCGCGTCGGCGGCGTCTTCAGATATTCGATGATCTCCGGCGTCTCGCCGGACTGTCGGATCATCTCCAGAACGTTGCGGGAGGTCCCGCAAGCCGTGTTGTGGTAAATGGTGACCGGCATCGAAGCCTCCTATATATCCATAATGCTGGAAATGTCGATATAACGGATTACTGCTGAGTTCAAGCCTCCGCCTCAATCACCCGGATATTCGACCCTCATGAAATAGAGCCCCTCGGGTGGGGCCACCGGGCCGCAGGCCTTGCGGTCGCGCGCCTCCAGCGCCTGGCGCACATCCTCCGCCGACATCTTGCCTTCTCCGGCAAGCTTCAGCGTTCCGGCAAAGGAGCGGATCTGGTTGTGCAGAAAGCTCTGCGCGGTGGCGCGGATCTCGATGATCTCCCCCGCCCGCGTCACGTCGAGCCTGTCGAGGGTGCGCACCGGCGATTTGGCCTGGCACTGAACCGCGCGGAAGGTGGTGAAGTCATGCCTGCCGACGAGCACCTGGGCTGCCGCGTGCATCGCCTCGTGATCCAGCGGCTTCGGCACCCACCAGCCGCGCTTCCATTCGAGCGCCGGGTGGGCGCGACGATTGATGATGCGGTAGAGATAATGCCGCCGAAGCGCGGAAAACCGGGCATCGAACCCGGGTTCGGCCTCAACCGCATCGACCACCGAAATACTGTCGCGGGCAAGGCGCAGATGCGCATTGACCGCGTTCAGAAGCGTGAACGGGCTCCAGGGCTTTACGAGATCGACATGCACCACCTGGCCGCGGGCGTGAACGCCGGAATCGGTGCGCCCCGCGCCGCGGATGGAAACGGTCTCGCCGGAAAATCCGGCAATGGCCTCCTCCAGCGCGCTCTGGACCGAGCGCCCCGTGGCCTGGCGCTGCCAGCCGACAAAGGCAGTGCCGTCATATTCAACCTTCAGGCGATAACGTGGCATCAGTCGAGCACCGTTCCCGGCGCAAGCGGCGTGCCGCGCAGGAATTCCCCGGCCGAAAGCGGCCTGCCGCCGGCCTTCTGCAATCTGAGAAGGCGCACCGCGCCCTCTGCGCAGGCAATCGTGAGGTCAGGCCCCGCAAGCACCGTTCCGGGCGCTCCCTCGCCTTCGCCGAGCGCGCTTTCATGCACCTTGACCCGCTCCCGTCGCCGGCCCGCCGGCACTTCCATCCAGGCGCCCGGAAACGGCGCGAGCGCCCGCATATGATTGTGCACTTCGAGCGCCGGTCGCGTTAAATCGATCCGGGTCTCGCCCTTGTCTATCTTCTTCGCATAGGTGACGCCGACTTCGTCCTGCGGCGTCAGCGGCAGGTCGCCGGCCTCGAGCTTTGCCATCGCCTCCACCATCAGGCGCGCGCCGTCATGCATCAGCCGGTCGTGCAGCGTTCCCGCTGTCATGTCGGGACCGATCGCGATCCGTTTGGTCAGCGCCACCGGCCCGGTATCGAGCCCCTTTTCCATCTTCATGATCATCATGCCTGTCTCGCGGTCGCCGGCCATGATCGCGCGCTGGATCGGCGCCGCGCCCCGCCATCGCGGCAGAAGCGAGGCGTGACCGTTATAGGCGCCGAGCCGCGTGCCATTCAGGATCGCTTCCGGCAGCAGCAGGCCATAGGCGACGACAACCGCGACATCGGCATCGAGCGCGGCGAACGCGGCGCGCTCTGCGGCATCGCGGAAATTTTCCGGCGTGCGCACCGCCATGCCAAGCAGTTCGGCGGCCTGGTGCACCGGCGACTTGACCTCCGAAAGCCCCCGGCGGCCCGCCGCCCGCGGCGGCTGGGTATAGACGCAGGCGATCTCATGGCCCGCCTCCCGCAGCGCCCTGAGGGTCGGAACGGAAAATTCCGGCGTGCCCATAAAGATTATTCTAAGGGTCATCATCGCTCCTTCCGGCCCGGAGCATTTCGCAGTCAGGTGAAGCCATCTGCGAAAATGCGGTAAAACAGATAGATAGGACGCGCACGCGTTTCTGCAAAAAGCAAATCAGTCCCGAAGCGCGCCGGTCAAAGCGCCAACCGGCTCGCTTGTCCAGCGCGCGAAAAACGCGGGGCACGCGAGCCAGGCAAGCGGAATTGCCCTAGAGCTTGTGCCGTGCGGTCTTGGTGAACTTCTTGATCACCCGTTCACGCTTCAGGCGCGAGAGATAATCGATGAAAAGCGCGCCATCGAGGTGGTCGATCTCGTGCTGCAGGCAGGTGGCAAGCAGACCATCCGCCTCGATTTCCTGTTCCGCGCCCTGAAGGTCGGTATAGCGCACCCGTACGCGGGCCGGCCGCTCCACCTCGGCATAAAATTCCGGTATCGACAGGCAGCCCTCCTCATAAACCGAGCGCTCATCCGAAGTGTGCAGCACGGTCGGATTGATCACCACCATGGGCTGCTTCTCGCCCTCGTCCCTGTTTGCGACATCCAGAACGAGCATGCGCCGGGGCAGGCCGACCTGGATCGCGGCAAGGCCGATACCGGGGGCCTCATACATGGTCTCCAGCATATCATTGGCAAATTTCTTCAAGTCGTCGTCTATGCGCTCGACCGGTTTCGAGACCGTGCGCAGCAGAGGGTCCGGCAAGATAATCAATGGCATCGTGGTCATGTCCTCCCCATAGCGCATGTTCGCGCCGGGGGAAATCATTTCGTACGCTGTCGATAAGGCCTCCGTACTGTTTGTCTGTCAGGATTTATTTTGTTCACGTTTTGATCTTTCTTTCAAGTAAAAATATGCTAGGCTTGAAAAATTGAGGGTGACGTGATGGACAGAGTGCAGGCGCAGTTGGCGACGATGGACCCGGTGATGCTCGGCATCGCCGCGGTCCTATGTGTTCTGATTGTCATCCTCCTGATGAGGCGGCGCGGCGGCGGTCGGCAGGACAAGCCGCTGGAGCGCGAACTGCAGCAACTGGTGCAGGCCCAGAACGAGATGCAGGGGCGGATGGCGACGATGGCGGAATTGTTCGGCAGCCGCCAGTCCGAGCTCAACGCCGCGCTTGGGTCCCGCCTTGACGGCCTTTCGCAGCGGATCGGCAGTACGCTTCACCAGCAACACCAGACCACCCACGAGAACCTGCGCCGCCTGCAGGAGCGGCTTGCCGTCATCGATGCGGCGCAGAACAATATCCAGTCGCTGGCAAAGGATCTGGTGGGCCTGCAGGCTATCCTCTCCAACAAGCAGACCCGCGGCGCTTTCGGCCAGGGACGGATGGAGGCGATCATCGCAGATGCGCTGCCTGCCGGCAGTTTCCGGTTCCAGGCAACGCTTTCGAACGGCACCCGGCCCGACTGCGTGATCGACATGCCGAACGGCGCGCCGCCGCTGATCGTCGACGCCAAGTTTCCGCTCGAGGCCTGGAACGCCATGCGCGCTGCGGAAAGCGACGAGGCCTCCCGCACCGCCGGCCAGCGTTTCCGCCGCGATCTCGACATCCATGTCCGCGATATCGCCGGCAAATATCTGCTGCCCGGCGAGACCCAGGACACGGCCTTCCTGTTCGTGCCCTCCGAATCGATTTTCGCCGATATTCATGAGCACTATGAAGCGGTTGTTCAGCGCGCCCATGCGGCACGCGTGGTGATCGTCTCGCCGACGCTGCTGCTGCTGTCGATCCAGGTGGTGCAGGCGGTGATGAAGGACCAGCGCATGCGCGAGCAGGCGCATCTGATACAGGGCGAGGTTGCCCATCTGCTGGCCGACCTGACCCGCCTCAACGAACGCGTGGCAAAGCTTGAAAACCACTTCAACCAGGCCCGCCAGGATGTCGAGACGATCCGGATTTCCACGGGCAAGATCGCCCGGCGGGGCGAGCGGATCGAGGCGCTGGAGTTCGAATCCGTACGAAACGAAACGGAGCCACCTTCCGGCCCGGAAGGCGAGCAACAAGGGCTTGGCCGGATGAAACTGCGCGTCGTCGACGAGGACTGATTGCCATTGTCGCTCGCCGGCAATAAAAGCGCTTGGGAACGCATCGCCGGTTCGTTGGGTGACCGGGCGGGCGGAAAATCCGGGCCGCGCGGTCCGGCGGAAACCTTCGCGAGAGCCACGCGATGTCGACGGGAGAAATGCAATGATCACGGTCTTCGGTTCCATCAATATGGACCTCATCGCCACCACGCCGCGCCTGCCGAAGCCGGGCGAAACCGTAGCCGGAACCTCCTTTGCCACCGCCCAGGGCGGCAAGGGTGCCAACCAAGCCCTTGCCGCGCGCCGCGCGGGTTCCGCCGTCGCCATGGCGGGCGCCGTCGGCAATGACGATTTTGCAAGCTCCGCCACCGCCCTTCTGGCTGACGCCGGCGTCGACCTGTCGGCGGTGAAGATTACCGATGGCGCCACAGGAACAGCGATGATCCTGGTCGGCGGCGACGGCGAAAACGTGATCGTCATCAACGCCGCCGCCAACGGCAAGGTCAGCGAAGCAGACGCGGAGGCGGTCGTGGCGGGGATGTCGGCCGAGGACACGCTCGTGCTGCAACTCGAAATACCGGCCGCTGCCATCCGCAGGGCGCTCGCCAAGGCCCGCGAGAAAGGCATTCGCACGATCCTCAACACCGCCCCGCTCACGCAGGAAGCGGCCGAACTCGGCGCGCTCGCCGATATCGTCATTGCGAATGAAACCGAGTTCGAACGGCTTGTCGGCGCCGAGGAACTGGGCAGCGAAGGCCGGATCGCCATGCTCAAAACCCGCCATGACGAAACCGGCCAGACCATCGTCATCACGCTCGGGGCCGAGGGCGTGGTCGCCATGCATGAAGGCGCCTTCCACCGCATCGACGCGCTGAAGATCGATCCGGTCGACACCGTCGGCGCCGGCGACACCTTCTGCGGCTATTTCGCAAGCGGGCTCGATCAGGGCCTGTCCTTCGAGGACGCAGCGCACCGCGCCGCGGTCGCCGGCGCGCTCGCCTGCCTCAAGCCCGGCGCCCAGCCGGCAATTCCGGAAAAAAGCGAAGTCGATGCCCGGGCCTGATATCGAAGCGCGTCCCCCCAAAAAAGGGATACCGGTTTTCCGTCCGGACAAGCATGAAAGCAAATTGACAGGATATTCAGACTGCTGACAGACCTATCCTTTTTACGGACGTCATCCTTGGGCTTGTCCCGAGGATCTAACCACTGTTCCGCACGAGCGGCGTTGGCGTGTCGTAATGGATTGTATTTGAATTGACTTTCGTTCGAGACGCTTGTCGTGTTGATACGTGCCTAGATGCTCGGGCGAGCATGACGGCGGAGAGCAGGGCAGGCTTCGCCAACAAACTGGTATTTCCGGTTTGCCCGGCTTGCAGAACAAAGCCCCGGCCCCGCAAGCCGGTGAGCGGGAGGCCACGCACGTTTTCATCTCACCGTTTTGTCGCAGCCTCAGGCGGCTCTGCGCGGCGTCTGCGAAATGCCCCAATTGTTAAATTTTTTACTTTTTTTTGATCCTTTTCGTGAGTTGTGCGTTAACGCACTATCCAGACACGCCAAGGTGCCGGTTCAACCGGCAGTCTGGAAGGGGGTGCGCCCCGCTGCCCCGGCACATCCTCCCCCGATGTGCCGGGGTTTCTCGGATCGGCGACCTCGCGTGACAGCCATTGCGGCAGGGCGAGATCGCCCTGCCTTTTTTGCGCAATGTCAGGCCTTGTTCTTGTTGTAGACGTCGAAGACGACGGCGGCGAGCAGCACCAGACCCTTGATCACCTGCTGGTAGTCGATGCCGATGCCCATGATCGACATGCCGTTGTTCATGATGCCCATGATGAAAGCGCCGACCACCGCGCCGACGATCTTGCCGACGCCGCCCGACATCGACGCGCCGCCGATGAAGACGGCGGCGATCACATCGAGTTCGAAACCGTTGCCGGCCTTGGGCGTCGCGATATTGAGGCGGGCCGCGAACACCAGGCCGGCGAGCGCCGCCAGCATGCCCATGTTCACGAACACGATGAAATTCAGCCGCTTGGTGTTGATCCCGGAAAGGGCTGCCGCCTTTTCATTGCCGCCGATGGCATAGACCCTGCGCCCGAAGGTCGTGCTTTCGGTGATGAAGGTGTAGATCACCGTCAGGATCGCCATCGAGATCAGCACGTTCGGCAGGCCGCGAAACGAAGCGAGCTTCCAGGATACGAACACCAGAACGCCCGCGACGATGATGTTGCGCCCGAGGAAGAAGGAAAGCGGCTCGTCCTCGATGCCGTAGGCGACGTTGCGGGCGCGCGAACGCCAGGCAAGATAGACGATCGCGGCCGCCGCGATGATGCCGGCTGCGAGCGCCGTCATATTGGGTTTCCCAACGCCGAAAATGTCCGGCACGAACCCCGTCGACAGCAACTGGAACGAGCCGGGGAACGGCCCGACCGACTGACCGTTGAGGAGCCACAGCGAAAGCCCCCGAAAGATCAGCATGCCGGCAAGCGTGACGATAAAGGATGGTATGCGCCAGTAGGCGACCCAATATCCCTGCCATGCCCCGATCAGCATGCCGGCGAAGATGCAGGCAACGAAGGCGACGATGACCGGCAGGTTCCAGTGCACGATCATCACCGCGGCAAGCGCGCCGATGAAACCCACGATCGAGCCCACCGACAGGTCGATATGCCCCGCAACGATGACCATTAGCATGCCGAGCGCCATGATGATCACATAGGAATTCTGCAGGAACAGGTTGGTGATGTTGACCGGTCGCATCAGCACGCCGTCGGTCATGACCTGGAAAAACGCGATGATGACGAGCAGGGCGAGCAGGATGCCGTAATCGCGCATCCTGAGCGTCAGATAGGAGCGGATCGAGGGCTTGTTCTCGACTGCCGTGGTTTCCTCTGGTGTATTCATCGTCAACTCTTTCTCATTTTCTGACAATGAAGGACATGATGCGTTCCTGGCTCGCCTCTGCGGCGCTCAGTTCGCCCACCAATGCCCCCTCGTTCATGATGTAGATGCGGTCGCACATGCCGAGCAGTTCCGGCATTTCGGAGGAGATCATCACGACCCCCCGGCCTTCGGCCGCAAGCTCGTTCATGAGTGTGTAGATCTCGTATTTGGCGCCGACATCGATGCCGCGGGTCGGCTCGTCCAGAATCAGTACGTCCGGCTGGGTGAACAGCCATTTCGACAGCACCACCTTCTGCTGGTTGCCGCCCGAAAGGTTGACCACGCGCTGGGCCACGGACGGCGTGCGGATGTTCATGGCCTTGCGGTAATGTTCGGACGTCTTGGTTTCCTCGGCGGAGTTCAGCACGCCGTAGCGCGACACCCCGCCAAGATGGGCGAGCGTCACGTTCCGGGTGATCGGTTCATCGAGGATCAGCCCCAGGCCCTTGCGGTCTTCCGTTACATAGGCAAGACCGGCATGAATGGCCTTCGGCACGGTGGTGACATCCACCTTGTTGCCGCCGAGCCAGACCTCGCCGGAGATGTTGCGCCCATAGCTGTGGCCGAAAATACTCATCGCAAGCTCGGTGCGGCCTGCCCCCATCACGCCCGCGATGCCGACGATCTCGCCGGCGCGCACATTGAAGCCGACATTCTTGATCACCTTTCGATCGGCCTGCTCGGGGTGCCAGACAGTCCAGTCCTTCACCACCATCAGTTCCTCGCCGATCTTGTGTTCGCGGTCGGGATAGCGGTTTTCCATGGTCCGGCCGACCATGGCCTGAATGATCCGGGCCTCGCTCACCTCCTCCGCGGCGCAATCGATATCTGCGACCGAGGCGCCATCGCGCAGCACCGTGATGTTGTCGGCGACCTGTTCGACCTCGTTCAGCTTGTGCGAGATCAGGATCGACGTAATGCCCTGCTGTTTCAGTTCGAGCAGCAATTTGAGAAGCTTGGCGCTGTCGGATTCCGAAAGGGCCGCCGTCGGCTCGTCCAGGATCAGCAGCCGCACATCCTTGGAAAGCGCCTTGGCGATTTCGACGAGCTGCTGCTTGCCGACGCCGATCTTGTCCACCAGCGTTGCCGGCGGATCCTTCAGCCCCACCTTTCTGAGCAGTTTTTCGGTGCGATCGAAGGTTTCCGGCCAGTCGATCACGCCTGCCCTAGACACCTCGTTGCCGAGGAAGATGTTTTCCGCGATCGACAATTGCGGCACCAGCGCCAGTTCCTGGTGGATGATGATGACGCCCTTCTTTTCGCTGTCGGCAATGCCGGAAAAGATCGCCAGCTCACCGTCATAGTAGATTTCGCCGTCGTAGGATCCATGAGGATAGACCCCGGAGAGCACCTTCATCAGCGTGGATTTGCCTGCCCCGTTCTCGCCGACCAGAGCGTGGATCTCGCCTTCCTCGACCTGGAGGTCGACATCACTCAACGCCTTCACACCGGGAAAGGTCTTCGTGATCTTTCGCATTTCGAGCAATTTCGTCATGACACCTGTCATCCGTTTGGCACCGGATCGCGGCCTGCCCGCCGATCCCACCCATTCCATCGACACAACGCCGGACGCCGTGCCGGGCCTGCGCGCGTCAGGCCCGCCGCCGGATGGTACCGGCGACGGGCCCTTGAGCAAAGTCGGTTCTATCAGTTCTCGATCTGCTGCATGGTGTAATAGCCGCTGTCATCGACCAGGATCTGCTTCCAGTTGTCCTGGGTGACGATCACCGGTTCCAGCAGGTAGGACGGCACGTCTTTCTCGCCGTTGTTATAGGTGCTGGTGTCGTTGACTTCCGGCTCCTTGCCTTCGCCGATGGCTTCCACCATGCCGACGGTGACGCCGGCGAGCTTGCGGGTATCCTTGAAGATCGAGGAATACTGGTCGCCGTCGACGATCGCCTTGACGTTCGGCAGATTGCTGTCCTGGCCGGTAATGATCGGCATCTTCATGTCGCCGGAACCGTAGCCGATACCCTTCAGCGACGAGATCGATCCCATGGCAAGGTCATCGTTGGAGGCATAGACGCCGTGTAGCGGCTTGTCGGTGTAATAGGCCGACAACAGGTTGTCCATGCGCGCCTGGGCGGCGGCGTTCGACCAGTTCAGCGTCCCGATCTTGTCCATGCCCATCTGGCCGGACGGGATCACGATATCGCCGGAATCGATCAGCGGCTGGATGACCGACATCGCGCCGTTATAGAAGAAATAGGCGTTGTTATCGTCCGGCGAACCGCCGAAAAGCTCGACATTCCAGGGCTTGGTGTCGGGGAAGCGCTCTTTCAGGCCCGCCACCAGGCTGTTGCCCTGCAACACGCCAACCTTGTAGTTATCGAAGGTCGCGTAATAATCGACATCGGGCGTGTTGAGGATCAGCCGGTCATAGGCGATCACCGGAATGCCGGCGGCGCCCGCATTGGCGAGCGGGCCGCTGAGCGAGCCGCCGTCGATCGCCGCGACCACGAGAACGGTGACGCCCTTGGTGATCATGTTCTCGATCTGCGAAAGCTGCTGGGGGATTTCGTTTTCAGCATATTGCAGGTCGGTCTTGTAGCCGGCCGCCTCGAACTGCTCGACCATGGACGCGCCGTCCTTGTTCCAGCGGTCAAGGCCCTTGGTCGGCATGGCGATGCCGACATAGCCCTTGTCGGCGGCGATCGCCGGTGCGCCGATCGCGACAGCCACCACCGAAGCGGCTGCAAGCATTGAGATAATCTTCCGCATGTCTCTCTCCCTTCAAGGGCCCGACGGCCCGGTCGCCCTCCGGCTTTCCGGAGGGTTCATCGCCTCTTGCGCCGCATTGCCAACGGCATCAATTCTGAGGCACGTAAGTCATATCAGGTCGCACAATAAAATCCGGCTGGGCTTGGCGCGACCGCAGAAAGCAACGGACGGGCGAAAAAGCGCCCGTCCGCCAGAATTGCTACTTAAGCTGGTCAAGGGTGTAATAGCCGCTCTGATCGACCAGGATTTCCTCCCAGTTGGAGGCATCGACCGAGACCGGCGACAGCAGATAGGACGGGACCACCTTGACGCCATTGTCGTATGTCTTGGTGTCGTTGATTTCCGGCTCGCCGCCGGCCAGCAGGGCATCAACCATGCCAACTGTCACGCGGGCAAGCTCGCGCGTATCCTTGAACACCGTCGAATACTGTTCGTCGGCGATGATCGACTTGACCGAGGGAATTTCGGCATCCTGACCGGTCACGATCGGCATCTTCTGATCACCAGAACCGTAGCCCACGCCCTTCAGCGAGGACAGGATACCGATCGAAAGGCCGTCATAGGGCGAAAGCACACCGTTGACCTCACTGTCGGTATAGTTGGCCGACAGAAGATTATCCATCCGGGCCTGCGCTTCCGCGCCATCCCAGCGCAGCGTGCCGACCTGGTTCATGCCCATCTGGCCGGACGGGATGACGATATCGCCGGAATCGATCATCGGCTGCAGCACCGACATCGCGCCATCATAGAAGAAATAGGCATTGTTGTCGTCCGGCGAGCCGCCGAACAGCTCGACATTCCAGGGCTTGCCATCGGGGAAGCGCTGATTCAGACCGTCGACCAGGCTCTCGGCCTGAAGCACGCCGACCTGGAAATTGTCAAATGTGGCGTAATAGTCGACATCCGGGCTCTCGCGGATCAGCCGGTCATAGGCGACCACCGGAATGCCGGCGGCTGCGGCGTTTGCAAGCGCGTTGGAAAGCGTGGTGCCGTCGATCGAGGCGATCACCAGCGCATCGACGCCCTTGGTAATCATGTTTTCGATCTGCGAAAGCTGGTTAGGAATATTGTCCTCAGCATATTGCAGGTCGGTGTCGTAGCCAGCCTCTTTGAACTGTGCGACCATGGACTCACCGTCCGAAATCCACCGGGCCGACGATTTCGTCGGCATCGCGATCCCGATCGTGCCCTTGTCCTGCGCAAAGGCCGGCACGGCAAACGACGCAACCGTCATTGCCGCAACGGCAAGTGCGGAAACTACCAATTTCATAGCTCTCTCCCAATTCGCGAATATGTGTTCGCTCCGCGCCTTGGCCGATGTGTCGGCTCTCAGGTCCTCCCCTTCGCAACCCTTGCGGTTGCAAAACGCAGATCGCGGCACAAGGGTGCTACCAGAACGCGACGCGTGTCAAATCGAGATCGCCGAAGCTGATATACCATTTCTGCTATGTTTCCGGCTTTCGGGCGAATTAACCCGTTGAATTTCAAGCCCGCCCGCGAGCTGATGTCGGGTCCCGGACGACCGCGTCTTATCCTATGGTCTAATAGGCGCCGGCGGCGAGACCATTCCTGCAAACGGCAAGGGTTTTTCACGACCCGGTATTTTTGCGATTGATGCAGCCCGCAAGCTGGGTTAAACAGACCGCGCAGGCGGATCACGCCCGCGCAAAGCGCCCGTAGCTCAGCTGGATAGAGTGTTGGATTCCGATTCCAAAGGTCACAGGTTCGAATCCTGTCGGGCGCGCCAATGAGCTTCTTAATGCATTTATCTCTAAAAAGCTTTAAGGTTTCAACACCTTGTCGGCAGCGTGCTTGTACGCAATGCTAGCCCACAGGGGTCGGACACCACATGGCAGGGATGACATATATGCAACGGCGAAAAGGCAGCGCCTACGCGGCTCCCGCCTGTGTTTTCAACTTTCGTCAATCCGAAGACGGGACGCTTCAAGCGAGAACTGACCGTATCCCTCCGGACCACAGACCCACGACAGGCAAAGCGGCGAGACCTGCAACAGGCGGCGGCGACCAACGAGCTGCTTGAGGCGCTGCGGCTCTTTCTTGCCAATCCCAAAGATCACCCCGCTACCCCTCAAGCACCGGTGCTTGAGGGGTAGCGGGAGGCCTTGAAGGCGAAGCTGGACGCGGCCTGTGCCCGGCTTGAGGCCGAGGCCAAGGCCAAGGCCGAGCATGAAGACGCCAGGCGCGCCTATGACGAGAAGAAGGCGGCCTTCGATGCCAGGACGGGACGCAAGGGGTCTCCGCCAAGGGCGTCGGACGATGGCCCAAATGGAAATGGGCCGCCCCCTCCACCGAAAGGTCAGACCAATCTGAGCGACCCCGACAGTCAATTGATGCGCAAGTCAGCGCGGCATGAATATCGTCAAGCTTATACCAAGTCACCAGGACAATTGGGAAATTCGCAATTCCTTCTAGGCGGGGATGCGTCAGCATCTTCGCGCCTTGGTATTATAACGCACAGGCCGTTGTCGACGCCGACGGCACCCAACTGATTGTCGCCACGAATGTCGCCACCACGCCGAGCGATCAGCCGACCTTCGTGGAGACAATGGCGTTGATCGACGCGGAGCTTGGCACACCGAAGCGGGTTCTGGGTGATGCCGGTTATGCCAGCGGCGAAGCGGTCACGGCATTGAAGGCCCGGGGCATCGAACCACTGGTGGCGATTTCGTCCACACAGCCCCAGCGGCCCTATGACTTCCGTCCACCGCCGGACAAGGACAAACCGCCGCGGGCGATCAAGGACCCCTGGAGGATCGAGATGAAAGAGGCGCTGGAAACAAAGGAGGGACGGGCCATGCACAAACTGCGCAAACAGACCGTCGAACCCGTCTTCGGCATCCTCAAATCGGCGCTGGGATTCCGAAACTCCAGGCTTCGTGGCCTCGAAAAGGTCAAAAGCGAATGGAGCCTCGTCGCCTTGGCCTGTAACGTCAAGAGAATGGCCAAGTTGAGGGCCGAAACGGCGTGAGGGCGGGCGAACCTCACCCCAATTCCGCTTCGAAGCCGCTCAATTCCAAAACGACCTCATAGAAAATCCGACAGACTGCTAGAGCGGAATCCGCTCCAGATCGAGCACAAACCGTCGCGGTCGAACAGGTGAACCTTCGTTGCATCGGGCATGAGCTTCAAAATACCCCCCGGCCGGGCCTCGATCCGCTCGCGGAAGATGCCGACAATCTGTTCGCCGCCCAGACGGAAAATAACCTGCGTTTCAGACCCGGTGGGCTCGACGACGACGACTTCGGCAGGCAACCCGTCCGGATCAAGGGCAATGTTTTCCGGCCTGATACCATAGACCGCCGCTTCGCGTTTATCGGCAAGAGGAAGTTCGTAGTCGCCAGAGATGCGGAATCCGGTGTCCGTGACTGTGCCGCTGATGAAGTTCATCGATGGCGATCCCAGAAAGCCGGCAACGAACATATTCACCGGATGGTCATAGAGCTCCAGCGGCGCGCCGACCTGTTCAATTCGCCCGTCCTTCATCACCACGATCTTGTCCGCCATCGTCATCGCTTCGATCTGATCATGCGTGACATAGATGATCGTTGTTTTCAGCCGCTGATGAAGCTCCTTGATTTCGGCGCGCACCTGCACGCGCAACTTGGCGTCAAGGTTGGAAAGCGGCTCATCGAAGAGAAAGACCTGCGGATCGCGCGCCCCATTGCCACGCGCTGTCGCTGCCCGCCGGACAGCTCGCGCGGACGGCGTTCAAGAAGCGCGCCATGTCCGAGAATGTCTGCGGCCTGCCGGATCTTGGCATCGATTTCCGCCTTGGGAACACGCTTCATCTTCAGCGCAAAGGACATGTTTTCCGCAACCGTGATGTGCGGATAGAGCGCATAATTCTGAAACACCATCGCGATATCGCGATCCTTGGGAGCGAGATCGTTCACAACCTGCTCGGCGATCCGGATCTCGCCAGAGGATATGTCTTCCAGACCGGCGATCATGCGCAGGAGCGTCGACTTCCCGCAGCCGGACGGCCCAACAAGGATGACGAACTCCCCATCTTCTATCTCGACGGAGACCTGTTTCAGCGCCTCATAGGCACCATAGAATTTACCGACTGTGTCGATGCTCATTTCAGCCATTTAAATCTCCCCGGACTGCATGACTATTTGCCTGCAAGTGCACCGCCGACGCCGCCGATGCTGAAGAAACGATTGAGAAAGGCAAAAACCAGAACCGGGGGCAGCAGCATGATGACGGCACAGGCCATCACCGGTCCCCAGTCGGCCTGGTTCTGCTGAAAGAAGGTCTGAAGTCCGATCGGCAGCGTGAAGTTGGAATCGGACCTGAGAAAGACCAGCGCGATCAGGTAGTTATTCCAGGCCAGAAGGAAGCTGTAGATCGCTGTGGACAGAATACCCGGCAGCGAATTGCGCAGGACGATGCGCACGAAGGCGCTCAACATCGAGCAGAGGCGGACAAGGAAAAGTGTGAAGCCTCACCCCCTCAACCCATCATGAATACCCTCCCCTATAGAAATTGTTGGGTATAGAATTTCTTGGGACGGCAGCTTGATTGAATTGCCGAACCTGCAGCACAAACAATGCGGATCGTCGGCGCTTGTAATCGGACATTGTCTTTGCAACGGAATAGGCCGCCCTGGCCGCCAAGATGTTTTCGGTGATGCCAAATTAACCACGGCGCACTCCGACCGACTGACGCATCTTTGCCATACCTTGCAGACTGGAAACAACCCAGCTTCAGGTTCAAAGCCGGCGCGGCAGCGGTACACACGACACAAAAGAGAGCGACAGGTGTTCGCGTCGGGTCGGAATTGATGAGAGCGAGAGTGCTGCCGCTGCATCAAAGGCATTGAAGAGGAACCGATTGGAGTGTAAATCGACGGCCTTCCAAAGGCATCGTTTGTGGCAACGGCCAAACCGGCAAGCGCCTTGCCAAGGCCCCGATCCAGAGAGCGCGATGTACTGCATTGGCCATTGCCGCCGCTCTTCAACCCGCAAAGCGCGGTTCGGGCAGGCCTTTGACCCCAAGCCCCGTGATCGCGAAAAGGCTGCCGCGCAGAACGCCGTCGCCAGGAAAGCGGGGTAGTGGCGGCTTGGCCATCGACGTGACATAGAGCACATCGAGATTCGGCCCGCCGAACTGCACGCTGGTCACCTTCTTCACCGGCATCTCGATCTCGCGGTCAAGCGTGCCATCCGGCGCGTAGCGGCAGAGCCGCCCGTCATAGACCAGTGCCAGCCAGTAATATCCCTCCGCGTCCACCGTTGCGCCATCCGCCGCGCCGCCGTTCGAGGTGTCGACCTTCGTAAAGGTCCGGCGGTTCGAAACCGCACCGGTCTCGATGTCGTAGTCATAGGCCCAGACCTCGCCTGTCCAGGTGTCGGTGAAATAGAAGGTCCTGTCGTCCGGCGAGAAACACGGCCCGTTCGAGCAGATGATGCCGTTGTCGACCGTGGTGACGCTCAGGTCCGGATCGACCCGATAGAGCGCGCCTTTCGGGCCCTCTTCCATCATGTCCATGGAGCCGGCGAAGAACCGTCCCTTGCGGTCGCATTTACCGTCATTGAGACGGGTGGTGTCCAATCCCGGCTCGGGGTCGTGCAGCAACTGGCAGTCGCCACTTTCGAAATCCAGCAGATGGAATCCCTTGTCCAGCGACACGATGGCGCCGGAGCCGTCCTTGCGCAGCGCCATGGATCCGATCTTGCCCGGCACGTCCCAGGCGCGCAGCTCTGTACCTTCGGCGGTGCAGCGGAACACCCGCCCGTCCATCGAGTCGATGAAATAGAGCCGCTGGCTCTCCACGTCCCAGACCGGGCCCTCGCCCAGCGTGGTCTTCACGTCCAGTAAAATGTCGATCTTCATAACCGTCTTCCTCCCTGTCAGAAATTCACAGCGTCGCCGCCCTTGAGCGCCAGCATCTCGCGGGCCTCGTCCGGGGTGGCGATCTCGAGCCCCAGCCCCTCGACAAGCGCGCGCGCCTTGGCAACCTGCTGGGCGTTGCTCTCCGCCAGCCTGCCGCGCGCAATCCAGATGCTGTCCTCCAGCCCGACGCGGATGTTCCCGCCCATGCTGACCGCCTGGGCAGCGATGCGGAACTGGTCCTTCCCCGCGCCCAGCACCGACCAGCGGAAATCGCTGCCGAACAGCCGGCCGGCGGTGCGCTTCATGTGCATGACGTCCTCGGGGTGGGTGCCGATGCCGCCCAGAAGCCCGAAGACCGACTGCACGAAGAAGGGCGGCTTCACCAGCCCGCGATCGGCGAAATGGGCGAGGTTGTAGAGATGCGAGATGTCGTAGCATTCGAACTCGAACCTTGTGCCGTTGCCGTAGCAGGTCTCGAGCACATATTCGATGTCCTTGAACGAGTTGCGGAACACCAGGTCGCGCGAGCCCTCAAGGTGTTCGCGTTCCCATTCGTGCTTGAATTCCTTGTATTTCGCCAACAGCGGGAAGAAGCCGAAATTCATCGAACCCATGTTGAGCGAGGCGACTTCGGGCGACCAATGCGCCGCCGGTTTGGTGCGCTCGTCCACGGTCATATAGGGCGAGCCGCCAGTGGTAATGTTTACGACCGCGTTCGTCGACTGCTTGATGCGGCTGAGGAAGGGCGCGAAGGCTTCCGGCGACTGATCGGGCTTGCCGGTCTTGGGGTCGCGCGCATGCAGATGCAGGATCGCGGCCCCGGCCTCGGCGGCGCCGATGGCGGCCTCGGCGATCTCGTCGGGGGTGATGGGCAGATATTCCGACATGGTCGGGGTATGGATGGCGCCGGTCACGGCGCAGGTGATGATCACCTTGTCAGGCATGGTCTCAGTCTCCGATTTCGTTTGCGGCGCGCCGCTTGTGGGCGGCAAGCGCCATGAGTCGCCGGTCGCGCCAGGCTTGCCGGTCGGCGATGTCTGTTGCCGGCAGGGCGGCGCGGCGCTCCGCCTCGATGCGGTCCAGCACCGCGCCGCGCCAGTCGGCGGGGGGCTGCTCGGAAAGGCCGTCATAGATGCCCGCATAGCGTTCGACATATTGCCGCACGCCGTCGGGGGCGTTGAGATCGATCGTTTCGAACGGCCCGATGAAGGACCAGCGCAGCGCAAGCCCCTCGCTGAGGCCGATATCCACGTCCTCGGCGCTGGCAAAGCCGCCCTCGACCAGCCGGAAGGCCTCGTGGAGCAGAGCCCCCTGCATCCGGTTCATGATGAAGCCGTCGATCTCCTTTTTCATGACAATGGGTCGCATCCCCGCGGCGCGCAGCATGGTCGCGGTGCGGTCCATCAGCGCGGGATCGGTCCAGGGCGCGGGCACCAGTTCCGCCGCCGGGACCAGGTAGGCGGGGTTGATCGGGTGGTTCACCATCACACGGTGACGTCCCGCAAGCCCCTCGGAGATCACCGAGGGTAGCAAAGCGGAGGAAGACGAGGCCAGAACCGTTTCCGGACCCGCGATCGCATCGAGCCGCGCGAAGATCGCGCGCTTCACGCCGATCTCCTCGAACGTGCTTTCCTGCACGTGCTCCACGCCGTCCAGCGCTTCTTCGAGCGTGGCGACGGGGCGGATGCGCGCAAGCGCCTCCTCGGGGTCACAATCGATGAGGCCGAGCCGCCCCAGTTCGGGCAGCATCTCGGCGGCAAAGGCGCGCGCGGCATGCGGCGCTTCGGCGCTCTCGTCCCAGAGCCGCACCTCGTGGCCGGCGCGGGCGAAGACGATGGACCAGGCGCGGCCGATCAGGCCGGCGCCGATGCAGGCGACAGGGGCGGGCATTAGAGCGTCTCCACGTTGCCGTCGACGGGGAAGCTCTGCCCCGACAGGTTGCGTCCGGTATCGGCGATCAGGAAGGCGGCCATGTCGGCGACATCCTCCGGCGGGGTCATGCGCCGCAGCGAGACGTTGGCCAGGTAGCGCTCGGTCATTGCCTCGTGACTGAGGCCGGTCTGCTCCGCGCGGGCGGCGATCACCTTTTCGATGCGTGGTCCGGCGATGATGCCCGGCAGGATGGCATTGGCGCGGATATTGTCCGGCCCCAGCTCCTTGGCAAGGCTCTGGGTGAAGCCGACAACGCCCCACTTGGCCGAGGCGTAGGGGGTGCGGAAGGCATAACCGAACTTGCCCGCAGACGACGAGATGTTGACGATGGCCCCGCCGCCGGCCGCACGCAGCATCGGCACGGCATGATGGGTGCAGAGGAACTGGCCGGTCAGGCAGATATCGATGCAGCGTCGCCAGTCGGCAGGCGATATCGCGTCGACGCCGCCGGTCGGGCCGGCGATGCCGGCGTTGTTGACCAGCGCGTCGAGCCCGCCCATGCCGGTCCCGATGGACTTGAAGAATGCCGCGACCTCGGCCTCGTCCGAGACGTCGGCCAGCATCGCGACCTCGGCGTCAAGTTCGGCGGCGGCGGTTTCAAGCGCGGCGGGATCCACGTCGCAGATCGCCAGGCGGGCGCCCTGTCGGGCCAGTTCGCGCGCGATGCAAAGGCCGATGCCGCCTGCGCCGGCGGTGACCGCGACGCGCATGCCCGCAAGGCCAGGCAAAATCATACGGGGGGTGTCGTTCATGTCAATCTCCTTCATTCGCGCAGGGCGATAACGGCCATCAGGATGACAAGGCCGAAGAATACGGACCGGAAGGCAAAGGGCAGTGCGGTGCCCGCGAGCAGCATCTGCATCGCGGTGAGCAGCAGAGCGCCACCCAGCATGCCGGCGTAATGCCCGCGCCCGCCGGTGATCAGTGCGCCGCCAACCACCACCACGGCGATCGAGGGCAGCAGATAGTCGTCGCCCATGCCGAGGCTTGCCTGTCCGGAAAACCCGGCCAGCAGTACGCCAACCAGCGCGGCGCAGAGCGCCGACAGTATGTAGACCGAGACGATAACCCGCCCGCTTCGCACGCCCGACAGACGCGCGGCGAGCGCGCTGTTGCCGACGGCATAAACCTGGCGACCGAAGACGGTGCGTCCCAGCAGAAGGATCGCTGCGGCGGCAAAGGCGACCATAAACAGGATAACCGGGGTCACGCCAAGGATCTTCCCGGTCATGAGCCAGCGCAGCGCGGGCGGGGCAAAACCCGCCGGCGTGCCGCCGGACCAGATCAGCGCCGCGCCCTGCAGGATGCCGTTCATCGCCAGCGTGACCACGATCGGCGAGAGCCCCAGAGCGACCACGCCGAGACCGTTTGCCAGTCCGATCATCGCCGCCACGGCGAACACCACCGGCAGGGCCACCAGAAGGCCGGCGTCCTGGCCTCCGACAAGCCCCGTCATCAACACGCCCGACAGCGCGATGCACCATGGCAGCGAAAGATCGAGCCCGCCGGTCAGGATCACAGCACCCTGGCCCAGCGCCAGGATGGCGAGGAAGCTTGAGAGCACGAGCAGCGAATCCCAGTAGCGCCATCCGGTAAACACACCTCCAAGCACGAGCTGCGTCGCGATCAGCACCAGTACGAGGCAAATCCAGGCAGGAAGCGCGTGGCGCAGCGTTGCGCCATAACGCTGCGTGAAATTCAATTTCGGCGCGGTTCCGGAAGGCTGGGTGAAGACAAGCCTGCGGTCCGCCTTCGGACGCTGCGATACCAGCCAGCCCTTGCGGCGGGCGGCGAACGCGTCCTTTAGTTCGCGCAGGCGCTGCGATAGCGGGCTGTCCTTGGTGAGCGAACCCGCCAGCACGGCAACCAGCAACACGGCGCTTTCGGCGATGGTTGCGTAATAGGCCGAGACGTTGAGCGACAGCAGAAGATTGACCACGATCATCAGGATATAGGCCCCGAGGATCGTACCTGGAATGCCGCCCTTGCCGCCGCCGAGCCGGGTTCCGCCGATGACGACGGCGGCGAAGGTCGGCAGCAGCAACGCGTTGCCCACCAGCGGATCACCGCTGCCGGTCTGGGCACTGACGAAGACTCCGGCCAGCCCGTAGAGCCCGCCGGCTAGCATGTAGGTGACGAAGGTGACGGTGCGGGTTCTGAGCCCGGTTGCACGTGACGCCTCGATATCACTGCCCACAGCGAAGAGCGCCACGCCGAACGCCGTGCGCTTGAGCCAGAGCCACAGCAGCACCAGCACACCCAGCAGGGTCAGCGGTGCGGGCAACAGGCCTGGCAGCGTGTCGCCGAGATAGACCGTTGCCAGCGACGGCGCGACGAAGCCGCCGGGCGTCGCCATGACCAGCAGGGTCAGCCCCTGGACGATGAACATCACAGCGAGCGTTACAACAATGGGCTGAAGCCGCATCACCGCGACGAAAAAGCCGTTGACCGCGCCGACGCTCGTGCCGATGGCGATGCCGATGGCAGTCCAGAGCGGCACGGAGGCCTCCATGTTCGACGGGTCCATCGAGGTTGCAAGCACCGCATTGACCAACGACACCACGGCTCCTGCCGACAGGTCGAACCCGCCGGAGATGATCACCAGCGTCTGGCCGGCTGCGGCGATAGCCGTGGTGGCTCCGCCGCTGGAAAGGAAGGAAATGTCGAAATAGCTCAGCGGATACGGGCTGAGAAGGCTGTTCAGCAGCATCAGCCCGGCAAACACCAGAGCGGCGACGATCACCGCCTGGGCGCGTTTCAGGCTGCGCAGGCCTGGCAACAAGCCAGCGGGCGGGGCAGACGTAAGGGGCTGATCGATCATGCGGGAACCTCCTGCCGGTCGCGGGGCGTCGAGACGTGGAGCGGATCGCTTCCCCCAAGCGTCGCTGCCATGATTGTTTTCTCGGACAGGGCGTCGCCTTCAAGCCAGCAGCGCACGCGGCCCTCGTAAAGCACCCCGACGCGGTCGCAGAGATGAACCAGTTCGGGAATTTCGGTCGAGTGCAGCAGCACAGAACCGCCGGCGTCGGAATAGGCGCGCAGCAGGGCGTAGAGCTGTTCCTTTGTGCCCACATCGATGCCGCGCGTCGGATCGAAAAGCAACAGTATGCGGCTTTGTGCGACCAGCCACTTCGCCAATACGATCTTCTGCTGGTTGCCACCCGAAAACGCGCCTGCGGGCAGGTAGTGCGCGCGCGCGTCGACTTCGACTGCGGCAAAGGCCCCGGCGGCGGCGCGCGCTTCGGCGGCATCATCCAGCAGCGGGCCGCGACGGAAACGGTCCAGCACCGGCAGGCTGGCGTTCTGCCGTCCCGGCAGCTTGAGAAACAGTCCCTGCGTCTTGCGTTCCTCAGGTACGAGGCCGATGGCGACGGACGGATGCAGCGCGTCGGCGGGCGAGCGCAAATGCAGCGGCGCGCCGTCGAGTTCGACATGGCCCGCATGCAAGTGTTCCTGCCCGAACAGAGCCGAGAACAGCGCCTCCTGCCCCATGCCCTGCAAACCAGCAATGCCGAGGATCTCGCCCCTGTGTAGCGCGATGTCGACCCCGTGCAATTTCGGCCCGGCGGACAGGCCGCGTGTCGCCAGCACCGGCGTTTCGTCATGCCTGTCGCGCGGCGGGCGCGGCGGAGGAAACGCATTTTCCACAGAACGTCCGATGATCATCTCGACCACCTCGGCGTCGGTGACATCGGCTACCCTCGCAGAATGGACAGAGCGTCCGTTGCGCAGGATTGTAAGCGTGTCGCAAAAGGCGCGCACCTCGGGCATGCGGTGAGAGATGAACAGCACCGTTATACCCTGTACCGCCGCATCGGCGATGATGCGCCCGAGCCAGTCAACATCGCTGCCCGACAAGGCAGAGGTCGGCTCGTCCAGCAGCAGTATCTGCGGCTTGCGATAGAGTGCCCGTGCTATCTCGATCTTCTGGCGGACCGCGAGGCTCAGCTCGCCGGCCAGCGCATCGAGGTCGACGGAAAGGTCGAGTGCGTAGAAATGGGCGGATAGGGCGCGGCGGGTGCGACCGCGGTTCAGCGTGCCGAGCGGCGTCCACGGCGCGCGCGGCAGAAGCATGTTGTCGAGCACCGTCAGGTCCGGCACCAGGGTCAGTTCCTGGAAGGCGGTCTGGATGCCCGCCGCATGGGCGTCGCGCGGCGAGCGCAACGCGACTTCCCGTCCGTCGATACAGATGCTGCCGGCGTCGGGCCGCACGAGACCCGACAGCAGCTTCATCGTGGTCGACTTGCCTGCGCCGTTCTCGCCCAGCAACGCGTGGACGCGGCCCCGGGCAACGGAAAATTCGACTTGGTCATTGGCCACGGTCGGCCCGTAGGCCTTGGTCAGGCCGGAGACCGCGACAGCGGGTGCGGATGACATGGCGTCCTCGAGAATGCTGTGAAGGGGTCCGGCGGCAGTCTGCCGCCGGATCGGGGCCGGGGATCAGCGCTCGGGCTGGCCCACAAGCGCGGCGTTCAACCCGAGTTGCGGCAGCTCTTCCGAGAAGATCGAGGCGAACCAGCCCGGATTCGACACCAGACCCGGCTGGAAGGCGTTGCAGCCGGCCTTCTGTTCTTCCCAGCTCCCGGTTTCGCACAGCTCGACCGTCTCGTTGGTGACCAGCGGCAGCGGCAGGGTGGTGTGCTGCGGGATCTCCACCCCATCGAGCTTGTCGACCGCCAGCTTCAGCGCCAGCGCCCCGGAATAGGGCGGAGAGGCATAGGAAATCCGCGGCGCGCCCATCGGCGCATAGGGCGCAGACGCGCCGTCGACCGCGGTATCGGCGGGCAGCATCTGGATGCGTCCGCCGTTCGAGCCTTCGCCCGCGCAGGGCAGCAGGTCTTCGGGCGCTTGGCCCGCCTCGAGTTGCATCGCGTTGGCCGTGTAGCAGCCGACCTGCATCCACAGCCCGTCGATCGCGGACCAGTCGCGGGTGGCCATCAGCTTGTTAAGTTCGGTCCGCGCCACCGCCTGGCTCCACATGCCAACGGCCTCACCGACGATATTGATGCCGTCATGCTGCGCGAAGACCTCCTTCGCGGCCGAGGTACGGGCGGTGTCGACCGAGGTTCCCGGAACGCCCGTCACCATCACCACATCGCCCTCGCCGCCCATCTGCTCGACCAGCCATTCGGCTGTCTTGCGACCCGCTTCGGCTTGGTCGATGGTGACGTTATAGGCGCAGGGCTCGGTGATTTCGGCGTCATAGGCGATGATCGTCACACCGCGCGAGCAGGCGCTGCGCACCACGCTGTTCAGCGCGGTGGGCGAGATCGGGTAGACTACGATCGCATCCGCGCCCGCCTGCACCATGGCATTGATCTGCTGGATCTGGCGCTGGGCGTTGGGGCCGGCAACTTGCACATCAAGGTTCAGGCGATCCTTGTACTCCTCGGATGCGGCCAGTGCCTTGATCATGTTCGAGGCTTCGGCCTGCCAGTCATTGCCGATGTAGCTCATCGACAGAAAGATCTTGTATGGCTCGGCATCCTGGGCCTGTGCTGCCCCGGCAAGACCGATGGCGCAGGCGGCGCCCGCGAGTAAACGTCCAATCATGACTTCCTCCCTTGATAGGCGACCCTCCCGGTCGCCGACAGGACTTGAGATTAAATATCTTTGATCAAAAGTCAAAACATCTTTCTCTTTGAAGCGAAATTTCGTACCTTGCCCTGCAGAACAAGAGGATCCGGACATGCTCGAGAATGTGACGCCGCTGAAGAAGGAGACGCTTCAAGCACTGGTTCACCAGCGCCTGTGTGACCTGATCCTCCAAGGAGAGATCGCGCCGGGAGAATCGGTCACCGTGGCGAGCATCGCCAAGGCGCTGAACGTCAGCCCAATGCCTGTCCGCGAGGCGATTTCCCGACTGATGGCGCTCGGGGCGCTGACCGTCGTTTCCGGTCGGTCGATCGGTGTGCCTCTGCTCGGCGCGGGGCAGCTCGAGGATCTCCGCAGGGTCCGCTCCGAGATCGAGGCCTCGGCGGTCACCTGGGCCGTTGCGAACCGGACGCCGGAGTTCGAAGCGAAACTCGAAGCCCTGCTGGAACGCATGGAAGATGCGGAAGCCAAAGGGCAGGTGCGCGACTTCATCCACCGCAATTACGAGTTCCACTTCGCGATCTACGCGCAGGCAGGCTCCGCGCTCATGCTCGAGATCATCGGCACGCTGTGGCTCCGGATCAATCCACAGTTCCACCTCCTGCAACGTCATGGCCACTACAAGGCGTCCAACCGGCAGCATCGGGCGTTGCTTCAGCGCATCTGCGCGGGCGATGCCGACGGCGCGGTCTCTGCGTTGCGGGAGGACATCGACAGCGCGTATGAAGTACTCCTCAAAACGCTGGAAGAACGCAGTCCGCGATCTGATCGCACACTGGTACGGTAGTTCCAGGACAAATCCATTCTGACCCGACCCCATGAGGCCAAGACGAGGATTGCGCAAAGGCGAAGGGCGCGCAGCTTCCAAAAAATGAAAAGCAGATCGATCGGTTCCTGGAACGCCTCACGGAGGCAAGTATCCCGAGCGTGATTTCCGCACTCGAAAAGCACATAGCCAGACTGGAGCATGAAAAGATTATGCTTCGCGAAAGGATGACGCAAGCGCCCGCTCCGAAGGCAAGCTTCGACAAAACACTTGGAACGGCGCCTGAATTTCTTTCAAACCCTTACGGCCTGTCGGTGTTTCGTACGCCAGACGATCACTTGCTCACAATGGGAGCGCGTATAGCATAAGCCAAGTTGATGATCGCTCCGCCGTCTGGCCCGTGAGAAAGCATGTACGATCAGATTAGGAATCTACGATAAGACCGCGATTATGAGCCTGCACGTTCCCTCATGGTTTTGTAAGTGGAAAGCTGCAAGCTGCCCCTCTTTCACGTCACCGGAGGTTTTCGACTCGCTCCGGCATATGACCGGCAAAATTGAAAACACGCTCCAGGTAATGCCGATCCCCAAGAGCAATAGCTATATGAGTTGGCGGTTTGCCAGCGCCGTGAAGGCGCCATCCTGCTCGATCAGTTCGTCAAACGTCCCGCTCTCGACGATCCTGCCGTTTTCAAGAACATAGATGCGGTCTGCGTGACGGATGGTCGAGAGCCGATGCGCTATGATGATGCGGGTTGCCTTCATGCGCTCCAGCGCGCCGCTCACCTCAGCCTGGGTGACATTGTCGAGCGCGCTGGTCGCCTCGTCGAACAGCACGATGCGCGGCTTGCGCACCAGGGCGCGCGCGATCAGCAACCGTTGCTTCTGGCCGCCCGAGAAGGTTGCCGCGCCCTCGCCGACCGGCGTCTGCAAGCCCATCGGCATCGCCCTGATATCCGGTTCCAGGCCGGAATCCCTGACAGCCTGCCAGATATCGGCTTCCGTGTAGATGCCGTTGGCGGTGATATTGTCGCGAATACTGCCGGTCAGGAGCTTGCCATCCTGAAGGACCACGCCGATCTGCCGGCGCAACGCCGACGGATCGAGTTTCTCGAGATCATGGCCGTCATAGGCAACGCTGCCCGTCTGCGGCGTCGCAAACCCCAGCAGCAATCGCATCAGCGTCGACTTTCCGCTGCCGGAGGGGCCAACGATCGCCACAAACTCGCCGGAGCGGATATCCATGCTCACATCATCGAGGATCGGCCGGTCGGTCGCCTCATAGGCAAAACCGGCATGGGCGATGACGATACGGCCGCTGAGTTCGCCGGGATCGATTTTCGCGCCCGAAACCTCCGGCTCGCCCGCCAGAATGGGCTCGGTGCGTTCATAAAGCGGTTTCAGCGACATCAGCGTGACGAACGCGCCGGCAAAGCCGGAAAGCCCGCCGTAAAACTGCCCGAAGGCGGTATTGAAAGCGATGAATGTGCCGGTCGAGACGTCCTCGACATAAAAGGCGAACACCGCCAGCGCGACGATATGGAAGACGATGAGGACCCCGCTCGTCAGCAACCCCTCGCTGTAGGACAGCACGTTCGAGCGCAGCCGGAAGTGCATGTCGCGGGCAAAACGCTCGGTCCAGTCCGAAAACGCAAGCCTTTCCGCGCCGTTGACCTTCAGCGTGGCAATTCCGGACACGAACTGGAACGTTCGGGCGGAAAGCTTTCCGCGCAGTTCGTACTGCTCGCGCTGGTACATCAGTTGCAGATAGGCGAATGCGGAACTGATCAGAATGACGAACACCACGAAGCCCACGGCGATGCCTGCGAGCATGGGCTGATAATAGAGCATCATCGCCAGGCTGACGGTGGAAAACAATCCGCTGAACAGAACGGAAAGGGTCGAGCCGCTGAGCGCCCGGCTGAGGGCGTTGATCCCGGACGCCCGGTTCGCCAGATCGCCGACCTCGTATTGCTGAAAGAAGGAGGCGGGCAGGCGCAGCAGCCGGTCCCAGACCGCGCTTTGCACCACCGCGTCGATGCGGCCGCGCATCCGCAGCTGCGTCAACGCCCGCGCCGTGCCGAAGCCGAGCGTGGCAAACGCCGCCGCCGCCAGGACAATGGTGACCTGGCGCAACTGGTCATATTCGGCCTTTGGTATGATCGTATCGAAGATATGGCCCGACACCAGCGGCGTCAGCAAGCCCAGGAGGGCCGCGCAGGCGGACGCGATCAGGATCGTGGCGAAAGCCCGGACATTGTTGCGGAACACAAAGCCGAGAAGCATGCGCGACGTCACCTTGCCGTCCGGCAGCGGGCGATAGAAGATATAGGCCTCCGGCGCGAGCGTTTCGGCAAGCTGCCTGCCGACCTTGCGCTCGCGACCTTCGGGATCGATATGACGATAGCCGAAGCGGCCGGGAATGAGGCAGGCAGGCTCCCCGGTTTCGGTGAACGCCAGAAACGCGCCGTGATCGCCGCGCCACCATTCCTCCGGCAGCCGCGCGCGCCTGGCGCGTACATGATTGAGCCGGGCGATCGCGGCAACCGCCTCGCCGCGTTCCCCTTGCGCGAGGTGCCGCCCGGCCTTGAGCGCGATGCCGTCCGCCGCCGCCACCCGGGCAGCGCAGCGCATCAGCGCATCGGGCTCCAGCGTGCCTGCGGCCTGTTTCGCCCTGCGATTGAGAAGCGCCGCCACGTCGCCGGAGGCCGCCTTCAGTCGCAGTTCCGCCGCCTGATCGCGGCGCGAGACATCGTCGCGGACGTCGCGGCGATGTCTGGCGAGCGTGGTCGCTATGCCTGAGAGCGCGATGCGCAGCGCTTCCGCCCGCCCGCGCTGCAGCAATCCGGCCTCGGCAAGCGACGCGCTGTCATGGACCCGCGCCGTGACAGCGGCCTGTGCCCTCGCCCAGAAATCCGCCGTCAGCGGCGCCAGACCCGGACCGAGATCACGCCCGTCGCCGGAGAAAAGAACGCCATCCGTCTCAAGCCAGAGCAACGCGCCGGCGGCACAGACGGCGGCGCCCTCGGGGATCGAGACATGCTGCCGCGCGCGCAATGGCGCAATGCCGCGCGGCGGCAGGGCGGTCGGGCAGGCCGCCAGCAGACGGCCGATCCAGGCATCCACGCCCGCGTCGGGCGGGCTCTCTTCGGCTGCGGCGATGCGGCATCCGGGCGCCGGAACCACGACGATATCGGGGGCGCCGCCTGGCCGGCCGGCATCGGCAAGACCGGTGAAAAGGTCGCCGCCGGAAAGGCGCAGAAGATGATGAAGCGGGCCGTAGATCGGCGTATCGTGATCGACCGCGAACACGTCGGCCGCGCCCTCTTCGACAAGGAAGACGCCGTCAACGTCGTTGAGCGGGATCGCGCGCGGCACCCGGGCGGTGTCGCGGGCTTTTAGAAGCGCCAAAGGCAGATCTGTTTGCGGGCTGTCGGTCATCCGGTCTGCTTCTCAATGCGCGGCAACAAGGCGGGCGTAATGCCCGTCCGGCTGCTCAATCAATGTCTCGTGCGTTCCGCGCTGCACGATCCTGCCCTGATCCAGCACGATGATCTCGTCGCTGTCGCGGATGGTCGAAAGCCGCTGGGCGACGATCAGGCAGGCGCAGCCGCGCTGTCTCAGGTTCATGTCGACGGTCTGCTCGGTTATGGGATCGAGCGCCGATGTCGCCTCGTCCATGATCAGCACTGACGGATTGCGCGCCAGCGCGCGGGCGATTTCGAGCCGCTGCCGTTCGCCGCCGCTGAGATTGCGCCCCGCTTCCGACAAGGCGGCATCGATCCCCTGCTCGCGCACCAGCGGCAACTGATCGAGGCAGGCATCGGCGACCGCCCGGCTGATTACCGGTTCGGGGATCGAGGTATCCCAGAGCGTGATATTGTCCCGCAATGTCCCGCTGAAGACGTTGATGTCCTGGCTGACCACGCCGAGCGATGACGTCAGCGTCAGGCGGTCGATCTGTTGCAGCGGCATGTCATCGAAGAAGATCTCGCCCTGCCAGGGGCGGTAAAGCCCCGCAACCAGCTTGCCGACGGTCGATTTTCCCGAGCCGCTGGCGCCGACCAGCGCGATGCGCATACCCGGCTGTAACAGCAGCGAAAAATCGTCCAGCAGCGGCTTTTCAAGCCGGCTGTATCCGAAGGTGACATTGCGAAGCTCGACCTTGCCGACGAGCTTTTCAGCGGTGGCGGAAGCATCCGGCCGCGCCGCCGCCCGTGCCGGCTCGGAGGAACCGTAATTGATGACATCGTCGAGACGGTTGAGGTCGACCTGCGTGGTCTGCAATGACGAACCAAGCCCCACCAGTCCGGAGATCGGCCCGTTGAAGCTGCCGACCAGAACCTGAAATGCGACGAGGTCGCCGACGGTCAGCCGGCCATCCAGAACGAACAGCGCGCCGAGGCTGAGAATTGCGATATGCCCCAGTGCGGAAAGAGACCCCGGCAGGAGGCCGAGCAGGTTGTTCTGACGTCCGATGGTCTGCGATAGCGAGACGAGCTGGGCCTGAAGGCCGCCCCAGCGGGAAAACAGATCGTCCTCAAGCCCGGCGGCCTTGACCGTCTCGATCGCCGAAAGGCCGCTCATGATCGCCGAGGCCTGCTCCGCCCCGTTTTTCGCCAGAAGATGGCGCGCGTTTTCCAATCGCAGCCAGACAACGCGCGCCATGATGAGGTTGACGACGGCCATGGAGACGACGAGCGAGGCCAGCGGCACGCTGTAGGAAAACATCAGCGCGCCGTAGACGACGACCGAGATCATGCCGACGATGCTGAATGCCAGCGGGCCGGAGATCATCGACGCGACCCGGCCGGCAGATCCGAGCCGGCTCGAAATGTCCCCGGCAAAGCGCTGGCTGAAGAAATCCATCGGCAGATGCAGCAATCTCCAGAGCACCTTGCGCGTCATGTCGATGCTGACCTTGGCGGAAAACCGCATCAGGTAATGCTTCTGCAGCCAGCTCAGAAGCATGCTCAGGCCGCCGGCCACGATATAGGCCGCAAGCAGCGGGCGGACCCAGTCCTTCTGTCCGCCGACAAGGAAACCGTCGACATAGATCTTGCTGAGCGCCGGTATCACGATGCCGGGAATGACCATCAGCAGCGTCACCAGCAATATGAAGGCGAACGGTCCTTCCGTCCCGCGCGAGAGCTGCCGCAATTCGCGCAGCACCGATGGCTTCTCGCCGCCGGTCTCGAATTCCGGCCCGGGCTCGACGGTAACCACGATACCCGTGAAATCCCGGTCCATCTCCGACCAGCTGACGTGCCGTCGCCCCTGCGCCGGATCATTGATCTGGGCGCCTTTGCGGCCGACCTTTTCCAGCACGACGAAGTGATTGAAGCGCCAGAAGATGATGGCGGGCAGGCTGACCTCGCGCAATCTCTCCAGCCCGACCTTGAACCCTTTCGCATCGCAGCCGAAACGTCTGGCCGCCTCGATCAGGCTCCAGGCATTCGAACCGTTCCGCGACACGCCGCATTCGAGCCTCAGCCGCTCGAGGGAGACCCAGCGGCCATGATAGGCCAGAACCATGGCGAGACAGGCAGCGCCGCATTCGACCGCCTCCATCTGCAGGATGGTCGGCGTCTTTGCGCTGCGAAAGATGCGTCGTGGTCTCAGCGCCGAAAACCGTTTGGTCATGCCGTAGCTCCGCCCGTCATTGATCGAGACCGAGCACGCGGCGGATCGCAGGTATCACCAGAACGATCGGCGGAACCTGCTCCACGGCAACATCCGCATCGGCAAGGGTGCCGGTCCGGACCTTCATGTTCGGACCGTGCCCCGAGGTCCATTTCAATCCCGAGGGCGACCCCTTGTCCTTTTCCAGCTGCACGCCGAAGGCGATCGGGGGCTCATTGCCGGCGAGCGCTTTTGCCAGCGTTTCATTGCCAAGCTGACGCGCGACGGCGGTGTCGCTTTGCGGGTCTTCGCTGACCCAGACGACCTTTCCGCGGATGGTGCCGAAACGGGAAGCCTCCACGGTCGATGGCGAAACATTGACGTCCATGCCCGCCAGAACTTTCTTTCCATGCAGCGGATTGGCGAAAAACACCCCTTCAATGTCGTCATTCACGGGTTGCACCGTCACGATGGGTGATCCGGGCTGGACAAAGGAGCCGATGCTGGCGTCGACCGCGACGACGCGTCCGGACATGTCGGAGAGCACCTTTCCGCCGCTGTCGAGCGTATCTTCGAGATCGGCAAGGCTTTCCTGGGCCTGCAGCACCCGGTCGTTCATCGCCTGAAACGCCGTGGTTTTCTGGTTTTCAAGCTCAAGCCGGTTGGCCGCAAGCTGATCCTTGTCGAATTTGGTCTCGTCCAGATTTCCCGATGCCTGGATAAATGCGTCGCGGGCCTGTTCAAGCCTGAGCGGGGTTATCGCGCCGTCGCTGCTGGCCTGCTCGAAGCCCTGAAGAATTTTCTCCCGGCTCTCGACCTGCTTCTGGTCCCACTCGATCTGCCGCGCCAGATCCTTTTCCTTTTGCTCAAGGTCGGCCATCCGTTGCGGCAGCAGGGTATTCCAGTAGGTTTCCAGCAGCGTCTGCTCGTCCTTCAGCGAGCGCAGCGTCCGTTCCGCCTCGCGCTTGTCCTGCGCCACCGAGACGATCTCGATGGATGCCAGGAGCTCACCCTCTTCGATCGTGTCGCCGAGCTTGACCGGCAGAGACTGCAATATGCCGGAATGCGTCGCCACGAAATCGCGGGTCTCGCCATAGGCCGGGCCAAGAACGCCCTTGCCAGCAACAAAAGTCGTCACCGCGCCGAAAATGCTCCAGTAGATCGCGCCGCAAAAAACCAGCGCAATCGCCAAGGCCACGACCCAGCCACTCGGGCCGACGACACGCATCAGGCTATCTGTGCTTTCGGGGGATTGAAGCTGTTGCAGGGCGGATTGGCGATAGACGCGCTTGGGGGAATCTGTCGAGTTGGACATGAAGTTGGCGCACTCTTAATCTCTCAGGAGCACGATATTCTCCGTGCCCAGATGCTGCGATCGATTTTTTTGCCTGATACAGGGCTGAAATTGTCCCTGCGGCCACGAGACCGCAGGGACACAGACGGTTGCGGATCCGGTTCCATCCGGGCGAAAAAGCCGGTGAACCTTCTCAGCTTTTCTTGGCTTCGATCGACTGGGCCATCACGTCGCCGATGCCGCCAACGGCGGCGCCCCCTGTAATACTCGCAGCCGTTTCGGCGGCGGCGCCGAGAATCAGGTTGCCGGTGCTCACGCCCATGATTGCGGCGGCCTCCGACCCGGCGACACTAATAACTTTCAAAACTGCGCCAACTCCAGTGACGCCGCCGGCCACAGTAGCAACAGCCGCAATCGGGTGCTCCTCAGCCTCATTTGCGACCCACCCTACCCCGTCCTTGATGCCATCCCAGGCATCACCGAAGATATTGCCGCCGGCGGCGCTCTGCAAATCCTCCTGGCCGAGTTCATTCATGTTCGTTTCGTCCGACTTGGACGGATCGATCCCGTTGCCATGGCTTGTCATGACAATTCCTTTCATCTGTTTGAACTAATTAGCATAAGTGCAGTGAAACCTGTCTCTCGCCGCACGATCACTTCTCGAATTCCGGTCGCGGAGCGGTGTCCGTCTCAGGAAAATCTTCGTAATATTGTTGGCAAGTTACTTATTCCCGCCCCAAGATCATTGACGTCCGCACCAAGATCGCTGCTCGTCACTCGTTCACTGTCACTACGGAAGCGCCCCGGCAACATTCTGCAGCTCTTCTAGATGAAGCTCCGGCATTGGTGCTCATGCACTCCTCGCTGGGGCCAGTCGCATTTTCAAAAAATGAGCGCAGTCGTCTCATCGCGTGGGAAGAAGCAGCAAACTACGCCAACCGCCCGATGTGGAAACATACCGCCCAAATCAATCGTCACTTCCCCATAGATTCACAAACCGTTTAACCGCTTTATCGAGAGCCAACTTATCCGCATCGGCTTCTGCTGCACCTGTAATAGCATCAGCTGCAGCGGCGCCAGCTCCGACGCCAGTTGCCATAGCGCCGACGATTGCAATCCCCTTCGCGATATTCGCGATATCAGGATGCGCTTCCGCTTCGCTCTTTGTCCAGTTATAGGCAGAAGATGCAGCGCCTCCGACATCATCCGCCCCCGCCTTGATCCCGCCCCAGACATCGCCAAAGATACTGCCACCGGCGGCGTCCTGAAGCTCCTCCTGGCCGAGCTGATCCATGTTCGTTTCATCCGACTTGGCCGGATCGACCCTGTTGTCATGGCTTTTCATGATAACTCCTTCCATCGATTTGAATTGATTGACAAAAGTTGCATCGTGGACTGCCTCTCTCCGTACGATCACTTCCCGATTTCCGGTCCCGGACCGCCATCCAGTTCAGGATCGACGACATTCATCCCGGGCGACGCGATCACCGGACCGATCTGCGTAACACGGCTCTGGCCGGAGCCCGTCAGCACGTCAAACGCCTGATCAAGATCACTGCCCACCGCGTCGGCAACAGTCTTGAGATCGCCCATGAAACTTCCGCCGGTGACATGCTGCAATTTTTCCGGATCAAGCTCCTGCATCTCGGTTTCGTCGATCTCCTGGTCAACCAGATTCTTGCCTTCGTTTGCCACTATCATGAACCCCCAGACTTGAGGATATCCCACTCAACCTCGGCGCCGAATTCGACAACCTCCCCGGCCACATGACCGGCGGCCTTGACGCCATCCTCGACGTCGCTCAAGGCACTGCCGAGAAAACTGCCCCCGGCGGCGTCCTGCAGTTCTGCAGGACTCAATTCCTCGATTTCGGCCTCATCAGTTTTGAGTACGGATTTGGTATTTTCGTTCGACATGGTCACCACTCCCGTTGGTCCGGCAAATGTCAGAAAATTTTCTTCGCCTCATCGACGAGATCATCGACGCCGTGGACAGTGGCGTCGGCAGCATCGCCGACCCCCGCCCCGATAACCGAGCCGACAGCGAGCCCCGTTAGTCCGAGCCCCACACTGACAGTCCCGGCCACTGCTGCTGGCGCCATGAGCACGCCTACGGCGGCCGCGCCGACGACAGCACCCGTACTGGAATCGTGATCGTCCAACCAGTTTGCGGCATCTGAAACATCTCCCGAGATGCTGCCGCCTGTCGCATTCTGCAGTTCTGCAGCGCCCAGTTCCTCGACTTCGGCCTCATCGGCCTTGATCGGGGATTTCGTGTTTCCGTTCGTCATTTCATTCTCCTTCAGCTCAATTTGTTCCAAACGGTTTTGGCGGTATTTTCGACATCACCCGCGGCGGTCGAAGCAGCTTTGACAGCTTCGCCGCCAACCCATTTTGCGCCAGACGAAGCACCGTCCACGACTTCCGTGGGCAGTGTGACCATCACTTCTTTTTCAACATCATTGGTAAGTTCGGCGCCATCCTGGATGCCATTCCAGACGCTGCCGAAAAAGCTGCCGCCGTTGGCGCCCTGCAATTCTTCAGGGCCCAGCTCCTCGATTGCAGCTTCATCGACGTTCATCCCGGTTTTGATTATCCTGTTCGTCATTTCAGTCTCCATCAGCACCAGTTGTCCCAGACGCCCTTGGCAACATCGCCAAGACCGCTCTCGAGCGCCGATCCAACCTTGGAAGCCTCATCGCCTACCAATTCCGCTCCTTTAACGACATCCGCGGCACCGGCATCGACCACATGTTTGGTGGCATCGGCGACATCTTCGATGCCATTTGCAATACTGTCCGTCACATTGTCGCCGGGCCCGACAATGCCGACAAAGCTGCCGCCGGCAGCGCCCTGCAATTCCTCTGCGCCCAGTTCCTTGACTTCAGCTTCATCGGTGTGCATCGGGGACTTGATGTTTTCGTTGGTCATTTCTGTTCTCCATCGGCTTCAGTTTTTCAAACGGTCATTGCCTTGGCATCTGGCTTCGAGAACCTGGATCGACATCCGCGAAACCAACCGGTTCCTATCGTCTCGCCACAGCGCAGAACGGCTTCCCACCACATCGTCAGCATGAATACTGCCTGAGAGAAGTAAATAATACTAGGCGATAAATATCAAACACAAAATGAAATGTTGACTATTTTTAATTTGTTACTTATTTATATTGCGTTACGTAACGTAATCTAAAGTAACGAAATTCGAGCAATGGCACGTAGGCGATCAGGCGCGTAATTCCCCACCCTTAAATTTTTGATTTCCGGTGCGGCTATCGGCCCGTGCCAAGACGGATGCGATAACCTGGAAGGGGTTTGCGCCTTTGAGGTCCTGCGCACGGAAGCGAAACCCTTGCTTTTGTGCCGCTCCCTTCGACGCCTTCGATATCGAGCCTGCCGCCGTCGGCCGCCGCTATGCGCGACACAAGAGATAGGCCCAGCCCGGTGCCATTGACCTTGTCGGTGTTCGAACCGCGAACCGTGGGTTCGATGACAGCATCAATTTCGTTCGCGGGGATAGCCCCTTCTCCATGTCGGCGACATAGGCATCAACCAGATCGACGAAATTTGGCGACAATGCCATCAATGCGGGCATCGTGCGTTCGGGTTTCATCACGGGTTTCATCCAGACGGCCTCGCGGCTTTATCGCGCATCGATACCGTCATGAGGCGACGGCACAAAACGGATGGCATCGCCACCGGCCAGAATATCCGCCAGTGTCAGTTCGGTCGATTTATCCACGAGGGTCGATACCTGCAAAACAGGCAAATCGCCGGCGTCGGCTCCCTCTGCCCGGGAAACTCCTCCACCCGCCAGCAGGAGGACCAGAACCAGTATCTGGGCGAAAGGCACCAAGGCATTGTCAGAAAACGCTCCGGAAGCCAACAGATGCGTCTGGACATGAGTAATGCCCTCCTTGAATATCGCCACTTGCCGAACAAGCCTCATTCAGGAAACCGGTCAGATAACCATGGCGAACGATATTCAAGATATTAAACATGCTGACGGAGAACAAAAGGCGGCGGCCCGCATACTTCTGGTCGAGGATGACATGGACCTGCGGCAGACTCTTGCCGAATATCTCAGGATGTGTGGCATTGCCGTGACGGAAGCGGCTTGCGGCCTCGAATTCTACAAATTGCCGCGCAAGGCGGCCTTCGACGTCGCCATCATCGATGTCAACCTGCCCGATTGCACTGGCTTCGAGTTGGCCGGGGAACTTGCGCCCGAAGCCGAAAGGATGGGGATCATCATGCTCACGGCCCGCACCGGCCGCGACAACCGCATCAGGGGCTACGGTGAAGCGGAACCACAGTCGCCATGCTGTTCGAAGCCGGGCGCAACCTCGGTGAAATCGCTGCGGTCACCGGACATTCGCTACGCCGCGCGCAGGACATTCTCGACAAATCTCTTGCTCGGACAAGCAGGCTCGCCGACAGCGCGATTGCGAAGTTCGAGAACGTACTGGAAACGGATTTTGCAAAACAGATTGCAAAACGAGGAGATTCTGAAGAGGCTAAGCTAAGTAGTGGCGCGCCAATAGTTTTCATGTCGATACCGGATCGCTTTGCTCCCGGTGGGTAGCCGCAGGTGGCCGGCAAATCGGGAAGGCTTGCGAACTCGTTGGGTTCGACCTTGCTTCCGGCGGGCGCAGATCGGCCAGCGCTAAAAATCCTCATATCTGAAGATAACGGTTTTCAGGCCCGGCGTGATCTCGGCATAGGCGCAGGCATTGTCGTCCAGTTCCGCTACCCATTGATGGCCGATATAGGTTTCCATATTGACGGACTGACCGGGGGCGAGGCGGGTGTAGAGCTTTCGATTGCCATCGAAATCGATCCAGTAGAGATCGAACGGGAAATCAAGCGAGCGGTCGGCGGTGAAATGGATGTTGCGCTTCGCACCGGTCGTTTCCGTGGCGATGCCGCCGAGACACAGTTCGACCGAGGGCACATAGACCGTATCATCCGTTCCGGCGGCCGGGCCCGTCGACGGCAGTGCGCCGCGTCGTTCGAGACATTCCGTGATCTTCAGCACCGCGGCGGTCGAACCGGCAAGATCGAAGCGGAGCGGCCGCTCATCATTGATCGCGACCGTCAGCACGCTCGATTGCATGAGGAAGCCGACTTCGTCCCGGGTAAGATCGGACACCGCGTTTCCGCCCTCGAAGCCGAACTGCGAGTCGATCGCACGATCGTCGAAGGAAATCAGCGCGCCGTCATAACGCTCCGCATCGCTGCGCCCGGTCGGCACCACGAGCTGCCAGCGATCCTGATAGTTTTCAACAACCAGCAGCCCGGAAGGCTCCGCCTTGACCGCGCCGCAACCAAGAAAGCCTGCGGTCGAATGATCGATCGCATAGACCCGCCAGCCCTTCACCTCGCCATACGGCGTGATCGCGTGTTCGGCGCGATAGTCGAGCCAGCCCGACAACGCCGTGCCAGCCTGCAGGAAAATGGCCGCAATAAAGAGAATACGAAAAATTCCGGCCCGCATGTCGCCATTCCCCCGCGCCATCAAAATTCTTCATTCAACAAGGACAGTATTGCCATCAGGCCTCAGTTTAGGCAATCTGTAAATAGGGTGATATCAACCTATCCGTGGATGAGAGGAGCGGAAACATGCACAAGAACACGATATGCATCTGGTATGACAAAGACGCCGAGGCGGCAGCGCGCTTTTACGCGGAGCTGTTTCCCGACAGCGCGGTTACGCGGGTTTCCCATGCGCCCGGCGACTACCCCTCCGGGCACAAGGGCGACGTGCTCACCGTCGAATTCACCGTCTGCGGCATCCCCTGTCTCGGTCTCAATGGCGGGCCGGCCTTCAGCCAGAGCGAGGCCTTTTCGTTTCAGATATCGACGGAAGACCAGGCCGAGACCGACCGCTACTGGGACGCGATCGTTGGCAATGGCGGGCAGGAAAGCGCCTGCGGCTGGTGCAAGGACAGATGGGGCGTATCCTGGCAGATCACCCCGCGCACGCTGATGGAGGCGCTCGCGGCAGGCGGCGCGGAGGCCGCCCGGGCCTTCGAAGCGATGATGCAGATGCGCAAGATCGACGTGGCGGCGATCGATGCGGCCCGCAAGGGCTGACCGGCCCGGCATTATCACTCGCTGTCGCGCCGCCGCAGTTCGGTCTTCAGCACCTTGCCATAGGCATTCTTCGGCAGCGCATCGAGAAAACGATAGACCTTCGGGCGCTTGAAGCGGGCGATCGAGGCGAGGCAATGGGCGTCGAGTTCCGCCGCGTTGCAGGTTGCGCCGCGCGCCCTTACCACGCAGGCCACGACATCCTCGCCCCATTCCGCCGAGGGCCGGCCGATCACCGCAACCTCATCCACCGCCGGATGCGTCAGGAGCGCCTCCTCCACCTCGCGCGGATAGATGTTGGTGCCGCCGGAGATGATCACGTCCTTCGAGCGGTCATGCATGGTGACGTAGCCGTCGGCCGACATCGCGCCGCGGTCTCCGGTTCTGAGCCAGCCATCGGCAAGGGCTTCCGCGCTTGCCTCCGGCGCGTTCCAGTAGCCGGGCATGACGAGGCTTCCCTGCACCACGATCTCGCCGATTTCATCCGGCTCGGCGGGGTTGCCGTCATCGCGCAGGATATTCACCGTCACCGCCGACTGCGCCCGCCCGACCGATGCTATCCTGAGCGGCCAGTCGGGGTGATCCCGGCCGGCGATCTCGGCACGCGACAGCGCGGTAATGCCCATCGGGCATTCGCCCTGGCCGTAGATCTGCACGAATTTCGGGCCGAAATGATCGAGCGCGGCTTCGATGTCGGCGCGGTACATCGGCCCGCCGCCATAGACCACCGTGCGCAGCCCCTCGCCCCGGCTGCCGGATGCCCGGGCGGCGTGGGTGAGCCGGTGAACCATGGTCGGCGCCAGAAACGCGGTGACGGACCCATGCGCCTTGGCGATCGCGAGAAATTCATCGGCGTCGTAGCCGCCCGAGGGCGGGCAGATATGGCCCGCGCCGCGCAACACGTGGACGAGGGCATAGAGACCGGCGCCATGGCTCATCGGCGCGGCGTAAAGGGCGGCATCCCTGCCGGTCACGTCATCGACATCGGCGAGATAGCTGAGCGACATGTCGGCAAGCATGGCATGGGTTATGATCACGCCCTTGGGCCTGCCGGTGGTGCCGGAGGTGTAGAACAGCCATGCCAGTTCGCGCGGCCCGCGCTCTTGTGTGGCCATGGGCGGCATGCGGGTCGCACCGGCAAAGGTTTCGCCCGGGACCTGCAAGGTGGCCGGCGCCTCGATGCCCGCAGCCAGGCTTTCGGAAACCAGCGCCAGCGCGGCGCCCGAATGGGCGATGATCCAGTTCGCCTCCTTGGGATGGAGCTTGGCGTTGACCGGCACTGCGACGGCCCCCGCCTTCCAGATGCCGAACAGCGCGATCAGGTATTCGGGGCTGTTCTTCATGAAGATCACGACCCGGTCGCCCGGCACAACGCCCGCCTGTTCGACAAGCCAGCGGGCGAAACCGCCGGCGCGATCGTTGAACGCGGCATAATCGGCCACGGTTTCTGCGCCCATCAGCAATGCGGGGCTGGCGGGCCAGCGTTTTCCCGCGCGGTCAAGCCAGTGTGCGATATTCATGTCGCCTCCAGCACCGAGGCGTAATTGGCAACGCCGGAACCGCCCATGTTGAAGACCAGCGCGCGCTCGGCGCCGGCGCGCTGCATGGCTTCCGCCTCGCCCAAAACCTGCCGGGCGGCGATCACGTGCATCGAAACGCCGGTGGCGCCCACCGGGTGGCCCTTGGCCTTCAGCCCGCCGGAAAGATTGACCGGGAGAATGCCGTCCGCTGCGACCCAGCCCTCCTCGATCGCCCGGTGGCCCTCACCGGGCGCTGCAAGCCCCATCGCCTCGTAAGTCATCAGTTCGGCGATGGTGAAGCAGTCGTGCACCTCGGCGACGTCGATATCGCGAATGCCGAGCCCTGCCGCCTTGAGCGCCTGGCGGATCGCCCGCGCCGCACCGGTAAGTTCCGTCGAGGATCTGCGCGACATCGGCAGATAGTCGTTGACCTGCGACCGCGCCCGGATGGCAACGGCCCGCGCCGCGCCGCGCGCCGCCTCGTCACGGGTGATCACCAGCGCCGCCGCGCCATCGGAAATCAGCGAACAATCGGTGACCTTCAGCGGATCGGCGATCATCGGATTGCGATCCGAAACCTGCCGGCAAAACTCGAAATCGAGCGGCTTGTGCATCTGCGCCAGAGGGTTCGCCATCGCATTGGCGTGGTTCTTGACCGCGATCCGGGCGAGCGCATCGGTCCTGTCGCCATATTCGGCGGCATAGGCTCTTACGAAGCGGGCGAAGATTTCGGGGAAGGAAACGCCCGCCTCTTCCTTCTGAGCGGAAGCGCCGGCAAGCCCGGCGGTGACCTCCGGCGTGGTCAGATGGGTCATCTTTTCGACGCCGATCACCAGAGCGGTGTCCACCCTGCCCGCCTCGACCGCGTCGAGCGCGCCCCAGAGTGCCGCCGAGCCGGATGCGCAGGCATTTTCAAGCCGGGTCGCGGGCGTAAAGCGCAGATCGGGATCGATATCGAGCGCAAGCGAGGAGGCGAATGCATCGCCGACCATGCCGGAATTGAAATGACCGAGCCAGATACCGCCGATCTCGGCGGCGGGAACGCCGGAATGTTCCAGCGCCTCCCGCCCGGCCGAAACCAGCAATTCCGAAAGCGTCTCCGGAAGCCTTCCGAAGGGCGTATGCCCCCAACCGATGATGCGCGCCATGTCAGTCTACCTTGACGAGACGGTTGCGAAGAATGCCGATGCCCTCGACCTCAAGCTCGACGGTATCGCCCGGCGACAGGAACCGCATATGCTCCAACCCGCAGCCGTTCCCGACAGTGCCGGAGCCTAAAAACTCGCCGGGGCGCAGGGTTTCGGATGCCGAGACATGCTCGATCACCTGTTCGAAGCTCCAGAACATCGTGCCGGTATTGCCCCTTCCCCATTCCTCGCCGTTGACGCGGCAGATCATGGTCTTGTCATAGGGATTGCCGAATTCATCCGCCGTCACCAGGCATGGGCCCATCGGGTTGGCGGTGTCGAAATCCTTGCCCTTGGCGGGGCCGAGCTGGCCGCCCATCTCGGCGGTCTGGGCATCGCGCGCGGTGAAATCGTTGAAGATCGTGTAACCGAAGATATAGGGACGGGCGTCGGCAGCCTTGATGTCCTTGGCGGTTTTGCCGATATAGATCCCGAATTCCAGCTCGAAATCCATGAATTTGGAATAATGCGGCCAGATCACATCGGTTTCGTGACCGACGACGGAGAACCGGTTGGCCTTGTAGTAGATCGGCTGTTCGTAGAAGGTCTCGGGAACCGAGAGAATGCCCTTGCGGGCCATTTCCGCCTCGGCCTCTTCCGGGTCGTCGAACTGCCGGGCGCGCAGCTTGCGGGCCTGCTGGAACGCCTGTTTCAGATGGGTTTCGAAGCACAGGCAATCGCGCATCTGGATCGGCGGCTCCACGGGGGCCATCAGCCGCACGGCGCTTCTTTCCAGCATATCGCCGTTCGCGGCCGAGGCTTCCGCCTGCCGGGCGCGTTCGAGTGCCGCGTCACCGCCCTCGATCAGCGCCTGGATCGAGGCGATGGCCCCGTCGGTGGCGGCGGCAAGGTCGAGGATGCGCTCGCCGTCGCCGAGAAGAACGCCGGGGCGGCCGATGCCGTCGCCGCGATCATAAGTCACCAGTTTCATTGAATTTCCTCCCAAGAAAACATGATTTAGTTATTCGCTGTCTGGCTCCGGTCGCGATGCTTCAGACCGGCGGTCAGGACCGCGACGATATGGGTGGCCGCCGCTGACGTATCGGCCGAATCCGCCGCCCCTCCGGAAAGGCGCGCGATGCGGCCATTGTCCATCATCACGATCATCATCGCGCCGAGCATGGTCTGGTAGGCCCAGTTCACCTCGGCCTTCGTCCAATCCGGAAAACACTCCGCGATGGCGTCCAGCATCATTTCCGCCACCGGATCGAACATTTCGCGGAAAATCCCCCGCCCCTCGGAACTCGGGTCGGAAAGCTCGCGGACGAGTATACGGCCGAAGGCGCCGTCATTGGCGTTGTCGCGCAGGCCGAACATCGGCACGATCAGCGCCTTGACCACCAGTTCCACCCGCCTGTCCCAATCGGCCTCCGAACGGGCAAGCTGGAGCCCGACGATGCGCTGGTCGCGTATCGCAGGCGAGCGGGTCTCGAAGATGGCGCGGTAGAGCCCTTCCTTGGAGCCGAAATGATAGTTGATCAGAGCCACCGGCACATCCGCGCGGGCCGCGATCTTGCGCACCGTGGTCGCGTCGTAACCGTATTTTCCGAACACGGCCTCGCCGGCCGAAAGAATCTTCTCTTTCGAGGTCGGACCCTGTTTCTCCGCAGTTTTTGGCTCGTTCACTATGCTTTCCCGTCTTGAGTTGAACAAACAATAAAAAAGGTTGAACAGTTGTTCAAGTGCTATTATCCTTTTTTGTGGAGGCACCGGCAACGGTGGCAAATCAGGGAGGATTTGATGAACCGAATTATCACGACAATAGCGCTTTCAGGCGGCGTGGCACTCGCGGCCCTTTCGCCGGCCATGGCGCAGGAGACCCTGCGTCTCACCATCGCATCCGGCCATCCGGAGGTGTTCCTCTGGGTCAAGCACATGCACGACACCTTCATTCCGACGGTCAATGCCGCGCTCGCCGAAAAGGGCGACCTCCAGATCGAATGGACCGAAGCCTATGGCGGCACGCTGATGAAACTCGGCTCCGAGGCCGAGGCGCTTGAAACCGGCATTGCCGACGTCGCGATGGCCTCCGGCGTCTTCGATCCCGCCGGCATGGGCATCCTCAACATCACCTATGCGATGCCGTTCGGCCCGATCGAACCGGAAATGGTCACGTCGGCGGTCGAGGACGCGCTCTACGGAACCGAGGGCCTGATCGATCAGCTCACGGAGGAAACCGGCGTCGTCTATATCGGCGGCGGCGTGGCGATCGACGGCTACAACATTGCCGCCAAACGCCCGATCAGAACCCGCGCGGACATGGACGGCATGCGCATCGGCGGCGCCGGGCCGAACCTTGGCTGGCTCAACTCCACCGGCGCGGTCGGCGTTCAGGGCAGCTACGTCACATTCTACAACGACATCTCGACGGGGGTTTACGACGGCAATATCGGCTGGATGACCGCCAATGTGCCAGCGCGCATCTACGAGGTCGCCCCATACTGGAACCGTACCGATTTCGGCGCGATGTATATCGGCGGGCTGGGCATCGCCGAACGGGTGTGGGACGAATTCTCCGACGACACCAGGGACGCCTTCCGCAAGGGCGCGGAAGCCTATTCCAGAGCCTTTTTCGAGGAGCAGTCGGCAAAATACGCCGCCAATGAAAAGACCATGATCGAGGGCGGCGGCGAGGAAATCCGGATGGAGCCCGCCGAACGCCAGGCCTGGATCGACGAGATGGCCAATCCGCTGACCGCATGGCGCGATGCCGCCCTCGCCCGCGGCGAGCCGGTGGACGAAATGCTCGAAATCTACCGCGATACGCTTTCAGAAGATGGCTTCACCTTCCCGCGCGATTATCTCGCCCAGTAAGGCCGGCGCGGCCCGGCTTTGCCGGGCCGTCCTCAGACAATCCGGGAGAAAATCATGGCAAATGCGCGCAGCCGGCGGGGCCTGCTGCTTGGCCCCGTTGTCGCCGGGCTGAACGCCCTTGGATCGGTCTGGATCCTCGGCCTGATGTTGCTGATATGCGCCGATATCATCATGCGCGGCGTCTTCAACGCGCCGATCGCGGGCGTTGCCGAAATGGTCGCCTTTTCCATTGTCGGCATCGTGTTCCTGCAACTGGCCCACACGCTGCGCGCCGGCTCGCTGACCCGGTCCGACCTGCTGCTGATCGTCGCCGAGCGCCACAGCCCGAAGCTGAAGCAGTTTCTGCTAGCACTCTACAATCTCACCGGCGCCGCCATTCTGGCGATCGCTCTGTGGCACTTCTTTCCATCCTTCCTCAGCGCCTGGGACAGGCCGGAGCGGCACTTCATGGGCAATCCCGGCTTCTTCCAGATTCCGACATGGCCGCTCTACGGGCTGATGAGCATCGGCATGGCGGCGACCATCCTGCAATTTCTGGCGAATGCGCTCGCGGCGCTTAAGGGGGAAGACGTATGAGCGGCGTTGAAATCGCGCTCGGCTCGGTCGCGCTCATGCTGGTTCTGATCTATGCCGGGCTGCATGTCGCGATCGCGCTGATCCTGGTGAGCTTTATCGGCGTCTGGGTGCTGAAGGACAATTTCGATCTCGCCGCCAACATGCTGGTGCTGGCCTTCAAGGATTCGATCACCGATCAGCTCTTCGGCGTGGTTCCGCTGTTCGTGCTGATGGGACTGGTGGTCTCGATCTCCGGCATGGGGCGCGACACGTTCGATGTCGCCCAGCAGGCTTTCCGGCGCATTCGCGGCGGGCTCGGGGTCGCGACCGTCGCGGCCAATGCCGTGTTTGCGGCGATCACCGGCATATCGATCGCGTCGGCGGCCGTGTTCACCAAGGTTGCCGTGCCCGAGATGCGGGCCAGGGGCTACACCCCGGAATTCTCGGTCGGCGTGGTTGCCGGCTCCTCGGTGCTCGGCATGCTGATCCCGCCATCGCTGCTGTTCATCCTCTACGGCATTCTCACGGAACAATCGGTCGGCTCGCTATTTATCGCCGGCGTCCTGCCCGGCCTGCTGCTGGCGGTGACCTACAGCATCGGCATCGTCGCGATGGCGCATCTGATGCCGGGCTTCGTCGGCGGCACGGCGGCGGACGATCTTGATGCCCGGCATATGGGCTGGGGCGAGATCGCCGCCAAGCTGCTGCCGATCGCGGCATTGGTGGCGCTGGTTCTCGGCGGCATCTATGGCGGCCTGTTCACGCCGACGGAGGCGGGCGGCGCGGGTGCCGCCGGCGCGCTTCTCATCGCGATCGTCAAACGCCGCCTTTCCTGGCGGGACTTCTGGCAGGTGCTGGTCCAGACCGGCCATACGACGGCCTCGATCTGCTTCCTGATCATCGGCGCCAGTCTCTATTCCCGCATGCTCGCCTTTACCGGCATGCCGGGCTGGCTGGGCCACACCGTGCTCGAGGCCGGATTTTCGACCGAGGGCGTGGTGCTCGCCATGGTCGTGGTGATGGTGCTGCTCGGAACCATTCTCGACAGTTCCTCGATCATGCTGCTGGTGCTGCCGATCGCGGTCCCGATCCTGAACGGGCTCGGCGTCGATCTGATCTGGCTCGGCGTGATCGCGATCCTCGCCGTCGAGATCGGACTTCTGACCCCGCCCTTCGGCATCGCCGTCTATGTCATCAAATCCACACTCGGTCCGGAAAGCGACATCACGCTCGGGCAGATCTTCCGCGGCGCGGCCCCGTTCGCGCTGATGATGCTGTTCGTGCTCGCGCTGGTGTTCCTGTTTCCGGCCATCGCCACCGCGCTACTTTAGGGAGAAAAATCATGTCCGGATGGAAATATACCAAGGGTCTGCACGATCTCGGCAATGGATGCTGGGGCTATCTGGTGCCGGATGGTTCATGGGGCTGGTCCAATGCGGGGCTGATCGCCGACGGCGAGGCGACCCTGCTGGTCGACACGCTGTTCGATCTGAAATGCACCGGCGACATGCTGGCGGAAATGCGCAACGCCGTGCCGGCTTCGAAGAAAATCGGCATCCTCGTCAACACCCATGCCGATGGTGATCACACCTTCGGCAACCAGCTCGTCAAGGGCGCGCGCATCATCGGCACGGAAGGCACGGTCAGCGATTTCAACCGCTTCGACCCCAAGGTTCTGCTTGCGGTGCAAAACGATCCGAAGAAATTCGGCCGCTCGGGCGAATTCATGGCCGAATGCTTCCGTCCGTTCGATTTCTCCGGCATCGAACTGACGCCGCCGACCGAGACCTTCAAGGACCGCATGACCATCAAGGTCGGCGACAAGACGGTGGAACTGATCGAGGTCGGCCCGTCCCATTCGCTCGGAGACGCGCTGATCTACGTGCCGGAGGACAAAATTCTCTACACCGGCGACATCCTGTTTTCCGCCGGCACGCCGATCGCCTGGTACGGCCCGATCGCCCGCTGGATCGATGTCTGCAACATGGTGCTGGACATGGATGTCGAGATCATCGTCGCAGGCCACGGCCCGCTTTCGACCAAGGATGACGTCCGCAAGATGCGCGACTATCTGCTCGACATCACCGAAAAGGCCCGCCCGTTCTACGAGCAGGGCGTGGACTATCTCGACGCGGCCTACAGGATCGATCTCGGCGAATATCGCGGCTGGAACGACGCCGAACGCGTTGTCGTGACGCTGCGCACGTTGTATGACGATTTCGAGAACGCGCCGGTTCGGCCCACCCACGTGCCCATCCCCTTCTTCGAACAGATGAAGGGGATGCGCGAAAGCCTTGGCAAACCGCCGGTGCACCATGAATATTGCAGCCATGATCATCACGATCACTGAGCCCCGAGAGCGTGTCCGCTCTGTCTTGTTTGTTTTGCCGCATTTTCGCGGACGTCAGGTGAACCCGCCTGACTGCGAAATGCCCCAGGGAGACGTCCATGAAGCTGTTCCACGCGCCCGGCGCCTGTTCCGAGGGTATCGTTCTGCTGCTCGACAGAATAGGCGAGCCCTATGACATTCACGAGATCAACGTGAAAACGGGCGAGCAGCGCCAGCCCGATTACCTCGCGATCAACCCGAAGGGCAAGGTTCCCGCGTTGCTGCGCGACGACGGCAGCCTGTTGACGGAGTTTCCGGCCATCGCCTTCTGGCTTGCCCGCAAATTTCCCGAGGCCGGCCTGCTGCCGACCGATCCCGATGGCGAGGCAAGAGCTCTGGAACTGCTCGATTTCATCGTCTCGTCGCTGCATATGCGCGGCACGGCGCTGGTGCAGCGGCCAACGGCTTTCGCGCATTCCGCCGAGGCGCAGGAAGAGGTGAAGGCGATGGGTCGGCAGGCCATCGAGAAAGGGCTGGCGCAGCTTGAAAGGGAACTGGACGGCCAGAAGTTCCTGATGGGCGAACGCTTTTCCCTGCCGGATGCGGCCGCCTATTACGTGCTGAGCTGGCAGCCCAGATATCAGGTGCCGCTCGGCGAGCAGCTTGAAGCCTACTACGCCCGGCTTTCAGATCGTTCCGCTGCCTGAGCAAGCGGAAAGGAAAGAGCGACGATCGTCCCCTTTCCTTCGGCGCTTTCGATATTGATCGCGGCGGCGTGGGCGGCGGCGATGCGCGAAACCAGCGACAGCCCCATGCCTGTGCCCTTTATCCTGCTTGTATTGGAACCGCGCACCCTGGCATGAAGCACCGCGCTGATTTCGTGACTTGGTATGCCGATTCCCTGATCCTCCACCGCGATCCGGACATCGCCATCGACGATTTCGGCCGACAGCACCACCGGTCCACCGCCGGTCGGGCCTGAATATTTCACCGCATTTTCGAGAAGGTTGATTAGCGCCAGGTTGACCATATCGGCATCTACGCGGATCTCCGCCTCGGCCGCCGCCTCGGACAAATCCACGATGATCGTGGCATCCGGCATCAGGTCGCGGCTTCTGCGCGCGGCCTCGAGCGCGATCGCGCTGACCGGCGTGGGGCTTGCCTCCGGCTCCAGCGCCGAACCCTGAACCCGGCTGCGCTCCAGATTGATTTCAAGCACTTCGACCAGACGGGCGATGCCGCGTCGTATCCGCGCGATCCGCTGATGATTGGCCTTGTCATCATCTGCAAACCCCAGTTCCATGGTGTCGACACTGGACCGGATCGAGGCCAGCGGCGTGCGGTACTGGTGCGAGATCACCTCCATGAAGCGGACCTGGCTTTTCTGCTGCTCGAGTTCGGCTTCAAGCGCGGCCTCGGCGGTGCGCTTCGCCTCGGCGAGTTCGGCGGTGCGTATTTCGACCATTTCAGCCGCCCTTTGCCCGGCGCTGCGGGCGGCCTGAAGCGCCTCTTCCTGCAGGGCGGAGTTCAGGTGATGGGCAGACCTCAGCCGCCAGCTCAGCATGGCAGTAAGAAGCAGCGCCTCCAGAAGGCAGGCAATGGCGTATCCCTTGGATGCCCATTCGGGCAGACCCGGCACATTCCAGTAGTAGAGCAACATCACCGTCATTCCGACCCACAACACCAGGAAGGCTGCGGCGCGCAAATAGCTTGCCCAATCGCCTCGCCTGATCGTCATCAGCCCGTAAATGGCGGCCAGCGTGACACACGCCAGAATGAACATGTTGCGCACCGGCGCGGTATAGAGGTTGAGCCCGACGAAGATCGCAAGCGTGGAAAGGAGACCGACGCCGCCGGAGATGACGCAGACCCAATACATCCACTGGCGCGGACTGCTGAGGTCGAACGCCCGCATCGTCGTTATCGCGCCCGCCAACAGGCCGAAGGACGAAAAGAAGGCCAGGAACAGATCATTGCCTCGGCCGCCATCGGAAAACAGCAGCCGCGCGTAGCCGAGACTGCCGATATGATAGGCTGCCGCCGAGATCGTGCTGAGCGCCAGCAGAAGATAGAGCGGGTCGGGATCAAAGCGATAGAGCATGAACTGGGTAACCAGCAGCAGCGCCATGCATCCGATCACGGCACCGCCGACCGTGGAGACCATCGCCTTGTGCATCAGATAGTTCTTCGGCTGATAGAACCGGACATTCACCATCATCATGACATTGGGAGAGGTTGCGCGGATATAGATCACCTTGGGAGCGCCGGCGCCGAATTCGATCGGCACCGCATCCTCGAAACCGGAAAGGGCGCCATCAGATAGCGGCCGTCCCGCGCCCAGACCGAAATGGGTGAAATCCTCCCCCGACAGGTCGGGGCGTTCGTCTGCAACATAGACGTCAACGAACTCGACGAAGGTCGGGGTCAGCACCATGACCGCCCGCATCGCCTTTTCGGAAGAGACGGCAACCCGCAGCCATACTGCATCCTTGGTGAACTGCGCCGGTATCCCGCGACTTTTCACCGGCGTAAAGAGGGCGTCGCCCCCGATGATATCGGCCAGCGTCAAAGCCGCGGAGGGATCGGTGAAGATCGCAAATTCCGGCTCGGTAACCGCATCCGCGCGCGCAGGACCGGCGGCAGCGAGCATCACGACAACAAGCAGCAGAACCGGAAACACAAAGGGCGGAAGGCGGCAGTGATTATTCAAATGCGATTTTCTCCTTCAGATCCGGTTTTACCGGAATATCGCCTTAGAACGACACCGACAGCGCGGCGAAGGCGGCGTTCTCCGCGACGCCGCCACCGATCCGGCCATTATATCCAAGCGACAACGAGGCGCGTTGCGTCAAGGCGAAATCGAACCCGAGCGCCAGAACGGCCGCATCCCGGGCAATCGGAGCGCCCAGCACGGTGAAGCCCGCGCCGCTCTCTGCAAAGGCAAGCGAAACACCCGGATCGAGATCGCCGAATGCATGCTGCCAGCCGATCGTCGCGTTGGCTCGCAAACCGCCCTCGCCGATTGCGAAAACCCGCGCGAACCTGAGACCGATCGTCGAGAGCGTATTGGCCTGGGTCTCGTCCCCGCCCGCCAGCGCTGTCAGATCGCCGCCTTCGGAAAAGGACCCGGTCGAGGTCGCGACATAGGCAAGACCGCCGAAGGCTTCGGTCTCGAATGGCGCGGTGCCAAGGTCGAACGCCGCTTCTGCGAAGATCTGACCGGTGGTTGCGGAATAATCCGCGCTCTCGCCGGCGAAATAGCCGGGAAAGCTGATCGTCCGGTCGACGCTGACTTCGTGCCAGGACCAGCTTGCGCCGAGACTGGCGTCGAAGACGCCGAATTCTCCGCCGCCATAGGCAGCGATCGTGATGCTGTCGGCAGCGCCGGAGGCCGACTGTGAGGCCAGCTTGAAACTGTCGGAACCGTAGCCCGCGGCAATGCCGGCCCGCCCCCAATCGCTCACAGGCATGTCGAGCCCCGCCAGCATGCCGCCAACCTTGCTCTTGAGCTCGGCCGTGTTGGCTGCCCGGTCCGTGGTGGACCAATTGCCATAGCCCGCAATCCAGGCACTGGCGCCAAGTCCCGGAACGCGCGCGGCCTGCACCCTGCCCGTGGCGGAATGCATCATGCCTTCGTCCGCGTCTTTCGCCCCGTCGAGCCGCGCCTGCAGCGTATCGCGCACCACAGTGGCGCCGTTTTGCAGCGTGGTCATCGCCGAGGCGTAGATCTCGCCGGAAAGCTGGCCCGCCGCTGCCTGATACCGGCTCGCGGTCAGGTGGGTGAGCGGCAGATCGAGCACGCTTCCCGCAACGAAGACGTCAAGCGCCGCGCCCACCGCGATCTCGTTCGGCGTCAGCCCCGCCTCGGCATAAGATACGCCGCTGCGCTCCACCACGAGGACGGCATCATTCGCGCCGTAGGCAAGACCGGTGGTCAGGAACGGGTAGAGGCTGTCGGTAAACAGGCCGCCCTCCAGGGTATCATGCGTTCCGACAATCCCGCCATCGGCATGGAGGAAGACGTAGCCCGCCCCGAGATATGGCGTGAAACCGTCTTCGCCAATGGCCTCCACCGTGCCGCCGTCGAGATACGCCGTTCCGCCGACAAGCAGCAGATCGATCGCGCCGTCGGCGCCGATCTCGACCTCGCGGGTCGCGGCTGGCCCGAAATCATAATCGCCGAGAACAGTCATCGTGCCGATGGAATTGCCGGTGGCGAGCGTACCGTTGTCGCCAACGGCGAGTTGGCTGACCGTGCCGCTTCCCGAAAGCCGTCCGCTCGACGTCAGCATCCCGCTGACCGTGCCGTTGTTGACGAAATCGCCCGTGTTGGAAACATCACCGGCGATCGCGCCGGTGACGGTCGTCGTCCCGCTATTGACGACATCGCCGGCAAGGCTTCCCGACAGTTCGAAATTGCCGGACGCAAGCACCGTGACGGGGCTCGTCGAGGACCGCGTGATCACGAATGTGCCGGACTGGACAGTGGTCTGTCCGGTATAGGTGTTGGCGCCATTGAGAACGACGCGCCCCTCGCCGTTGAGAACCAGATCGCCCGGTCCGGCGAGGAAATTGTTGAATGTGGCGGTCACGCCGGAGGCCGCCGCAATCGAAGGGGTCGCGTTGGCCGCTGGATTGCCGGCATTGGTTTTCCGCAGATAGACCGGCATGTCGGTGGCGATATCGGACGAAAAATCGATCTGCCCGATCGCGGAGATGATCGGCGTGAAAACGATACCGGAACCGGCGTCGCGATTGTTGGGTCTCAACCCAAGGTAGCCGTTGGCGGGATCGAACATGTAGGTGAACTGGCGATAGAAATTCAGGCCGGTATTCAAAAAGGCATTGCCGTCATGAGCGCCGACCCATTTCAGCGGGTTCGGCGTCGCCTGACTGCAGCCGGCCGGCGGCGGCGAGCCTGCGCAACCGGCATCGTAGAGATAAGACAGCGTCACATAATCGCCGGCATCCAGCAACTGGACATGGACCGACGTCTGATCCTTCACGACATTGCCGGCGGATGTCGTGTTGTAAAAGGCGGATGGATCGCCGGTGGCCGTGTTGACGAAGGAATCAGGAACGCCGGTATCGGCAAGGAAAATCCCGGTTTGCGGCCCCGCCACCGCGCGGTCATTGGTCAGTTGCACGCCCATGGCCGCCATCGTCCAGGCGGGCTCGCCTTCCGCATCCGCTACCGGGGCAAGCTGTCCATAGGCGAAACCGCCGGTATTGTCCGGCGTCAACCCCACCGTCACCGTTACCTGCGCGCCGGGACCGCCAACGCCGCCCGAAGCAGAGGTATCCCAGTTGATGATGTAGCCCGGCTGAAAGTCCGGGCCGGCATTGTCGATATGCAGAAGCGGATTGAGGTCCTGCGAGGTCTGGCCCGCATTGTCGAGCAGGCCGGCGAGATGGGCGTATTGCGATTGATCGTTGATCAGCGACGACACCGGCATTGCCGCATTGTCCTCGCCGAGCGTGTTGCGGCCGAACCCGACGCCCATCATCGTGATCGGCGTATTCTTCGCCGTCTCGCAATCGGCCGAATTCGCGCCGCTGCCCACACACGCCTTGTAGTCGACCGCCAGAATGGGAACGGTGGCGGTCACAGTCGACCCGACGGCATCGAGGAACTCGACCTCGGCCTCGACGATATACCCCACCGCCAGAAGCCCGGTCGAATTGTAATATACCCAGCCGCGCTGGTCGGTCACCACAAGATTTTTGTTGTCGTCGAGCAGCGTGTAGTCGACCGCGATGCCGGTCGAACCGGTATCCATCAGGAATTCGAGCGGCCCGCTTGTGTGCTGATCGGATGTGCCTGGCTTGGTTTTCAGTTTAAGCGCGAATTTCAGCACTGAATCCGTGCTAGCGGAACCCGCTTCGATCGTATAGCTCGTCGTCCCTGCCCCATAGTCGGGCCAGTACTCCGCAAGCGCCGGGAGAGGTATTGCGCCGGTACCGGCTGCCAACAATCCCGCGCGCAGAAAGCGTCCGCCGCGCCCGAAACACAAACGTCCGCCCGGCACCATCACACCGCACCCTCAAAAGACCAAACTCTGCTCACAGTCCCTATTCGAGGTTCGACGGCGCGCAATATGTGTCGTGAATGTTGCAGCCTTCGGCCCCGCCCTCGGCGCATTTTGCCATCGCCTCGTCCTGAGAAGCGTGCCTGCTGGAGCCGGCGCCGATCCCCATTGCGGCCTTGCTCGTCGCGCGGGCAAGCGAAACGCACATATCCGCTCCCGAAAAGGCGATCGTGCAATCGCCGGCGCCGTTCGTGCCGCATTCCGACATCGCCTTGTCGCTGGCTGCCGATTCCGAGTCCGCCTCAGCGAAGCCGACATCCTGCGTGGAACTGCTGTAGGCCACGGCGACGTTGGATTCCGCGAATGCCGCAGCAGGAAGTGCGCATATTGCCATAACCACGATCATTTCCAGAAGCTTTTTCATAGGACCCCCAAATTGAAACCGCTCAAACGCCCGACGATAACCGCGGCGATGCATCCATTCTAAAATAAATATTTACCCGCATCAAATATAAACAACGCCGATGCTGCCAGTGATTAAGGAAATAAAGTAATCAAATGTAACGAATCATAACGCGCACCGTCTGAATTTCCAACGGGATCGCCCGCGCCTCGCCCCGCTCGCCCTACCTCGGTTGCAGACTTTGACATGTCAGCTCGGACGTACATTAATGAGGGTCATCCGCGGGCCTCTTCAAATCTCGCTCAAAGGGAGCGCATCACACAATGGTTAGCCAGACACAAAACGCAGACGACGGCCCCAAAGGGATCCGCATTCTTCTCGTGGAGGATGAACGGGATCTGCGGCAAAGCTTCGCCGATTACCTGACGCTGCGCGGCAACACAGTCACGGAAGCGAGTTCCGGGCTTGAGTTTTACCGGGCATTGCGAAAACAGAAATTCGATGTCGCGATCATCGACGTCAATCTGCCCGATATCAGCGGTTTCGAGCTTGCCGGAGAACTGGCGAGGGAAACCGAAGGCATCGGCATCGTGATGCTGACCGCCCGCGCCGGGCGCGAGGATCGCATCAGCGGCTACAGCGCGGGCGCCGATCTCTATCTGACGAAACCGGTTGATGGCGACGAACTGCTTCTGGCGGTCAACAACCTGGCGCGCAGGCTCTCCGAAAAGACCTCCGTCGCCGCCGCCCCGTGGAAGCTCGACACGGTCGGCTACACGTTGACCGCACCCGATGGCACCCAGATCGAGCTCACCGGCCGGGAACTCGATTTTCTGAAACTGCTCGGCGATGCAGGCGGCAACCCGGTCAGCCGCGCGGTGCTGTCCGCCGAGCTTGGCTATGACGACCGGCCGGAGGCGCGCGGGATCGACGCGATCATTCAAAGGCTGAAGCACAAGGCCGGCGCGATCGACATGGACCTGCCGATCAAGACCATTCGCCTCGTCGGCACCAGCTTCACCGCGACAGTCGAGATCAGATAGCCTCGCTCCGCCACCCCGGCAGGTAGTTGACCGAGTCAACGCCGGTAAACCGGGCAAGGCGTGAAAGCTCGGCATCGAGCTTTTCGAAGCGGCCGGATGACGCGCGCACGCCCGGCTCCAGCCACAGTCTGCGGACATCGAGCGACGAACGCTTGCGGTCGGCCTTCATGTCGATCCGTCCGATCAGGCGATCGCCTTCGATCAGCGGAAACACGTAATAGCCATATTGCCGCTTCGCCTCCGGCACGAAAATCTCGATCCGGTAGGAAAAGCCGAACAGTCGTTCCGCCCGCGCGCGGTCGCGCAGCAGCGGATCGAACGGGCTCAGCACGCGCACGCGCGAGGGCGGTTCCGGAACGTCGAAAATCGACGGCATCTCATCGGCAAGCGCCACCGCCGCGCGCGGCCTGCCGCCATCGACCGTCTCGACCAGCACGTCGGTGAGCCGATCCGCATTGGCCTCCACCCAGTCCCTGGCCTCCTGCGGGGTGACAAGCGCGAAGAAGGCCGCGAGTTCGCCCGATGTCGCAAAGCCGAGACGGGAGAGCGCTGCACGGCAGGCCCAATCGACGAAGGCGTCGTGGTCGACTTCGCCAAGACGATATTGATCGGGGATCACCCGTTCGGCCAGATCATAGGCCTTCTGGAAATTGACCCGGTGACAGATCGCGAAATGGCCGGTACGCCAGTGATATTCCAGCGCGGTCTTGGCCGGATGCCAGTTCCACCAGCCGCCGGAAACGTGATCGTCCTGCTTCAGTTCGCGCGCGAAGATCGGACCTCTTTCGCGCACCTCCTCATATGTCTCCTCGAATGCTGTGGCAAAGCCCTCCCCCTGCCATTTGCGCCAGCGCTCCCGCAGCCGTTCCTCCTCGCGCCGGAAGCGGTGCTTCCAGTAGGGATAGAACTTCACCGGAATGAAGGAGGCGTCATGGGTCCAGTGCTCGAACAGCGCCCTGTCGCGCTCCAACAACACGCCAAGATGCTCGCGCCTGAATGTCTGGTTGCGCGAAAACAGGATCATGTCGTGGGCGCGCTCGACGGTGCGGATCGAATCCACCTGAACGAAGCCGAGTTGCTCGATGAGCTTCAAAATATCCTGCTTGCCCGTCGCACGACCGGGGTTCGCGGAAAGCCCCTGGCGGGCGAGGAAGATGCGGCGCGCATCGCCGTTTGCGATCATTTTTACCATGAGACAACGGTAGAGCGATTCGGACAAAATAAGAACAGATGTTCATTGGCAGACGTTCAGGGGCGAATATTCATGGGCAATGCGTCGAGACCGTTATGATCCCTATATCCATCCAGGAATCGAGAAGGCGGTGCACCCTGAAGCACACGATATGAAAGGTCATGTCGCGCAAGGCAACAAAAGTGTGACAAGCAATATTGCAACTAAAAGTTGCAGTCGCTACCATTGATGACGTCAAAACAACCAGGAGACATGACAATGGCAAATCAGTTTATACCGCAACCGCCCGTAATCGTAAGTGTTAAAAAGACCTCCTTCTTCGGTCAGCCCGCGGCAATCATCAGCGGGACGGAGGATCTCAGCGGTGTTCCGAGCGGTGACAGCATTGTAATTAAGATCGAAGACCTGACTGCCAGCTCAACGCTGACCAACCCTCCTGTTGCGGTAAACAGCGATGGCACCTGGAACGCGGTCGTCCCTTCCACTTCGGGCGATTCGGCCATCGCGTTTGCAATTCTGATCACGTCCACGAGCCCCGGTCCCACATCGGATCCAAGCGTGACTTTCGTTTTGCCGTAAGAATACGGGCAGATCCAGGGCGCCGATGCAATCCGGCGCCCTGCACTATCATCGCAGTCACCAATACAAAATCACGCGAGCTCTGCCTCTTGGTCCAGCCTTTAAGGCCCCATCGGAAGAGACATTCGATGACTATAAGGATGCTGGCTTTGTGTTCCAGCCGCCGCAAAACCAGGTCATCCTGCCGATCCTTCTGAACGATAACGAACCGGGGCTGAAAGCTCGCGGCGTCGCCAGGATGGAGATCGCCGAGTGCGCAAGGGAAACGCTCTCCCGGCTCGCCAGACGCCGCGCCAAGGCGCCGAAGGTGCGACAAGCAATACTGCAATCTCTGATTGTATTTGGTACTGCTGATGACGTCAAAACAATCAGGAGACATGACAATGGCAAATCAGTTTACACCGCAACCGCCCGAAATCGTAAGTATTCAAAAGACCTCCTTCGTCGGTCAGCCCGCGGCAATCATCAGCGGGACGGAGGATCTCAGCGGTGTTCCGAGCGGTCACAGCATTGGAGTTAAACTCGAAAACTTGACTGTCGGCGCATGGCTGACCTACACTCCTGTTACGGTAAACAGCGATGGCACCTGGAACGCGGTCGTCCCTTCCACTTCGGGCGATGAGGCCATCGCGTGGGCAATTGTGATGGGATACACGGGGCCCAATTCCACGTCGGATCCAAGCAAGACCTTCGTTTTGCCGTAAGAATACAGGCAGAACCAGGGCGCCGATGCAATCCGGCGCCCTGCACTATCATCGCAGTCACCAATACAAAATCATGCGAGCTCTGCCTCTTGGTCCAGCCTTTGAGGCCCTATCGAAAAAGGAATTCGATGGCTATAAGGATGCGATCTTTACCAGGGGCGTAATTTTGAAGATCGAATTCTCTGAAGCCGGCGTGAGCTTTGAGGGCCGCACGGCGCTTCATCCACTGACATTGACACTGATCGAGCGCCGTATCGGGATTATCGGGCTCAACGGTTCCGGCAAGACCACCTTCGCCCGGCTGATCAACGGCCTGACCCGGCCCACGACCGGCACCGTGACAGTCAATGGCCGCGATACGGCAACGGACGCGCAGGCGGTGATGGCGGATGCGGGCTTCGTGTTTCAGTCGCCGCAGAACCAGATCATCCTGCCGATCCTTCAGGACGATATCGAACTCGGCCTGAAGGCGCGCGGCGTTGCCAAGGCGAGGATCGGCGAGCGCGCGCTGGAGGCGCTCGCCCGGCTCGGCATCGCCCATCTCGCCAGACGCCGCGCCCACGAGCTTTCCGGCGGCGAGCTCCAGCTTGCAGCCCTCGCCGCGGTGCTCGCCACAAACCCGTCGCTCGTGATCCTCGACGAGCCGACCAACCAGCTCGACCTCCAGAACCGCCGACGCGTCGCCGATACGATCGAGGCGCTTGACGAGGATGTGATCGTCGTCTCCCATGATCTCTCGGTGCTCGGCGATTTCGAGCGGGTGCTGCTGTTCCATGAGGGACGGCTTGCCGGAGACGGCGCACCGCAAGACGTGATCGCGCAATACGAGGCGATGAACCGCTGATGCAGTCGCTCTATATCGAGGCAGATAGCATTCTCCACCGGCTGAAGCCGGGCGTGAAGGTCGGCGGCCTGATCGTGTTTTCGCTCGCCGTGTTCGTGACCGAAAACCTGCCGGTGCTCGCAGGCTTTACCGCGCTCGCCGCTTTCGTCTACTTCACCCTGCCGATGCGGCTTCGAACGGCGCTGGCGCGGCTGGTGCCGATGGGCCTCGCAATCCTGCTCGTCGGCGGCTTCAGCCTGATCGTCAACCCATGGCAGCAGGCGCTGGCATCCGTGCTCCGGCTTTCCGCGCTGATGCTGGCGGCGGCCGCCATCACCGCGGCGACCTCCGTTCCGGCCTTTATCGACACCATCACCCGCGCCGCCCGGCCGCTTGAGAAGACCGGACTGGTGCGCGCCGCCGATATCGGGCTTGCGGTCGGGCTTGTGATTCGCTTCGTCCCGGATATTCTCTCCCGCTATGGCGCGATCCGCGATGCCCACCGGGCCCGGGGCATAAGGTTTCGGCCGAGAGGCGCGATCGTGCCGCTGATCATCTTGACCTTGCGGGATGCCGACAGTATCGCCGATGCCATCGATGCCCGCGGCATTCGCGGCGAAGACAAAAGGAATGTCAAATGAACTCACGTGATCTCGTGCTTGTATCGCTGTTTGCCGCCGTGATCGTCGCGCTCGGCATGCTGCCGGCGATACCGCTGGCGTTCATTCCCGTGCCGATCACCGCGCAGACGCTCGGCGTCATGCTGGCCGGCCTGATCCTCGGGCGCAGGCGGGGTACTGCCGCCGTGCTGGTGGTGTTCGTGCTGGTTGCGATCGGCCTGCCGGTGCTTGCCGGCGGGCGCGGCGGGCTTGGCAGTTTTGCAGCTCCAACGGCGGGCTTTCTCGTCGGCTGGCTGCCGGCGGCCTATGTCGCGGGCGCGCTTGCCGAATACGCGGCGGAAACCGCAAACCCGCTGCGCCAGACCTTCGGTTTCTTCATCGCGGCCATTGCCGGCGGCGTCGTGGTCGAATATTTCTTCGGCATCGCTTGGCTTGCCTATGGCATCGGCATGGGCATTTCACCTGCGGTCGCAGGCACGATGAGCTTTGTTCCGGGCGACCTGATCAAGGCGGTTCTGGCGGCACTCGCGGCGCGCGCCGTGATGCTCGGCTATCCGCTGCTGCCGAAGAAGCTGTCCAGCGAAGGCTAGAGCATATCCAGACGGGAAACCGTCCGGCGCTCTAATCGAGAAACGAAAACAGCCAGTCCCGCGTTGCTTCCGGCAGCGGGGCCGGTTCGCCGCTCACACGATGGACCGCTGTCCACAGCAATTCGACCTCCGCGGCGATCTGATTGCCCGATTGCACCGCGACATTGAAGCCGATCGACTTGCCGCCGATCTTTGCCGCCCGCACGACCAGATCCGCGGTCTCGCCATTTCTGAGCCCGCGATAAAACGTGCAGCCGACTTTGCGCACCACATAGGCCGGTTCGTTGGCTACTTCCGGACGGTACTGCCAGAACCGCGCAAGCGCCTCTTCGGCATGCTCGATATAGGCGGCGGTGTGCATGCGCCCGTGCATGTCGATATCGCGATAGGGAACGCGAAGTTCCGTTCTTTCAGGATGAAGTTCATCCATGGGCCACACCTTCCCGGCATCAGAGGACGCCGTTACGCACGTTTTCACCGGCTTTTCGCATGGCGCAGGCCTGCTGCAACGCGGAAAAGCTCAGCGTTCTATAGAACCTTTCGATCCCAAACGCCATGATATGGTTATCTGATGGTTAGCAAGGTCACCGCTTGACTTGCAATCGCGCCGGTGAACATTACCTTGCCGGAACGAGACGCGCGCGATAATCGGCAGAGAGGGACCCAGACCATGACGGAAGCAGCAAAACCGACCGACGTGACCGGTCTCAGCTTCGAGCGCGCGGTCGAGGAACTCGAATCGATCGTCGCCCGACTGGAACGCGGCGATGTCGCGCTGGAGGAATCGATTGCGATCTATGCCCGTGGCGAAGCGCTGAAGAAGCATTGCGAAAAGCTTCTGAGCGCGGCCGAGGCAAGGGTCGAGAAAATCCGTCTCGATCGCGATGGCAAGCCGGCGGGCACAGAACCACTCGACCCGCAGTAAAGATCGGCGCAAACCGGCGCCCGGAGGATCGGAAATGTCGTTTTTTCCCGGAAAAGACCCCGAATTCGGCGACGCCGCAAGCTGCAATGACGTCACCCAGCTGATCATTCCGCGCACCAGCGATATCGGCGGCTTCGAGGTGCGGCGCGCGCTGCCGACGATCAAGCGCCGGCTCGTCGGTCCTTTCATCTTCTTCGACCGCATGGGCCCTGCCCGTTTCGGTGGCCATGGCGAAGCGCTCGACGTCAAGCCGCATCCCCATATCGGCCTTTCCACCGTCACCTACCTCACCTCCGGCGAGATCGGCCATCGCGACACGCTCGGCAACCACACCGTCATTCGCCCCGGCGACGTCAACCTGATGACGGCGGGGCGCGGCATCGTCCACTCCGAGCGCACGCCCGACGATCTGCGCCTGCGCCCGCATGCGCTGTCCGGCGTCCAGACCTGGCTCGCCCTGCCGGAACATGACGAGGAGATCGATCCGAGCTTCGGGCATACCGAGAAGAACGCGCTTCCGACCATTTCTGATACCGGCGTCAGCGGGCGGCTCGTGCTCGGCCATTTCTGCGGCATGAAGGCCGATGTGAAGACCTTCACCGATACGCTGCTGGCCGATATCGCCTTGCGCCCCGGCGCCCGGCTATCCTTTCCCGCGGAGCATGAGGAACGGGCGATCTATATCCTCGAAGGCCAGTTGAGCGTTGCCGGCGACGTTTTCGACGCCGAGCAATTGCTGGTACTTGCCCCCAACGATCCGATCACAATCGGAGGAGCGGGGGAACACGGATGCCGCCTCATGTTTTTTGGTGGTGAGGCGCTGGAAAAGCCGCGCCATATCTGGTGGAATTTCGTGTCGTCCTCGAAGGAGCGCATAGAACAGGCAAAGGAAGACTGGCGACAGGGCCGCTTCGGGCTGGTGCCGGGAGACGAACAGGAATTTGTTCCTTTGCCGGAACGCTGAAATTCGCTAGAAACGATTTAGAACGTCGGGCGAAAAAGTGGTTACCGGTTTTTCGTTAACCCGACGCGTCAAAATAAGGAATCTGGAGCATCGGGCGATGCCAACCAATCGCCCGATGCTCTGGAAGAAAACGACGCCCCTTCGGGCGTATGAGGCTCGCATCGTGACGCTACCGTCAAAAACCTCCATTCTCGACCGGATCAGTCTGCCCGCGGACCTTCGTGAAATCCACGACCGCGACCTGCCGCAGCTTGCCGACGAGGTGCGCGCGGAGATGATCTCATCGGTGTCGCGCACCGGCGGACATCTCGGCGCCGGTCTCGGCGTGGTCGAGCTGACGATCGCGATCCACAAGGTGTTCAACACCCCGGACGACCGGCTGATCTTCGATGTCGGCCACCAGTGCTATCCGCACAAGATCCTGACGGGACGGCGCGAGCGGATGACGACGCTGCGCCAGGAAAACGGCATTTCCGGCTTTACCCGGCGGGCCGAAAGCGAATACGATCCCTTCGGCGCCGGCCATTCCTCCACCTCGATTTCCGCCGGCCTCGGCATGGCGGTCGCCTCGAAGCTTCAGGACCGGCCGCGCAACGTCATCTCCGTCATCGGCGACGGCGCGATGTCGGCCGGCATGGCCTATGAGGCGCTCAACAATGCCGGCGCGCTCGGCGCGCGCCAGATCGTGATCCTCAACGACAACGACATGTCGATTGCAAGGCCGACCGGGGCGATGAGCGCCTATCTGGCGCGGCTCGCCTCCGGCAAGACCTATCTCGAAGTTCGCGATTTCGGAAAGCGGCTGACCTCCTATCTCGGCAAGTCGATCGACCGCGCGATCTCGCGCGCCGTCGGCCATGCCCGTGGATACGTCACCGGCGGCACCATGTTCGAGGAGTTAGGCTTCTACCATATCGGCCCGATCGACGGTCATTCCTTCGACCATCTCCTGCCGGTGCTGCGCAACGCCCGCGACAATGCCCGCGGCCCGGTGCTGATCCATGTCGTGACCCAGAAGGGCAAGGGCTATGCGCCTGCCGAAGCCGCCGCCGACAAGTGCCACGCCGTCAGCCGTTTCGATGTGGTGACCGGCCATCAGGCGAAATCGAAGCCCAATGCGCCGAGCTACACCTCCGTGTTCGCCAGGGCGCTGATCGAGGAAGCCCGCAACGACAAGGATGTGGTGGCGATCACCGCCGCCATGCCGTCGGGCACCGGTCTCGACAAGTTCGAGGAGATTTACCCAAGTCGGATTTTCGACGTCGGCATTGCCGAGCAGCACGCCGTGACCTTTGCCGCCGGCCTTGCAAGCGAGGGCATCAAGCCGTTCTGCGCGCTCTATTCGACGTTCCTGCAGCGCGGTTACGACCAGGTGGTCCACGATGTCGCGATCCAGGGCCTGCCGGTACGTTTCCCGATCGACCGCGCCGGTTTCGTCGGCGCCGACGGGCCGACCCATGCGGGGTCCTTCGACACCACCTATCTCGCCACCCTGCCCGGTTTCGTGGTGATGGCCGCCGGCGACGAACTCGAACTGATGCATATGGTGCGCACCGCCGCCGCCTATGACGAGGGTCCGATCTCGTTCCGCTATCCGCGCGGCGAAGGCACCGGCGTGACGCTGCCGGAACGCGGCGAGATTCTCGAAATCGGCAAGGGTCGGATCATTTCCGAGGGCTCGAAGGTGGCGCTCTTGTCCTTCGGCACCCGGCTCGGGGAATGTCGCGAGGCGGCGACGGTTCTGAACGCCGCAGGGCTTTCGACCACGGTCGCCGATGCCCGTTTCGCCAAGCCGCTCGACCACGCCCTGATCCGCCAGCTCGCCGCCCATCACGAAGTGCTGGTGACGATCGAGGAAGGTGCCGTCGGCGGGTTCGGCGCCCATGTGGTCCAGTTCCTCGCCAATGAGGGCCTGCTCGACCACGGCCTCAGGGTGCGCCAGATGGTTCTTCCCGATATCTGGATGGAACAGGCCAGGCCCGAGGATATGTATGCGAAGGCCGGCCTCAACCGCGACGGGATCGTGGAAACCGTGTTCCGCGCGCTTGGCCGCCACGGCATTTCAACCGGCACGGTCGGCTAGTGTCTGTCAGGTTCAAATCGAACCAGACAGACACTAGATTTATTTGTTTTCGTTTGTCTTTTCGTTTCGGATGAACGAAAAACCGGCTTCCACTTTTTCGCCCGACGCCCTGACGGCTTGCGCCAGCCGCCAAAACCGTCCATGGAGCGGCCATGACCGCGCCCGTCACCCCCATGCGTCTCGACCAGTTGCTGGTCGCGCTCAACCGTTTCGAAACCCGCTCGCGGGCCCGCGATGCGATTGCGCGCGGGGCGGTGACGGTGAACGGGAAGAAGGCGGCAAAGCCCGGCATGACCGTCAGCCCCGACGCCCTGATCGAAATCGACGACCCAGCCGAACATTATGTTTCGCGCGCCGCGCTGAAACTGGCGGCAGCACTCGATCATTTTGCATTGTCGCCGGCGGGCGCGCATGTGCTCGATATCGGCGCCTCGACCGGCGGTTTCACGCAGGTGCTGCTGGAGCGCGGCGCAGGTCACGTCACCGCGATCGATGTGGGACATGGCCAGATGGCGGGCCGGATCTCCGATGATCCCCGGGTCACGAATATCGAGGGGCTGAATGCCCGATACCTGACCCGCGACGATATCGCCGAGGGGTCGGTGCAATGGGTGGTTTCCGATGTCTCGTTCATCTCGCTCAGGCTGGCGCTGCCGCCGGCGTTGGAACTTGCCGAACCGGGCGCGGTCTGTATCTTGCTGGTCAAGCCGCAATTCGAGGCCGGCAAGGACAATATCGGCAAGAAGGGGCTGCTGAAGGACGCAGCGCTCGGTCCACAGATTGCCGCCGAGCTTGAAAGATGGCTCACCGGGGACATTGGCTGGCAAAGCCTCGGCATTACGCCCTCGCCGATCGAGGGCGGCGACGGCAACCGCGAATTTCTGCTCGCCGGACGCAAACCCGGCAAAAAAGAGGAATAAAATCCCATGGCGGCCGAAACCGTGACCATCGAAAAGCTGGGCGCAAAGGGCGATGGCATCGTATCCACGCCCGACGGCCCGGTCTTCGTGCCGTTCGCATTGCCCGGAGAGCGCATCACCATCGCGCGGCACAAATCCTCCGGCACAATGCTCGCGCTGCTGGAACCGGCGGCCGAGCGCGTGGCGCCCGCCTGCCGGCATTTCGGCCCGGACGGCAAGAACGGCACCTGCGGCGGATGTACCCTCCAGCATCTGGCCGCCGCCCCCTATCAGGCCTTCAAGCGCCAGGTGGTAATCGACGCGCTTGCAGCCAACGGCCTCGACTGTCCGGTCGACCCTTTGGTCACGGCCGCGCCCGGCCAGCGCCGCAGAGCGACCTTTTCCGCGCGCCGGACCGAAGGCAGGATCGTGCTCGGCTTTTCCAGCCCGGAAAGCCATCACATCGTCGAAATCGAGGAATGTCCGGTGCTGTCGCCGGCGCTGTTTTCGCGCCTGCCGGCCCTGCGCCTACTGGCCGGCATTCTGGCAACCGGCACAGACCCCTTCCGGATCGCCGTGCTTGACACCGAAACCGGCCTCGATATCGGTTTTTCAGGGCTCAAGCCGCCATCCGAAAAGCGCCGCCAGGCCGCGACCCGCGCGGTCATCGCGGTCAAGGGCATTGCCCGCCTGACCTATGAGGACGAGATCATTGTCGAACCGGTGCGCCCTGTCCTCGACATTGCCGGAACCAAGGTCAATCCGCCGCCCTCGGGCTTCGCTCAGGCAACCCTTGAGGCAGAGGAGGTGATGGCGGGGCTGGTGGCGAAGCATCTGAAAAGCGCCCGTCACGTCGCCGATCTCTTCAGCGGTTACGGCACCTTCGCCCTGCGGCTGGCCGCAAAATCCAAGGTTCACGCGGTCGAATTCGACGCGCCTGCCCTTGCCGCGCTCGATGTCGCCGTGCGCAACCGCCAGGGACTGAAGGCTGTGACGAGCGAGCGACGCGACCTGTTCCGCCGCCCGCTGCTGCCGCGCGAGCTTGCAGGCTTCGACGGCGCGGTGTTCGATCCGCCACGCGCGGGCGCGCGCGAACAGGCTGAAGAGCTTGCCCGCTCCAAGGTCGCGAAGATCGCCGCGGTTTCGTGCAATCCCGCCACCCTTGGCCGGGATCTGCGGCTACTCGTCGACGGCGGTTACCGGATCGAGCGGGTCATCCCGATCGACCAGTTTCTCTGGTCCTCTCACGTGGAAGCGATAGCGCTTCTCAGTCGGGTCAGATAAACCAAAACCCCGGCGGAAAATCCGTCGGGGGTCAGTTTGTTGACAAAGCCTGCCTCATTCTCCGCCGTCATGCTCGGGCCTGTCCCGAGCATCTAAGCACGTATCAACACGACAAGCGTCTCGGACGAAAAGACAATTCAACTACACAGTCCATTACGAAACGCCAACGCCGCTCGTGCGGAACGGTGGTTAGATCCTCGGCACAAGGCCGAGGATGACGTCCGTAAAAAAGGATAGGTTTGTCAGCAGTCCGACCCCGGCGGAAAACCGCCGGGGTCTCGATCATCCTGCCGGACAAACTCAGTAGTAGGGCGACAGGCACTGCTGGCGCGGCCCGTTATAAGGCTGGAAGGTGTTGTCGTAGCTCCGGTAGGAGCGATAACGGTTATCGCACCAGGCATAATGCTTGGGGTTCAGCCCGTTGGTCTGCTGCGGACGGTTGTTGTTTCCGGCAGCAATCGCCCCGCCGATGATCAGCGCGCCGGCGCCGAAAATGGCGAGCGGCACCCAGGAATCATTGTTGTCATCCCAGCCCCAGTTCGGGCCCGGAGGCGGCGGACGACGACCGCCATGGTGGTAGTTGCCGCCACGATTACCGTAGCCGTTGTAATAGCCGCCGCGATTGCCGTAATTGTTGTTGTTGCGGCCGCCATTATAAGCCTGGTGCCGGTTGCGATCCCAGCCCCGGCCATCGACCAGTTCGATATTCGAGCTGGCGACGCCCGTCGGGTTCATGGAGATCGGCATGGACTGTGCCGGCAGAGCGCTCGCCGCGACCACGGCGGATGCAATCGCTGCTGCGACCGTTTTTCTTGCCATATTCAACATCTGCTACTCCCGTTGTTGTTCGCAATACCGAAACCGATGGGTTCCGTTGCTGACTGTGACCACCATAAAACCTGCCACCTGAACTCAGCATTAACGGCTTGTTTAGTGATCGATAAACGTTTGAAACCGACGGGAGGTTCAAAAGAATATGCGCTGGCTAGCCGATCTCCAGCGTCCGGATAAGGTCGTTCTCCAGGGTAAAGGCATAGTCGAGATCGACCGGGCTGCCGGGGAAATTGCCCGCGACATGCGCGGTGACGACGTGCCTGCCACTATCGGTTCTGGCGGCGACCGGCGTGCTGGTGTACTGATATTCGCTGGCTGTCCTTGCCTTCCATGCGGCGATCGCCGCCCTTCCGGTGTGGGTCTTGCCCTCGTCGCGCACGGTGGCATCTTCGGCAAAGCACTGCTTTATGGCATCGGTATCGCCGGCATCGGCGGCCAGGTAGGCGGCGATCGGTTTCGGTAGGTCGAGCATGGTGGTTTCCTCGTCTGCTGGTTTCATTGCGCGCCGGGGAAATGTGGTCTAATCTGAAAAAATGACAAGTACGAACGAAAAAGTTGGGTACTCACCCGAAAGTAAGCATGAACACACGCGCGAATCTGCGGCTGAGGGCGTGGAAGCCGCGCTGCGTTTTCTGGAAGGTCGATGGAAACTGGTGATCCTGTTCCACCTGTTCGGCGGCACGGTGATGCGGTTTTCGGAGCTGGAAAGGGCGATCCCGGAGGTTTCGCAGAAAATGCTGATCCAGCAGCTTCGCGCGCTGGAGACCGACGGCATTGTGCGCCGGGTGGTCTATCCCGAGGTGCCGCCAAGGGTGGAATATCGCCTCACCGACTGGGGGCAGGCGCTTTGCCCCGCGCTCGACGCGCTTTTGACCTGGGCGGGGCAGAAGCCCGAATTTCGTAGCCCGTGACGCATTGATGCGCCACGGGCCAATGATCAGATTTCGCTCTGGCTGGTCACAATGCGCGAGACCAGGCCGTATTCGATCGCTTCCTCGGCCGAAAGCCAGTAATCGCGGTCGATATCCTTGGCGATCTTTTCCTCCGACTGACCGGTGGCCTTCGAGAAAATCCTGATCAGCCGCTCGTTCATCTTGATGATCTCGCGGGCCTGGATCTCGATATCGGAAGCCGGGCCGCGGGTGCCGCCGGAGGGCTGGTGCAGCAGGAAACGGGTATTGGGCAGGCAGATGCGATCTTCCTTCGGCGCTGCCGCAAAGATCAATGCGCCGGCGGAAGCGACCCAGCCCGAGCCGATCATGATCACCTTCGGCTTGATGAACTTGACCAGATCGTGGACCGAATCGCCCGATTCGACATGACCACCCGGCGAGTTCACGAAGACGCGGATATCCTCGTCGGAAACGGCGGCCATTGCGACAAGCTGCGAGCACACGCGCTGAGCGAGTTCCTGCGTGATCGGGCCATAGATGAAGATCGAGCGCGATTTGAACAGGTTGGCTTCCGCCTCCTTGCCCAGAGGCAGTTCGGTCGTCTTGTCGTCGTCTTCTTCGCTCATCGGTATCTCCAAGAATCAGGGAACTGCCAACCGACTTAATGCGAATATACGGCTATTACAATGTCTGACGGGCTTGTGGCCCCGAGCCGCCCGAGAAAACGCCTGCGCATGTCGGGGGCAAACCCCGGCCCTCACGTTCTCATTCGATCCGGACCCGCACGCCGTGGGCCTTCACCCCTTCCGGCTCGACATGGATGGCAAGCGAGGAGCCGGGGATCGCCGTCTTGATCGCACCTTCCAACCGGTCGCAGATGTCATGCGCCTCGCCAACGGTCATGTCGGCGCTCACCACCAGATGGAAATCGATGAAGGCGGCGGAACCCGCCCTGCGGGTGCGCAGGTCGTGGACATCGGAGGAGCCGGCGGCATTGTCGGCGATCGCCCGGCGGAGGGCTTCCGCCTCGTCCGGCGGGAGCGCCGTGTCCATCAGCCCGCCGACTGATTCGCTGATCAGCGTCCACCCGGCGTAGAGAATGTGGGCGGCGACCGCAAGCGCGATCAGCGGATCGAAGATCGCATAGCCGGTTGCAAGCGCCAGCCCGAGCCCGATCACCACGCCGATCGAGGTGACGACATCGGTGCGGATATGCTTGCCGTCGGCGACAAGCGCCGGCGAGCGCGCCGCGCGCCCGGCGCGGATCAGCACATAGGCCCAGACGCCGTTGATAAGACTTGCCACCACATTGACGCCAAGGCCGAGATAGATGTCGTCCGGCATGGTGGGATGAAGCATCTCGGCGGCTGCTTCCCTGAAGATCAGAAGCGCCGCCACGACGATCGCGACGCCCTCGACAACAGCGGAAATATACTCGGCCTTGTGATGACCGAACTGGTGATCGTGATCGGCAGGCTTGGAGGCATAGACGATGGCGATGAAGGCCGCGATCGAGGCGACCACATTGACGATCGATTCCAGCGCGTCAGAAAGAAGGGCGACCGAGCCGGTCAGATGCCAGGCAGCAAGCTTGATCGCGAGCACGAGCAGCGACAGCGGGATTGTGGCAAAGGCAAGCTTCCGGGGCATGCTTTTTCCGTGGGCATGGCCTGTGCTCATTGCGCTCTCCCCGTGGCGTTCACAATCGTTCGGGAAACCGGGCGGCTTCCTTCATGACGATTTAAAATTGCAGAATGTAGGCGTGTACCCGAGATTAACGGCGGTCAAATGCAAAGCGGGCCGGAGAGGCCCGCTTTGCATTGCTACTCAATCACGATCTTGTCCGCAAGCCTCAGCCGACAGCTTTCCGGCCTGTAACATCGGCATGAACGACCAATTTGCCGACGACATTCTCGATGATGCGCATGCCGGCATCGCCGCCGAGCGTCATGATCGATTCAGGATGGAACTGAACGGCGGCTACCGGCTCGCTGACATGCTCGATGCCCATGATGATGCCGTCATCGGTCTCGGCGGAAATCGTGAAATCGGTCGGCAGCGCCACCGCATCGGCAAAGATCGAGTGGTAGCGCCCGACGGTGATCTCGTTGGGCAGGCCATCGAACAGCCGGCCATGTTCGAGGATGCGGATGCGCGAGGGCTTGCCATGCATCGGCACGGCCAGTTGCCTGAGCGTGCCGCCATAGGCTTCCGCCAGCGCCTGCAGGCCCAGGCAGACGCCGAAGATCGGCAGGTTGCGCGCCCGCGCCTTCCTGATCGTCGCCTTGCAGTCGAAATCCTTCGGGGTTCCCGGACCGGGCGACAGCACCACGAGATCGGGCGCGACCCGGTCGAACGTCTCCTCGGCCACCGGCGACCTCACGGTCGCGACCTCCGCGCCGGTCTGGCGGAAATAATTGGCGAGGGTGTGAACGAAACTGTCCTCATGATCGACCAGCAGGATCTTGAGGCCCTTGCCGACCTTCTCGACGGTGCGCACGGCGGGCGCGCGTTTTTCCGCGTCCGCCTCGCGGATCGCGGCAAGCATGGCTGAAGCCTTCAATTCGGTCTCCGCTTCTTCCTCATGGGGATCGGAATCGTAGAGCAGGGTCGCCCCGGCGCGCACCTCGGCAACGCCCTGCTTGACCCTGATGGTGCGCAATGTCAGCCCCGTATTCATGTCGCCGTTGAAGCCGACCATGCCGATCGCGCCGCCATACCAGGCGCGCGGGCTCTTCTCGTTGCTCTCGATGAAGCGCATCGCCCAGAGCTTCGGCGCACCGGTGACGGTCACCGCCCAGGCGTGGCTCAAAAACGCATCGAAGGCATCCATGCCTTCTCTGAGCCGGCCCTCGATATGGTCGACGGTGTGGATCAGCCGCGAATACATCTCGATCTGACGCCGGCCGATGACCTTGACCGAGCCCGGTTCGCAGACGCGGCTCTTGTCGTTGCGGTCGACATCCGAGCACATCGTCAGTTCGGATTCGTCCTTCTGCGAATTGAGCAGTTTCAGGATCTGCTGGCTGTCGGCAATCGGGTCCTCGCCGCGCTTGATGGTGCCGGAAATCGGGCAGGTCTCGACCCGGCGGCCGGTGATGCGCACGAACATTTCCGGCGAGGCGCCGATCAGATATTCCTGATTGCCGAGATTGATGAAGAACGAATAGGGCGAGGGATTGGTGGCCTTCAGTCGCTTCGAAATCGCCGAGGGCTGGCTTGCGCAACGCTCCATGAACTGCTGGCCCGGCACCACTTCGAACAGGTCGCCGCGCACGAAGCTTTCCTTGGCCCGCGTCACGAGCCCGGCATATTCGCCTGGCCGGTGATCGCTTTTCGGCGGCACGCTGTTGGACGGGCGGAACGGATCGGGCTCGATCTCGCCATCCCTGCCATCGGTCGTGACGCCGTCCTTTTCAAAATCATAGCGGTCGATCCAGGCCTTGGCGGCATGGTTGTCGACCATCAGCACCTCGTCGGGCAGGAACAGCACCATGTCGCGCTGGTCTTGCGGGCGTTCGAGTTTCAGCGCGACGGCGTCGAACTGGAAGGCGAGGTCGTAGCCGAACGCGCCGTAAAGGCCGAGGCTCGCATCCTCGTCGGAATGGAACAGATCGGCGATCGCGCGCAGCACGGTGAAAACGGTCGGCGCCTTGGAGCGCTCCTCCTCGGTGAACTGCCGGTCGGGCTCGGCCACCTTGAGATCGATGCGACGGGCCTCCCGGGACAGAACGGTCACGGCGTCGAGCGTTTCCAGCGCCGGCAGCATCAGGTCGAGCAGCGCCTCCCCCCGGCCGTTGAAGGCCTCGAGCCAGACGTTGCGGCCATTGCAGGAGATCGCCACCGGCGGATCGATGACGGCGGTGTCCCAGCGGGTGTAGCGGCCCGGATACTCGTAATTGGAGGACAGCACCGCGCCGCGCCGCGAATCGAGACGCTCGATATAGCTCGATATCGCGTCGTCATAGGGCACGAAACGCCGTGTGCGGGTAATTGTCACGCCGCCTCTGGTCAGATAGCTCTCGCCGCCATCGGGCCGTTCATGAAGGCTCATTTTCCTGCTCCACCTCGGTAATGCGGCGTTTTTCCCGCATTCTGGTCATCTTAAGCCCTTGCAAAGACGGCCCAAAACAAAAAAGCCGCCTCGTTTGAGGGCGGCTTCGTCAGATCAACTGAACATGCGTGATCGCGGCCGCCGTTAGCGAGCCCACCACCAGTTTGCAATGTTGTTCATCGTGATCGTCATGCAGGTTTTGTACCGTAACCGCAAAGCGCTGGCAAGCGGGAAGTCGGCTGCCGCCCCGGTCCCGACTTTCAAACGCGTTGGACCGCTCAGGCCAGCCTGCCGTGGCAATGCTTGAACTTCAGACCCGAACCGCAGGGGCACGGCTCGTTACGGCCGGTGTTTTTCCACTCCGCGGGCATGGTCGCGGCATCGCCGGAAGCGACCTGCTCGCCGGCCATCTCGTCTTCGCCGGTAGCCGGATCGATGTGGCTGGCGCGCACCTGCGCGGGGTTGATTTCCTGTCGCGGCGGCGGCGGAGCCTCGCGCACGAGCTGGACGCGCGAAAGCTGCGAGACCGCGACTTCGCGCATACCGCCAAGCAAGACCCTGAAAAGCTCGAATGCCTCGGCCTTGTATTCCTGTAGCGGATCGCGCTGGGCATAACCGCGGAAGCCGATGACGGACCGCAGATGGTCGAGATTGACGATATGCTCGCGCCACAGATGGTCCAGCGCCTGCATGGTGACCTGGCGCTCGACATATTTCAGCACGTCCGGCCCGAACTGCTCGGCCTGTTTGGCGCGATTGGCCTCGATCTGCCTGGCGGCCTCGTTGATGCGCTCTTCGATTTCCGGCTCGGCAATGCCGTCTTCCTCGGCCCATTTTTCAATCGGCAGGTCGAGGTTGAGGATGCGCAGGCAATCTTCCTTGAGGCCAGCGACATCCCACTGCTCGGCATAGGCGCGCTCGGGAATACGGGCCTTGACGGCCTTTTCGACCACTTCCTCGCGCATTTCCCTGGCGATTTCGGAAATTTCCTCCGAATCCATCAGCTCCTTGCGCTGGTCGAACACGACCTTGCGCTGGTCGTTGATGACGTCGTCGTATTTCAGCAGGTTCTTGCGAATATCGAAGTTGCGGGCCTCGACCTTCTTCTGCGCGCGTTCCAGCGCCTTGTTGATCCATGGATGGACGATCGCCTCGCCTTCCTTCAGGCCGAGCTTGGTGAGCATGCTCTCCATCCGGTCGGAACCGAAGATGCGCATCAGGTCGTCCTGAAGCGAGAGATAGAATTTCGAGCGGCCGGGGTCGCCCTGACGGCCGGAACGGCCGCGCAGCTGATTGTCGATGCGGCGGCTTTCATGGCGTTCGGTGGCAATCACGTAGAGGCCGCCGGCGGTAAGCGCCTGCTCCTTCAGCCGCGCGACATCGGCGCGGATTTCCTTTTCCCGCGCCTCGCGTTCGGGACCCGGCGGGGTAAACTTGCGGGCGACTTCCACCCGCTCGCCCTGCTCATTGGTCACGATCTCGGTGCCCGGCTCGGTATCGCCAAGCTCGGCCTCGATCCGCATTTCCAGATTGCCGCCAAGCTGGATGTCGGTACCGCGACCGGCCATGTTGGTGGCGATGGTCAGCGCGCCCGGCACGCCGGCCTGCGAGATGATGAAGGCTTCCTGTTCGTGGTAGCGCGCGTTCAGAACGGCGAAATCATCGATGCCGTCCTTCTTGAGAGCGGCGGCCAGAAGCTCGGATTTCTCGATCGAGGTGGTGCCCACCAGAACCGGCTGGCCCTTGGCCTTGGCTTCCTTGATCTCCTCGACGATGGCGAGATATTTTTCCTGCACCGTCAGGTAGACCTCGTCGTCCTCGTCAATGCGCGCGATCGGCATATTGGTCGGCACTTCGACCACGTCGAGGCCGTAGATATTGGCAAATTCCTCCGCTTCCGTCGCGGCCGTGCCGGTCATGCCGGCGAGCTTGTCGTACATGCGGAAATAATTCTGGAAGGTGATCGAGGCGAGCGTCTGGTTTTCCGGCTGGATCTTGACGTTTTCCTTGGCCTCGAGCGCCTGATGCTGGCCATCGGAATAGCGCCTGCCCGGCATCATGCGCCCGGTAAACTCGTCGATGATCACGACCTCGCCGTCACGGACGATATAGTCCTTGTCGCGCGAAAACAGCTTGTGGGCTTTCAGCGCATTATTGAGGTGGTGGACGATGGCGACGTTCTCGATATCGTAAAGCGACGCGCCCTTCATCATGCCGTTTTCGGTCAGGAGCTGCTCCAGCTTTTCCATGCCGTCTTCGGAGAAGTTGGCCGAGCGCTGCTTTTCATCGAGCTCGTAATCGCCATCGTTCAGCATCGGGATGATCTTGTCCATCGACACGTAAAGATCGGAGCGGTCATCGAGCGGGCCGGAGATGATCAGCGGCGTGCGTGCCTCATCGACCAGGATCGAGTCCACTTCGTCGACGATGGCGAAATTGTGCCCGCGCTGCACCATTTCGGCGCGCTGCATCTTCATGTTGTCGCGAAGGTAGTCGAAGCCGAGTTCGTTATTGGTGGCATAGGTGATATCGGCGGTATAGGCCTCTTTGCGCTGGCGGTCGTCGAGACCGTGATGGATCACGCCGGTTGTCATCCCGAGAAAGCCGTAGAGCTTGCCCATATGCTCGCTGTCGCGCCGCGCCAGATAGTCATTGACGGTGACAACGTGAACGCCCTTGCCGGCAAGCGCGTTGAGATAGACCGGAAGGGTCGCGACCAGGGTCTTGCCTTCGCCGGTCTTCATCTCGGCGATCGAATTTTCATGCAGGATCATGCCGCCGATGAGCTGGACATCGAAAGGCCTGAGGCCGAGAACCCGCTTTGAAGCTTCGCGCACCACCGCGAAAGCCTCGACGAGAATGTCGTCCAGCGTCTTGCCGTCCGCGAGTTGCTTCTTGAATTCTTCGGTCTTGGCCTCCAGGGCCTCATCCGAAAGGGCCGAAATCTGCTCTTCCATCGCATTGATCGCGACGACGCGGGGTCTGTAGGCACGGACGCGGCGCTCGTTGGCCGAACCGAACAATTTGCGGGCTACGCCACCGAGTGAGACCATTTCAATAGCTCTTTCCGAAAGTTGTCATATTTAAACTCTATGCAGCGCCCTGTTCGCATCGTATGCGCGCCGGACGTCTATCGACGCTGGCTTGGCAGACAGATAAGAGGGGGGTCAGGCTATGTCAACGTCAAAGGCCGCGCGACAATGGCGGGAAACCGGCGGAAAACCGGTCCGCATTCAGCCTGGCTTCATATTAAAAAGTGGAAAGGTTGCAACGCAACACACCGTTTTGCGTTGACGGATAAAGCAGCGCCCACCACATTCCCGGGCATTCATCGGCGCATAACGACGGGCCGCAACGACTACGTTCAAACAAACGAAAAGGTGAACTCATGCAGAAAAGAACCCTGGCAGCCGCAGCGCTGCTCGCAACGACCGTCAGCTTTGCCGCGCCGGTGTTCGCGCAGGACACCGATGCCGGCCAGACCGTGGTCGCGACCGTCGATGGCACGCCGATCACTCAGGAAGAGCTTCAGGATACGGTCGATCAGTTCAAGGGCCAGTTCGGCCAGATGCCCGAAGACCAGATGCGCGCGATCGCGCTTTCAAGCCTGGTTGACATGAAGCTGATTTCGGACGCCGCCAAGGATGAGGGCCTCGACCAGACCGATGCGTTCAAGACCCGGATGGAGCATCTGGAACAGCAGGAACTCTACAACGCCTATTTCGACCAGATGATCAATGCACAGATCACCGACGACATGCTCAAGGCGCGCTATGATGAGGAGATCGCCAAGGCGCCGAAGACGGAAGAGGTCCATGCCCGCCATATCCTCGTCGACAACGAGGAAGAAGCCAACGAGATCATCAAGGAGCTCGACAACGGCGCCGATTTCGCCGAACTGGCCAAGGAGCATTCCACCGGCCCGAGCGGTCCTGACGGCGGCGATCTCGGCTATTTCACCAAGGGCCAGATGGTGCCGGCATTCGAGGATGCGGCCTTCGCGCTGGAACCCGGCAAATATACCGAAACCCCGGTCAAGTCCGATTTCGGCTATCATGTCATCGAGGTCGAGGACAAGCGCGAGAAGCCGCCGGTTCCCTTCGACCAGATCAAGCCGCAACTCCAGCAGCTCGTCGCCGGCGAGAAATACAACGAGGCCGTCAACGCGCTGAAGGGCGACGATACGGTGGTCATCGAAGATAAGGACTTGCAAGCAAGCTACGACGCCGTCAATAAAATGCAGCAGCAATAAAAACTTCCGGCCCGCATCATCGCGGGCCGGTGCTTTATCCGGCCGGAGCGGCCCCGCCGCCCGGCCCAGAAGAGGGTCATCATGTCGACTGCCGTATCTCCGCTCGCGCCCAGGTCCCTGCCCCCCATGCCCGTCATCGACGGCGTGCGCCTTTCAACCGCCAGCGCGGGGATCAAGTACAAGGGCCGCACCGATGTGATGATGATGATCTTCGACGAGCCGACTGCTGTCGCCGGCGTTTTCACCCGCTCCAGATGCCCCTCCGCCCCGGTCGATTTCTGCCGCGCCAATCTCGGCAACGGCACGGCCAGGGTTCTGGTGGTCAATTCCGGCAATGCCAATGCCTTTACCGGCAAGAAAGGCAGCGAGGCGACCGCGCTGACGGCGAAAACGGCCGCCGAAGCCGCAAGCTGCGGCACGGGCGATGTCTACCTCGCCTCCACCGGCGTGATCGGCGAGCCGCTGGACGCCTCCAAATTTGCCGGTGTGCTGGCCGGCATGGCCGCTGAAGCCAAACCTGATTTCTGGCAGGACGCGGCAAAAGCGATCATGACCACCGACACCTATCCCAAGGTCGCAACCCGCGGCGCGACGATCGACGGCATCGCCGTGACGCTCAACGGCATGGCCAAGGGCGCCGGCATGATCGCTCCCGACATGGCGACCATGCTCTCCTTCATCGCAACCGACGCGGCCATCTCCGCGCCGGCGCTGCAGGCGCTGCTTTCCGAAGGCGTCGGCGAAAGCTTCAATGCGATCACCATCGACAGCGACACCTCGACCTCGGACACCGTTCTGGTGTTCGCCACCGGCAAGGCCCCCGGTCAGGACCCCGTCACCGACGCCAATGATCCCCGCCTCGACGATTTCCGCGCCGCCCTTCACGCCCTGATGAAGGACCTCGCGCTCCAGATCGTCCGCGATGGCGAGGGCGCGCGCAAGATGGTGACCGTCAACGTCACCGGCGCCGAGAGCAATCGCGCCGCCTTCGAGATCGCCCGCTCGATCGCCAATTCGCCGCTGGTCAAGACCGCCGTTGCCGGCGAGGACGCCAATTGGGGCCGCGTGGTCATGGCCGTCGGCAAGGCCGGCGAGAAGGCGGACCGCGACCGGCTCGCGATCTGGTTCGGCGATATCCGCGTGGCCTTCGAGGGCGAACGCGATCCGGACTACTCGGAAGACCACGCCTCCGCCGTGATGCGGCAGGACGAGATCACGATCCGCGCCGATCTCGGGATCGGGGACGGTCAGGCAACGGTCTACACCTGCGACCTGACCAAGGAATATGTGGCCATCAACGGCGATTACCGAAGCTGAGCGCGCTTCCGCGTTGCCGCAGCGCAACACAGAGCGCCTCAAAAGAGGCTCCGTGTTTACAGCCAAACCTCCCCACTCTAATCCTTTGATTTAACGCAAGTCCGGACGAGAACCGGTCGCCGCTTTTTGCCGGGCTTGCGATAGATGCACCAAAACGGATCGTCACAGAATCGGAATAATCTTGAACGTTGATCTTCCGCTTGTCCGTCGACTGGAAGCCATGGGACTGCGCGCATGGCCGGCAAAGAATGTGCTTTACGATGGCGCCTGGCAGCTTCGGGTAACGGCCGGCCATCCATCAAAGCGGCTGAACAGCCTGTCGGTGCTGGACCGGTCCGATATCGCCGATATGGAAATCCGGCTGGAAAAGGCAAGACGCCATTATGCCGCCTTCGGCCGCCCGCTGCTGATCCGCGAAACCCCGCTGACGCCGGCCGCGATCGGCGAATATCTCGCCTCGGAAGGCGCGGAAACCTTTGACGAAAGCCTGGTGATGACCGTGGATCTTCAGCAGTTTCAGGCCGCGGACGCGGTCGAACTGTTGCCGAGCCAGGATGTCGGCCGCTTCGTCGATGCATCGCTTGCGATCAACCCGGTCAAAGGCCTCACCAAGGCCGGGCTTGCCGAGGTGGTGACCGCCATCAAGCCCGCCCACGGCCTGTTCATCCGCGAGAGCGCGCAAGGCAAGGCCTATGCGGCGGGGCTTGCGGTGCATGATTTCGACATGGCCGGCATCGAGGCATTTGCCGTTGCCGCCGGCGCCCGCAGACAAGGCCATGGCCGCAAGCTTGCCGCAGCCATGCTGCGCTGGGCCAAGGGTCGGGGCGCGCGCATGGCGTGGCTTCAGGTTACGGCGAAAAACGCAGCCGCGATCGCGCTTTATCAGGGTTTTGGATTCACCGAGGCCTATCGCTACCGGTACTGGCGGGAACAACAATGACGGATGATCGCTCCATGAGAATGCTTCTGGTCGCAGCCTGCGCGCTGATCGACACCGACGGACGGATATTGCTGGCGCAGCGCCCGGCGGGGAAGTCGCTTGCGGGCCTGTGGGAATTTCCCGGCGGCAAGGTCGAACCGGGCGAGACGCCCGAGGCCTGCCTGATCCGCGAGCTCGAAGAAGAACTCGGCATCACCACCAAGGTGGCCTGCCTCGCGCCGCTGACCTTCGCCAGCCACAGCTATGACGATTTCCATCTGCTGATGCCGTTGTTCGTCTGCCGCCGCTATCAGGGCATTCCAGCGGGCCAGGAAGGACAGGCAATCAAATGGGTCCGCGCCAAAGACCTGCGCGACTACCCGATGCCGCCCGCCGACGAACCGCTGATCCCGATCCTGCAGGACTTGCTGTGAGGCCTACCGCTTCAGCCTGATCTCTTCCGTGTTCAGCGCATCGGCAAGGCGGGCCTTGGCGGAGCCCGGCTTCAGCGGTTTCTGCTGGCTTTCGTGCGGGCTCCATCCCGAAACGTGGATGATCGAGAAACTGGCGCGGATGCGACCGTCCGGATCGGCGTAGCGCTCGGCGTAAAGTTCGGCGGCGCGCAGGAAAAACCGGCGGCTGACCGGCTTTTCGGAGCGTCCCAGAAGCGGATTGGCCATGCCCATCGCCCTGAGATCTGCCATCAGCGAAAACAGCGTGTCATAGCGCACCGTATAGGTTTCCTGATCGACCACCGGCAGGGTGAAGCCGGCGCGCTGCAGCAGGCCGCCGATATCGCGGACATCGGCAAACGGGATCACCCGCGGGCTCGCGCCGCCATAGATCTCGATTTCAGCGGCAAGCAGACAATCGCGCAGTTCGGCGAGCGTGCCGCTGCCGGGAATGGCCGCCAGAAACAGGCCATCTGGTTTCAAGGCCCTGCGGATCTGGATGAAATAGCCGGGCAGGTCGTTGATGAGATGGGCGGCAAGCGGCGACAGCGCGAGGTTCAGCGATTGATCCTCAAGCCCCGGCAGTTCGAGCGGCGCAAGCGTAAGCCGCTCTCCCTCGCCCGCAAAACCCGCATCGGTCTCGACGCGCGCCATCTCGCCCACCTTGCCGGAGGCGCGGGCGGCAGCGGCCACGATGCCGGTGACGCCATGCAACTCGACCGCCTTGTCGAAACGGCGCTCGACCACGGCCAGCCGGTCCGCCATTTCCTCGGCCACGATATCAAGCAGGAAATCGGCGCCCTTCTGGCCCTTCTGAAAGGCGCGCAGACGGTTTTTCGCCACGCGGGCCGTATCGAAAACCTGTTCCATGACTGAATGTCCTTTCCCGGCGGATCGGCCTCGAAATGCATCTTAAAGCACGCTACTGTCAAGAACATGGACGCGCCCGAACCATCGCTTCTCAAAATCCTTGCCGCCCGCTCCGAGGCGATGGCGCTCGACGCGCTCAATGCTCTCGGCAATCTGGTGTATCCGCCGGTCTGCGCCTCCTGCGGGCGCAATACCGGTTCGCATCGCGCGCTGTGCATGACCTGCTGGAGCGATATACGCTTTATCGAGCGACCGTTCTGCGCGGTGCTCGGCACCCCGTTTTCGCATGATCTCGGCGAGGGTATCCTGAGCGCCGAGGCGATCGCCCATCCGCCGGATTTCGACCGGCTGCGTTCGGCGGCGTTCTATTCCGGCACGGTGCGCAATCTGGTCCATGCGCTGAAATACCGCGACAACACCCATCTGGCGGTGATGATGGCGAACTGGATGCTGCGCGCCGAAGACGGCATGGTCAGGGAATGCGACGGCATTGCCGCCGTGCCGCTGCATCCGACCCGGATGATGGCGCGCCGCTTCAACCAGTCGGCCGAGCTTGCCCGCCATCTCGCGCGCCTTTCCAGCAAGCCGTTCCTGCCGGGACTTATCCGGCGCAGGAAGCGCACCATCCAGCAGGTCGGCCTCACACGGGCCGCCCGCGAGGACAATGTGCGCGGCGCATTCGTGCTCGCCCCGCACAGCGAGGATATGGTGTTCGGCAGGCGCATCCTGCTTGTCGACGACGTCTACACCACAGGCGCCACGGTTTCGGCGGCGGCGCGTCTGTTGAAACGCCACGGCACCGCCGATGTCAGCATTTTGACCTTTGCACGCGTGCTTGATGAAACTATATGAAGGCCTGTCAGGCTCACAAAAGGAGGCACGACCGAAGATGGCGAATGTTGATATCTATACCCGCGATTTCTGCGGTTTTTGCGCCCGCGCCAAATCGCTGCTGGACCGGAAGGGCGTTGCCTATACCGAATTCAATGCCACCGAAACACCCGATGCCCGCGCGAAAATGATCGACCGTGCCGGCGGCAGGGCCACCTTTCCGCAGATTTTCATCGACAACCGCCATATCGGCGGCTGTGACGATCTCTACGCGCTTGACGCCGAAGGCAAGCTCGATCCGCTGCTTGCGGCATAGGTAAAACACGATGACCCGTTTCAAGGCCGCCGCCCTGCAGATGCGCTCGGGCACCGATCCCGAGGAAAACGCCGAGACGCTTTCCCGCCTTGTGCATCAGGCGGCGGGCCATGGCGCGACCTATCTTCAGACGCCTGAAATGACCGGCGCGGTGCAGAAGAACCGCAAGGGGCTGATGGCGGTGCTGAAGCCGGAACAGGATGACGTCATCGTCAAGACGGCGCGTGATCTTGCCCGCGAACACGGCATTTATCTCCATATCGGCTCGACCGCGATCCCGCTCGAAGGCGGCATGATCGCCAATCGCGCCCTGCTGTTCGGCCCGGACGGCGATATCCTCGCCCGCTATGACAAGATCCACATGTTCGATGTCGACCTCGACAATGGTGAAAGCTGGCGCGAAAGCGCGGTCTATCGCCCCGGCGAAAACGCGGTGCTTGCCCGCCTGCCCTTCGCCGCGATCGGCCTCGGCATCTGCTATGATGTGCGCTTCCCCGACCTTTTCAACGCCTATGGGCTTGCCGGCGCCGACGTCCTGACAGCCCCCGCCGCCTTCACCAGACAGACCGGCCTTGCGCACTGGCATGTGCTGCAGCGCGCCCGCGCCATCGAAAACGGCGCCTATATGATCTCCGCGGCGCAGGCCGGCCTGCACGAGGACGGCCGCGAGACCTTCGGTCACTCGATGATCGTCGACCCCTGGGGCAGGATCATTGCCGAGGCGGGCGACGAGGGCGAGGCGGTGATCATCGCCGAGATCGACACCGATGCCGTGACGGCTGCGCGCGGCAAGGTTCCGAACCTCAAAAATATCCGCTCCTTCTCCGTGGACGAGGTCGATACGCGGCCTGTTAGGGAAGTCTGAAAGCCGTGATCCATTACGCTCTTTCCTGTGACAACGGCCACGATTTCGATGGCTGGTTCGCCGGCAGCGCCGATTTCGACAAACAGCTCGAAAGCGGCTTCCTGACCTGCCCCGTCTGCAATTCCGCCAATGTTTCCAAAAGCCTGATGGCCCCGCAGGTCGCCACCGCCCGCAAGCAGGAAAGCCGCAAGGCCGCCCTGATCGACCATGCCCAGCGCGAGGCGGTGGACAAGCTGCGCAAGGCCGTGGCCGAAATCCGCGCCAATGCCGAGGATGTCGGCGAACGCTTCCCGCACGAGGCCCGCAAGATCCATTACGGCGAGGCAGAGGAACGCGGCATTATCGGCGAAGCCAGTCCCGATCAGGTCCTCGATCTCCTGGAGGAAGGCATCGAGATCATGCCGCTGCCGATCCTGCCGGACGACAAGAACTGAGTGAACCCGATTGAGCAATGGCAAAGGGAAATTGGTGGAGCCGAGCGGGATCGAACCGCCGACCTCTGCAGTGCGATTGCAGCGCTCTCCCAGCTGAGCTACGGCCCCGATAACATCACAGCGCTGATACTCCAATCCGCCGCCTCTAGCAAGCGTCATCGGCGTGAAAACTGGCGGATCGGCATAAGCTCGAAGCTGCGCAAGCTCTCCGTGCAAGGCGGATTCTCCCGGCGGCGCGACACGCGGCTCGTGACTGCCTTTGGAAACAATCATTTGGCTTCATCCACCGCGCCCGCCGCTTTGTGAGATTTAGGCAAAAGAACGCCTAATTCACTGTTTTAACTTATATTTTTGTCCCTTTGGCATCTAGCGACCATGGCGCACCTCGCCTCGCCGGCGAAAGTTGCCCAATCAACACACCCCGATGTGAAATCGAAGCAAATGCTCTTCAACCGTGTAGAGTCTCGCTTCCGGCAATTGTCTTGGGCGTTTGTCAACGTATAGTGGCCGCGCAATCGCCAGTAACCGGTTGACCGAATAACAAGAGTGCGTCGTGGCGTCCTGCATTCACATTACGTGTCAATTGTTGGAGACATCCGTTCATGAAGATCAACGTATTGCTTATCGGCTCCGCTTCGCTGGCGGCTCTGGCCGCCACTGAGGCCAGCGCCGCCGATCCCGTGATGGCGATCGAGCCGGCGCCCGCCAATTATGTCGAGGTCTGCGACGCCTTCGGCGCGGGTTATTTCTACATTCCGGGCACCGAGACCTGCCTGAACATCGGCGGCTACGTCCGCTTCGAAACCCAGTTCGGCGGCATCCAGACCGGGTCCGCCGATGACAGCGACTGGTCGCCTTATACCAAGGCAAACTTCCAGATCACCGCCAAGACCGACACCGAGCTCGGCACCCTCACCTCGGTCATGGTCCCGGAATTTTATGTTTATGCCAATGGCGACGACAGCGAGTTCAAGCTCGACAATCTCTACGTCGACCTCGGCGACACCGTTTCCGTTCGCGTCGGCTACTTCAAATCCTACTGGAATGACGACCTTTGGGGTGAACTCGACAATATCGACAACACCACCCGCTATAATTCCGTGCGGCTTGCCTACAACGCCGATAATTTTGTGCTCGGCGTCCAGGCCGACGTGCTGCCGACAGCCATCACCGGCACCGCCACGCCGAAAATGGCGGTATCGGGCCGAATCGGCTACCAGCCTTCGGACAGCCATTACGCCAGATTCGATTTCGCCTACGACACCCAGACGGAGAACTATGCCCTGCGCCCCTGGATGGGCTTTGGCATCGGTCCGGGCACATTCGAAATCGCCGGGCTTTATGAAAGCGGTTTCATTTCATTCGCGCCGGATTTCACCGCCGACAACTGGAACGATTCGCCGATCGCCGGCACCTATATGAAATATGCGGTGGCTGCGAACTACTATTTCAACGTCACGGAAAGCCTCATCCTGGCGCCGCAGACGCAATACAATGTCGCCAGCAACGACAAGACCTTCTGGGAAGCGGGCGCCACGGCGGACTGGTCGGTGGTCGACAATTTCCACGTCCGCGCCAACCTCAACTACGCCTTCCTCGACGACGACTGGAACCAGCAGAACTGGTTCGGCTGGTTGCGTCTCGAACGCGATTTCTGATTGCAGCCGCAAGCATGAAAGACAGGAGCCGTAGCAGCCTGCCGCGGCTTTTGTCATGCAAACGGGTGCATCATTGGCGGCGATCTGGCCAAGCACGTCCTTCAGGTTCATGCCGTCGACGCAGCCGGCCGCGTCGCCACGACCCGGGCACTCTGCCGGGATGATTTTCTGGCATTTGCCGAAACCGGCCCTCCACTTAGAGCGTCGGGCGAAAAAAGTGGAAACCGGTTTTTCGTTAACCCGACGCGTTAAAATAAAGAATCTGGAGCATCGGGCGATGCCAACTGATCGCCCTATGCTCCAGTCGAAACCTTTCGCCAAGGCTGTGCCGCATGGGCTTCTTCGCGTCGAAGGCCGGCTTAGACAAACAGAACTGCTTCCATTTCAGCCTGAAAGGCCTAATACTGGGGCAACGCGCAAATCGCATTCAAAGGCCGTTCAATGGCATCCTCCGTCTATATTTTCGACGCCTACGGCACGCTCTTCGACGTCCATTCGGCAGCCCGCAGGCATCAGGATCGCGCCGGCGGACAATACAAGCTGCTGTCCAATATCTGGCGGGCGAAGCAGCTCGAATATTCGTGGGTGCTGACGCTGACCGGCTCCTATGAGGATTTCTGGACGCTGACCGAGCGCGCGCTCGACTTCGCGATGCATTCCGTCGGCCTTATCGACAAGACGCTTCGCGCCGACCTGCTCGCCGCCTACTGGACGCTCGACTGCTACCACGAGGTGCCGGCTGTGCTCGCAGGGCTCAAGGCGCGCAATGTGAAGGTCGCCATCCTCTCCAACGGCAGCAGCGAAATGCTGGATGCGGCGGTCACCAACGCCAAGATCGGCAACCTGCTGGACGATGTGTTTTCCGTCGAAACCCTCCGCCTCTACAAGCCCGCCCCTCAGGTCTACGAGCTGGTGACCAGAACCTATCAGGTCGAGCCGAAGGCGATCTCGTTCCAGTCCTCCAACCGCTGGGATATCGCGGGCGCGGCCAATTTCGGTTTCCGCACGGTATGGATCAACCGCCACAAGACCCCGAACGAATATGAGGGGATGGGGCCGAGCCTGATCCTGCCGACGCTGGAGGGGCTTTGAGCAGTGGATTGGTCGGCCGCGCAATATCTGAAATTCGAAGGCGAGCGCAGCCGCCCTGCCCGCGACCTGATCAACGCGCTTCCCGATATCGCCCCGCGCAGGATCTACGATCTCGGCTGCGGACCGGGCAATTCCACCGAGCTCTTGAAGGCGCGGTTCCCGGACGCCGAACTCACCGGCATCGAGCTTGACGACGACATGCTGGAGAAAGCGCGTGCGCGGATGCCGGATACGGCATTCGAGAAGGCCGACCTCGTCCACTGGAACCCGTCAACCAGGCCGGACCTGCTGTTCTCCAACGCCGTTTTCCAGTGGGTGCCGAACCATATCGCGGTGCTGCAGCGGCTTGCGGCGAGCCTCGCGCCGGGCGGTGCGCTCGCGCTCCAGATGCCCGACAATCTATCCGAACCCAGCCATGTCGCGATGGTGGAGACGGCCAGGGAAGGACCGTGGGCGGACGCCTTCGACGACAGCACCAGCCATCGTAGGAAGCTGCCGGCTCCATCGGTTTATTACGAGGCGTTGCGGCGGCATTGCGCCAAGGTGGATATCTTTCACATCATCTATCATCATCCCCTTCCCAATGCCGAAGCGATCGTCGAATGGGTCAAGGGCACCGGCCTGCGCCCCTATCTCGAGCGCATCCCGGCGCATGATCGGCCGTCCTTTGTGGCCGCCTATGCCAAGCGGATCGCGCGCAACTACCCGGTCACGGAAACCGGAGAAGTTCTGCTGCGCTTCCAGCGCCTGTTTATCGTGGCGTGTTGACGGGACCGGGCGGAAACCCGGTTTCTTCTTCAAATAAAAAAGGCGTCGGGAGATATCCATCCCGACGCCCCGCTTCCGACAGTCCGGCTTATTCCGAAACAGAAACCGGCACTTCGTAGTTGACCCGCAGTGCATGGCTGTAGGGGCAGACGATGTGGGCCGTCTTCACCAGATCTTCGGCGGTCTCGCGATCGAGGCCGGGAATGGCGACCGAAAGCGACACCTCGATGCCGAAGCCCTCGCCATCATCGCGCGGACCAACGCCGACCGTTGCAGTCACCCGCGTTTCAGCCGGCAGCTTGACTTTTTTCTTGCCGGCGACATTGAACAGCGCCGAGGTGAAGCAGGCAGAATAGCCAGCCGCGAACAGTTGCTCGGGATTGGTGCCTTCGCCGCCGGGGCCGCCCATTTCCTTCGGCAGGGCGAGCTTGACCTCAAGCGCGCCATCCTCGCTGCGGGCAGTGCCTTCGCGACCGCCGGTGGAGGTGGCCCTGGTGGTGTAAAGTGTCTTGATCATCTTCGTTCTCCTTCGCGCCGGTAGCGCATCTGTTCGAACCTGTTGACACGACGCGCGAGCGACGGGTTCGGTTCCCCGCTCAGCGCATGATTATTTGTATAGCTCACAATTAAATTGTTCGCAATATAATTTTACAAACTCTGTCTCGCATATTATAGTGGGCGCATGAAACACCACGAAAATGACGGCCCAGAACCGCTTCTGAACCTCGACAACCAGCTCTGTTTCGCTGTCTATGCGACCGAGCACGCCTTTCAGCGCGCCTACAAGCCGCTGCTTGCGGAGCTCGGCCTGACCTATCCGCAATATCTGGCGATGATGGTGCTGTGGGAGGGCAAGCCGCTGACCGTCAACGCGCTGGGGCGACGGCTGGGGCTCGATTCCGGAACGCTGTCACCGCTGCTGAAAAGGCTTGAGGCCGCGGGCTACATCAGGCGCCAGCGCGGTCGCGAGGATGAACGGCGGGTGGATCTGGCCCTGACCGACAAGGGCAATGCCGCGCGGGAAAAGGCCCGCAACGTCGCGGCCGCGATCGCGGTCAGGACCGGATGCAGTCTCGAACAGGCGCAGATGCTGCTCGGTGAGTTGAACGCATTGCGCAAGCGGCTGCTGGCGCCAGCCGATTAAACTCAGTTCGGCAGAACCGCCCGAACCGCGCCGACATCGGTACCGTTCCAGTTCGCAAGCGTCGTGGCGGCCATGTCCGAAAGTCTTGCCGCGACTGCATCGTCACCGATGAAGCGCGCAAGCACCGCAGCCACCATCGCTTCGGCCGCGCGGGTCGTCCCGTCCTCGCATTTGAGCGCGATGCCGAGGCCTTTTTCGGGCAGCACGGCGCAGAACACGCCTTCCGCGCCGGTCTTGGCGAATATCCGTCCCGGCGCCAGCGACATCAACTCGGTGCAGGCCCGCCTGGTGCCGGCGACGTACCAGGGTTCGGCCATGCAGGCGGACAGAATGCGGTTTGCGGCCCTGGCCCGCGAGGGGGATAGCCCCTCCCCGGTCCAGAGCTTCGCAAAGCCCTGCGCCAGCGCCTTCAGCGGAACCGCATAGGTCGGGATGTTGCAGCCATCAATGCCGCAGAGATCGCGGCCGACCGGCGCGCCGGTGACATCCGCCATCGCCGCCCGGATCTCGGCCTGCAGCGGATGATCGTAACCGGAATAGCCCTTCGTATCGATGCCCTGATGCACGCAGGCACAGATGAAGCCGGAATGCTTGCCCGAGCAATTGTTGCAGAGCGCGTCCGGCTTGTCGCGGGTGCGGGCCTGATGGATCAGAACCTTCTGCTGGAACGACCAGTGCGCGCCGCATTCGAGATCGTCGACGCAGCGCCCGGCCCTTGCCAGCATCTCGCGCGCCAGCTCGGCATGGGCATCCTCACCGGAATGGGACGAGGCCGAGAACGCGATTTCCCTGTTGCCGAACCCGAAGGCATCCGCCGCGCCGCTTTCGACGAAGGGCAGCGCCTGGATCGCCTTGCAGGCCGAGCGGGGAAACACCGCCGCCTCGATATCGCCCGCGGCATAGGCGACCGTTCCGGCGCCATCGACAACGGCGATCATGCCGCGATGGCGGCTTTCGACGACATCGCCGCGGGTGACTTCCACCAGAACCGGATTCGCCATCTTTCTCCCCCTCAATCGAAAGTCAGAATGATCTTGCCGATATGATCGCCCGCCTCCATACGGCGATGAGCTTCAACCACGTCGTCGAAGGGAAATACCCGATCGATGACCGGCTTGACGCGCCCTGCCGCAAGCAGCGGCCAGACTTTTTCAAGCAATTCGTCCCGGATCTCGCGCTTTTCGACGTCGGTGCGCGGGCGCATGGTCGATCCCGTGACCTTGAGACGCTTGAGCATGATCGGCATCAGATTGGCGTTTTCCACCTTGGGACCGCCTAGAAAGGCGATGATCGAAAGGCAGCCATCCTTGGCGAGCGCTGAAAGATTGCGCTGGAAATAGGCGCCGCCGATCATGTCGAGAATGATATCGACGCCGCTGGTCTTCTCCTTGATGACCTCGGAGAAATCCTGCTCGCGGTAATTGATCGCGACATCCGCGCCGAGCCGCTCCGCAGCCGCGCATTTGTCCGCCGATCCCGCGGTCGTGAATATCGTCGCCGCCCCGAAGGCTCGCGCCAATTGGATCGCCGTCGTGCCGATCCCGCTGGTGCCGCCATGAATCAGCACGCTTTTACCTTTTTCAAGTCCGGCCATCATGAACAGATTGGCCCAGACGGTGAAGAAGGTCTCGGGAAGGCCTGCGGCGCTGACCTCGTCCATGCCGTCCGGCACCGGCAGCACCTGGCCTTCCGGCAGCACGCAGAATTCGGCATAGCCGCCGCCATTGGCAAGCCCGCAGACCCGGTCGCCGGGCGCAAACCCGGTCACGCCCTCGCCGAGTGCCGCCACCGTTCCCGCAACTTCGAGACCCAGAATGGCGCTCGCGCCGGGCGGCGGGGGATAATTGCCCTGCCGCTGGGCCACATCCGGGCGATTGACGCCCGCAGCCGTAACCTTGACCAGCACTTCGCCGGGTCCCGGCATCGGACGCGGGCCGGTTGCAATCAACATCACATCCGGTTCGCCGAAACCACTGAGCGCGACATGGCGCATGTTACCATTCAAAGCCATGTCAGCCGGTCACGCTTCCTTGCGCGGCTTCAGCGCCAGCGCGAACACCACCAGCGAGAAGCCGTAGACCAGGAAGTCGGCGGCCACGAACAGGCCGAGCAGCCACAGGCTGTTCTGCGGGAAATTGGAGGCGATCATCACGGCGGCAAGGATCAGCACCAGGCCCGAAAAGATCATCCAGCCCCAGCCCTTGACCGGCCGCATCGTCATGCCGAGATAGATGCGGAAACCGCCGGCGATCGCCAGCGAGATGCCGACCATGATGGTGAACACGCCGGAAGCCAGCACCGGGTTGCGCATCACGAAGATGCCCGCCACCACGTAAAGCAGGCCGGAAATCAGCCAGAAGGCGACATGACCCGTGCGGCGATTGTAGAAAAGCTGCGACAGGTGAATGACGCCGCCAACGATCAGCATCGCCCCGAAGAACACGACCGAGGCCACGGTGGCGAGCACCAGATTGCCGAGCAGGATCAGGCTCATGACGATCAGCAGCACGCCAAGGGCCAGCACCCATCCCCAGCGCCCCTTCACCTTGTCGGTATTCAGTTCCTGCTGTTCAAGAATCGTCATTGGACATCCCCTTCCAAAAGATAAGAATTTCAGCGACGATAGTGAGGAAGGAAATCATAAGCAACTGTTCTTCGTCCAGCGGCGACAGATTGGTCGCCCGACGGCCGCGCGACGAAGGCGGCGGGTCAATGCGTCACGATTTTCCGCGATCCGGCCGGCCTCTGAGCGAACCCGGATCACGCTTCGGACGCGCCGTAACATAAAGTGCGAATGATCAATTCTTTTTGCCGGAAAGAGCCTTGAAATCCTTCAAGGCCAAGAGGATAACGGATCAGCTTCACCCCGTATCCTGATGTTCGAAACCGCCGGGCCGCGGATAGATAAAACACTGACATTGCCGCGAAAGCCGAGCCATGCGCCCCTATTACAAGAACGTCAAAATGGTCCGCCGCACCCGGGTGATGTGGGGATCGTGGCGGATCTGGCAGCCGCGGCTCGTGTTCTGGATCGGCGCGGTGATGATCGGGGTGGTGAGCGTCGGCTTTGCGCGCGCCGCCGACCATGCTTTCGAGATGTTCGAGGCGCTGCGCCAATCGAGCGCCTGGTCGCCATTGCTGCCGCTGGTGCTCACCCCGCTCGGCTTCATGCTCTGTTCGTATCTTTCGACGCGGTGGTTTCCGAACACGCAGGGCTCCGGCATTCCGCAGGCGATCGCCGCGCGCCATCTCCACGATGTCGAAAGCCAGCACCGGCTGCTCAATCTCAGGGTCGCAACCGGCAAGGTGCTGATCACGGTCATCGGCCTGTTCTGCGGCGCCTCGATCGGCCGCGAGGGACCGACCGCGCAGGTCGGCGCCTCGATCATGATCCAGACCGCGCGCTGGGGAAAGATGATCCAGACCCGCGGCCTGATCGTCGCGGGCTCGGCGGCCGGCATTTCGGCGGCGTTCAATACCCCCCTCGCCGGCATCGTGTTTGCGATCGAGGAGATGAGCCGGGCCTATGAATCGCGCGCCAACGGCCTGGTGGTCTCCGCCATCATCCTGTCGGGCCTCGCCGCGATCGGGCTTGCCGGCAATTATACCTATTTCGGCCATGCCTCCGCCATCGCCGTCAAGCCCGAGGAATGGGTCGCCGTGTTTGTCTGCGGCATCGGCGGCGGCTTTCTCGGCGCATTGTTCTCGCTCTATTCGCTGAAGGCGGCGCGGCGGATCAAGCGCTGGGCGCAGGCCGCGCCGGTCAAGCGCATGGCATTGTTTGCCGGCGGCTGCGGCCTTGCCGTTGCCGTCATCGGCATCGCCTTCGGCGGCGCGACCTTCGGCACCGGTTACGAGCAGGCCAGAACCGTGATCGAGGGCGGTTCGATCAACCCGCTGTTCTTCATCGGCAAACTTGCCGCCACCTTCCTGTCTATGGCCTCGGGCATTCCGGGCGGCCTGTTCGCGCCGTCGCTTTCGGTCGGCGCCGCCTTAGGCTCCACGATCGCCGATGTGCTCGGCGTCAGCATCGGGCTCGGCGCGATCCTCGGCATGGCCGGCTATTTCGCGGGCGTGGTGCAGTCGCCGATGACGGCGTTTGTGATCATTCTGGAAATGACCGACAATCACGACGGCATCATCACGCTGATGGCGACCTCGATGCTGGGCTACATCGCCTCGCGCCTGATTTCGCGCGAACCGCTCTATCATGGCCTTTCGCGCGCCTACCTCGCCGACAGCATCAAGTTCCAGCGCGCCCGCAACCGCGAGGTCAACGAGCACGACCGCGCCACGATCGATGAGATGCGCGAGGAAACCCGCCGCTACGACGAAAAGGGCGGGCTCTGACAACGGAAAAGCGCCGGCGTTCTACGAAGCCCGGCTCACACGCGAAGCTTTTACCCATCCGGACCGCATTTCGGGAACCCGGTTCCTCGCCCGCCGCCATGATAGCCGTCACACTGCGCCAAATTTCGAAGAGGCGGACGTTATGACGAACAGCACGGCGACATTGGACAGGACACTTGGCGAGCTCGATCTGGTCGGGCGGCTGCGGCTGATCGCCGATACCGGCCAGCCGGCGATCTTCACCACCAGCCTCGGCATCGAGGACCAGGTGATCACCGAGGCGATCGCCACCGCCGGCCTCGACATCCGGATCGTCACGCTCGACACCGGGCGGCTTTTTGCCGAAACGGAGGCGTTGATTGCCGAAACGGAAGCGCTTTACGGCATTGAGATCGAGCGCTTCCGGCCCGAGACGCCCGCCGTCGACGGTTATGTCAGGACCTATGGCCGCAACGGCTTCTACGACAGCGTTGAAGCCCGCCACGCCTGCTGTCAGGTGAGAAAGCTCGAGCCGCTGGCGCGGGCCCTGGACGGCGCGGAATACTGGATCACCGGCCTGCGTCGCGGCCAGTCCGGCAATCGCGCGGCCACCCCCTATGCCGAGGCGGATGCCGCGCGCGGCCTCGTCAAGATCAATCCGCTGGCCGACTGGAGCCTTGCCGATATCCGCGCCCATGTCGAGCGGCACGCGATACCGGTCAATCCCCTCCACGCCCGCGGTTACCCTTCGATCGGCTGCGAGCCGTGCACGCGCGCGATCAAGCCGGGCGAACCGGAGCGCGCCGGCCGCTGGTGGTGGGAAAACGATGCCAAGCGCGAATGCGGCCTGCATGTCGTCAAGGTGGCGAGTTAACGCCGCGTTGAAGCGCCCTCAATGATCTCGAACGGCAATTCCACCGCCTTCTTGGGGCGCTCGCCCTCGGTCAGGAACCGCATGATCATCTCGGCGGCCTTGTAACCCATATCGTAAAGCGGGACGTAGACCGAGGTCAGCGGCGATTCTTCCATATCGGCGAAATCGACGCCGTTATAGCCGCAAATGCCGAGATCCTCCGGCACTTTCAGGCCGATCTGCTGCGCGCCGAAATAGACGCCGAGCGCCAGCCGGTCATTATGGCAGAACACCGCATCGATCTGCGGCAGACGCTTGCCGAGATCGAAGGCGAGCTTCATGCCCTGCTCCAGCGGGCTGCCGCCACTTGCCTCGAAAACATAGTCGGGATCGTAAAGTCCGGCATCGGAAAGCGCATCCTGATAGCCCTCGAACCGACGGCGCGAGCGGATATCCTTGCCGCCGCCCAGAAGGGCGATCCGGCGATAGCCCTTGGCAAGAAGATGCTCGACCGCAGCCTTCGCCGCCTCGCGGTTGCGAATGCCGACCCCCATGTCGAGGGGCGTGATGCTGGTATCCATCATCTGCACGACCGGGCAGCCGAGTTCGGTGATCAGCGGCTTGTTGACCGGAAATTCGGCAACGCTTTCGAGAATAATGCCGGCGGGGTTCTGCGCGACGAAGAGGTTGATCAGCTTTGCTTCCTCGGCGGCATTAAGCCCGATATTGGCAAACTGCGTTGTGACGTCGCTTGAATTGAACCTGTCCTCGATCCCCCTGGCGGCATGGAAAAAGCCGCTCATTTCCAGGATCGGCGCCAGAACGGCGATCGTTCCGCTGTGGCGGCTTGCCAGCGCGCGGGCGGCGAAATTCGGCACATAGCCGATATCCTCGACGACTTCGAGTATCTGCTCGCGCAGCTTGTCGCTGACCTTGTGCGGTTCCCTGAGCGCCCGCGATACCGTGATCGGGCTCACTCCAGCGATCCGAGCTACGTCACTCAAGGTCGTGCGCGATTTTGGGCCGCCTCTTACCCGTAAAGACAATTCCCCGTTCCCCTGCTCTATCGTAAACGCATCCCATTGTTATTTCTATCAGGTTGCATTTTACGAACCACTAATTTTACTTTGCACATGATTGCTTCAAATACAAATGCGTTGTGTGACAAGACCACAAGGTTTAGCCGGTCACTGCGCGGCCAGCGCCTTCAGATCGGTTGCGGGATCGGCAATGACCTCCGGCGACGGGCTGCTGCCGGCCGCGAGCAATTTCTTGGCGCAGACATAGGCCCGCGCATCATTGACGGCATCGACCGCCAGAAGCGCGTCGCCCCGGAAATACCAGACCGAGACGGCGCCTTCACGCGCGCCCTGGCGCACCACCGTATGGTCATACCCGCCGTTATAGCCCGCGATCTGCAGCTTCACATCATACTGATCGGACCAGAACCACGGCTCCGGCACATAAGGCTCCTCGGAACCTGCAATCACGCCGGCCACCGCCTCGCCCTGATCGACGGCGTTGGGAACGGATTCGAGCCGGATGCGTCCGCCCTTGTAGAGCAATTCGGTGCAGTCGCCGACGGCGAAGATCGCCGGATCGGAGGTCCGTCCGAATTCATCCACCGCAATCCCGTTTCCGACCGCAAGCCCGGCATCCTTGGCCAGTTGATCGTTCGGCGCGACACCGATGCCGACGACGACCATGTCGACATCCTTCACGCTGCCATCCCCAAGCACGGCCCGGACAACACGTCCGCCCTCGCCTTCAAGGCGCGTAAGGCCGCAATTCTCGCGAATATGCACCCCGTGCGCGCGATGGACAGCGCGCATGATATCCGCCGTTTCGGGCGCCGCCACCCGCTTCAATATCCGATCCGCCATCTCGATGACGGTCACCTCGACCCCGAATTTGCGCGCGACCGCCGCAGCCTCGAGCCCGACATAGCCCCCACCCACGACCAGCAGCTTCGCCCCCGGGCGCATCGCCTCGGCAAGGCGGTCGGCATCGCGCTTGTCGCGCATCACGTAGACCCCGTCGAGATCGCCGCCGATCGCCTGCGGCAGGACGCGCGGCGTCGCCCCGGTCGCCAGCACCAGCGTGCCGTATTCGATGGTCGAGCCATCCTGCAGCACCACCTGCCTTGCGGCGCGGTCCACGCGCTCCACGAAGCTCGCGAGCCTGAGGTCGATCGCGTTTTCCTCATACCAGCTTTCCGGGCGAAACAGCAGCCGGTCGAAAGTCATGTCCCCGAGCAGATATTTCTTGGATAACGGCGGCCTCTGATAGGGCGGGACCTGCTCCGCGCCGACGATCGTGATCGCCCGTTCGTCCTTCAGCGCGCGCAGTTTCGCGGCGACCGCAAAACCGCCCTGGCCACCGCCGACAATAACAATCCGATCCGTCACTGTTTTGATAACCTCGCTTCGTCGCACTGCAATAACCGACTTACGGCCTCCGGTCCGCATCGTCAATTGCATGCGAAAAGGCCCGGGAGCGCTCCCGGCCTCAGACTGCTGACAAATCCCTCACCAAACTCCTCCGTCATGCCGGGCTTGACCCGGCATCCAGGGCCAAATTTCGAGGGCTATCAAGGTGTTCCCCTTGCACATATGGCGTTCCGCAGCCCTGGACCCCGGATCAAGTCCGGGGTGACGGGCAGAGGGGTAGGCAAACTCAAGGTGTCTGCAATATGGTTTGTCAGCACTCTGAGCCCGGGATCGCTCCCGGGCCTTTCCGTAAACCAGTTTTATTGACTCAGCAGGCTGACTGCGGGGCCGGCAATACCTCAGAGATTGCCCTTGCGCTGCTGGACCATCATGTATTTGTCGAACGAGAATTCGGCGAGCTGCATCCAGAGATAGGCGTCCTTCTTGAACGCCTGCTGGCTTTCATAAATGGTCTTGAACCACTCATTTTCGGCCGAGATCTCCGCGAAGGTTTCCTGCGAGGCCGCATAGCATGCGTCGAGGATCTGCTCGCTGAACGGTTTCAGCACGGCGCCGTCGGCCACAAGCTGACGCAGCGCCTTCGGGTTCTGGGCGTCATAGCTTGCCAGCATTTCGAGGTTCGCCACATCACAGGCATCCGTCAGGATCTGCTGGTAGCTTGCCGGCAGGTCGTTGAACTTTTCGAGATTGGAGAACGCGTGGATGACCGGGCCGCCTTCCCACCATGCCGGGTAGTAGTAGTACTTGGCAACCTTCACGAGACCAAGCGCGAGATCATCATAGGGGCCGACGAACTCGGTGGCATCGATCGTGCCGCGCTCGAGCGCCGAATAGACGTCGCCGGCGGCGATCTGCTGCGGCGTGACGCCGAGCTTGGCCATGACCTGACCTGCAAGTCCGGCGATGCGCATCTTGAGGCCCTTCATGTCCTCGACCGAGTTGATCTCCTTGGCGAACCAGCCGCCCATCTGCGCCCCGGTGTTACCGGCCGGGCGACCCCAGAGACCCTTTTCGGCGAAGAAAGCGTCGAACAGCTCATTGCCGCCGCCCTGATAGAGCCAGGAGTTCTTGAGACGCGCGTTCATGCCGAAGGGCACGGCCGTGCCGAGGCCATAGGCCATGTCCTGGCCGATGTAATAGTAGGACGGCGTGTGGCACATCTCGATGGTGCCGTCGCGCACGGCGTCAAGCACCTGCAGCGGCGGCACGAGTTCGCCACCGGCATAGACCTGGATTTCGAAATTGCCGTCGGTCGCCTCGCGCACACGATCGGCAATGCCGGTTGCCGCCGAATAGAGGATATTGAGCGATTGCGGGAAAGCCGACGACAGACGCCAGCTCAGCTTCGGGTTTTCCTGGGCGATTGCGGGAGCGGCGAGCGCTGCCGGGGCAAGGGCGCCGGCCGAAGCGACACCCGCCTTCTTGAAGAATGTACGGCGATCCATTGGGGTATTTCCTGCTTTGATGCTTTTCGCTGCGCCCGCGAAACGCGTCCGCAAGGCAGCCGATCGATACGGGTGGGGGCCTAGACCCTTTTGCGCCGCCTTGCAAGGCTTCCAGCGTCATTCGACGGCGCCCGCCGCTGCGTTCATGTAACAGCAAGGAACAGTCGACGGCTCACCTTTATCCAGTCCAGCCCTTCCCGCTTTTTTCGCGCCTGATCGTTTTCCAGCACCGGTGCTTCCCTGAGAACGTCGGGGAGGCGTTGAAACCGGCCGTGCATCATGTTATGACTGACTGGTCAGTCATAACTATCGGTGGGAATGCCATGAAACCCGAGCCCAAGCGAAAGGCGATGCCGCCCGAAGAGCGCAAACGCCTGATCCTCGACGCAGCGCTCATTGTCTTCGTCGAAAAGGGTTTCGCCAGCGCCCGTATCGAGGATATCGCGCGTCGCGCCGGCGTGGGCAAAGGCACGGTCTATCTCCATTTCCCGGACAAGGAGAGCCTGTTCAGGGCTCTTGTCAGCGCCGATCTCGGCCCGGTCATCGAAGGCGCGCGCCAGCTCGTTTTCGGCTCCGACATGCCCTCGCGCGCCCTCCTCGATGCGCTTTACGCCAAGCTGGAGCAGGACGTGCTGAACACCACGAAAAGCGATCTGCTGCGGCTGATGATCACCGAGCTCAGCGCGTTTCCGAGTGTCACCAAGCAGTATTATCACGATCTGGTCGGGCCGGGCCTCGACCTCATCAGGACAATTCTTGAACGGGCCGAAAGCCGGGGCGAGTTGCGCTCGCGCGCCGTGCTTGCCGTTCCGCAGATCGTCATCGCGCCTGCGGTGATGACTGTGTTGTGGAACATTCTGTTTTCAAGATTCGCCACGTTCGAAACCCGCGCGGCCTTCGACTTCTACCTTGATGCCCTGTTCGTCTCACCCGAAGGAGAAACGGCATGAAACGGCTTGTCGCACTTGTTGTGATCCTCGCTCTGGCCTTTGCCGCCGGCGTCTATTTCTTCCAACCGGAACAGCAGCAGGGCTGGCTCGGCTGGGTGGAGGCGGAAATACTCTATGTCGGCGGAAGCGCCACCGCGCGGCTGACGGAACTTGCCGTGAGCGAAGGCGATCAGGCAACCGCCGGACAGAGCCTGTTCACCTTCGAAGCCGATGCCGAAAAGGCGCAGGTGGAAACGGCGCGGGCCAATCTGGCAAAGGCGGAGGCAGCCCTTGCGCTGGCAAACGCCCCGCAGAGCCGCAAGGAGGAACTTGACGCCCTGCAAGCCACCCGCAAGGAGGCGGAGGCGGATGAGACCTATACAAAGGAAACGCTCGACCGCGCCCGTTCGCTCTATCGCCAGCAGACCGGCACCAAGGCCAATCTCGACAGCGCCGTCAGCGCCTATGCCAGTGCCAAAGCCGCGCTTGACAAGATCGATGCCCAGATCGCGCTCGGGAAATTGCCGCAACGCCCGGAACAGATTGCAGAGGCAGAACAGGCCGTTGCCGCCGCAACCTCGGATGTCGCCGCCGCCGAGGCCGTTCTGGCGCTCAAAAGCGTGGCGGCCCCGGCCGCGGGCAGCGTCGAGGAGGTCTATTATCGCACCGGCGAGGTCGCGCCGGCGGGACGCGCCGTCGTCGCTCTGCTTCCGCCCGAAAATATCCGGATCGAATTCTTCGTTCCGGAAGGCGAGCGCGCGGCACTCAAGGTCGGCGACCGGGTGACGGTCGCCTGCGACGGCTGCACGCCGCAACCGGCGACGATCAGCTTCATCGCCCGCGATGCCGAATACACGCCCCCGGAAATCTTCTCGACCGAGGAGCGGGCCAAGATGGTCTACCGGCTGAAGGCCATCCCCGACAATCCGGCCGGCCTCCCCGTCGGCCTTCCGGTCACCGTTACCCACGGGAGCGGACAATGACGGATGCGGCGGCGGAAAACGTCATCTCGGTCGAAAACCTCACCAAGAGCTTCAGCGGCCGCACGGTCGTCGACCACCTCACCATGAGCGTCAGGAAAGGCGCGATCCATGGCTTCCTCGGGCCCAACGGCTCCGGCAAGACCACGACGATCCGGATGCTGTGCGGGCTGCTGACGCCCGACAGCGGCTCGGGCACCTGCCTTGGCTACGACATCACCCGCGACGGCGAAAGGCTGAGGCGGCATGTCGGCTACATGACCCAGCGGTTCTCGCTTTATCAGGACCTGACCATTCGCGAGAACCTCGATTTCGTCGCCCGGATCCACGGGCTTAAAAATCCGCGAAAGAAGGTCTCCGACGCAATCGAGCGGCTCGGGCTCGGCGGACGCGAGAAGCAACTGGCCGGCAATCTGTCGGGCGGCTGGAAACAGCGCCTTGCGCTCGGCGCATGCACGCTCCCCGGCCCCGACCTGCTGCTGCTCGACGAGCCGACCGCCGGCGTCGATCCCAAGGCGCGGCGCGAATTCTGGACCGAGATCCACGCGCTCGCGGCCGAAGGCCTCTCCGTACTGGTCTCGACCCACTACATGGACGAGGCCGAACGCTGCCACGAGATCGCCTATATGGCCTATGGCAAGCTTGTGGTGAGCGGCACGGTCGATGATGTCGTCGCCGCCTCGAAACTCCACAGCTATCTGATCACCGGGCCGGACGTTCACCAGTTCCAGTCCGCGCTTGAGCATGCAGAGGGCGTTGAACTCGTCGCCCCGTTCGGCGCCTCGCTTCACGTCTGCGGCCCCGATGAGGCGGCGCTGGAGCGCGCGATCGCGCCCTACAGAAACCGGCCGGGCACCAGATGCAGCCGCAGCGAGGCGACGCTGGAGGACGCCTTTATCTACCTGATGAACGCATCGAAGGATAATTTCGATGACAGATGAAGGCGTACGCAGCTTTGCCTCGCTCCACCGCTTCTGGGCGATGACGGTGAAGGAATTCATCCAGATGGCCCGCGACCGGCTGACCATGGGCATGATGGTCGCGTTGCCGCTGATGCAACTGCTGCTGTTCGGCTTTGCCATCAACACCACGCCGCACCACCTGCCGACCGCCGTGATGCTGGGCGAAAGCACGGATGCCTCGCGCGCCGTGCTGGCCGCGCTCGAAAATACCGATTTCTTCGAGATCGAAGCCGTCGCGACCAGGGCCGAGGAGATGGACCGGCTGCTGGAATCCGGCAAGGTTCTGTTCGTCGTCGAAATCCCCCTGAATTTCGAACGCGATCTCAGGCGCGGCGATACGCCTTCGATCCTGGTCGCGGCCGACGCCACCGATCCCGTCGCCTCGTCCTCGGCGCTCGGTGCCCTTTCCGGCGTGGTATCCTCGTCGCTTTCCGGCCTGCGCCATATCAGGGTTGACGTCGAACAGCCGCCGCCGTTCGAATTCGTGACCCATCGCCGCTACAATCCGGCCGGCAAATCGACCTTCAACATCATCCCGGGCCTGCTCGGCACCATTCTGACGATGACGCTGCTGGTGTTCACCGCCCTTGCCGTCACCCGCGAGATCGAGCGCGGCACCATGGAAAACCTGCTTGCGATGCCGATCCGCCCGATCGAGATCATGATGGGCAAGATCATGCCCTATGTCTTCGTCGGCCTGTTCCAGGCGGCGCTGATCATCATGGCCGGGCTGTTCGTGTTCCGGGTGCCGATCCTCGGCGATCCGTGGTCCCTGATCGCGCTGACGCTGCTGTTCGTGGTCACCAACCTGTCGATCGGCTACACCTTTTCCACGGTGGCGCAAAACCAGCTTCAGGCGGTTCAGATGTCGATGATGTTCTTCCTGCCGAGCATCCTGCTCTCGGGCTTCATGTTCCCGTTCGCCGGCATGCCGCAATGGGCGCAATATCTCGGCGAGGCATTGCCGCTGACCCATTACATCCGGATCGTGCGGGCGATCATGCTGAAGGGGGCAGATATCACCGTGCTCGGCTATGACAGCCTGATGCTCGCCGTCATCGCACTCGCGGCGATCACCATCGCTGTCGCCCGCTTCAACCGGACGCTGGACTGAAATCGCCAGCGTCCTGAATCTCGTCCTTCGGTTTCAATCCCGCTTGCTTTCTCACTTTGCTTTGCCCACACTCGCGGCAAAACTCCGGGGAACGGCAGAAGCCGGCAAGGACGCATATGTCAATCAAAGCAGCGATCTACCACCTCACCCATTACAAATACGACAAGCCCGTCAGCCTCGGCCCGCAGATCATCCGGCTGAAGCCTGCCTCGCATTCCAAGACCAAGGTCATAAGTTACGCGCTGAAGGTCACCCCGGACAATCATTTCGTCAATCTGCAGCAGGATCCCTACGGCAATTACCAGGCCCGTTTCGTGTTCCCGGAGCCGGTGACGGAATTCAAGATCGAGGTCGATCTCGTCGCCGACATGTCGGTCTACAATCCCTTCGATTTCTTCGTCGAGGAACAGGCGACCAAATATCCGTTCGACTATGACGAGGCGATCAGCGAGGACCTGTCGATCTATCGCACGCCGGAGCCGATGGGGCCGCTGCTGAAGGCCTATATGGAAAAGCTCGACCTTTCGCCCGGTCAGGGCACGGTCGACATGCTCGTCGGCATCAACGCCAATCTTCAGCACGATGTCGACTACATCATCCGGATGGAGCCCGGCGTGCAGACGCCGGAGGAAACGCTGGAACGCAAGTCCGGATCGTGCCGCGACAGCGCCTGGCTGCTGGTCCAGATCCTGCGTAACATGGGGCTCGCCGCGCGCTTCGTCTCCGGCTACCTGATCCAGCTCGAACCCGACCTGAAGGCAATCGACGGCCCCTCGGGCACCGATCACGATTTCACCGATCTTCATGCCTGGGCGGAAGTGTTCCTGCCGGGCGCCGGCTGGATCGGATTTGACGCGACCTCGGGGCTTCTGACCGGCGAAAGCCATGTGCCGCTCGCGGCCACGCCGCATTACCGCAACGCCGCGCCGATCACCGGCGGCTATTCCGGCACGGCCGAGACCAGCTTCGATTTCGACATGAAGATTTCGCGGGTCTCCGAGCATCCGCGCATCACCAGGCCGTTTTCCGATGAAAGCTGGGAGGCGCTGAACGCGCTCGGCGAAAAGGTCGACAAGCTGCTTGAAGAAACCGACATGCGCCTGACCATGGGCGGCGAGCCGACCTTCGTGTCGATCGACGATTTCGAATCCGACGAGTGGAACACCGGCGCCGTCGGCCCCACCAAGCGCGCGCTTGCCGATGAGCTGATCCGGCGTCTGCGCGAACGTTTCGCCCCGGGCGGCTTTCTGCATTACGGCCAGGGGAAGTGGTATCCGGGCGAAAGCCTGCCGCGCTGGACCTTCTCGCTCTACTGGCGCAAGGACGGCGTGCCGATCTGGAACAACCAATCGCTGGTCGCCGAAGAGACGAGCGACACCAAGGCCGACGAGAGCGATGCCGGACGGCTGTTGCAGGCGATCGCCAACGAACTCGACATCCAGCCGGACATGGTGTCCCCCGCCTTCGAGGATCCGGCCGAATGGATGATCCGGGAAGGCAATCTGCCGGAAAATGTCGACCCCTCCAACTCGAAACTGAAAAGCGCCGAGGATCGCGCACGCCTCACCAAGGTCTTCGAGCGCGGACTGACCCGTCCGACCGGCTATGTGCTGCCGGTTCAGGCCTGGCAGGGCCGCGCCTCCGGCCTGAAATGGGTATCGGACAGATGGACCACGCGGCGCGGGCGGATCTACCTGATCCCCGGCGACAGCCCGATCGGCTTCCGCCTGCCGCTTGATGCGCTGGCGTGGATTCCGGAATCGCAATATCCGTTCATCAATCCGATGGACCCTTCCGTCCGGCGCGATCCGCTTCCCGATTACCGCAAGGACGAGGGCCGTCCGCTGCCGACGGCGCGCTTCGTCCCGTTCGAGGAAAGCCCGCAATCGGCGCGCCCTTCTCCCGGCCATTCGATCGGCGGTTATGTCCGTACCGCGATCTCGGTCGAGCCGCGCGATGGCCGGCTGTGCGTCTTCATGCCGCCGACCACGGCGCTCGAGGAATATCTCGATCTCATCGCATCCGCCGAGCGGGCCGCCGAAAAGCTCGGCCTGCCGATCCACATCGAAGGCTACGCGCCGCCGGATGACGAGCGCATCAACGTCATCCGGGTGGCCCCCGATCCGGGCGTCATCGAGGTCAACATTCATCCGGCCGCGAACTGGAAGGAATGCGTCGAGACCACGACCGCGATCTACGAGGAAGCGCGGATGACGCGGCTCGGCGCCGACAAGTTCATGATCGACGGTCGCCATACCGGCACCGGCGGCGGCAATCACGTCGTCGTTGGCGGCGCCAATCCCGGCGACAGCCCGTTCCTGCGCCGCCCGGACCTCTTGAAGAGCGTGGTGCTGCACTGGCAGCGCCACCCATCGCTCTCCTACATGTTCTCGAGCCTGTTCATCGGTCCGACCTCGCAGGCCCCTCGGATCGACGAGGCGCGCCACGACGCGCTTTACGAACTCGAGATCGCGATGGCGCAGATACCTCATCCGCAGGCGGGCGTCATGCCGCCGCTGCCATGGCTGGTGGACCGGCTGTTCCGCAATCTGCTGATCGATGTCACCGGCAACACCCATCGCGCCGAAATCTGCATCGACAAGATGTTTTCGCCGGACGGCCCGACCGGGCGGCTCGGGCTGGTGGAATTCCGCGGCTTCGAAATGCCGCCGAACGCGCGCATGAACCTTGCCCAGCAGCTTCTGGTGCGCGCCCTGCTGGCGCGGTTCTGGAAGAACCCGCTGGAGGGCAAGTTCGTGCGCTGGGGCACCGCCCTTTCCGACCGATTCATGCTGCCGCATTACATCTGGCAGGATTTCATGGATGTTCTGCAGGACCTGAAGGAAAACGGAATTGAATTCCGGCCCGAATGGTTCGAGGCGCAGCTTCAGTTCCGCTTCCCGTTCTTCGGCGAGGTCGAATACGAAGGCAACCGGCTGGAACTGAGGCAGGCGCTGGAACAGTGGAACGTGATGGGCGAACAGGGCGCGGCCGGCGGCACGGTGCGCTATGTCGATTCGTCGGTCGAGCGGCTCCAGGTGCTGCTCGAAAGCAATGCCCCGGAGCGCTACATCGTCACCTGCAACGGCCGTAGGGTTCCGCTGAAAGCCACTGATAAATCGGGCGTTTCGGTTGCCGGCGTGCGCTTCAAGGCATGGCAGCCGGCATCGGGCCTGCACCCGGTCCTGCCGGTCAATTCTCCGCTGACATTTGACATTTACGACACATGGTCGGCAAGATCGGTGGGCGGCTGCATATATCATGTTGCGCATCCCGGCGGGCGAAACTATGACACCTTTCCGGTCAACGGAAACGAGGCGGAAGCGCGGCGTCTGTCGCGGTTCGAGGCCTCGGGCCACACCGCCGGCGGTTATGCCGTTTTCAACGAGGCGCCGTCATCGGAGTTTCCGCTGACGCTCGATCTTCGAAGGCCGGCCGGATTTTAGGGCGCGCCCGGTGATATTCTGACCACGTTTTTCGATGCGTCACACAGCCGGACATGCGCCGGCAAAACGGCGGAAGCCTCCAGTCTCCCGCCGCTTCGATATATGATTTCGGCTGAACCTTCCCGGCAACGGGAAGCGGCTTTTATTGCGGGCGGCAGGGACGCGCCAGATGGCAGAGGCGAAAGCGGAACATTCCGCTGAAAGACAGAGGGCCGAACAGGCCAGCGAGGCGGAGCCCGCCATCGCCTGGAACGCCGGGAATTACGCACCCCTTCCCGGAGTGCCCGACGAGATGGTCGACGCCGCGGGAAAAGTGCGCCCGGTCTGGCAACCCTTCGTCAACGCCCTTTCCGGCATGACCACCGATGAGCTTGCCGAGCGGTTTTCGCGCGCCGACCGCTATCTGCGCGATGCCGGCGTGTTCTACCGGGCCTATGATGGCCAGGACGATACCCGCGCATGGCCGTTTTCCCATATTCCGGTCATCATCGATGACGATGAATGGCAGGAGCTTGCCGAGGGGCTGAAGCAGCGCGCCGACCTGCTTGAAGCGATGATGGCCGATTTTTACGGCGACAACCGGCTGGTCGCGGAAGGCTTCATCCCGCCGGCGCTGGTCGCCTCCAACAGCGAATTCCTGCGCCCGCTGGTCGGCGTCACGCCCGCCGGCGGCCATTTCCTGCACTTCATTTCCTTCGAGGTCGGACGCGGACCGGAAGGCAAATGGTGGGTGCTGTCCGACCGGGCGCAGGCACCGTCCGGCGCGGGCTTCGCGCTCGAAAACCGGGTCGCGGCATCGCGCGCCTTTTCCGGCATCTACGGCGACATGCATGTGCGCCGCGTCGCCTCGTTCTTCGGCGCCTTCCGCGATGCGCTGCAGGCCGCCCCCCATGGCGATGAGGGCCGTTTCGGCGTGCTCACCCCCGGCCCCGCCAACGAGACCTATTACGAACACGCCTATATCGCCCGCTATCTCGGCATCTCGCTGCTTGAGGGCGAGGACCTGATTGTCGTCAATGACCGGCTGATGGTCCGCACCGTCGCCGGACCGATGCCCGTCAGCGTGCTCTGGCGGCGGCTCGACGCCGACTTCACCGATCCGCTGGAGCTCAACCAGCACTCGCGCATCGGCACGCCCGGCATCGTCAGCGCCATTCGCGCCGGCAATCTCACCATGGTCAATGCGCTGGGATCGGGCATCGTCGAAACCCGGGCGCTGCTCGCCTTCCTGCCGGCCCTGTCGCGGCGTCTTCTGAAAGAGGATCTGAAGATCCCCTCGATCGCGACATGGTGGTGCGGGCAGGAAAACGAGCGCGCCCATGTCGCCGCCAATCTCGACCAGATGCTGATCGGCCCGGCCTATTCCCGGCAGCCCTTCTTCGATGATTCCGGTCTGTCGTTTTCCGGCAGGCGGCTTGCCGAGCGACGTCCCGACGCGGTGTCCCGCTGGCTCGAAAAGCGCGGGCCGTGGCTTGTCGGCCAGGAAGCGGTGAAGCTCTCGACCGCGCCGGCCTTCGTCGACGGCAAACTGGAACCGCATCCGTTCTCGCTTCGCGTTTTCGCGGCCCGCACCAATGACGGCTGGAAGCTGATGCCGGGCGGCTTTGCCCGCATCGGCTCCTCCGACGATGTCGCCGCCATCGCCATGCAGGCCGGCGGCAGGGCGGCCGATGTGTGGGTGGTGAGCAAGACGCCGGTCGCACGGCCCACGCTTCTGACGCGCGAAAGCCGGGCGCCGCGCAACCAGCCGGCCAACCTGCCGAGCCGGGCCGCCGACAACCTGTTCTGGCTCGGCCGCTATATCGAGCGGGCGGAAGGCAATCTGCGCATCCTCAGGGCCTGGCACGGCCGGTTCGCCGAGGTCGACGATCGCGGACAGGCGCTCCTGACGCGGATCGAAGCCTATCTCGAACAGGCGGGGCACGAGCTTTCGGAGGCAGCGCTGCCGAAGAGCCTGATGCGCGATATCGACAGCGCGGTCTATTCCGCCGGCAATATCCGCGACCGGTTTTCACCCGATGGCTGGCTTGCCCTCAATGATCTTTCCAAGACCGCGAACCGCTTCGTGGACCGGGTCGATCCCGGCGACGACGCCGCCCACGCGATCACGGTTCTCCTGCGCAAGCTCGCGGGCTTTGCCGGTCTCGTTCATGAAAACATGTACCGCTCGACCGGATGGCGGTTCCTGTCGATCGGCCGCTATCTGGAGCGCGGCCTGCACATGACCCGCCTGCTGGGCGAACTGTCCGGCGAGGATGCCCCCGACGGCGCCTTCGATATCCTGCTTGAGATCGGCGACAACGTGATGACCCACCGCCGCCACTACAACGTCAACACCGACCGGCTGACGATCACCGATCTTCTGGCGCTCGACCCGCAGAACCCGCGCTCGGTGCTGTTCCAGTTGAACGAGATGCTGGCGGAGGTCGAAAAACTGCCGAGCCAGGGCCAGATGACCCATATGTCGCCGCTCCACCGCGAGACCATGCGGGTCCAGTCCGGCCTCGCGGTGATGACCGCAAGCTCCATCTCGATCGACTATTACGCGATACTCGAGCGTGATTTCGAGGCGCTCTCCGACTGTCTCGCCCAAAGCTATCTGTGAGGGATGATGCTCTACGATCTCTCGCTGAAGATGGAATATAAATACGACACGCCCGCTTCGCTCGCGCGCCACATCACCCGCGTTCTGCCGCTCGCCGCGACCCAGCGCCAGCGCCTGATCGCGGGCCATGTCAAATTCGATCCGCATCCGAGCGAACAGCGCGGCTTTACCGATTTCTTCGGTCATCCGGCAATCGCGACGCTGATCGATCCGCCGCATCAGAGCTTCGCGATCACGATGAAGGCGCGGGTCAGCGTCGAAGCCCCGCGCTCCGCGCTCGCCTTCTCTCCCGAACTGCCGCGCCTCAGGGAGGAATATGCCCGCATTCTCGACCTCGGCCGGGATTCGCCGCATCATTTCGTCAGCGCCAGCCCGCGCATTCCCCATGACCGCGCGATCGGCGCCTATGGCCGCGAAAGTGCCGCGCCCGGCATGAGCGTTCAGCAGATCGCGAAGGCGATCTGCGCGCGCATCAATGCCGACTTCACCTATGATGGCGAGGCGACGACCGTCGACAGTACGCCGGCTGAGGCCTTTCACCTCAAACGCGGCGTCTGCCAGGATTTTTCCCATGTGATGATTTCGGCGCTGAGGGCGATCGGCATTCCCGCCGGCTATGTCAGCGGCTATCTCAGGACCATCCCGCCGGCCGGCAAGCCGCGGCTTGAGGGCGCGGATGCGATGCACGCCTGGGTCCGGGTCTGGTGCGGCGGTGCGCTTGGCTGGATCGAGCTGGACCCGACCAACAATATCGAGGCGGGATCGGATCACATCATTGTCGCCTATGGCCGCGATTATGCCGACGTCGTTCCGGTTCTCGGCGTCATGAAAACCTATGGCGAGCACCAGGCCACCCAGGCGGTCGACGTCGTGCCGGTCCCCGAAACGGTGCGCTGAGCCTGCCGACGCCATTTTCCTGCCGCTTTGGCGGTCAAGCTGATCGACCGCAAGTGCAGGCCGGGAAAGAAATTCCCGCCCGCCGCTATCGATTTATTGCAAGTGCGTCATATCAGTGCATAAATTGCACGAAAGAATATGCCCATCAGGACCTTCCACACTGGCGGGCCCATATTTCAGTCGGCCGAAGCACCCAATTTTCCAGCCTTTCATTGACGGAAAAAAACAATGAACAAAGTGACCAATCCCGACCTCCCACTGCCTACGCCCCGCTCTCACGACGCTGACGAACTGGCCGCCAGCATTCTGGAAAAGCTGATCTATCAGGTCGGCAAGGACACCATCGTTGCCAAGCCGCATGACTGGCTGCGCGCCGTCATTCTCGCGATCCGCGACCGGGTCACCGACAAATGGATGGAATCCACGCGCAAGACCTATGAGGCCGGCTCCAAGCGGGTCTATTACCTGTCGCTCGAGTTCCTGATCGGCCGGCTTTTGCGCGATGCAATATCCAATCTCGAAATGATCGACGCCATCAACCAGGCGCTCGCCAAGCTCGATGTCGATCTGGTGGAAATCGCGGGGCTCGAGCCGGATGCCGCGCTCGGCAATGGCGGCCTCGGACGCCTCGCCGCCTGTTTCATGGAGTCGATGGCGACCGTCGACGTGCCGGCCTATGGCTACGGCATCCGCTATGTCAACGGCCTGTTCCGCCAGGAAATCGCCGATGGCTGGCAGGTGGAACTGCCCGAAAACTGGCTGGCCCACGGCAACCCCTGGGAATTCCATCGTCGCGAAAGCACCTATGAAATCAATTTCGGCGGCAAGGTCGACATCATCGAGGAAGGCGGCGCCGAGCCGCGCTATGTCTGGAAGCCGGCCGAGCGGATGATGGCCGAGGCCTACGACACGCCGGTCGTGGGCTGGCGCGCCAAGCGCGTCAACACGCTCCGGCTCTGGTCGGCCGACGCGATCGACCCGATCCTGCTCGACAAGTTCAATGCCGGCGACCATATCGGCGCGCTGCAGGAAAGCACCAAGGCTGAAACCCTGACCCGCGTTCTCTATCCCGCCGACGCCAACCCGGCGGGCCAGGAACTGCGGTTGCGGCAGGAATATTTCTTCTCCTCCGCCTCGCTGCAGGACATTCTGCGCCGGCACATGCAGCAGTTCGGCGACATCTCCAGCCTGCCCGACAAGGTCGCGATCCACCTCAACGATACCCATCCGTCGATCGCCGTGATCGAGATGATGCGGCTTCTGATCGATATCCACAACGTCGCGTTCGACGAGGCCTGGGACATCACTGTCAAAACCTTTGCCTATACCAACCACACGCTGCTGCCCGAGGCGCTGGAAAGCTGGCCGGTTCCGCTGTTCGAGCGGCTGTTCCCCCGCCATATGCAGCTGATCTACCAGATCAACGCCAAGGTCCTGATCGATGCCCGCAAGCAGAGGGGCGCCAGCGACGATGCGATCCGCCAGATCTCGCTGATCGACGAGGGCGGCGAGCGCCGGGTTCGCATGGGCAATATCGCCTTCCTCGGCTCGCACTCGATCAATGGCGTTTCGGCGCTTCATACCCAGTTGATGAAGGAAACGGTGTTCTACAACCTGCACCGGCTCTATCCCGACCGGATCAACAACAAGACCAACGGCATTACGCCCAGGCGCTGGCTGAAGGAATGCAACCCGGCCCTGACCCGCCTGATCCGCGATGTCATCGGCGACGAATTCCTCGACGACACCGAAAAGCTGAAGGCGCTCGATGCGTTCGCCGAGGATTCAAGCTTCCAGGAGCGCTTCGACGCGGTCAAGCGCGAGAACAAGGCGCGGCTCTCGAACCTGATCGGCGAACGGCTCGGCACCCGCATCGACCCGTCGGCGATCTTCGATATCCAGATCAAGCGCATCCATGAATACAAGCGCCAACTGCTCAACATCATCGAGGCGGTGGCGCTTTATGACCAGATCCGCTCGCATCCGGAAATGGACTGGGTGCCGCGGGTGAAACTGTTCGCCGGCAAGGCGGCGCCGAGCTATCACAACGCCAAGCTGATCATCAAGCTCGCCAATGATGTCGCCCGCGTCATCAACAACGACCCGGCGGTGCGCGGTCTGCTGAAGATCGTGTTCATCCCGAACTACAACGTCTCGACCGCCGAGGTGATGATCCCGGCCGCCGACCTTTCCGAGCAGATCTCGACGGCCGGAATGGAGGCGTCGGGCACCGGCAACATGAAGTTCGCGATCAACGGCGCGCTGACGATCGGCACGCTCGACGGCGCCAATGTCGAAATGCGCGACTGGATCGGCGCGGAAAACATGGTGATCTTCGGCATGACCGCCGAAGAGGTCGAGACGAGACGCGCCGACGGCTACAATCCGCGCGAGCTGATCGAAGGTTCCAAGGAGCTGTCGCAGGCCCTGTCGGCGATCTCGTCGGGCGTGTTCTCCCACGATGATCCCGGCCGCTACGCCGATCTCATCGGCGGCATCTACGATCACGACTGGTTCATGGTGGCCGCCGATTTCGACGCCTATGCCGCCGCCCAGCGCGAAGTTGACGCAATCTGGAACGATCGCGCATCGTGGAACGTTAAGGCCATAAGGAACACTGCACGTATGGGGTGGTTCTCTTCCGACAGAGCCATCAGGGAGTATGCTCGTGATATTTGGAGTGCTTTATGAAACAGCCGGAGCGAAACGATCCGGATAGAGGCGGGGGCGATGTTCCGTCGAGGGGAGATGTCGAAGCCATTTTGAATGCCACGCACGGAGACGCGTTTTCCGTGCTGGGCACTCATGAGATCAACGGCAATCTCGTTGCCCGGTGTTTCTTGCCGGGCGCAGAGAGCGTCGAGGTATTTGATCTCGACGGGGAGCCCCTCGGAAAGCTGGAGCGCATTGACGATTCCGGCTTCTTCTGCGGTCGGATTTCCCTCACCACCTTCGTTCCGATCCGCTATCGCGCCCGGCGCGGCGGCGCTGTCTGGACGGTAACCGACCCCTATAGTTTCTGGCCGGTTCTCGGACCCATGGACGATTATTTCGTCCGCGAGGGATCGCATCTCAGGCTGTTCGACAAGCTTGGCGCCCATCCGATGAGCCATCAGGGCGTGAAGGGCTTCCATTTCGCCGTCTGGGCGCCCAATGCGCGCCGCGTCTCGGTGGTCGGCGGCTTCAATAACTGGGACGGCCGGCGTCACATGATGCGGTTCAGGGCCGATTCCGGCGTGTGGGAAATCTTCGCCCCCGACGTCGAGCCCGGTACGCCTTACAAATACGAGATCATCGGCTCCGACGGCAATCTCCAGCCGCTGAAAGCCGACCCTTTTGCCCGTCGCAGCGAGTTGCGCCCCCAGACCGCGTCAGTGACGGCGGCCGAGATGGAGCAGGTATGGGACGACGAGGACCATCGCGCCCATTGGGCCGGCCGCGACAAGCGCCGCGAGCCGATCTCGATCTACGAAGTCCATGCCGGTTCATGGCAGCGCCATGATGACGGCACATTCCTGTCCTGGGACGAACTCGCCGACCGGCTGATCCCCTATTGCGCCGACATGGGTTTCACCCATATCGAATTCCTGCCGATCTCCGAATATCCCTACGACCCCTCCTGGGGCTATCAGACCACCGGGCTTTACGCGCCGACCGCCCGCTTCGGCGAGCCGGAGGGCTTTGCCCGCTTCGTCAATGGCTGCCACAAGGTCGGCATCGGGGTGCTGCTCGATTGGGTCCCAGCGCATTTTCCGACCGACGAGCACGGGCTTCGCAATTTCGATGGCACCGCGCTTTATGAACATGCCGATCCGCGCAAGGGCTTTCATCCGGACTGGAACACGGCGATCTACAATTTCGATCGCACCGAGGTGGCGTCGTTCCTGCTCAACAATGCGCTCTACTGGGGCGAGAAATTCCATATTGACGGCCTGCGCGTCGATGCGGTCGCCTCGATGCTCTATCTCGACTATTCCCGCAATTACGGCGAATGGATTCCGAACGAATATGGCGGCAACGCCAATCTGGGCGCGGTGCGCTTCATCCAGGAAACCAACAAGGCGGTCTACGGCCAGCATCCCGAGATGATGACCATCGCCGAGGAATCCACCACCTGGCCGAAAGTGTCGCAGCCGGTGCATGAGGGTGGCCTCGGCTTCGGTTTCAAGTGGAACATGGGCTTCATGCACGACACGCTGAGCTATTTCGCCCGCGAGCCGGTATACCGCAAGCATCACCACCAGGAAATCAGCTTCGGCCTGCTCTATGCCTTCACGGAGAATTACGTTCTGCCGCTCTCCCACGACGAAGTGGTGCACGGCAAGGGCTCGCTGATTGCCAAAATGTCCGGCGACGACTGGCAGAAATTCGCCAATCTCAGGGCCTATTACGCCTTCATGTGGGCCTATCCCGGCAAGAAGCTGCTGTTCATGGGCCAGGAATTCGCCCAGTGGAGCGAGTGGAGCGAGGCGCGCGCGCTCGACTGGAACCTGCTCGACTACCACACCCATGAGGGCGTGCGCCGGCTGGTGCGCGATCTGAACTTCACCTACCGCGCCAAACCCGCGCTCCATGCCCGCGACTGCGAGCCGGAGGGGTTTGAGTGGACGATCGTCGACGATCACGACAACTCCGTCTTCGCCTGGCAGCGCAAGGCGCCGGGGGAAAAGCCGATCGTGGTTGTCTGCAATCTCACGCCGGTGCCGCGCGACGGCTATCACGTGCCGCTGCCGAAGGCCGGCATCTGGCGGGAAATCCTGAATACCGACGCCGAAATTTACGGCGGCAGCGGCAAGGGCAATGGCGGGCGGGTGCGCGCCGAAACCCATGGCCATGGCGGCATTTCCGCGGGCCTGATGTTGCCGCCGCTCGCAACCATCATGTTGGAACCGGAAGAGTGAGTTGGGGAGGGAAGGATGAACAATCGCATGGGACAGCCGCTTGCGCGTGATGCCATGGCCTATGTTCTGGCCGGCGGACGCGGGAGCCGTCTGAAGGAGCTGACGGATACCCGCGCCAAGCCTGCCGTCTATTTCGGCGGAAAGACCCGCATTATCGATTTCGCGCTGTCGAACGCGCTCAATTCCGGCATTCGCCGTATCGGGGTCGCGACCCAGTACAAGGCGCATTCGCTGATCCGCCACCTTCATCAGGGCTGGAACTTCTTCCGGCCGGAGCGGAATGAAAGCTTCGACGTTCTCCCCGCCTCCCAGCGTGTTTCCGAGACACAGTGGTATGAAGGCACCGCCGACGCGGTCTACCAGAATATCGACATCATCGATTCCTACAATCCGGAATACATGATCATTCTGGCAGGCGACCATATTTACAAAATGGACTACGAGATGATGCTGCGCCAGCACGTCAACGAGGGCGCCGACATCACGATCGGCTGCCTCGAAGTGCCGGTGGAGGAGGCCAAGGGCTTCGGCGTGATGCATGTCGACGAGAACGACCGGATCGTCGATTTCGTCGAAAAGCCCGCCAACCCGCCCGGTATTCCCGGCAATGAAACGATGGCGCTCGCCTCGATGGGCATCTACGTCTTCAAGACCAGGTTTCTGTTCGACTGCCTTTACCGCGATGCCGCCGACCCGACCTCCAGCCGCGATTTCGGCAAGGATATCGTTCCCTACATCGTCAAGAACGGCAAGGCGCTGGCCCACCGCTTTTCCAAGAGCTGCGTGCGCTCCAGCTTCGAGGAACAGGCCTATTGGCGCGATGTCGGAACGCTGGATGCCTATTGGCAGGCCAATATCGACCTGACAGGCGTGGTGCCGGAACTCGATATCTACGACAAGTCCTGGCCGATCTGGTCCTATTCGGAAGTCACGCCGCCGGCGAAATTCGTTCACGATGATGAAAACCGGCGCGGTTCGGCGGTCTCCTCGGTGGTCTCCGGCGATTGCATCATTTCCGGTTCGCAGCTTTACAAGAGCCTGCTGTTTACCGGTGTACGCGCCAATTCCTACTCGCGCCTCGAAGGTGCCGTGGTTCTTCCGCACGTGCATGTCGGCCGCCACGCCCAGCTTCGCAACGTGATCATCGATCACGGCGTCCATATCCCGGAAGGCCTGGTGGTGGGCGAGGACCCCGAGATCGACGCCCGCCGTTTCCGCCGCTCGGAAAGCGGCATCTGCCTCATTACGCAGTCAATGATTGATAAACTGGACACATAAAACATGAAGGTTCTTTCCGTCGCTTCGGAAATCTACCCCCTCATCAAGACGGGAGGGCTTGCCGATGTCGCGGGCGCGCTCCCGCTTGCGCTTGCGGCATACGGCATTCAGACCCGCACGCTGATCCCCGGTTATCCGGCCGTGATGAAGGCTGTCGGCGAAAAGGCCGAGAAGGTGATCACGCTCTATGATCTCTTCGGCGAGCAGGCGACGGTGCTGGCGGTGCGCCACGACGGTCTGGACCTCCTTGTTCTCGACGCCCCTGCCCTGTTCAACCGTTTCGGCAATCCCTACAACGCGCCCCATGGCGAGGGCTATTCCGATAACTGGCGGAGGTTTGGCGCGCTTTCCAAGGCCGCCGCCGAAATCGCCGCCGGCGCCATTCCCGGCTGGGAGCCGGATCTGGTGCATGCCCATGACTGGCAGGCGGCGATGACGCCGGTCTATATGCGGTTCGGCCCGACACCGGAAAAGCCTTCGATCCTCACCATCCACAATATCGCCTTCCAGGGCAATTTCGATCCCGGCATTTTCCCCTGGCTCGGTCTTCCCGATCATGCGCTCGCCGTCGACGGCGTCGAATATTACGGCAGGGTGAGCTTCCTGAAGGGCGGCCTTCAGACCGCCTGGGCGGTGACCACGGTCAGCCCGACCTATGCCCGCGAAATCCAGACGCCCCAGTATGGCATGGGCCTTGAGGGCCTGATTTCGGCCCGCGCCGACACGGTCCACGGCATCGTCAACGGCATCGACACCGATGTCTGGGACCCGGCGAGCGACGAAACGATCGTCAGCCGCTATTCCGTGCACAAGCCGAAGGGCCGGCTTGAGAACCGGCAGGCGGTGAGCGAGCACTTCGGCCTCGACAATGACGATTCGCCGATCTTCTCCGTCGTCTCCCGCCTGACATGGCAGAAGGGGATGGATATCCTCGCCACCGTTATCGGCGATCTGGTGGCCATGGGCGGCAAGCTTGCCGTGCTCGGCTCCGGCGAGCCGGGGCTCGAGGAAGCCTTCCGCAACGCCGTGCGCTATTACCCCGGCCGCGTCGGCACCATTATCGGCTACGACGAGACGCTGTCCCATACCCTGCAGGCCGGCGCCGACGCCATTCTCATTCCCTCACGGTTCGAGCCCTGCGGCCTGACCCAGCTTTACGCGCTGCGCTACGGCTGTGTCCCGGTCGTGGCCCGCACCGGCGGCCTTGCCGATACCGTGATCGACGCCAACCCGGCCGCCCTTGCGGTCAACGCCGCCACCGGCGTCCAGTTCTCGCCGGTCGAGCCATGGTCGCTCTCACACGCCATCCGCCGCACGATCAATCTCTACGATGACAAGAAAACCTGGCTCGCCATGCAAAAGCAGGGCATGAAGAGCGATGTGTCGTGGAAGGCCAGCGCGGGTCTTTACGCCGATCTTTACAAGCAACTCGATTTGATGGTGTCGAAACCATGAGCGTGACAATTGCGACCACCCCCTTCACCGACCAGAAGCCCGGCACATCGGGCCTGCGCAAGAAGGTGCCGGTCTTCACCCAGCCGCATTACGCGGAGAATTTCATCCAGGCGATCTTCGATTCGATCGGCGACTTCAAGGGCAAGACCCTGGTGATCGGCGGTGATGGCCGCTATCTCAACCGCGAGGTGATCCAGACCGCGATCAAGATGGCGGCCGCCAACGGCTTCGGCAAGGTGATGGTCGGCCAGGGAGGCATTCTGTCGACGCCGGCCGCCTCCAACATGATCCGCAAATATCACGCCTTTGGCGGCATCATCCTCTCGGCCAGCCACAATCCGGGCGGACCGAATGAGGATTTTGGCATCAAATACAACACCGCCAATGGCGGCCCGGCGCCCGAAAAGATCACCGACGCGATCTATGAACGCACCAAGCTGATCGACCGCTACCGGATATCGGAGGCCGATGACGTCGCGCTCGACAAGATCGGCTCGTACAAGGTGGACGACATGGAGGTCGAGGTCTTCGACCCGGTCGCCGATTACGCCGAACTGATGGAGCAGTTGTTCGATTTCGATGCGATCCGCTCGCACATCGCCTCCGGTTTCCGGATTTCCTTCGACGCGATGAGCGCGGTCACCGGCCCCTATGCCAAGGAAATCCTCGAAAACCGCCTCGGCGCGCCGGAAGGATCGGTGCTGAACTTCACCCCGCTGGAAGATTTCGGCGGACACCATCCCGACCCCAACCTGGTCCATGCGAAGGCGCTTTATGACGCGGTCATGGGCGATGGCGGACCGGATTTCGGCGCTGCCTCGGATGGCGACGGCGACCGCAACATGGTGGTCGGCCACGGCGTGTTCATCACCCCCTCCGACAGTCTGGCCATTCTTGCGGCCAATGCGCATCTGGCGCCGGCCTACAAGGGCGGTCTTGCCGGCATCGCCCGCTCTATGCCGACCAGTCAGGCGGCGGACCGCGTGGCGGAAAAGCTCGGCATCGGCTGCTACGAGACCCCGACCGGCTGGAAATTCTTCGGCAACCTGCTCGACGCCGGCAAGGCGACGCTTTGCGGCGAGGAAAGTTTTGGTACGGGCTCCAACCATGTGCGGGAAAAGGACGGCCTCTGGGCCGTGCTGCTGTGGCTCAATATTCTGGCGGTGCGCGGCGAAAGCGCCCTCGACGTCGTCAGGAAGCACTGGGCCGAATATGGCCGCAACTATTATTCCCGCCACGATTATGAAGGCATCGAGACCGACGCCGCGAACGGGCTGATGGACGCGCTCAGGGCCGGGCTCGATACGCTCCCCGGCACGACCTTCCGCGACCTCACTGTGGCGAAGGCCGACGACTTTGCCTATCACGATCCGGTTGACGGATCGGTCAGCAGGCATCAGGGCATCCGCATCCTGTTTGAAAACGGCTCGCGCGTGGTCTTCCGCCTGTCCGGCACCGGCACATCGGGCGCCACGCTTCGGGTTTATCTCGAACATTACGAGCCCGACCCGGCCCGGCATGAAGAGGAAACCCAGGAAACGCTCGCCGATCTGATCGCCTATGCCGAGCATGTGGCCGAAATCGCCGCGCGCACGGGCCGCACCGCCCCGACCGTGATCACCTGAGCATCGCGATGTCCGAGCCTTTGAAAACGCCCGGCGTCCGGGTTCTGGACCGGGGGGTGGAGTTTTCCGTCTATTCGGAAAACGCCGCCGGCATGGAACTATGCCTGTTCGACAAGGCCGGCGTGGCGACCGCGAAACTGCCGATGGCGCATGCCGGCGGCAATCTGTTCCGCCTCATGGCGGACGGGGTGAAGCCCGGACAGCGCTATGGCTACCGCGCTTTCGGTGCGTGGGACCCGATGCACGGCCAGTGGTTCGACCCCTCGAAACTCCTCACTGATCCCTATGCCCGCGAGATCGACCGCCCCTACAGGTTCGATCCGGATTTGAGCGAGTTCGGGTTCGACACCGCCGACATGGTGCCCAAGAGCATCGTCGTCGCCGACAGCACGGAAGACATCGCTCATGTGGACTTTCCCGATGGCGGGCTGATCTACGAGGCCGGGGTGCGTTCGCTCACCATGCTCCATCCCGAGGTGCCGAAAGCCATTCGGGGCACGGTCGCAGCCCTCGGCCACCCGGCCGTGATCGACCATCTGAAGCGGCTCGGCGTCGACGCGATCGAGCTTCTGCCGATCACCGCCTGGATGGATGAGCGGCATCTGCTGCCGCTCGGGCTTACCAATGCCTGGGGCTACAATCCCGTTACCTTCATGGCGCTGGAGCCGCGCATCTGCCCGGGCGGCATTGCCGAACTCCGGGGCGCGGTCAAGGCCCTCCACAAGGCCGGCATCGGCGTGATTCTCGATCTCGTCTTCAACCACAGCGGCGAAAGCGACCCGTTCGGCGGGGTCTTGAGTTTTCGCGGGCTCGACAACCAGACCTATTACCGCATAGCCCATGACGACCCCTCGGTGCTGATCAACGATACCGGCTGCGGCAACACGATTGCCTGCGATCATCCGATGGTGCGACGCTACATCGTCGACAGCCTGCGCCATTTCGTGACCCAGGCCGGGATTGACGGCTTCCGTTTCGATCTGGCGCCGGTGCTGGGACGCAGATATGAGGGCTTCGACCCCAATTCCGAAACGCTGCACGCGATCCTCAACGATCCCGTTTTGAAGGACCGGACGATGATCGCGGAGCCCTGGGACATCGGCCCCGGCGGCTATCATCTCGGCAATTTCCCGTCGCCGTTTCTGGAATGGAATGACGTCACGCGCGACGACATCCGCAAATTCTGGCGCGGCGACGCGTCGATGACCGGAGCGCTGGCCGACGCGCTTTCGGGCTCCTCGCATATCTTTTCGACCCGGGGGCAGGATCGGACGCGCTCGGTCAATTTCATCGCGGCCCATGACGGGTTCTCGCTTTACGACCTGACGGCCTATGTTCACAAGCACAACGCCGCCAACGGCGAGCAAAACCGCGACGGTCACGACGAGAACTATTCCTGGAACAACGGCGTCGAGGGCGAGACCGACAACGATATGGTGAACCAACGGCGACGGCAGGATCTCAGCGCGCTGCTCGGCACGCTGTTTGCAAGCCGCGGCGCGATCATGCTGAAGGCGGGCGACGAGGGCGGTTGCAGCCAGCAGGGCAACAACAACGCCTATTGCCAGGACAACGAAATCACCTGGCTCGACTGGACGGATATGGACGAGAAGCTGGTGGCCCACACCGCCGAACTCTCGGCTTTTCGCAAACGTTTCTCGGTGTTCTCGCAAACCGGCTTCTTCACCGATGACGATGTCCTGTGGCTGCGGCCGGACGGCCAGGTGATGGATGTCGCCGACTGGGAATGCCCCGAGTGCCAGTGTCTCAGCATGGTGCTTTCCACCACGGAGACGACGACCGGCCATCCAACGCGGCTTGCGGTGCTCATCAATCGCGGCCACGAGGAGGCCGTCTTCATGCTGCCCGAGGCCGATGAGCACGGCTGGCACAGCCTCGCAGGCGAAAGCGAAGGCACGGTGGAGATCGCGCTTGCGCCCCGCTCGGTATCGCTCTATGCCGAAAGGCTAGGCGAAGGAGAGGCAGACTCCCCCTCCTCAGTTGATGAAAGAAGGCCCGATGGTTCTCGAAATTTCGCTGGGTGAGGTCAAGGGACTGATCGGGCAGGAAGTCGGCCTGTCGCGCTGGTTCACGGTCGATCAGCCGATGATCGACACCTTCGCCGATGCGACGCTCGATCACCAGTTCATCCATACCGACCCCGAACGGGCCCGCAACGAGACCCCTTTCGGCGGCACGATCGCGCATGGATTTCTGACGCTGTCCCTGCTTTCGGCGATGAATTACGACTGCGCGCCGCGCATCCGCGAGCAGACCATGGGCATCAATTTCGGCTTCGACAAGGTGCGTTTCATGGCCCCGGTGAAAAGCGGCGCCAGGGTCCGTGGCCGCTTTTCGCTGAAGGACGCGCGCTTCAGGGGCGCGGAACTGCTGTCGATCAACTACGCCGTCACCGTCGAAATCGAGGGCGAACGCAAGCCCGCGCTTTCCGCCGAATGGATCACCCTCGTCCAGTTCGCCGCCGCCGATCGGCCGGAAACGGTCTAGGCGATTGCCGCGGGGTTCGAAAGCCGGGCACGCGCCTGCGAACCGAGCGTGATCTAAAACCCAGCGTCCTTCGCACCCTGATCGAGAAGCCCGAAGACGTAGGGCGCGAAGGAGCGCCAGCATTCGACCCGGAAGGTGTGCTCTTCCTTGCGGAAAAGGATGATTTCGGCCTTGCCGAGCACGGTGCGGGTGACCTTGCCGACTGGAAAACTTTCAAGCCGCAGATCGAGCGGGCAGGCCGCGTTCAGCGTCACGGCAGCGCCCGGTCCGTCGACCATGATCGCGATGTTGCGGTGGGAGACGTCGACCGCCGAATAGGGACCCGCCGCCGGGCCCAGCCGGCCGGCAAGATCGTCCTCGTATTCATCGATCACCAGCCACTCGTCGGGTCCGAGCCAGAAGGCGTAGCGCCCCTCGCCGCCGGAGGAGGAAAGCGGCTTCACCGGCAGGTCAAGTTCCAGCATGCCATTCAGGCCGGGGATCGCCTCTTGACCGGCCCGCAGCGACAGCCGGGTTGCGGGCCGCGCCACCACCAGTCGCGCAAGACCCGATCCGCCATAGGCGCCGGCAAGCGGCAGGTCGCGTTCCGCTATTGTTTGCTCAGCCATTGATCCGCGCTCCTTCGGCGTCATAGAAAACGGTGTCGACCACTTCGACGGCGATCGTGCGGTCCGGCATCGGCACGTAAAGCGTCTGGCCCTTCAGCGCGTGGCCGTTCTTGACCACCGCCATGGCGATACCGCTCTGCAGAGCCTCCGACCAGTAGGCGGAGGTGACGTGGCCGAGCATCGGCACCGGCTTTGCGGCATTCGGATCGGCCACCACATGGGCGCCCTCCTCCAGCACCAGCCGGGAATTGTTCTTGACCATCAGGCCCACGAGTTGCTTGCGGCCCTCGCCAACGAGATCGGGCCGTTTGAGGCCGCGCATGCCGACGAAATCCGGCTTTTTCTTCGACACCGCCCAGCCCATGCCGACATCATAGGGCGTGACCGTGCCGTCGGTATCCTGACCGACGACGATATAGCCCTTTTCGGCGCGCAGCACATGCATGGTCTCGGTGCCATAGGCGCAGGCCCCGAAACCCTCCGCGCGCTCGAAGACCGCCTGCCAGACCTGACGCCCGTAATCGGCGGGCACGTTGATCTCGTAGCCGAGCTCACCGGTAAACGACACCCGGAACAGCCGCGCGGGCACGCCGCAGACCGTGCATTCGGCAAGGCTCATATGCGGGAGGGCCTCGTTTGAAATATCGACGCCCTCGACGAAGGGCTGAATGATTTCGCGGGCCTTCGGACCCTGCACCGCAATCACCGCCCATTGTTCTGTGGTCGATGTGAGCCAGACATTCAGGTGCGGAAACTCGGTCTGGAGGTAATCCTCCATCATGTTCAGCACCCGCGGCGCGCCGCCGGTCGTCGTCGTCACGTGGAAACGGTCATGCGCCAGCCGGCCGACGACGCCGTCATCATAGATGTAGCCGTCCTCGCGCAGCATCAACCCGTAACGGCATTTTCCGGGCTTCAGCGTCGACCACGCGTTGGAATACATCAGGTTCATGAACGCCTCGGCATCGGGACCCACGACCTCGATCTTGCCGAGCGTCGAGGCATCAAAGACACCGGCCGCCTCGCGCACCGTCCGGCATTCGCGGTTGACGGCATCATGCTTGGTTTCGCCCGCGCGCGGAAAATACCAGGCGCGCTTCCAGTTGCCGACATCCTCGAAGGCCGCGCCCTCGGCCTCCGCCCAGGCGTTGATCGGGGTCTTGCGGGCCGGATCGAAGAGTGCCGCGCGCGAATGATTGATCAGCGTGCCGAACGTGACCGGGGTGAACGGCTGGCGGAAAGTGGTGAGCCCCACCTGCGGGATCGGCCGGTCCAGCATTTCGGCGGCGATCGCAAGTCCATGCATGTTGGAGAGCTTACCCTGGTCGGAGGCCATGCCATTGGTGGTGAAGCGCTTGATGTGCTCGATCGAGGCCATGCCCTCATGCACGGCCTGACGGATATCCTTGGCGCAGACATCATGCTGATAGTCGATGAAGGCCTTGGCATAGGGATCGGCGTCATCGTTTTCGCCCAGCATGCCGCCGGTCCAGGAATATTCGGTGGTGGCCGCGATATCGGCAAAACCGCCGCCTGCCGCTACGGCCTCCGAAACGAGCGCGTCCACCGCATCGGTTCCGTTGCAGGCGCCGACCGAGATCGCGTTCTGGGCCGAGACGCCCGGCAGGAACCGCTCGTTTTCGGCATCGAAGACGAGCTTGCCGCGCGATTGCGAAAACAGATGCACCGAGGGGGTCCAGCCGGCAGACGTGATCAGAGCGTCGATATCGTAATCGCGGGCCTTGCCGCTGCCCTTCACCCGCATGGACTTGACCCTGAGCCGACCTTTGGTGCCGATCACCCGATGGCCGGAAAGCACCGTGACCCCGAGCGCCTTTGCCTCTTCGGCAAGCCCCAGGCCGGGCTCGGCGCGGCTATCGACGATGGCCACCACCTTCACGCCCGCGCGCTTCAGGTCGAACGCCGCCGCATAGGCCGAGTCATGGGCGCAATAGACCCCGACCTTGGCGCCGACCGCGACGCCGTAATGATTGAGATAGCTGCGCGCGGCCGAGGCCAGCATGATCCCCGGACGGTCATTGTCGGGAAACACCATCGGGCGCTCGATCGCGCCGGCGGCGAGCACCACCTTTTCCGCGCGCACCTGCCACAGCCGCTCGCGCGGGCCTTCGGCCTTCGCATTCGGCAGATGGTCGGTCAGCCGTTCGCAAAGGCCGATAAAATTGTGGTTGTAGTAACCGAAAGCCGTGGTGCGCGGCAGGTAGCGGACATTGTCCATCGCGGCAAGCTCGGCGACGGCGGAAAGCGCCCAGTCATAACCCGGCATGCCGTTTACCATGGTGCCGGTTTCATATTGCAGCGCGCCGCCCGGCTCGGGCTTTTCGTCGCAGATGATCACTTGCCTGCCGGTGCGCGCGGCCGAAAGCGCCGCCGTCAGGCCGGCCAGCCCCGCGCCGGCGACCAGAACGTCGCAATGGACGTAGCGGCTGGCATAGCTGTCCGGGTCTTCCTCCGTGGGCGCCGCGCCGAGGCCGGCGGCCTTGCGGATCGCGGGCTCATAGAGCCTGTGCCATGCGCTGAACGGCCACATGAAGGTCTTGTAGTAGAAGCCGGCGATCAGCATCGGCGAGACGATATCGTTGATGGCGCCGACATCGAAGGAAAGCGACGGCCAGCGGTTCTGCGACCCCGCCTTCATGCCGTCGAACACCTCCTGCACCGTGCCGCGCACGTTCGGCTGGCGGCGGGCGCTGTCGCGGGCGATATCAAACAGCGCGTTCGGCTCCTCGGGGCCCGCCGTCAGGAACCCCCGCGGGCGGTGATATTTGTACGAGCGGCCGACCAGATGAACGCCGTTGGCAATGAGCGCCGAGGCCAGCGTATCGCCCTCCAGCGCGGAATAGGTCTTGCCGTCGAAGGTGAAGCGCACGGTTTTCGCGGGCGTCAGCCGGCCCTTGCCTGCAATCCGGAATGCACCGCTCATTTGCCGTCTCCCAGACCAAGCGAGGCAGGATCGGGCTTCGGTTCGCCGGCCTTGTAGGTTTTCAGGAACCGGTCCGAAACCGTGTCGCGGGCGGCGTTAAAGAACCGGCCGCAGCCATGGGAATGGCGCCAGCGCTCGAAATGCAGGCCCTTGGGATTGGTGCGCATGAAGAAAAACTCGGCAAATTCAGCATCGGAGAGTCCGGCCATGTTTTCAGGCCGCGCGATATGCGCCTCGCCCACGCCGGAAAATTCCAGCTCGCTGCGCGCTTCCTCGCAATAGGGACAGTATATCAGCAGCATTCAGTTTCCCTCCAGTTCGGGCAAGGCGTCGGGAATAGAGATGATCAGGTCTATGAGTTCGCGCGGCGTTTCCATCTGCGGCAGGTGCCCCGCCCCTTGCAGGGGATGCAGCGGCACGCCGATACGGCCCGCCAGAACATGGCCGCGCTCGATCGGGATCCACGGATCCCGCTCGCCCCAGATGATCGTGACCGGGCATGTGATCGACTTCAGCCTGTCAGCGAATTCGTCGGTGAAGGCGTCGTCTGCCGCGGCAAATTGACGGTAGAAGCTCTGGTGGCCTTCGGGCGTGAGCCAGGGGCTGACCAGTTCGTGCAGGTCGGTGGCATCGATCTCGTTGACCAGCGCGCCTTCGATATAGGCCTTCACGATCGCGGCATGGATATGGGAGGGAAGCGGCGCGAAGGCATCGACGTTGCGCCCCACATGGTCGAAGAATTCCGACCCCCACGGGCTGAGGGCCACGACATTCATCAAGGTCAGGCTGGAATAGGCGACATCGTGGAGAAGATGCGCCCGCAGCGTCACCGCGCCGCCGAAATCATGGGCAAGCACATGCGGCGCATCGAGCCGCCAATAGGCCGCCATCTCCTTGAATACCCGTCCCTGGACATCGAGCCCGGTGGCCTGCCCGGCATCCTTCGCCGAGCGGCCGAACCCCGGCATGTCGTACCAGTAGACGGTGTAGGCATGCGACAGCGTGAGCAGGATGCGGTGCCAGGAAAACGACGACCACGGCCAGCCATGGGCAAGCACCAGCGGCGGCCCCTTGCCGACGCTGCCCCAGGCCACCGTGCCGGCGCTGGTCTCGTGCTTGTTGTTGACGTTCCAGAGCATGGCGGCCCCTCAGTGCGCGACGGCTGCGGCGGCGGCTTCGTCGATCAGCCGGCCGGTGTTGTAGCGCTCAAGGGTGAGGCCGGCGGCAAGTTTGTGCGGCTCGCCCCTGGCAATGAGATGGGCAAACAGATGCGCCGAACCCGGCGTTGCCTTGAAACCGCCCGTGCCCCAGCCGCAATTGACGAACAGATTGGGCACCGGGGTCACGCTCTGGATCGGCGAGCGATCGGGCGTGTTGTCGGTGATGCCGCCCCACTGGCGCATCATCTTGACGCGGCGGAAGATCGGAAACAGCTCGCAGATCGCGTCCAGCGTATGGGTGATGATCTGAAGCCCGCCGGTCTGGGAATAGGAATTATACTGGTCGGTGCCCGCCCCGATCACCAGTTCGCCCTTGTCGGACTGCGAGATATAGGCGTGGACCGAATTCGACATCACCACGCAGGGAAAGATCGGCTTCAGCGGTTCCGACACCAGCGCCTGCAGCGGCTGGCTTTCGAGCGGCAGGCGGACATCCGCCATCGCCATCACCACCGAATTGTGACCGGATGCCGAGACGCCGATCTTGTTCGCGCCGATGAAGCCGCGATTGGTCTCGACGCCCGTCACCGCGCCATCCGGCCCGCGCCGGATCGCCTTGACCTCACAATTCTGGATGATGTGGACGCCGCGATCTGAAGCGGCGCGGCCATAGCCCCAGACCACCGCATCATGGCGGGCGGTACCGCCACGGCGCTGCAACGCCGCGCCATTGACCGGGTAGCGCGCGGAGGCTGCGATATCGAGCGGCGGGCAATATTCCTTGGCCTGAACCGGGGTCAGCCATTCATTGTCGATGCCATAGAGCCGGTTGGCGTGGACGTGGCGCTTGAACGTCTGGCGGTCATGCTCGTTATGCGACAGCATCATCACGCCGCGCGGCGAGAACATGACGTTGTAGTTGAGATCGAGCGACAGCCCTTCCCACATCTTGAGCGAATGCTCGTAGATATCCATGCTCTCGTCATAGAGATAGTTGGAGCGCACGATGGTGGTGTTGCGCCCGGTATTGCCGCCGCCGATCCATCCCTTTTCGATGACGGCGATATTGGTGATGCCGTGCTCCTTGGCAAGGTAATAGGCAGCGCCCATCCCGTGACCGCCGCCGCCGATGATGATGACGTCATACTCGCTTTTCGGCTCCGGCGAGGTCCAGTGCTTTTCCCAGCCCTTGTGATGGCGCATGGCCTCGCGCGCGAGAGCGAAAACGGAATATTTGCGCATGATGGGCTCCATGGGGGTTCGCCGGCGTCGTTGCCACTATACCAATCGCAAATCGAAATACGAGGCAACGTCCTTTTTGCGACGCTTTTGCGACCCGCCTTCGACATCGAGATTACCACGGCGCTTTCCCTCAAAACAGGATTGCCTTTGGCGGCGAATCCTGTCAATCGGGCGTCGGATTTTTCGCCGGCAAGCCCTTCTCCTGCGGTAAGGGCTGGACTTCCTGCTCGCGATCTGATATCCGCGACGCCAGATATGGGCGGACTGTGCCGCCTTGAGACCAATCAACGCCTGAACGTGCAAGTATTTGCCAGGCTCAGACACCAACGATTAAGGAACGGGATACACGTGCAAGTACTTGTCCGCGACAACAATGTTGACCAGGCCCTCCGCGCTCTGAAGAAGAAAATGCAGCGCGAAGGCATCTTCCGCGAAATGAAGATGCGCGATTTCTACGAGAAGCCCTCGCAGAAGCGCGCGCGCGAAAAGGCCGAGGCCATCCGTCGCGTTCGCAAGCTGGCTCGCAAGCGCGCGATTCGCGAAGGCGTGGTTTCCCGCTGATTGTCGCTTTTTCAGCACATTGATGCGTTCTTACGGCGGGAGCATATGTTCCCGCCTTTTTATTTGGCACAATGTTAACCTTGATCAGATAGCTGATAGGTAAACCCGTCCGGGACCGGAAGGGAACAAAAACCTCCCGCCGGCTGTTCTCGCAAAAGGCATGCAATTATGGGGATGGATATGACGAAGATCACCAGCGCGCTTTCGGGCGGCTCGTTCATGGCGGGCTATCGCCGGCATGTCAGGAATATTGTCCTGGCCGGAACGATCGGCCTGCTCGCCGGTTGCCAGACCAGCCAGGTCATGAACCAGAACGTGGTCAGCCTCGACGCTGCCCAGGGTTCCGAACAGAACATCGCCTCTCTTTCGAGCGTAATCGCCTCCAACCCCAACGATCCCGGCGCCTACAATGTGCGCGGCGCTGCCTATGGACGCGCCGGCGACGATCGCCGGGCGATCGAGGACTTCAACCAGGCGATCGCCCTCAATCCCAATTATTATCAGGCCTATGCCAACCGGGCGCTGATCGAACGCAGCCTCGGCCGGCAGATGGATGCGCTGAACGACTACAATCGCGCGATCCAGATCAACAGCAATTACGACATCGCCTATATCGGCCGCGGCAATCTCTACCGCGAATCGGGCCAGCTCAATGACGCGTTCAACGACTACAACCGCGCCATCCAGCTCAACACCACCGATCCGCGCGCCTACCACTATCGCGGCCTGATCTATCAGCAGCGCGGTCAGCAGGAACTGGCGATCGCCGACTTCTCCAAATCGATTTCGCTGTCGCCAAAATCGCCGCAGCCCTATAATGGCCGAGGCGTCTCCTATCTGGCGCTGAACGACGACCAGAATGCCCGCGCCGATTTCGACAAGGCGCTCGCGCTGGACCAGTCGGTGGCCGAAAGCTGGGCCAATATCGGGCTGGCCCTCGAACGCCAGGGCGATTTCACCAAGGCGGCCTCCTATTACCAGAAGGCCAAGCAGCTCGACCCCAATTATCAGCCGGCGGTTCAGGGCCTGCAGCGCACCATCGGGTCGTAACCGGGGGCGGACAGGGCCTGGAGCCCTTCCCGTTCGTCGCCGGATTTTTGCGCGCATTGGCCGCCTCAGCGGCCGAGATTAAGCTGGATCGGCAGGGAGAAATTGTGGCTTGCCGAGCGATAGCTCGCCGGGAACGCGCCGAACGGACCGGCCGCGCGGGCGCGCTGCAGCACGATCGCATCGACCTTGCTGTTGCCAGAGGACCTTGCCAGCGACAGCCCGGCAATGGAGCCGGAACGGTTCAGTTTCACATTGACGACCACGGTCGACTGCAGCCTTTCTATGCCCCGGTAGTAGCGTTCCGAGGCGACCGAGCGGCGCAGCTTCGCCCTCAGCCTGCCGGCATAATTGGCCATCTCCGCCTCGCCGTTTCCGCTATTGCCGGCTTGCGCCTCGGCCGCCTGGCTCGCGCCCTTGTTGGCCGTGCCTGAAGCAACCCCCTTGCGCGCGTCGCGATTCGACTGGCCGGATGAGCCGGCGGACGTGCGTTTCACGACTCGTTTGGGTTCGGCCGGTTTCGGTTCGGCGCGCTGTTCAGCCTTTCGCGTCGCGACCTGATCTTCGGGCACCGGCTCGGTCTTCCATGGCGAGGGCGCGGGAACGGGCGCGTCGATATCATAGGCAAGCTCCGGATCGTCCTCCTGCGCCTTGATGGTCTCGACCGGCTCGGTTTGCGCCGCCAGCGGTTCGGCCGTTTCAGTCGGCGGGTTGACCGCCGCCGCCTGCGGCGGCAGGGCTTCGGTGACAACGGGCGCCGCAGCAGCAGTTGCGGCAGGTGAAACGGCCTCGCCAACAACCGGCGGCGCGGGCGGAACCGTTGAAGGCGCAAGCGCCGTGGTTGGCGGGGCGGCAAGCACGGACGGCAGGCTCGGTTGCTGAACGACCTGCTCGGCCGTCACCGGCGCGGCGGCCTCGGTCTCCACCGGAGCAAGCGTCTCGGGGGGCGTGGCCGCAGCCTGTTCAACGGGTTCGGTGGCTTGAGGCGTGAGGGGCTCGGCGACGCTCGTTTCAATCGGCTCGGCCTCGACGGCCGTCGCGGTTTCCACCGGCACCGGCTCGGCCTCGACCACTGTCGGCTCCGCGCCGCTGGCAGCCGCATCGACATCGCCGTTTCCGACCATGATCACGCTGACCACCGTGTTTCCTTCCTCCTCGGGCGCTTCCGGCAGAACGCGCGCGACGTGGAGCGCAAAGGCGAAAGCGGCGGAATGGATCAGCAGCGAAACCAGCGTCGCCGCGGAAAGGCGTTTGCCGGCGGGCGCACGGCCCCTGTCGCGCCACCCTGCCTGCGGGACGATGCCAAGCTCGGCATCCTCCTGCGGCAATGTCGCGATTTCCGGCGCGTCACTCTCTTCAGCCTGCTCGGGCGTCTTTGCGGCCGCTGCCGCTTTCAGTTCGATGACCACCGTATCGAGGTCAACGGCCGATGTCGGCGCGATGGTGATTTCCGGCGCGGCCGTGCCATCGGGACGGACGTCCCGCACGGCCGCGCCATCGAGCGCGTCATCATCAAGGGTTACGCGCTCACGCATGCCACCCGGCAAGCCCATTGCAAACATGGCCTGGTCATTCATCATTGGCAGTCCACTCAATTGCGTACTGGCCGGCCTCAGCCGTCGAAGGGAATGCCCGCCTTCGAACCGGTTTCAAGCGCGCCCATACAATCCACGCCCTCGGCATCGCAGACCTTGATGTCATTCAACAGCAGCCCGCCGAGCGCATCGCAGCTTTCGCCGGGCAGCTCGAACTGGCGAACCCGTTTCTTGCCGGCCGGAAGGGTCAGGAAATCGAGCATGGTCAGCCTGTCGACGACGCCTTCGCTGTCGAACAGAGCGACTTCGGCCTGAAGGCTTTCAATCGTCTCGGGCAGATCGTTTTCCACCAGGAAAGTCAGCTTGCAGCCATTCGCGGTGCTCTCAAGCGTATTCAGCGAAACCAGAAGTCTGGCCGTGTCGCCCGTCGGAGCTTCACTTGCCGTTTCCTGAGCCAGAACCGGCTGCGAAAGAGCGAAAACAAGGGCGGCAGCGCAAAACGATAATCTCATCGCTGGAAATCTCCGGAATGTGAAATTGAGTTCGGGGGCATGTCGCGGTCGGCCGCCATCCTATCCTTCAACGGGGAAAACGTCTATTGCGTGGATAGACAAAGGTGATTAATAGAGTCAACTTATAAAACATGATTCCGGAAATCAAGTTATAGATGGACGCAGGCACCTTACCGATGAACCATGAAAAAGAACCCGCAGACACCGGCCCGAAAACCGGAACGCGCCGTTCGCCGGTTCTCGAAAGCGAGACGCTCTTCCAGGGTCGGAATGAAATCATCATCCGCCATCAGGGCGCCGAGTACCGCATGAAGATCACCCGCCAGGGCAAACTCATTCTGAACAAGTAGGCATGAGAGACATGACTGAGACGACACCACAACAGATCCGCGACTTCCGCCACCAGAACCCCAAAATGCGCGAGCGCGATATTGCCGCCAGGCTCGATATCAGCGAAGCGGCGCTTGTGGCGGCCGAGGTCGGCCTGACCGCGACCCGGATCGCGCCCGAACCGTCCCACCTGCTCGATCACGCCGAGAGTTTCGGGGAAATCATGGCGTTGTCGCGCAATGAGAGCGCGGTTCACGAAAAGATCGGCGTCTTCGAGAATATCAGGAACGGCAAGAAGGCCGCGATCGTGCTTGGGGAAAATATCGACCTGCGGATATTCCCCAGCCGCTGGGCCCACGCCTTCGCCGTTACCAAGACGGATGCCGACGGGGCCGAAAAACTCAGCCTGCAATATTTCGACGTGACCGGCACGGCGGTTTTCAAGCTGCACCTGCGCCCCGCCTCCAATGTCGAAGCCTATCGCGATTTCGTCCGGACATACCGGCTGGAGGATCAGAGCCAGACGGTAACGACCGAGGCGTTTATGGCCCATGACGCGGACCACGCCCGCGATGCGAACGCCGTCGATGTCGAACTTCTGCGCGACCGCTGGACGGCGCTGACCGATACCCATCAGTTCTTCGGCATGCTGAACGATCTGAAGGTTCACCGTCAGACCGCGATCGCCACCGTCGGCGACGATTATGCCTACCGCCTTGCCGACGACGCCGTTGCGACGATGTTCCATGCGGCGGCCGATACGCCGGACCTGCCGCTGATGGTGTTCGTCGCCAATAACGGGATCGTGCAGATCCATTCCGGCCCGGTCTCCAACATCGTCGAGATGGGGCCGTGGATCAACGTGATGGATCCGACCTTCCACCTGCATCTGCGCCGCGACCAGATCGCCGAGACCTGGCTGGTGCGCAAGCCCACCAGCGACGGACATGTCACCTCGATCGAGGCCTTCAATGCGGATGGCGAACTGATCATCCAGTTCTTCGGCAAACGGCTGGAAGGCTATGCCGAACGGCCTGTCTGGCGCGCGCTGGCCGAAGGCCTGCCGCGCTACGCCCAGACGGCAGCAGCGTGAGGAAACCGATGACCGCAGATTTTCTGAGCCGCCCCCTCGCCGCAATTCTGCTTCTTGCCGGAGCCACGTCTGCCGGCGCAACGGAACCGCTCGCCGATACCTCCCGCCTCGTCACCATAGGCGGTTCGGTGACGGAGATCGTCTATGCGCTCGGCGCCGGCGATGACATCGTCGGCCGCGACACCACCAGCGCCTATCCGCCCGAAGCCGCGGCCAAGCCCGATATCGGTTATATGCGGCAATTGTCGCCCGAAGGCGTATTGTCGATTGACCCGAGCGCCATCATCACGATCGAGGGTGCGGGACCGCCGGAAACGCTCGACGTGCTGAAACAGGCCGATGTCGAAATGGCGGTCGTGCCGGAAGATTACAGCCGCGACGGGATCCTGGAGAAGGTCGAGACCGTCGGCGCGCTTCTCGGCAGGCAGACCGAAGCGGTGGCGCTGGCGGCCGACATCAAGGCGAAGCTCGATCCGCTTCTGGCGGCAAACGAAGCCCGGCCCGAAGCGGAGCGCAAAAGCGCGCTGTTCATCCTCAGCCTCAACGGCGGCAAGGTGATGGGATCGGGCACCGGCACCGCTGCCAACGGCATGATCGAGGCTGCCGGCCTCGACAACGCGATCGGCGATTTTCCGGGCTACAAGGCGCTTTCCGACGAGGCGATCATCAAGGCCGCGCCGGATGTCATCATCCTGATGGGCGGCCCGAATGGCAGCCACGCGCCGGGCAATGACGATATCGCCGCCAATCCGGCGCTGTCGCTGACGCCGGCGGGCGAAGCCATGGCGATCTATCGGATCGATCCGGTCGGCATGCTGAATTTCGGCCCGCGCTTTGCCGAAAACCTCGCCGCGCTGACAACCGAGATCTACGGAGACTGAGCGGCAATGACGGTGATCGAAGCCTTGTCGGGCGCGCGCTGGCGCGATAGCGGAGATCGCTCCGATCTTGCCGTGGTGATGATCGCGGCACTCGTGGTTGCCTCGGGGCTGGCGATCCTGATCTCGGTCGCCAACGGGGCTTCGGATGCCTCGCTCTATGATGTCGCGAAAGCAATCGTCACGGGCCGCAGCGAAGCGCTTGCGGCGCGTGACCGGATCATCATTTTCGATATCCGCCTGCCGCGCGCGGTCATGGGCTTTCTGGTGGGCGCATCGCTTGCCGTCTGTGGCGCCGCGATGCAGGGCCTGTTCCGCAATCCGCTGGCGGACCCCGGCCTTGTCGGCGTTTCGGCGGGAGCCGGGCTTGGCGCCGTGATCATGATCGTGCTCGGCGGCAGCATCGCGGCACCCGTTTATGGCCTGCTCGGCTTCTACGCCCTGCCCGCCGCTGCCTTCCTCGGTGGGCTCGTCACCACGCTTCTGCTCTACCGGATATCCACCAGCCAGGGCCAGACATCGGTCGCGACCATGCTGCTGGCCGGCATCGCGCTGTCGGCGCTGGCAGGCGCCGCGACCGGCTTTCTGGTCTATCTCGCCAACGACCAGCAATTGCGCGATCTCACCTTCTGGTCGATGGGATCGCTGGCCGGCGCGACATGGACCAAGCTTGCGGCGATCAGCCCGATCATGCTGGCCGCTTTCGCCGTGCTGCCGTTCATGGCCAAGGGGCTGAACGCCATCACGCTCGGCGAGGCCACCGCCTATCACATCGGCATCCCGGTTCAACGGCTGAAGAACATCACCATCGTCGCCGTCGCCGCGGCCACCGGCGCCGGCGTCGCCGTCTCCGGCGGGATCGGTTTCGTCGGCATCGTCGTGCCGCATCTGCTGCGGCTGGTCATCGGTCCCGACCACCGCTATCTTCTGCCTGCCTCCGCCCTGCTTGGCGGCACGCTTCTGGTGCTGGCCGATCTGTTCGCCCGCACGGTGGTCGCGCCGGCGGAACTGCCGATCGGTATCATCACGGCAATCGCCGGCGGACCGTTCTTCCTGTGGATTCTCCTCAAAAACCGTTCGCGGCTCAATTTGTAATCATGATCGAAATCCGAAATATGAGCGTCTCGCTTTCAGGCCGCCCGGTGCTGAAAGACATCGCGCTGCGGGCAAGACCCGGCGCGCTGAGCACGATCTGCGGCCCGAACGGCTGCGGCAAGACGACAACGCTGAAGGCGATCGCAGGCGACCTCAGGCCCGATCAGGGCGTGGTCGAAATCAACGGCGAGCCGGTGGCAGGCCTTCCGCCCTGGCGGCTGGCGGAGATGCGCGGCGTGTTGCCGCAAGCCTCCAACCTCGCCTTCCCCTTCACCGTCGCCGAGGTGCTGCGCTTGGGACTTTCGGGCCGCAGCCACCGGAATGGCGACGGCGACCGGCCAGTCATGGCGAAAGCGCTGAGCGCCGTCGACCTCGACGGCTTCGAGGGCCGCTTCTATCAGGAACTGTCGGGCGGCGAGCAGCAGCGCGTCCAGCTTGCCCGGGTTTTATGCCAGATCGAGGCGCCGGTCGCCGATGGCAAGCCGCACTGGCTGCTTCTCGATGAGCCGGTCGCAAGCCTCGACATCCTACACCAGCTCGCGATCATGCGGCTTGCGCGCGACTTCTGCCGCGCCGGCGGCGGCGTGATCGCGATCATGCACGACCTCAACCTGACGGCGCTGTTTGCAGATCACGTGGTGCTGATGCGCGAGGGACAGGTGGTTGCGGCGGGCAGTCCCAGGGACACCATCACCGACGACAATCTCCACGCCGTCTTCGCAACCCGGCTTTCCGTCAGCCAGAAGCCGAAGGACGACACACCCTTCGTACTGCCGCACAGCGCGCTTTGACGCGACCCGATCAGGGCTGATAGCGGAAGAAATGCATGCGCGTTTCGCCGAATTCGCGGGTCTCTAGAGCGCGATAGCAGGCGGCAAGTTCGGGCTGCACATCGGCGCGCTCCTCCAGGATTGCCAGCGCGCCGGGCTTCAACCATCCGCCATCATGGGCGGCGGCCATCGCCTGTTCGCCAAGCCCCTTGCCATAGGGCGGGTCGGCGAACAGGAAATCATAGGGCTCAATCTTGCCGACGACGCCGAGCGAGGTGGCATCGCGACGCATGATCCGGGTGCGCCCGGCAAGGCCGAGCGCCTCGATATTGGACCATAGCAGCCCCCTGCCCTCGACGCTGTTTTCGACGAACAGGACGGACTTGGCCCCGCGCGAAAGCGCCTCGATGCCCATCGCGCCGGTGCCTGCAAAAAGATCGATCATCCGCGATCCGGCGAGCGCCTCCGGATAGGCGTGGCTCACAATGTTGAACAGGCTTTCGCGGGTGCGGTCGGTCGTCGGCCTGATGTCGGAGGACTTCGGCGTGGCGAGCGTGCGCCCGCGAAATTCACCGCCGACGATCCGCATTGCCGCCCTTGCCTGCCCTGCCGGGGCCACTCTTGTCCGAACCGCCACGCGGCCTGTCACCGCCCGGACGATCGCCGCCCGGACGATTACCCTTGCCGCCCTCGGGGCGTGCGCCGCGCTTGTCGCCGCCGAAACCCTTCTCGCCGGAAGCGCCATCGCGCTTCTCGCCCGCAAAACGCTTGCCGCCTGCAGGACGATCGCCGCCGGACGGACGCCCCTCGCCGCGCGGGCGCTTGGGACCATCGAAACGGCGGGCCTCGCCCGTTCCTTCGCTGCCTGCCTCGCGCGGCTTGCGCGGTCCCCTGGCCGCCGGTTTGGCGAACGGCTTGCCCCTGCCGCCGGCCGGGCCGCGCGCGCGTGGTGCATCGCCCTCGGCAGAACCGGCCGGGCCGCGGCGCTGATCGCGCCTTGCGTCACGCCGTGAATCCTCTTTCGCCTTGTCCTCGGCCTTCTTCTTGGCCTTGGGGCCGAGCGGGCGGGCGCCGGGCGCCATCCAGACATTGGCGGCGCGGTTGCGGGTCACGATATCCTTGAACGGCTTCTCGTCATCGCCCTTGCGCTTGGTATCGAGCCGGTCGCGGCCGCGCTCGGCGCGCTCGCCACGGTCGAGCTTGTCGGGGCGGAATTTTCCGCGATCAGCCCGTTTCTCGGGCTCGGGTTTCCAGTTTTCGCGAGATTTCGGAGCTTCGCCTTCAGCAGGCTTGTCGTTATAGATCGGCGCGTCGAAATTGGCGCCGGCTTCCTCGATCAGCCGGGGACCGAGCTGATCGCGCAGCGTGCGGCCGCGCACTTCCATCACATTGCCCTCGGCAATCTCGCCAAGCTGGAACGGGCCGTAGGAAATCCGGATCAGACGGCCGACCTCGAGGCCGAGCGCGCCGAGCACGTTCTTGATCTCGCGGTTCTTGCCCTCGCGAAGCCCCATGGTGATCCAGACATTGGAGCCCTGCACCCGGTCGAGCGTGGCGTCGATCGCGCCGTAGAGCACGCCTTCGACGGCAATGCCGTCCTTGAGCTTGTCGAGATCGGCCTGTTCGATCTTGCCATGGGCGCGCACCCGGTAACGGCGCAGCCAGCCGGTGGCCGGCAATTCCAGCACCCGCGCCAGCCCGCCATCATTGGTGAGCAGCAGCAGGCCCTCGGTGTTGATGTCGAGGCGGCCGATCGAAACCACGCGCGGCAATTCGTCGGGCAGGTTGTCGAATACCGTCGGCCGGCCCTCGGGGTCGGAATTGGTGGTCACGAGGCCGGATGGCTTGTGGTAGATCCACAGCCTGGTGCGCTCGATGCCCCGGATCTCCTCGCCATCCACCTCGATCTTGTCTTCGAGCGTGACATTGTGGGCGGGGGTTTCCAGGAGCTTGCCATTGACCTTCACCCGGCCGTCGAGGATCATCCGCTCGGCATCGCGCCTGGACGCAACGCCAGCGCGGGCGAGGATCTTCGATATCCGCTCGCCCTGCTTCTCCTCGCCTGCAGCGGCGGGCGTTTCAGCCTTGCGCGGCGGTTTGCCGCCGGCAGGTTTGGTGCCGCGTTTGGGAAACTTGTCTTTTTGGGTCATTTTGCTTTGCCTGTTTGTCCCGATCCTCTATCAGGTCGGGTCAAAGCCGTTAAGAGGAAAGTTGTGATAATGCCCGTGGGCAGCGATTTCATGGCGTTGGCGCTGGAACAGGCCGAAGCGGCAGCCGTTCGCGGCGAGGTGCCGATCGGCGCGGTGGTCGTCATCGACGGCAAGGTCGTCGCCAGCGCCGGCAACAGAACCCGCGAGATGGCCGACCCCACGGCCCACGCCGAAATCCTGGCGCTCAGGGAGGCCTGTCGCAAGACCGGCTCGGAACGCCTGCCGGGCGCCGACCTCTACGTCACGCTGGAACCCTGCGCCATGTGCGCCGCCGCGATTTCCTTTGCCCGGATCGAACGGCTCTATTACGGCGCGGCCGATCCCAAGGGCGGCGGGGTTGATCATGGCGGCCGGTTTTACGAGCAGCCGACCTGTCACCACCGGCCCGATGTCTATTCCGGTTTCTCCGAAAGCCGTTCCGCAGATCTTCTGCGCGCGTTCTTCAGCGCAAAACGTTCAGACTGAACGCCGCCCCGCGACCTTGCCCAAAGCCTCGCCTTCCAGCCGGTAGCGGATCCACTCGCTCTGCGGCTTGCCGCCGATGCCGTCATAGACGCGGATCGCGCCCTCGTTCCAGTCGAGCACGCTCCATTCCATCCGGCCGCAGTTCTTTGCAACGCCGATTTCCGCTACCGCCTGCATCAGCGCCCGGCCGAGGCCGCTGCCCCGATGATCGGGCGTCACGTAGAGGTCCTCGAGATAGATGCCGTTGCGGCCCTGCCAGGTGGAGAAGCTGAAATAATAGACCGCGAACCCCACCGGCTCGCCATCGGCTTCGGCGATCAGAGCGCCGGTCACCGAACGCTTGCCGAAAATCGCCTCGGCAAGCCCCTCCGCGCTGGTCTCGACCTGGTCGAGCGCCTTCTCAAACTCTGCAAGCTCGCACACGAAACGGTAGATGGTGCCGGCGTCGTCGCGCGTCGCCGGCCGGATGGCGTAACCCATGATGTCCTCGGAACTTCCGTTTTCTACTGACCGGCGTTCTTCGACGATTCCAGGAAGTCGTCGGTGGCGCCGCTCTTGCAGTTGAAGAACAGGAAGCACTTGTCCGGATCCTTGCCCTCGGCAAGCTTCTGCCGGCGGCGCTCCTTGGCGCGCTCCGGCTCGCCGAGATCGTTCATCGCCGCCGGATCGGTGGGCGTGCGATATTGCTGCGGCGGATCGATCAGATAGCGACGCTGGGTGATATCGATCGTGGTCGCTTCATTTTTCGCCGCCCGGAAAGCCTCAAGCTGTTCCTTCTCGGTCATCTTGCTGGGATCGTCGGAGACCAGAAGCGGCGAGCGGTAGAATGGATTGTCCTTGTTTTCCTCCACTTCCTCATAGAGGCGGTCGCGCTGCTCTTCCGGCGATTCGACCCAATTGGGATTATCAGCGGAGGCAACCGATTTCTGCGGCGGCGCAAGCGAGGCCATGGACGTGCCCTTGATCGGCTTCACGAGGTCGGGGCGCGGCTTGTAATCGATATCGGGCTGGTCCGGATTGATCACCAGCACGGCCTCGCCCAGATCCTCGACAAGCTGGGTGGTCGCGGTCTTGCCGGTGCCATAGGTCGGCGCGCCAAGGCAGGCGGAAAGCGAAGCCACGCCCGCAAGCGCGATTGCGATCTTCATCGAACGGATAACCAATGTCATGCGCTGTCTACCACACCTCCGCGCCGGTGGCGCTTCTTGTTATTCTGGTCATCTGCCACATTGTGACGATGAATCCGGCGAAACCGCGACATTCCTAACGCAGAACCACCGTTTTCGCAATTCGGCTTGTTAAGGCAGTGGAAAAAGCCGGGAAATACCCGGCTTCGCCTCACCCGGCCAGTGCCGCAAGCTCCCTCAACGCCGCTGCGTCTCGCGCCGAGACATCCGGATATTCCGGATCGGAGCCGACATCCTCGGTCACCCGCCACGAGCGCGCGCATTTGGTCCCGCTTGCCAGTGCCGGCACCACGGCCACGTCGGCCACTTCACGCAGACGGAAAGCATCGTCCGGGCCCTTGCCGGGTTTGATGGCGATCGCCGAGGTGATGCAGATTTCCTCGAAATCGCGGCCGTCGAGGGCAGCAAGCAGCGTCTCGTCATCGACATAGACGATCGGCGCGGCTTCAAGCGAGGAACCGATGCGCTTTTCACGGCGCTCGATTTCAAGCGCCCCGGTGACCACGGTGCGCACCGCGCGGATTTTCTCCCACCTGGCCGCAAGCGCATCGTCCTTCCACGCTGCCGGCACGTCGGGGAACTGTTCGAGATGCACCGAAACCGCCTCAGGGTTGCGCGACAACCATGCTTCATCCATGGTGAACGGCAGCATCGGAGCAAGCCAGGTGACGAGGCAGTCGAACAGCTTGCGGATCACATGCAGGGCCGCGCGGCGGCGCAGGCTCGATGGCGCATCGCAGTAAAGCGCATCCTTGCGCACGTCGAAATAAAAGGCGGACAGCTCGATATTGGCGAAATCGTTGAGCGCGCGGGTGATGCGCTTGAAGTCGAAATCGTCATAGCCCCTGCGCACCAGCGCGTCGAGTTCGGCAAGCCGGTGCAGCATCAGCCGCTCCAGCTCCGGCATATCGCCAAGCGCGATTTCCTCGCCCTGGTCATGGGCGAGCGTGCCGAGCATCCAGCGCAGCGTGTTGCGGAGCTTGCGATAACTGTCGACATTGGTTTTGATGATCTGATCGCCAAGCCGCTGGTCGTCCCAGTAATCGGTGGTCATCACCCACAGACGCAGGATATCCGCGCCGGATTTTTTCATCACGTCCTGCGGCAAGACGGTGTTGCCGAGCGATTTCGACATCTTGCGGCCGTGCTCATCCATCGTGAAGCCATGGGTCACGACGGCATTGTAGGGCGCGCGACCGCGCGTGGCGCAGGCCTCCAGCAGCGAGGAATGGAACCAACCGCGATGCTGGTCGGAGCCTTCGAGATAGACGTCGGCCGGCCATTTCAGGTCGGGACGGTCCTCCAGCGTGAAGGTGTGGGTCGAACCGCTGTCGAACCAGACATCGAGGATGTCGGTGACCATGTCCCAGTCTTCGTTCGCCTTTTCGCCCAGGAAACGCTCGCGGGCGCCCTCGGCGAACCAGGCGTCCGCCCCTTCGGCCTCGAAGGCCTCGATGATGCGGGCATTGACGGCATCATCGACCAGCACATTGCCGGCCTTGTCGGCGAACACGCAGATCGGCACGCCCCACGCCCTTTGCCGGGACAGCACCCAGTCCGGTCGGTTCTCGATCATCCCGCGCAGCCGGTTCTTGCCGCCGGCCGGCACAAAGCGGGTGGCGTCGATGGCGGCAAGCGCGCGGTTGCGCAGCGTGTCGGCGAGAATCCCGCCCTCATCGCGTCCTTCAACGTAATATTCGCGCGCTTCTTTCTCGGATTTGAAGCGTCTGTCGTTCACCCACCAACCAAGACGTTTTTCGCTCAGGGGCTTGTCCATGTAGACGAACCATTGGGGCGTGTTCCGGAAAATAACGGGCTTCTTTGAGCGCCAGGAGTGTGGGTAGTCGTGCTTGATCCGGCTACGGGCAAACAGCATTTTCGCGTCGATCAGCGCCTTGATCACTCGGTCGTTGGCATTGCCCTTTTTGCCATCGTCATCCATGACCCGAGCAGCACCGCCTTCAGAAGACGGACCAAAGCCCGGCGCATCCTCGGTATAGTAGCCATCGTCGGCGACGGTAAATGGAATTTTTGTCGGAATCCCAAGTAGCTCGAGCAACTCAAGCTGGTCCATCCACGCATCGAAGTCTTCACGACCATGACCGGGTGCAGTGTGAACAAAGCCTGTACCGGCATCGTCGGTGACGTGTTCGCCATCGATCATCGGGACAGGAAACTCATAACCACCCTGAAGCCCCCTTAGAGGATGTGAACATAAAAGCGCACTAAGCTCTTCACTCCCCACTTCACGCAAGAACTTCAGCTTGATCTTGGCTTGAGCAGCACATGCCTCTGCGAGATTTCTTGCGAAAAGAACACGCTCTCCGACTTGCGGCCCGAAATCATTTATAGCTTCTTCAATTTCGTAAAGTCCGTAGAGAAGTCTTGATGAAAATGAAATTCCGCGGTTTCCAGGTATTGTCCAAGGTGTTGTCGTCCAGATCACCACATGGGCACCGTCCAAGTCTCCCAGAGACTCTGAAAAGTCCTTCCAGGTTGACTGAGTAACCGATCCCATTTCCTTGACTTGCTCAAATGTTTTAAAGCTGTCGTTAATTTTATCTTGCTCTGCAAGCGATTCAGACAGCGTCTTGTCCCTCTTCCAAACAGGAAACTTCACCCAAACCGTATCCGACTGAACCTCGTGATACTCCACCTCGGCCTCAGCCAGCGCCGTGCGCTCGACCACCGACCACATCACCGGCTTGGAGCCGCGATAAAGCTGCCCCGACGCGGCGATCTTGAGCAATTCGCCGGCGATCCGCGCCTCGGCGTGGAAATTCATCGTGGTGTAGGGGTTTTCGAAATCGCCCTCGATGCCGAGGCGCTGGAATTCGGCGGTCTGGACGTCGATCCAGCCTTGCGCGAATTCGCGGCACTGGCGGCGGAATTCGTTGATTTCGACCTCGTCCTTGTTCTGGCCCTTGGCGCGATAGGCTTCCTCGATCTTCCATTCGATCGGCAGGCCGTGGCAATCCCAGCCGGGAACATAATTGCTGTCATAGCCGCGCATCTGGAACGAGCGGGTGATGACATCCTTGAGGATCTTGTTCAGCGCGTGGCCGATATGGATATTGCCATTGGCATAGGGCGGGCCATCGTGAAGCACGAACTTCTCGCGGCCCCTGGCATCCTCGCGCAGCTTTTTATAGAGCCCCATCTCCTGCCAGCGGGCAACCATTTCCGGCTCTCTCTCGGGCAGGCCCGCGCGCATCGGAAAATCGGTCTGCGGCAGATAAAGGGTCTTGGAGTAATCGACGGTGTCTTTCGTGTCGCTCATGGGGTCGCGGCCTTCTGGCGGCGCATCTTGCGCGCGCATTTATCGGGGAAAATGAGACATACGGTCGAGGCGCGGAAAGCGCCGAAATCCCGGACCTTCCGGCGCTCAAACCTCAAGCAGCGCGGAAAGCCGGGCCAATAATTCGTATGGTGCGAAACCGGTACCCAGTCATCATGGGCCGTCTTTACTGATTTTTCGGAGCGAAGAAAAGAGCCGGGGCCGAGAATCTGCGAAGGCATGATCCAAAGAGTGTGAGCCAGGTCTCAGAAAAGTTTCCCCTCTTACGGGGTCACCCTCGGGCTTGACCCGAGGGTCCATGCAGCTTTTGCCTGGATGCTCGTGTCAAGCACGAGCATGACTCATGACGGGAGAGCGGATATTTCGCAGCAGTCCTGGACCATACCCATCAAAACGCAATCTTCCCGTCCAGCTCCGAAAACGGCTTGACGCCGGACAGAAGCGCCCTCGCCTCGTCGGCATCGCGGTGCATCTGGGCGACGAGGGCTTCGAGGCCGTCGAATTTCAGTTCGTCGCGCAGCCGGGCGAACAGCGAGACCGCGCCCTCCTCGCCGTAGAGCTCGCCCTTGAAATCAAAGATGTAGGTTTCCAGCAGCGGCCGGCCATCCTCGACCACGGTCGGGCGGCGGCCGAAGCTTGCCACGCCATCGTGCAACGTGCCCGAGGGGCGGCGGTAGCGCACGGCGTAAATGCCGGGGCTGAGCTTGGCGTCGGGATCGAAGGCCATGTTGGCGGTCGGAAAGCCCAGCGTGCGGCCGAGCTTTTCGCCGTGGATCACTTCGCCCGTCACCGTGTAGCGATAGCCGAGCAGGCCGGAGGCCTGGACCACCTCGCCGCGCGTCAGCAGGTCGCGGATGCGGCTCGAAGAGATCACCTCGGCGCCCTCGTCGCGAAACGCATCCATCAGCGAGACACCGAAACCGTGGCGCTTGCCGGCCTGCATCAGATAGGCGGGCCCGCCCTCGCGGTTGCGGCCAAAATGGAAATCGAAGCCGGTCACGACCTCGCTTGCCGCAAGCCAGTCGATCAGCACCGTGGTGACGAATTCCTCCGGCGAGCGCTGGGAAAAGGTGCGGTCGAAGGGATATTCGATGACCGCGTGATAGCCCATCGCCTCCAGCAGCCGCGCCTTCATCGGCGCCGGCGTCAGGCGAAACACCGGCGTCTGCGGGTTGAATACCGAGCGCGGATGCGGCTCGAAGGTCAGCACCAGCGCCGGCACGCCGCGCTCCTCGGCAATGGCAAGCGCGCGGTTGAGCACGCTTTGATGGCCGCGATGGACGCCGTCGAAATTGCCGATCGCCACCACCCCGCCCTTCAGCGTGTCAGGCAGCGGCTCACGAAATTCATTGCGGTGAAATACGGTCATGCGTTGCGTCCGGCGCTTGTTCAGGCGAGTTTCGACATCCAGTATTTCGGATGCGCGCCGTGTCGCGTCAAGAACCGATCGAGCGACGCTTCGTCAACGATCCCGTTCACGGCATAATCGGCCTCGTGAATGCCCTCCGCCACAAACAGCAGATCGAGGCCGTAATCGATCGCGCCGCGCACATCCGTCGGCATGCCGTCGCCGATGGCGAGAACGCGCGCGGCATCGACATCGCCCCGCAACGCGGCGGCCTTGGCCATCGCCGCCTCGTAGATCGGTCTGTACGGTTTGCCGGCAATGCGGGTCTTGCCGCCGAGTTCGCTATAAAGTGCCGCCAGCGCGCCGGCGCAGGGGATGAGCCGGTTGCCGCGCGAGACCACCAGATCGGGATTGGCGCAGATCAGCGGCAGGCCGCGCGCCGCAAAGCGCGAAAGCAGGTCGCGGTAATCTTCCGGCGTTTCGGTTTCGTCGTCCTTGAAACCGCTGCATAGAATGCCCTCGGCCTCCGCCTCGCCGACGCGCTCGACGCCGGTGTCGCCGTAGAGGTCGGCGTCGCGCTGCGGGCCCATGTAATAGAGCTTGCGCGGCCCTTCCGCCACCAGCGTCCGGGTCACGTCGCCGGAGGTCACGATGGCGTCGAAGCTTTCGGTCGTCACCCCGAAACCGGCGAGTTGTTCCTTCACCGAGGGCGACAATCGGGGCGAATTGGTCAGCAGGATAACCGTTTTACCGGCGCTCCGCGCCTCTGCCAGCGCCGCTTTCGGCGTGTCGAACGAGGTCACGCCATTGTGGAGAACGCCCCAGACATCGCAGAGCATCACATCATAATCCGCATGAAGCGCGCTGAGGGCGTCGATCTTTTTTGGCATGGATTTTCCTTGTATCGGTTCGGCTGGAAGGCGCCGACAAATGGTCACAACAGGGTGCCGATGGCAAGCCCCGCGATCGCGGCGGCAGCAAGAAGCGGCAGAATGCCGATCCTGAATTTCAGGAGCGCGACCATGCCCGCCGCGCTGATGGCGAGCGAGGCCAAATCAAGGCTCGCCCAATGCGGCCATATCAGGCTCGCATTCATCACCGGCGGCAGCGAAAACAACGCGATCCGGTCAACCGTGCCGAACATGACATTGATGGCGAACCAGAGGGAAAGATTGGCGATCACGCCGACAATCGCCGCGCCGATGCCGGAAAGCGCGCCGGAAAGCGCCGGGTTGCGGCGCAGATCCTCGACATAAGGTGCGCCGGCGAAAATGAACAGGAAACTCGGCACGAAAATCGCCCAAGCGGTCAGCGCCGCGCCGAGAATGCCGGAGGCGAGCGGCGCGGAAAACACCGGCGCGGCGTGGGCGGCCAGGAAGCCGACGAAGCACAGCACCAGCACCAGCGGTCCCGGCGTGGTTTCGGCAAGCGCCAGCCCGTCCAGCATTTCAGCGGGTGTCAGCCAGTGATAGGTCGCCACCGCCTCCTGCGCCACATAGGTCAGCACCGCATAGGCCCCGCCGAAGGAAAACAGCGCGATCTTGACGAAGAAACCGAAGATTTCGACCAGCGTGTGGAAATCGCCGAGCGGCGCCAGCACAATGAGCGGCAGCAGCCAGATCGCCGTCCAGACCAGCAGCGTCGCCGCCGTGGCCAGCCCCCTCCTGCGCCAGCCCTGCCGTACAACGGTATCGGGCTCGATATCAGGCTCGGGGGAAACCGGCCGCCGCATGAACACATAGCCGAAAAGACCGGCGGCCAGCACCACGACCGGAAATGCCACTCCGAAGACGAAAAGAGCGACAAACGCGGCGATCGCCAGGCCGACCGACACCGGCCCCTTCAGCGAACGCCCCGCCATGCGCCAGAGCGCCTGCACCACGATGGCAAGCACCGCCGCCTTCAGCCCCATGAAGATCGCCTCCAGCCAGGCGGCATCGCCGAGCGTGGCATAAAGGGCGGCGAGCGCGACGATCAGGATGAAGCCCGGCAGCACGAACAATATCCCCGCCGCGAGCCCGCCCTTCACGCCGTGGAGCATCCAGCCGACATAGGTCGCCAGTTGCTGGGCCTCGGGACCGGGAAGCAGCATGCAATAATTGAGCGCATGGAGATAGCGCTCGGGAGGAAGCCAGCGCTTTTCGTCGACGATGATCCGGTGCATCAGCGCGATCTGGCCGGCCGGCCCGCCGAAGGACAGCAGGCCGATCCGGGCGAACACGGCTGTCAGTTCGCCAAACCCCGGCTTTCCGCCATCTGATGCGCCAATTGTCACAATGTCCTCGCAATCCGGGTAGAGATCAAACCGGGTAAAGATCCGGGCCGGGGTTACGATGACGGTATAAAACCTGTATGAAGCCCGGCAATACGCGGTGTGGAAAAGTTCCGGCGGCGATCAAAAAAAACTTCATGCCGTTTCTTGACACCGCTTCTCCCCCTTCTTAAATCACCGTCATTAGCACTCTCCGAATGAGAGTGCTAACACTGATCCATGCGACCGCAAACACGGTCGCGAATGTCATTCGATCGAGGGTATAGACAATGGCAAGCATTTCTTTCCGCCCCCTGCACGACCGCGTCGTTGTACGCCGCGTGGAGTCTGAAGCAAAGACCAAGGGCGGCATCATCATCCCCGATACCGCCAAGGAAAAGCCGCAGGAAGGCGAAATCGTCGCCGTCGGCTCCGGCGCCCGTGACGACAGCGGCAAGGTTGTCGCGCTCGACGTCAAGGTCGGCGACCGCGTTCTGTTCGGCAAGTGGTCGGGCACCGAAGTCAAGCTCGACGGCGAAGACCTTCTGATCATGAAGGAAGCCGACATCATGGGCGTCGTCGCTTAAGTAAAGCGCCTCTTCCAGGATTCACCATTCCATCCAGCCGGGCAATCGCCCATAAGGTTTTGATAAACCAGGAGTTTTCAAATGGCTGCTAAAGAAATCAAATTCGGCCGCACAGCGCGCGAAAAGATGATGCACGGCGTTGACGTGCTCGCCGACGCCGTCAAGGTCACGCTGGGCCCCAAGGGTCGCAACGTCGTCATCGAAAAGTCCTTCGGCGCTCCGCGCATCACCAAGGACGGTGTTTTGGTCGCCAAGGAAATCGAACTGGAAGACAAGTTCGAGAACATGGGCGCCCAGATGGTCCGCGAAGTTGCTTCGAAGACCAACGACATCGCCGGTGACGGCACCACGACGGCAACCGTTCTCGCTTCCTCGATCATCCGCGAAGGCAACAAGGCCGTTGCCGCCGGCATGAACCCGATGGACCTGAAGCGCGGCATCGACATGGCCGTCCACGAAGTCGTGAAGGATCTCCAGGCCAAGGCCAAGAAGATCAACACGTCTGAGGAAGTGGCCCAGGTCGGCACGATCTCCGCCAATGGCGAAAAGCAGATCGGTCAAGACATTGCCGCCGCCATGCAGAAGGTCGGCAATGAAGGCGTCATCACGGTTGAAGAAGCCAAGACCGCCGAAACCGAACTCGAAGTCGTCGAAGGCATGCAGTTCGACCGCGGCTACCTGTCGCCCTATTTCGTAACCAACTCCGAGAAGATGGTTGCCGAACTGGAAGACGCCTACATCCTGCTGCACGAAAAGAAGCTCTCCAACCTTCAGGCTCTGCTGCCGGTTCTGGAAGCTGTCGTTCAGTCGAACAAGCCGCTCCTCATCATTGCTGAAGATGTTGAAGGCGAAGCGCTTGCAACGCTGGTCGTCAACAAGCTGCGCGGCGGCCTGAAGATTGCTGCCGTCAAGGCGCCTGGCTTCGGCGATCGCCGCAAGGCGATGCTTGAAGACCTCGCCATCCTCACGGGCGGCACGGTTATTTCCGAAGACATCGGCATCAAGCTCGAAAATGTCACCCTCGACATGCTCGGCACCGCCAAGAAGGTCTCGATCACCAAGGAAAACACCACGGTTGTCGACGGCGCCGGACAGAAGTCCGACATCGAAGCCCGCGTTGCCCAGATCAAGGCCCAGATCGAAGAAACCACCTCCGACTACGACCGCGAAAAGCTGCAGGAACGTCTTGCCAAGCTCGCTGGCGGCGTTGCCGTGATCCGCGTTGGCGGTTCCACGGAAGTCGAAGTGAAGGAAAAGAAGGACCGCATCGACGACGCGCTCAACGCGACGCGCGCTGCCGTTCAGGAAGGTATCGTTGCCGGCGGCGGCGTTGCTCTTCTGCGCTCCTCCACCAAGATCACCTCCAAGGGTGAAAACGACGACCAGGATGCCGGCATCAACATCGTTCGCCGCGCCCTTCAGTCGCTCGTTCGTCAGATCGCCACCAATGCCGGTGACGAAGCTTCGATCGTGGTCGGCAAGATCCTCGACAAGAACGAAGACAACTACGGCTACAACGCCCAGACCGGCGAATATGGCGACATGATCGCCATGGGTATCGTCGACCCGGTCAAGGTTGTCCGCACCGCTCTGCAGAACGCAGCTTCGGTTGCCTCGCTGCTGATCACCACGGAAGCCATGATTGCAGATGCTCCTAAGAAGGACAGCGCCGGCGGCATGCCTGACATGGGCGGCATGGGTGGAATGGGCGGCATGGGCGGCATGATGTAATCAGGCGAAAGCCTGATTACAGAATAGCACGCCCATCACCCAAAGTGGTTCAGCGCGGCAAGCGCGCGCTTGCTTAAGTGGTTCAGCGCGGCAAGCGCGCTGAACTGGCGGCATGATGTAATCAGGCGATAAGCCTGATTACGGAATGAAGTCCGGTCCCATCCGGAATACGAAAGGCGGTGCTTCGGCGCCGCCTTTTTTGTGTGTTCCATCAGCAACACATCCGGCGCGTTCTGGCTTGTTGGCATGGGTAGAGCTTCATCCGCAGATCAAGGATGGTATTTGCTTTCCATCAACTTCGCTCGCGCACCCGAAAAGAAGCCCATGAAACTTTTCCCTTCCGCCGCTCTTGCCGCTCTGCTCACCGCTCCCGCTGCCGGCGCAGCGGATATCACCGTGCCCGCCGCCCCGCAGCCGCAGCCGACAACCGGAATTTCCTGGTCGGGCTTTTATCTGGGAGCCGAAGGCGGCTACGGCTGGCTGGCGGGCAAGATACCCGAGACGGTGTTCACCGCCGGCGCGACCGAGGCCGCATCCGGCGGCACGGCAGGGCTTTTCATCGGTTATGATCATCAGTTCGACAACCGTATGGTGATCGGCGTCGAGGGGTCCTACGGTTATAACTGGAACGATAACAGCTACACCGTATCCTCGCCCCTCCCGATCCTGAACGGCCAGAGCGTGACATTCGGAACCGAGTGGCGGGCAACCGTCGAGGGACGGCTCGGCTATGCCTGGGGCCCGGCCCTCGTCTATGCGACCGGCGGCTTTGCCTCGACCCGGCTCGAAGGGAGCTTTTCGCTGACGGGGCAGGACTATGATGACGTGCTGAACGGCTGGACCGCCGGCCTCGGGGTGGATTACGCCTTCAGCGAGCATGTCTTCGGACGGCTGAAGGCAACCTACAGCGATTACGGCAACACCGATCTCGTTACCCGGGCGACCGGGCTTCCGGGCCTTGCCGAGACAAAGCTGACCCAGGCCAGCCTCACCGCCGGCATCGGTTTCAGGTTTTGAATGAGCAAACGCAAAAAGGGCGGCGGACCGCCCTCAGCTTGTTGATAAAGTCTCTTTTCCGGCTCTTCCGTCATGCCGGCCTTGAGCCGGCATCCAGGGCCGCTTGCGGTGAATTTCAGAAAAGAGTCTTTGCGCGCAAGGACTTGCGCTTGCTGGATCCCGGCTCAAGGCCGGGATGACGGCAGAGAGCGAGGCGACGTCGTGACGGCGCACGAGGTTTGTCAGCAGTCTGAGGGCGGCGGACCGCCCTTTCCGTATCTGACAACGTCCCAAACCGCTTTACGCGGCCTCGGCGCTGCGGTTGATCGATTTTTCCGCCAGTTTCGACAGTTCCAGATCAGCCTTGGATTCCTGCTCGAAGGTTTCCTCGAGAAGCTTGGCCACATCCTTCTTGCCGAGCTGGCGGGCCCAGGCGAGAAGCGTGCCGTAACGGGCCATCTCGTAGTGCTCGACTGCCTGGGCGGATGAAATCAGGCCGGCGTCGAGCGCGGGCGCGCCGTCGAATTCCTCGATGATCTCCTCGCCTTCGGCGATGATGCCCTGGATCGCTTCGCAGGTCTTGCCGCGGGCCGGCTTGCCCAGGATTTCGAACACCTGCTGCAGGCGCTCCACCTGACCCTCGGTCTCCTCCTTGTGATTGCGGAAGGCTGCCGCAAGGTCTTCGGAACTGGCCGCGCGCGCCATTTTCGGCAGCGCCTTCAGGATCTGGCGTTCGGCGAAATAGATGTCTTTCAGTGTGTCAAGAAACAGGTCGTCGAGCGTTTTCTGCTTGGTCATGGGTTTCTCCTCGGTTGGCACCCGTCATTCGGATGCGACTGCCCCTGAAACGTCCCTTCTGCCGAAGCGGTTCCATGCCGAACGCAGAACCTCAGATGAAAAGGGCGCGGCCTTCGCCGCGCCCGAAATCATATCCCATCAGTCAGAAGATCAGGCGGCGGCGGGCACCGCAAAGCCCTTCACGCTTGCCGGACGATCCGCGCAGCGCTCGACCCATGCGGCAACCGCAGGGAAATCCGAGAGCTTCAGCACGTCCTCAGCCGCATAGTGAACGGAAAGGCCGCGCACCCAGGGGAAGATCGCGATATCGGCAATGCCGTAATCGGACGGCTCTTCGCCCATGATGAACTTGCGATCCCTGAGCCGCCCTTCCAGTACGCCGAGAAGCCTGCGCGATTCATTGGTATAGCGCTGCACCGGATACGGATTGTTGGCCACCTTGTCGGCTGCGAATTTGTAGAAATGGCCGAACTGGCCGAACATCGGGCCGATGCCGCCCATCTGGAACATCACCCACTGGATCGCCTCATAGCGGCCAACCGGATCGTTGGGCATCAGGCGGCCGGTTTTTTCGGCGAGATAGATCAGGATGGCGCCCGATTCGAACAGCCCGATAGGCTGTCCCTCGGGGCCGTCCGGGTCGATGATGGCGGGTATCTTGTTATTGGGGTTGAGCGACAGAAACTCGGGCGTCATCTGGTCGTCCGTTTCAAACGACACCCGATGGGCTTCGTACGGCAATTCCATCTCTTCCAGCGCAATCGAGACTTTCACTCCATTGGGCGTTGGCAGGGAATAGAGCTGAATGACGCCCGGATTCTCGGCCGGCCAACGTTGTGTAATGGGAAATTCCGACAGGCGGGACATGGACGCTCCTGCAATATGTCTGTTTCAAGATATGGGCGAGATGTGCAGTGAAATGGCAATTCACAAGACCTCTCATGTCATTTTTATGGCAAAAACGTGTCACCGCGCCGAAAAGATGACGTTTTTGATAAATCGTCACTTGTTTGCGCACATGCAGCAAAGTCTGTAGTGATCCTTCCGACTTCATACGAACAATGTTCACCATGCGCACAGTTTTGCGACCATATTGAACAAAGATCGCAATATGAACTTTCCGTCTGGCTGTTGCCTTGCGCGCCTTCTACAAGGCCTTCATGGAAGGAGATCCAGCACATGGACAAGACAGCGACGTCCCTGAGGGACACTGTCGCCGATATCTTCGACGGCGCGACCGTGATGATCGGCGGCTTCGGCGGTTCCGGCTCGCCGATCGAACTGATCCACGCCCTGATCGACCAGGGCGCGCGCAACCTGACCGTGATCAACAACAATGCCGGCAACGGCCATATCGGCCTCGCCGCCCTGATCGAGCAGGACCGGGTTGCAAAGATCATCTGCTCGTTTCCGCGGTCATCCAACGCGACGGTGTTCAATGAACGCTATCTGGCGGGCAGGATCGAACTGGAGATCGTCCCGCAGGGCACGCTTGCCGAGCGCATCCGGGCCGGCGGCGCGGGCATCCCCGCCTTCTACACGCCGACCAGCTATGGCACCGAACTCGCCGAGGGCAAGCCGGTCGAGGAATTCGAGGGCCGGCATTATGTGCGCGAGCGCTGGCTGAAGGCCGACTTCGCGCTGATCAAGGCCGAATGCGCCGATCCCCATGGCAACCTCACCTATCGCATGGCCGCGCGTAACTTCTCGCCGCTGATGGCGACGGCGGCGAAGAAGACGATCGTCCAGGCAAGCCATGTCGTGCCGCTCGGCGGTATCGATCCTGAAAATGTCATCACCCCCGGCATCTTCGTCGATACCGTGGTCGAGGTCCCGAACCCCGTGCAGGAGGAACTCCTGACCCGCGAGGAGGCGCGCTACCCATGAACGATTTTTCCGACATCAAGCTCTCCAACGCCCAGATCGCCTGGCGCGCCGCCCAGGACATCGAGGGCGGCGCCTATGTCAATCTCGGCATCGGCTTTCCCGAAATGGTCGCCAAATTCCAGCCAGAGGGCAAGCAGGCGATCTTCCACACCGAAAACGGCGTGCTCGATTTCGGGGCCGCGCCCCCCGAGGGCGAGGAAGACTGGGATCTCGTCAATGCCGGCAAGAAGGCGATCACGCTGAAGCCGGGCACCGCCTTCTTCCACCATGCCGACAGTTTCGCCATGGTGCGCGGCGGCCATCTCGACGTCGCCATTCTGGGCGCCTACGAGGTCGCTGAAAACGGCGATCTCGCCAACTGGTCGACCGGCAAGGGCGGCGTGCCCGCCGTCGGCGGCGCGATGGACCTGGTGCATGGCGCCGGCCGGGTCGCGGTGCTGACCGAGCACACCACCAAGAAGGGCCAGCCCAAGCTGGTGAAACGCTGCTCGCTGCCGCTGACCGGCGTCGGCTGCGTGACCCGCGTCTATACATCGCTCGCCGTGGTCGATATCGCCGACGGCCACTTTGTCCTGCGCGAAAAACGGCCCGGCATGTCGGTTGAGGAGCTGCAATCCGTCACCGGCGGCACGCTCCATATCGATGGCGACGTAAAAGATCTGAAGGCTGCAGAGGTTTGATCATGAAAGACGTTTATATCTGCGACTATATCCGCACCCCGATCGGCCGCTATGGCGGCGCGCTTTCGTCCGTGCGCACCGATGATCTGGGCGCGATCCCGCTCAAGGCGCTGATGGCGCGCAATAGCGGCGTCGACTGGGAGGCGGTCAACGATGTCATCTACGGCTGCGCCAACCAGGCGGGCGAGGACAACCGCAATGTCGCCCGCATGGCGTTGCTGCTCGCCGGCCTGCCGGAGGCAATCTCCGGCACCACGATGAACCGGCTTTGCGGTTCCGGCATGGATGCGGTGATTACCGCCGCCCGGGCGATCAAGGCCGGCGAGGCCGAGCTGATGGTGGCCGGCGGCGTCGAATCGATGTCGCGCGCGCCGTTCGTCATGGGCAAGGCCGAAACCGCGTTCAGCCGCTCGGCCGAGATCTTCGACACCACCATCGGCTGGCGGTTCGTCAACTCGGCGATGAAGGCCCGTTTCGGCGTCGATTCGATGCCCGAGACCGGCGAGAATGTCGCCGAGGAGTTTTCGGTCAGCCGCGAGGACCAGGACAGGTTCGCGCTTGCCTCGCAGCAGAAGGCCGGCAGGGCCATGGCCTCCGGCCGGCTGGCGGAGGAGATCACCCCGGTCTCGATCCCGCGCCGCAAGGGCGATCCGGTGATCGTCGATACCGACGAACACCCCCGCCCCGACACCACGCTGGAAGCGCTTTCGAAACTACGCACGCCGTTCCGCGAAAATGGCACGGTCACGGCCGGCAATGCCTCCGGCGTCAATGATGGTTCCGCCGCGCTGATCGTCGCCAGCGCCGAAGCGGCAAAAAAGCACGGCCTCACGCCGATCGCGCGCGTTCTCGGCGGCGCGACCGCAGGCGTTGCCCCGCGGATCATGGGTTTCGGCCCGGCCATTGCCTCGAAGAAGCTGATGGAGCGGCTCGGGCTTTCCGCAGACGATTTCGCGGTGATCGAACTGAACGAGGCCTTCGCCTCGCAGGGCCTTGCCACGCTGCGCGACCTGAACATCGCCGATGACGACCCGCGCGTGAACCGCAATGGCGGCGCGATCGCGCTCGGCCATCCCCTCGGCATGTCCGGCGCCCGCATCACCGGCAGTGCGATGCTCGACCTGAAGCCCGGCGAGAAGTCGCTGTCGACCATGTGCATCGGCGTCGGCCAGGGCATCGCCATCGCATTGGAACGGATCTAGCGACAGATGGGGCGGCGCCCGGCGGGTGCCGCTCTCTGCCGATCGCATTCCCGGCCATTCGGCCTCATCATCAGGCAATCTGAGCATGAGGCAAATGGTTCGGAATCGGCAATTGCAGATCGGCCGGAGTTGTGCACAATGTGATTTTTGTTCACAATGAGATCGCCCATGCCACGGTCGACCGACCATATCGCCTCCTTCGCCAAGGGACTGCGTGTCATCACCTGCTTCGGCGCGGCCACGCCGCGGCTTTCGATCGCGGAGGTGGCGGCGGCCACCGGCTATGATCGCGCCACCGCGCGGCGCTGCCTTTTGACGCTGCATGCCGAGGGCTATGCCAGCTATGACGGCAAGTATTTCGCGCTCACGCCTCAAGCGCTGAGATTGGGTATGAGCGCGCTCAACGCGCTGCCGCTGCCGCAACTTGTCCAGCCCTGGCTCGACCAGTTATCCGAACAGATAGGACAATCCTGTTCGGTGGCGCTTCTCGATGAGACCGAAATCGTCTACGTCGCCCGCGCTGCCCAGCGTCGCGTGATGTCGATCGGGCTGATGCCGGGCTCGCGCCTTCCCGCCCACGCCACATCGATGGGCCGGGTGCTGCTTGCGGCGCTGCCCGAGGCCGAGGCCCGCGCAGTGATCGCCCGCGCCGATCTCGCCCCGCGCACCCCCAAAAGCCTGACCGATCCGGACGACATCATGGAACGCGTCAGATCCGTCAACCATGACGGCTACAGCCTGATCGACGAGGAGGTGGAAATGGGCCTGCGCGCGATCGCCGTGCCTGTCATCGACGGTCGCGGGCGCACCGTGGCTGCCCTCAATACCGGCATGTCCGTTACCCGGGACCCCGCCGAAAGCCTGATCGAGACCTACCTGCCCGCGCTTTTGAAGGTGCAGCAGAACCTGAAGCGGATTGTGTAGATCCGCCTCACCAACTCGCAAGCATCTGGCCGGACTTCAGGCGCTGCGGGCGCGGCTGGCCCCTTTCCGGCTCAAGTTCCGGCATCATCTCCGCCTGGCTGATATTGTCGAGGGATGCGATGATGTGGTTGGAGAGCGCGGTGGTCAGCGACGCCGGCGCGCCCGGCCGCTTCATCAGGCCGATCTGGACCGGCTCCAGCGTCGGAAAACCGTCCGCAGGCGTCAATACGCGCATGCCGTTCCTGACCGCCGATTCCGGCAGGACCGAGACCGCCATGCCCGCTAGCACCGCCGAGGCAAGCACGGTTGCCGACCAGCTGGTAAACAGGATGCGATACTCGCGCCCGACGCCATCCAGCGCCTTCACCGCCAGATCGCGCCAGCAGCAATCGCGCCGCCCGACGGCGAGCGGCACCGGCCTGTCGACCGGCAAGGGGTGGTTGGAGGAGGCAACCCAGCAGAGCGACTCGGTGCGAACCACCTCGGACTGGCGGGTGCGCGCATTGTGCGTGACCAGCGCCAGATCCAGTTCCCCCTGCTTCAGCCGCTCGGCAAGATCGACGGAATCCTCGCAAACGATATAGAGTTCGACATTGGGATGGCTCTTGGCGAAGCGGTTGATGATATCCGGCATATAGCGGTCGGCGTAATCATCCGGGGTGCCGATCCGAAGAGAGCCCTGGAGGCGGTTCTCATCGAAGGCGGTGATCGCCTCATTGTTGAGGCGGATGATCCGGCGGGCGTAGTTCAGGAGCTTGTCGCCCTCGTCCGTGAGCCTGACGCCGCGGCCGTCCTTGGTGAAGAGCTGTTTGCCGATCCGCTCCTCCAGCCGCCGCATCTGCATCGAGACGGCCGATTGCGTCTTGAAGACGTGTTCGGCCGCCCGCGTGAACGATCCGTAATCGACGATCGCAACGAAGGTCTGGAGCTGATCTATATCGAGTGGCGCTGCCATGTTCACACCCATCAAGTTTCCTGATGAGTGATATTAGAAACATTCGTTGGACTGATCAATAACAAATCGCCAATCTGCAACTGAAGGAAGCGGGCAACGCATCGCAGGCGGAAACACCGGCAAGAATCGGGTGGCTGCCGAACGGATATTGCGGTTTGTTCGCATCGAAGGGTAGCCAAAAGGCTGCCGCCACGCAAGCCGTGCGGAACCGAAGCGGTTTTACACACACCAAGGAGGCGACAATGTCGTTGATTGAAAGGACATCCGTAACCCGGATCGGCACCAGGCATTCACTCTGGGCTGGCATCAGTGCGTTCATTGGTGCTGCGCGGCGCTTTACGAAAAATCGCATGGCCGTGCGCTATATCGCCGAGATGGACGACGCGCTGCTGAAGGATATCGGCCTGACGCGCCACGATATCGACCGCGCCTATATGGCGCCGATTTCCGATGACCCGATGGCCGAACTGCGCAAGGCCGCGGCGAACCGTTCGGCGAGAATGTATGTCTGAACGCATTCCGGCCACGTTCGAGCGCCACAAGATCACGCCCGCCGCGAAAGCGGCAGGCCTCGCCGCACCGCATAGCGGCATCCCGAATTGACGTTATTTGAAGGCCGCAAGTCCCAACGGCGGTCCGAGAAAGCGTCATTTTCCCCGCAGGGTGGTTCAGCCTTCACTCTGCATTTTGCCCGGAAGCACTCGTGTTTCCGGGCTTTTTTGTGCCGTGCGTTGGTTCACGCCTGATCAGGCTGCCACAGCTCGACCGGATTTCCTTCGGGATCATGAATCCGGACAAAGCGACCGACGCCCGGCATATCCCACGCAGGATCGCGGATGATTTCGATACCGGCGGCACGCAACCGCCCGCACAGGGCGTCAAGATCATCCACCCTGAAATTGAGCATGAAAGCCCGATCGGTCGGAAAGTAATCGCTCGCCTCGGGAAATGGCGCGAACACGGACGGACCGGCCCCGGTTTCCCAAAGACCATGGGGACCGGCGCCGACGCCGAGATGTTCGGCGTACCATGCGCCAAGCATCCCCGGGTCGCTCGCGCGAAAGAAAAAACCGCCAATGCCGGTAACGCCCATGCCAACCTCCGCGCCAGCGTCTAAAATAGCGCTGCGCGGAACGGACGTCCATACGCGAAAATTCAGTACTGGAATTCCTCGAACAGCGGATCGACGGAGCCTTTCCAGCGGCCGTGATAGAGCGAAAGCAGATCTTCCGCGAAGGTGGTTTTCTTGGCGACGATTTCGTCGAGCGGGTTGAGGAACACGCTTTCGTCCTGGCCATCGCCATTGAGATTGCCGCGCGATTTCAGCCCGTTGCGGGCAATACCGACAACCTCGCGAGCAACATCCACCAGCGCGCGCCCGCCGATTTCAGCCTTCAGCGCCAGACGCGGCACCTCGTCGCGCAGGCGGTGGATATCCTCCACCTGCCAGTCGGACGTCAGTTGCTCGGCGGCATCCATCGCGCCCTTGTCATAAAGCAGGCCGACCCAGAAGGACGGCAGCGCACAGATACGCCGCCACGTTCCACCATCAGCGCCGCGCATTTCCAGGAAGCGCTTCAGCCGCACATCCGGAAACAGCGTCGAGATATGGTTGGTCCAGTCGCCCATCGTGGGCTGCCATTCATCGATCTTGCCCTTCAGCGCGCCGTCCATGAACTGGCGGAAGGTGATATCCGTGCAATCGCGATAGCGGCCGTCGCGGATGATGAAATACATCGGCACGTCGAGCGCCCAGTCGACATAGCGTTCGAAGCTGAAATCGTCCCGGAACGCGAAATCGAGCAGGCCGGCGCGATTGTTGTCGGTGTCGCGCCAAATATCGCCGCGCCATGACAGAAGCCCGTTCGGCTTCCCCTCGGTGAAGGGGGACGAAGCGAACAGCGCGGTTGAAAGCGGCTGCAGCTTCTGGGACAGCGCCATCTTGCGGCGCATATCGGTCTCCGAGGAGAAATCGACATTCACCTGGATGGTGCAGGTGCGGTACATCATGTCGAGACCCTGGCTGCCGACCTTCGGCATGTAGCGGGTCATGATCTCGTAGCGCGATTTCGGCATTTTCGGGGTTTCGGCGCGCGACCATTTCGGACTTCCGCCGATCCCCAGAAAGCCGATCCCCATCGGCTCGGCGACGCCGCGCAGCACGGCCAGATGCCGGTTCGATTCGCGACAGGTCTCATGCAGCGTTTTCAGGGGCGCGCCGGAAAGTTCGAACTGCCCGCCCGGCTCCAGCGAGATCGCGCCCATGCCATTGGGTTCGGCAAGGCCGATGATGTTGTCGCCATCCATGATGGCGTCCCAGCCGAGCTTGCCCTTCATGCCCTTCAGGATTGCCGAGATCGAGCGTTCGCCATCATAGGGAACGGGCGTGTTGTCGCCCTTGAAGAACGGAAATTTCTCGTGCTCCGTACCGATCCGGAACTCCGCTTCGGGCTTGCAGCCGTCTTCGAGATAGGCGACCAGTTCCGCCTTCGCGGTAATCGGCGTCCCGTCGGACGTGTCACGGGCCATGCAAGCTTCCTCGTTCTCAAAACAAACAGATCGGGCGGGGTCACGTTTCCGCGAAAGGCGGAACCGCTCTCGTTTTCACGGCCTTAGCCCGCGCAACTCGCTCTTGAACCGGATCGCCGTGGCAATCAAGTCAATTTCTTTGATCGCCTTTCAAACGCGGGAAAACCGTATCCGTTCCGGCGGTAGACCGGGGTCAGCGCCAGTCGCCGATCGTGGCCTGAATAACGGCAAGGGCCGCCACCGCCGCCGTATCGGCCCGCAGGATTCTCGGTCCCAGCGGAATTGCGGTGACAAAGGGAAGGCCACGCAATAGTGATCGCTCGTCGTCCGAAAACCCGCCTTCCGGGCCGACGATCAGTGCCAGCTTCGACGCCTGCACGGTTTGGAGCGCGGCAAGCGGGTTCTGGCTTTCCGCGTCCTCATCGCAGAAAATCAGGTGCCGGCCGGGCTCCCACTGGTCGAGAATGTCTTCAAGCCGTGCCGGTTCGCGAAGTTCCGGCACACTCAGCACCCCGCACTGCTCCGCCGCCTCGACGATGTTGGCGGCGAGGCGCTCGGGTTTTGCTGGCTTGCCCTGCACGTGACGGGTCATCACCGGCCGGATGGCGCCGGCGCCCATCTCGACCGCCTTCTGCACCATGTAATCCATGCGTCCGGTCTTGAGCGGCGCAAACAGGTAGTGGAGATCGGACGGCGCGGGCTGGGGGCGGGTCTGTTCAACGGTTGTGAGCGTGATTTTCTTGCGCGTCGGGAAGGTCAGCCGCGTCAGCCATTCGCCATCCCGGCCGTTAAAGGCGAGCAGTTCCGTCCCCTCGCTGGCGCGCAGGACATGGGCGAGGTAGTGAAACTGATCCTTGTCAGCCTCGAACTCGGCGCCTGGACCGAGATCGGCTTCGACAAACAGGCGTTGCAGGCGATAATTTGCGCGCATGGCAGGCTCGCATGGAGAGGGCGCATCGCCGTTACGATACGCCGATAAAGGACGTATCCGTGTTCTTGCACAGGCAGGGGAGCGGACGCAACTATGCGCCCAGGCGGCCGGCGAAATCCATCAGCAGCGATTTCAACTCGTTTTCGTCGACCAATTCGGCTGCCTCTTCCGGGCTTGCCCATTTGCGCACGCGTTCATCGCGCTCCGGAAAACGCGCCTTGGCCTTGCGCACCAGAAGCGGAAAGATCTCGACCACGCATGTCACCGCCGTGCCGTCATCGAGCCGCTTCAGATAACGGAAGATGCCGAACGGCTTGTCGGAAACCTTGCCCTTGATGCCGGCTTCCTCGTAAGCCTCCCGTTCGGCGACCTCGTGGGGGGCCTTGTTGGCCATGGGCCAGCCCTTCGGCGTCACCCAGCGGCCGGTGTCGCGGCTGGTGATCAGCAGAACCTCGATGGATTTCTTCTTCTTTATCTTGGCATGCCGGTAGCACAGCGCCGCATATTGCTGACGGGCTTCGACGATTTCATCTGCCAAGTCTTCACCTGATAGCATTGCCTTCCTTCCAGCGAATCACGACCGACGAGGCCGCGACCGCACCATTTAACACACGATTGCACTGCGTTCTTCACCGGCGCGTGAAGCTTTTGTGAAATTCACTTGCACACGTGCGCAAACACAGAATCGCCTGTCCGCCGGGTATCTGTCAAGTCCGGTGAGTTGCGCCGGAACTTTAACGCCGCCGCCGTCGTTGACATGTCGAAATGCCGGTTCGGCGAATATCGAGAGGACAAGTCATGCTTGAGTGGATTCTGATTCTGTTGATCATCGCGGCGGTCGCCAGCCTTCTGGGCTTTCGCGGCGTCGCGGGCCTTTCCGCGGGCATTGCCCGCATTCTGATCTTCATCGTGCTCGTGGTCATTCTGATCGCACTCATAACCGGCATTCTGATCATCGCCTGACCGTTATTGCACGGCCTTGTCCCAATATGGCGACGGGCCGTACAGCGCCGCCAGAAAATCGATGAACAGCCGCACCTTGGTGGGCAGGAAATTTCGCGAGGCGTAGACGGCGAAAAGCCCGACATTGTCCGGGCTTTTATATTCCGGCAGCACCTGAACGAGCTCGCCCGCGGAAAGTTCCGGCCCGATGTCCCAGGTCGATCTGAGCGCAATGCCCATACCGGCCAGCACCGCCTCCCGGATAACCTCGCTGGAATTGGTCACCAGCCGTCCGACCGGACGGAACGCCACCGGACCTTCCGGTCCGTCCAGACGCCAGTATTCGCCGTTATGCGCCGGCAGACAGACATGGCGTTCAAGGTCCTTCAGGTCTGACGGAGCGCCGAAGCGTTCGACATAATGACGCGATGCGCAGAGCACCCGTCGGACCGGGGCAAGCTTGCGGGCCACCAGCGTGGAATCGGCAAGTTCGCCGATCCGCACGGCAAGATCATAGCCATCGGCAACAATATCGACGAAGGCGTCGCTGAGCGTAAGCTCGATTTCGAGCGCCTCATGGGTGTTCATGAAGGTCGCCAGATGCGGTGCGATATGCATCCGTCCAAACGAGGTCGGCGCCGAGATCCTGAGCCTTCCGCCAACCGCGGACGCCTGACCTTCGACAAAAGCCTCCGCCTCCTCCATCCCGGCCAGCACCGGCAGAAGGCGCTCGTAGAAACCGCGTCCGGTTTCCGTCAGCGCGATCATGCGGGTGGTGCGCTGCAGCAGACGCACGCCGAGTTGCTCCTCGAGCCGGCGTATCGTCTTCGAGACCACGGCCGGCGAAAGCCTGAGCATCCGGCCCGCCTCGCTCATGCTGCCGGTCGCGGCCACCTGAGCGAACACTTCCAGATCCTGTAGATTTTTCATAATCACCACGATTATTGCCCATATGGAATAAGTAATAGCATTTGTCTCTCAGACAGGCCAATGTTAGAGAATGAATGGTAGCCTCGACGCTGCAATCATCTTGTTTTTGCGCGCGTCCGGAAGGGAAACCGATTTGCATTTCCCCGGCGCGCTCTGGGAGGTCCGCTTTGGCAGGCGCAATCGCATTTCGCGAACCCGATGCCGGCATTCTGGCGCGGCGCGAAACCATCATTCAGGAATTGCAGGCGCTTCTGCCCGAAGATGCGCTGGTGCACGAGGCGCGCGAACTGGTGCCGTTCGAGACCGACGCGTTTCTCGCCTATCATCGCGTACCGCTTGCCGTCTGCCTGCCGCAGACGACCGAGGATGTCGCCAAAATTCTCCGCTACTGCCATGAAAACGGCATTCCCGTGGTGCCGCGCGGGGCCGGGACCTCGCTTGCCGGCGGAGCGATCGGCCAGGAGGATGCGATCATCCTCGGACTGTCGCGGATGAAACGGATCCTCGATATCGACCTGCCCAACCGCGTGGCCGTGGTGCAGGCCGGCGTCACCAATATCGCGATATCCGAAGCGGTGTCGCCTGAGGGCTTTTTCTACGCGCCGGACCCGAGTTCGCAGCTTGCCTGCACCATCGGCGGCAATATCGGCATGAATTCCGGCGGCGCGCATTGCCTGAAATACGGCGTCACCACCAACAACCTTCTCGGCGTCAAACTGGTGCTTGTCGATGGCACAGTGATCGAGCTCGGCGGAAAGATGCTGGACGCCGGCGGCCTCGATCTGCTTGCGCTCGTCTGCGGCTCGGAAGGCCAACTCGGGGTGATCACCGAGGCGACCGTCAGGCTGCTGGCAAAGCCCGAGGGCGCGCGTCCGGTGCTGTTCGGCTTTCCCTCGTCCGAAAGCGCCGGCGCCTGCGTCACCGATATCATCGCCGCCGGCATCATTCCGGTGGCGATCGAGTTCATGGACAAGCCGGCCATCGAAATCTGCGAGGCCTTCGCCCATGCCGGCTACCCGCTCGACGCGGCGGCGCTGCTGATCATCGAGGTCGAGGGTTCCGAGGCCGAGATGGAAGCGATGCTCGCCCGGATCGTGGCGATCGCCGAGACCCACGGCGTGATGGCCGTGCGCCGCAGCCAGTCGGCAACCGAAGCCGCGTTGATCTGGAAGGGCCGCAAATCCGCCTTCGGCGCGACCGGACGGATCGCCGATTATATCTGCATGGACGGCACCGTGCCGCTCAGCCAGCTTTCCCACGTGCTGCAGAAGACCAGCGAGATCACCGACCGCTACGGTCTCAGGGTCGCCAATGTGTTTCATGCCGGCGATGGCAACATGCACCCGCTGATCCTTTATAATATCAACGATCCGGAAGACGCCGCGCGCGCCGAGGAGGCCGGGGCCGAAATCCTGAAGCTCTGCGTGGAGGCCGGCGGTTGCCTGACCGGCGAACACGGCGTCGGCATCGAAAAGCGCGACCTGATGCGCTTCCAGTATGGCGAGGCCGACCTTCGCCAGCAAATGGCGGTGCGCGCCGCCTTCGATCCGGAATGGTCGCTGAACCCCTCCAAGGTGTTTCCGCTGGAGGGACGCGATGACTGAGTTGCTGACGCCCGCAAGCGAGGCCGAAGCGGCCGAAATCATCGCCCGCCGCCACGAGCGCGGCGCGTCTCTGCGTCTTTGCGGCGGCGATACGCGTTCCGGTTTCGGCAACCCTTTCGAGGGGCCGGCCGAGACGGATATGACATTGAGCTCCCGCGCGCTCTCGGGCATCGTTGCCTATGAGCCGGCCGAAATGGTGATGACCGCGAAGGCCGGCACGCCGGTTGCCGAAATCGAGGCCGCGCTTTCCGAAAACGGCCAGTTCCTCGCCTTCGAGCCGATGGACCATCGCGGCATCATGGGCACCGAAGGCACTCCGACGATCGGCGGCGTGTTTGCCGCCAATGTTTCGGGGCCACGACGGTTTGCGCTGGCGGGCGCTGCCCGCGACCACCTGCTCGGCACCCGCTTCGTCAATGGCCGCGGCGAGGCGATCCGCGCCGGCGGACGGGTGATGAAGAATGTCACAGGTCTTGATCTGTCGCGGCTGATGGCCGGCTCGCACGGCACGCTTGGCTTTTTGACCGAGGTCACCTTCAAGGTCCTGCCCGCCCCCAAGGCCGCCGCCACGCTGGTGGTTTCCGATCTCACCGAGGAGGATGCCGTCAAGCTGATGGCCGCGGCGATGGCGCTGCCGCTCGAGGTCTCTGGCGCCGCCCACCTGCCCTATAGCGTGCGAACCGCATTTCTGGACGGCAGGTTCACGGGCGACAGCGCCACCTGCCTGCGGCTGGAAGGCCTGCCGGAATCGGTCACCGACCGTCTCGACAAGCTTTCCGCCTATGCCGAACCTTTCGGCCCCCTCACCCGGCTCGACGATGACGACACGCGGACGCTGTGGGGCGAAATCCGCGATGTCGCGCCCTATCGGGACCGCTCGCTCCGCCCGCTCTGGCGCGTCGGCGTCACGCCGTCGCAGGCGGCAGCGCTGGTCGGCGCGATGCGGCTTGAGGCGGCGGTCGATGCGTTCTACGATTGGCAGGGCGGGCTCGTCTGGATGCGGATGGATGGCGCGCCGGAAGACCGTGTCTTGCGCGCGCTGTTGCGGAGCCACGGCGGCGGCCACGCCACGCTGATGCGCGCCGATGCCGCCGCGCGCGGCATGGTTCCGGCCTTCGAGCCGCAACCGGCGGCGGTCGCAGCGCTTGAGGCCCGTATCCGCGCGAAATTCGACCCCAGCGGAATTTTCAATCCCGGCAAGATGGCCAGACAGGAGATGCAAGCATGAGCGACCCGCAAAACGAGACGCCCAAGCGTTTCGGCGACGGATGGATGGACCCGACCCGCAACAATGTCATCCTGATCTATATCCTCTATCTGGTGAGCTTCCTTGTGGTGGTCGCCGGCGTCATCGGCGTGATCTCCGCCTATATGAATCGCGGCAAGGCGGAGCCCTGGCTGCAAACCCATTATACCTGGGCGATCCGCACCTTCTGGATCGCGCTCGGCATGGCGGTCATCTCGACCGTGCTGACCCTGCTTCTGATCGGCTTCATCGGCTTTATCGTGACCGGCGTATGGGTGATCGCGCGGGTGTTGATCGGCTTGCAGAAGGTGAACCGCAACGAGCCGATCGAAAACCCGCAAAGCTGGCTGATCTGATCGATGCAGACCAGTTTTTCGCTTGCCCAGCTTGCCGATCCGAAGGTCGCGGAAGCAGAATCGATCCTGCGCAAATGCGTCCATTGCGGCTTCTGCACCGCCACCTGTCCGACCTATGTCACGCTCGGCAACGAGCTCGACAGCCCGCGCGGCCGGATCTACCTGATCAAGGAAATGCTGGAGAACGACCGGCCTGCGGATACGCAAACCGTCACCCATATCGACCGCTGTCTCTCCTGCCTTTCCTGCGTGACCACCTGTCCCTCGGGCGTCGATTACATGCACCTGGTCGATCATGCGCGCGTTCATATCGAAAAGACCTACAAGCGCCCGCCGATCAACCGGTTCACCCGCGCCGTGCTGGCGGCGGTGCTGCCCTACCCGGCGCGCTTCAGGGCCGCGCTGAGGCTCGCCCGTCTCGGCCGCCCGCTTGCGGGATTGTTCGCCGGCGTTGAGGCCCTGAAGCCGTTCGAGGCGATGCTGAAGCTTGCGCCGAAACGCCTTCCCGCGTCTTCCCCCGTTTCCAGGCCCAACACCCATGCCGCCAAAGGCGAGCGGCGCGGCCGGGTGGCGCTGCTGACCGGCTGTGCCCAATCCGTGCTCGATCCCGCGATCAACGAGGCAACCGTCCGGCTGCTGACCCGGCTCGGCATCGAGGTTGTGGTGCCGGAAGGCGAAGGCTGTTGCGGCGCACTGGTTCACCATATGGGCCGCGAGGAACAGGCGCTTGCCGAGGCGCGGCGCAATGTCGATGTCTGGATGCGGGAGAGCGAGGCCGGCGGCCTCGACGCCGTCATCATCACGGCGTCGGGCTGCGGTACGACGATCAAGGATTACGGCCACATGCTGGCGCTTGATCCGGCCTATGCCGAAAAGGCCGCGCGCGTCTCGGCGCTGGCGAAGGATATCACCGAATATCTGTCGACGCTCGGGCTCGACGACCAGCCGAAAAAGGGCGTTACCGTCGCCTATCATTCGGCCTGTTCGATGCAGCACGGCCAGCAGATCAAGACCGCGCCGAAACTGCTTCTGGAAGCGGCGGGCTTTGCGGTGCGCGAACCGGCCGAGGGGCATCTGTGCTGCGGCTCGGCCGGGACCTACAACATCATGCAGCCGGAGATTTCGGCAAAGCTGAAGGCCCGCAAGGTGAAGAATATCGAGGCGCTGAAGCCGGATATCATCGCGACCGGGAATATCGGCTGCATCACCCAGATCGCCGGCGGCACCGCAACGCCGATCCTGCACACCGTCGAACTGCTCGACTGGGCCTATGGCGGACCGAAGCCGGCGAAACTCGCCGGCTGACCCGTCGCTTTCAGCGCCTCAAAGCCGTGCCAGCCGTTCCGTCAAAAGCGCGAAAAAGCCGTCGGCATCGGCCTTGCCGATGACCAGCGCATTGGGCTTGCGGTCGGTGACGTGCCACCAGTCGACTACCGTTGCGCCCAGCGTCAGCGGCGATTGCGTCTCGATCTCGACATTGCAGTGCCGCCCGGAAAACAGCTCCGGGCGAATGAGATAGGCGGTCACCGCCGGGTCATGCAGCGGCCCGCCATCGGAACCGTATTTCTCCACGTCAAAGCGCTCATAGAAGCGCAGCATCGCGGCCATCGCTTTTGCGGCCGGACGCCCGATCGCGTCGATGCGGTCGACCCGCTCCTTCAGGCACAGCAATTGATGGGTGACGTCGAGCGGCATCATCACGATCGGTATGCCCGACCGGAAAACGATATCGGCCGCTTCCGGGTCGACATAGATGTTGAACTCGGCGGAAGGCGTGATGTTGCCGCCCTCGAAATAACCGCCGCCCATCATCACGATTTCCTGAACCCGGGCCGCGATATCCGGCGCCGTTTCGAGCGCCGTGGCGACATTGGTGAGCGCGCCCAGCGTACAGAGCGTCACCGTCTTTTCCGGTTCGCTACGCAGCGCCTCGATGATGAAATCGACCGCGTGCCCGTCCTGCAGGGCCATGGTCGGCTCTTCGAGTTCCGCGCCGTCGAGCCCGGTCGTGCCGTGGACATGTTCCGCCGTGATCAGCGGCCGGCGCATCGGCCTGTCGCAACCGGCAAACACCTTGATGTCCGGACGCCCGGAAAGTTCGCAGATGATGCGCGCATTGCGCTCGGTTCTGGCAAGCGGCACATTGCCGGCAACGGCCGTGATGGCGAGCACCTCGATCTCGTCGCCGCTGGCAAGCGCCAGCATGATCGCCGCCGCGTCATCCTGACCGGGATCGGTATCGATTATGATTTTCCGTGCGCTCATTATATAAAATCCGAAATGAATAGACCGGCGGTGTGAATGGACATTCGGCCCCCGATTGTCAAGGCGGACCGGGCTTGGCACACTGCAATGGAACAGACGGAAACGAACATGCCCAGAATTGACCTCAGATTCGATCCCCGGCTCTCCGACAGGCAGGAAAGCATGAACGCCGTGAAAGGCGCTTCCGGGTATCCGCCTTTCGATGTCGCCTGGTTTCCCGGCAAGGCGGAGGCCGGCTTTCTGCGCCTGACGCTCGCGGTTGCCGGTTTTGCCGCAAGCGAACTCGACGTGGTGATCGAGGGCTCGGTCCTGATCGTCAGCGGCAAGGCAGAGGAACGCGATGAGGGCGAATATCTGTTTCGCGGCATCGCCGGACGCCAGTTCCGCCGCCAGTTCGCGCTCGCCGATGGCATGGAGGTGGTCCGCGCGGGACTGGAGCGCGGTTTATTGTCCATCGACCTCGCCCATCGCCCTCAGGAGGTACGAAAAATTAAGATTTCCGTTTCACAATAGGCTTGTAAAAACACGGGCTTCCGTCCTTTCCGGAAGGTTGCCCGAATTCTCAGGTCTATAGCAGGAAACGGCTTCATGAAAATTCCGGGTGCGGAACTGTCCCTCGAAAGTCTCGCAGCATTCGGCACGGGACATCTCGGTTACTTCCGCGAGTTCGAGCGGACCGAGGCTCTGCGCCACTTCCCGGACGCGGCCGGCCTCAAGACCTCGGAAAAGCTGTGGGCCCTTTTCGGCGCGGACGGCGCCCTGCTGCTTCTGACCGAAAACCGCACCAGCGTCTTCTTCAAGGCGATGGAAGACGACCTCAAGACGGTCACGCTTCACTGAAGCGATCCGCGCTCCTCAACGCCGGATGAACGTCAGATAGGCGCTGCCGCGGCCTTCCCGCTTCGCCTTCGCCTCATACCGCGTCCCCGGCCAATTCGAATAGGGCGTCAGCCAGTCGGCCGCCCCGCGCGCCTGCCATTGAAACCCGCCATGCCGGCGGCAATGGAGCAGCGTCCAGTTGATGTAGCTGTCGATATCCGAGGCGAAGCAGAACACCCCGCCCGGCTTCAGCACCCTGTGGAACCGCTCAAGGTTCGGCTGCGAAACAAACCGGCGCTTCCAGTGCTTCCTCTTCGGCCACGGGTCCGGATAGAGCAGGTCGATCTGGTCGAGCGAGGCGTCGGGCAGCCAGTCCAGGATATCGACGGCGTCATCATCGTAAAGCCTGAGATTGCCGGGTGTGCGCTCCTCGACGCGACCGAGAAGCTTGGCCATCGAATTGACGAAGGGCTCGACGCCGATGAACCCGGTCCGCGGGTTTTCCTCGACGCGGTGAAACAGGTGTTCGCCGCCGCCGAAGCCGATTTCAAGCCGCGCCCGCTCCACGGGAACGGCAAAAATCTCACGGAGATCGGTCGGAGTCGGTTTGCCGGGATCGATCGCCAGCGCGGGCAGCAGTTCGGCCAGATTGCGCGCCTGCCGTTCGCGCAGGGGCTTGCCCTTGCGGCGGCCGAAAAACGCCCGTCCGGTGAGTTTCTGACTGTCTTCGGTCACCGTCCGCAATCAGCCCTTCAGCGCCTGTTTCAGCGGCTTCACCAGGTCGAGCCGTTCCCATGAGAACGAGCCGTCGCGTCCGGCCTTGCGGCCGAAATGGCCATAGGCCGAGGTCTTGGCATAGATCGGCTTGTTGAGATCGAGGTGACGGCGAATGCCCGAGGGGGACAGGTCCATCACGGCGCGGATCGCCCTTTCCACCTCTTCTTCGCTGATCTTGCCGGTTCCGTGCAGGTCGACATAGACGGCCAGCGGCTGGGCGACGCCGATCGCATAGGCAAGCTGGATCGTGCATTTGTCGGCAAAATTGGCTGCCACCACATTCTTCGCCAGGTAGCGCGCGGCATAGGCAGCCGAACGGTCGACCTTGGTGGTGTCCTTGCCCGAAAACGCGCCGCCGCCATGGGGGGCCGCCCCGCCATAGGTATCGACAATGATCTTGCGGCCGGTCAGCCCGGCATCGCCGTCAGGTCCGCCGATGACGAATTTTCCGGTCGGGTTGATGTACCAGACGCAGTCGTCGGAGATCGGCAGATCGCCGAGCGCCTCGCGGATATAGGGTTCGACGACGCTGCGGACCTTGTGCGAGTCCCAGCTTTCGTCGATATGCTGGGTCGACAGCACGATCGACGTCACCGCCGCGGGCTTTTCGTCCTTGTAGTGAACGGTCACCTGGCTCTTGGCATCCGGCCCGAGCAAGGCGACGTCGCCTTTTCCGGCCTTGCGCGCCTCCGACAGGGTATGCAGGATACGGTGGGCATAATAGATCGGCGCCGGCATCAGATCCGGCGTTTCACGGCAGGCAAAGCCGAACATGATGCCCTGATCGCCGGCGCCCTCGTCGCCCTGGCGGTCTGCGGCATTATCGACGCCCTGGGCGATGTGGGCGGACTGGGCGTGGAGCAGCACGTCGATGCGCGCGGTCTTCCAGTGGAAGCCTTCCTGCTCGTAGCCGATACTGCGGATAGCGCGGCGCGCGGCCGCTTTGAACCGCGAAGGATTGACGATCTCCTTGCCGTTCTTGTCTTTTTTCATCAGGCTCGGCGGGAGGCGCACCTCGCCGGCGATGACGACCCGGTTTGTCGTGGCCAGGGTTTCGCAGGCAACGCGCACAGACCAGGGATCGACGCCGGTTTTGACGGCCTCGCGGTAGACAAGATCGACGATCTCGTCGGAAATTCTGTCGCAGACCTTGTCCGGATGGCCTTCTGAAACGGATTCACTGGTGAAAAGATAGTTGGCGCGCATCGGGATTCCCCACATAGAAACTTGCCCGATTTTGATAAACGCTTCGCGCGGCAATGACAAGCGCACAACGATATCAGTATATCTTTATGTCCTGAAAATCAGGTGAATTCTGACGCATGCCTTGACCCGAGGAGAGCCAAGCGCTCTCCTCCACAATGCGTCAAAATCACTCTGTTACCTCATTCCGCTTCCGCAGCCAGCGACTTCACAAGGTCAACCAGCTTGCGCCGGACCTTGGCATCGCTAATTTTCACGAACGCGCGGTTAAGCTGCAACCCCTCGGAAGACGAGAGGAAATCGACCACATAGCTCGAGCTCGAAGCCTCTGCCATTCCGGATGCGCCAATGCCCTGTTCGCCGGGTGCGTCCTCGAAAAAGAATGAGACCGGAACATTGAGAATGGTCGAAATGTTCTGCAATCGGCTGGCGCCAACGCGATTGGTGCCCTTTTCATATTTCTGAATTTGCTGGAAGGTGATGCCAAGGCTCTCGCCAAGTTTTTCCTGGCTCATGCCCAGCATGGTACGGCGCAACCTGATCCGACTCCCGACATGCACGTCTATGGGGTTCGGCTTCTTCTTGTTTTCTGTCATTGTTCGTCCTGTTTTTTTAACCTGACATGTAGGCCTCGCCACCTTGCCAGAGAGCTATGCAACCCTTCGAGTAAGCGACCAAAAAGCCATAGTTGAGTGCCAAGTGCCGTCACTATGCAATTTTGGAGTAAAGCGGTCAATTCTGCCCTAAATATAAAACCATGAGATGAGTAAAGATATGCTAATTCAGCAAATAGTGTGGCAATTTAAGGACACGAAACAGCGTGTGCGCCATGAATTTTTCTAATGTAAGTTGACGCTTCCATCGAGTACTGCTCGCCGGTCAAACGGCAACCGGTCGACAATGCGCCCGTATTGGTCGACCATCGCCGTGACGCCGTTTTCACCGACGCGGATCAATGGCTTGCCGGTCTCGACTGCCCTCAGTCGCGCCTGGGCGAAATGCTGGAACGGACCGGGGGTACGCCCGAACCAGGCATCGTAGGTAACGTTCACCAGCGCTGACGCACCTGCCGCCTGCCCCTCCACCAGACGCGGAAAAACCGCCTCATAGCAGATGAGCGGATACAGCGTGACGCCATCCGGAAGCAGCAGCATCTGGCGGTTATCAACAGGAACATAGCTACCCGGCAAGGTCGTGAGCGCTTCAAGGCCGATCGAGCGGAAGAAATCCTCGAACGGCAGATACTCGCCAAAGGGAACGAGGTGGGTCTTGCCGGACACCGAGACCGTCGCCCCGGCATCGTCAAGCGCATAGACGGCGTTGTAGAATTCCGGCCAGCCATCGGGTTTGCGCCCGGCAAAGCTTGCCGCGCCGAGCACCAGCGTCTGTCCCGGCTTCAGCATCTCGCCGATCGCGGTGCGGGCATCGGGCCGCGATTCCAGCGTAAAGGGAAGCACGCTTTCCGGCCAGATGATGATGTCGGGAGCCCAGCCGGCCTGTTCCGGCGGCGCGGAAGAGAGTTCCAGCAGCGTCGCGAACACCCTGTTGCGCCCCTCCTCCGTGCTCCAGTCGGCCTCGGCAAAAGCCGGCTGAACCAGCCGAAAGCGCAGCCCGCGTTCTCCCTCCGGCAGATCGGTCCCCAGCCGATGCCAGCCGTAGCCAATATCAACGGCCACGAGAACAAGGGCCAGCGCCAGTCCGGCGCGCCTGCCGGGCCGCGCGGCAAGAAGCGCGGGGCTTGCGAAAATGTAGACGGCAAAGCCGCCCATCAGATAGAGCCCGGTCAAGCGGATTGCCTGCATGAACAGCGGCGTCGGCATCGCGGTATAGGCGATCGCGTTCCAGGGAAACCCTGTCGCGACATGGCCGCGCAGCCACTCCGCTACGACCATCGCCGCGCCGAGCGCAATCAGGCGCAACGGCCCCGGCCGCCAGACAAGCGCCGCAAGCGCACCCGCCAGCCCGTAAAACAGCGCGAGACCGGCCGGAAACGCAAGGACGGTAAGCGGCAGCGCCCAGAACGCGCCATCCTTCCAGATCGCGACGCCAAGCCACCACAGGCCGAAAACGAAATAGCCGAAGCCGAACCACCAGCAGGCGCCGAAGCCGGCCATGGCGCGCGCCCTGAGCGACTTGCCGGAAAGCGCCCCGTCCATCACCATCACCAGCAGCGGCAGGGCAATGAACATCACCGGCGCCAGACCAAACGGGGCCAGCGCAAAGGTTGCAACCGCGCCAGCGCCGAACAACGTCCATCGCCGCGGCCAACCCGAAAGGTCTGCGAGATAGGCTGAAAGCCGTTGCAAAGAAGCAGTCCCTTCCGGCGGGTCAGCGCCGCCCGTCATGCTCTTCGCTGCCGATGACCTCGTCATAGGAGACGTCATGCTCCTCATTCCGGGCCTCGTCGCGGCTCTCGTCCTGGCCGCCCGCGCGGGCAGCGTAGCGGCGGCGTGCCGGACCACGCTTGCGCAATATCCTGACCCGGCGAATACGGCGCGGATCGGCATCCAGAATATGAACCTCGAAGCCCGAAAGCTGGATCACCTCGCCGCGCGCGGGAATGCGGCCGATGGTCGAGAAGATCAGCCCGCCAAGCGTGTCGACATCCTCGGCATGATCGTCGATCTCGAAATCGGGACCGATCGCTTCGGCGATATCCTCCAGCTCGACGCGCGCATCGGCGAGATAGACGTCGTCGGAAACCCGGGTGAACATCGCCTCTTCGGAATCATGCTCGTCATCGATCTCGCCGATCACCATTTCGACGATATCCTCATGCGACACCAGCCCGTCGGTTCCGCCATATTCATCGATCACCAGCGCCATCTGGGTGCGGCCCGCCTGCATGCGCTGCAACAGGTCGGAGGCAAGCATGGAGGGCGGCACGAACAGCACGGGCCGGATCAGTCCGGCCTCGACAATGGTTCTGTCGAGATTGACCTTGCCGAGATCGAAGGCGCTGTGGGCGGCCTTGGTCTGGCGCTCCGTCGGCTTGACCTCGCTTGCCTTCAAAGACGCGCTCTTGGCGGCCTCGCGCGCATTGGCGGGACGCCCGCGCCGGCGGCCGCGCGCCTGCTTGGAAAGATAGGCCAGCAGGTCGCGGATATGGACCATGCCGCGCGGATCATCCAGCGTTTCGCAGAACACCGGCATGCGCGAATGGCCGCAGTTTTCAAATACCAGCAGCAATTCCCCGATCGTCATCGACTGATCCACCGCATCGATATCGGCGCGCGGCACCATCACATCCTCGACCCGCACCTCGCGGAAGGAGAGGATGTTGTTGAGCATCGCCCGCTCTTCGGGGGAGAAGTCGTTGTCGCTGGAATTGTCGGGCGAAAGCGCGTCCTCCAGGTCTTCGCGCAGGCGCGACAAACCGTTCCCGTTACGCTTGAAGTACAGGAGAAGGCCCTTGAGGGGCGAGGATGACGATTTCTGAGTAGTTCTGCCCGTCTCCGGACTGTTAGGCTCGTCGAACTCGGATCCGTCGTCGGAATCCTGACCGCTATCACCGAGCGGTACAATCTGTTGCTGGTTCATCGTTCCTTAGGCGTTAGAGAGGGTCGCTGCCCTGATAGGGATCAGATAGGCCAAGTGTGGCCAAAATGCGAGTCTCCAGACGCTCCATAACCTCCGCATCGTGGTTTTCGATATGATCATACCCCAAAAGATGCAGAAATCCATGCACCAGAAGATGGGTAAGGTGATCGTCGAAGCTCTTTTCAAGCTCGTCGGCCTCGCGCGCAACGGTTTCCCGCGCAATCACGATATCACCGAGCATCGGCCCCGGCATCCCGCCGGGGGCAACAGGAAAGGCCGGGAAGGACAGCACGTTGGTGGGTTTGTCCTTGTCGCGCCACTCGGCATTGATTTCCCGGATCGCCGCATCGTCGGTAAACACCAGCGACAATTCGACAGGGTGAGAGGGAAATGGCTGCCCCTCCTCCTTTTCCAGGTAGCGCGCGGCAGCGCCGATCACATCGGCCACCCGCGCTTCCAACCGGGCCTCATCGGGCCAGCCCTCGGCCTCCCGGCTCACCTGAAAATCGAATGCGGCCATATCAGGCGTTGTCGCCGTTCTGCGGCGCGCGTCCCCTGCTCTCATAAGCCCTGACGATGCGCGCCACCAGCGGATGGCGCACGACATCCTTGTCGGTAAAGCGCGTGGTCGAAACGCCCTCCACGCCCTCCAGCACATCCAGCGCTTCCACGAGGCCGGATTTGACGCCGCGCGGCAGATCGACCTGGCTCGGATCGCCGGTGACGATCATCCGCGAATTCTCGCCAAGCCGGGTCAGGAACATCTTCATCTGCATCGAGGTCGTGTTCTGCGCCTCGTCGAGGATCACCGCCGCGTTGGTCAGCGTCCGGCCGCGCATGAAGGCAAGCGGCGCGATCTCGATCACCCCCGCCGTCATCGCGCGTTCCACCCGGTCGCCCGGGATCATGTCGTAGAGCGCGTCGTAGAGCGGCCTGAGATACGGATCGACCTTCTCCTTCATGTCGCCGGGCAGGAAGCCCAGCCTTTCGCCGGCTTCCACCGCCGGTCGCGACAGGATGATCTTCTCGATGCCGCCGCGCTCCAGAAGCTGGGCGGCATAGGCAACGGCAAGATAGGTCTTGCCGGTACCGGCCGGGCCGACGCCGAACACCAGTTCGTTGCGCTCCATCGCCCGGATATAACCGTCCTGAGCGGGCGTGCGGGCGGCAATCGACTTCTTGCGCGTCGATATCTGCGACATCGAAAGCCGGGCCTTGCGCTCCAGCGTCGGCAGGGTCAACTGGTCGTCGGCCGCGCGCGCCATGCGGATCGCGCCCTCGACATCGGATTTTTCCAGTTGCGCACCTTTCTGCAGCTGGGCGTAGAGATAATCCAGCGCCCGCCGGGCCTGATGGGTGGCGAGCGTCGATCCGCTCAGCGCCACGGCGTTTCCGCGCGCCACGGCATCGACGCCGAGCTCCTTCTCCAGCAGTTTCAGATGCTCGTCAAACTGACCGAACAATTCGCTGGCAAAGCGATTGTTCTCGAAGGTGAGCACGAAGTGGCTGGCGTCCGGGCCGGCCGGCTGTCCGTGCGATGCAACCATTTCAGTAGCGTTCAAGCGGTCCTGCTCCTTGGTTCAACGCAAAGCGCGCCGCCGTCCAGGATAAACCGGTATCGGCAGCGTCCTCGTCGATACGATACATAGGGGATCGTTCAGTCAAAGACAGAAGTAAAACGGCAGAAATGTGAGTCTCTGTTCGCCAATCAAGCTTCATGGGAGAAGGCTAATCGCGATTCCCGACTTTGTGAAGCGATTTGTATTTCGCCCCGATAAATTCATGGGACTGTCATCAATCAGGCGACCCGGACACCGGCAAGGCTGTTGGTCGCCGCATCGGTGATCCTGACCCTTACGAGATCGCCGATTTCGGCCTCGCCACCGTCAATCACGACGGATTGCAGCCAGGGCGAGCGGCCGATGAGCTGGCCCGGATTGCGGCCCGGCTTTTCCAGCAGAATATCCATCTCCATGCCGATCCGCGATTGCGCGAATTCAAGCTGGTGACGGGTGAGCAGCGCCTGAAGCCGTTGCAGCCGTTCGGCCTTTTCGGCTTCCGGAACCTGATCGCCGAGTTCGGCGCCGGGGGTGCCGGGACGGGGCGAATATTTGAACGAGAATGCCTGTGCGTAGCGCACCTTCTCGATCAGCGCGAGCGTCGCCTCGAAATCCGCCTCGGTCTCGCCGGGAAAGCCGACGATGAAATCGCCGGACATGGCGATATCCGGGCGGACGGCGCGGATGCGCTCGATCAGCGCCAGATACTCAGCAGCGGTGTGGCGACGGTTCATCGCCTTCAGGATACGGTCGGAGCCGGCCTGCACCGGCAGGTGCAGATAGGGCATCAGCTTCGGCAGGTCGCGATGGGCCGCCATCAGCCGGTCATCCATGTCGCGCGGATGGCTGGTGGTATAGCGCAGCCGGGCAATGCCGTCGATCTCGGCAAGCTGAAACAGCAGGTCGCCGAGGCCCCGTTCCGCGCCATCCTCGTCCGCGCCATGCCAGGCATTGACGTTCTGGCCGAGCAGGGTGATCTCGCGCACGCCGTTTTCGGCAAGCCGGCGGGCCTCGTCCATAATCTGCCTGGTCGAGCGGGAGATTTCGGAACCACGGGTATAGGGCACCACGCAGAAGGTGCAGAACTTGTCGCAGCCTTCCTGCACCGTCAGGAACGCCGAGACGTTCTTCGGGCGAACGCCGCGTTCCTTCTTCGGCAGATAATCGAACTTGTCCTCGACCGCATATTCGGTATCGACGACGCGCTCCCCGGTCTTCGCGCGTCTCAGCGCCTCCGGCAGGCGATGATAGGTCTGTGGGCCGATGACCACGTTGACATCCGGCGCGCGGCGGAGAATTTCCTCGCCCTCGGCCTGGGCCACGCAGCCCGCGACCCCGATCATCGTCTCGCGGCCCTGCTTCAGCCGTTCCGCCTTCAGGTCGCGATAGCGTCCGAGCGCGGAATAGACCTTCTCGGCGGCCTTCTCGCGGATATGGCAGGTGTTGAGCAGGATGAGGTCGGCATCCTCGATCACCTCGGTCGCCTCATAGCCGTCGGCGGCCAGCGCCTCGCCCATGCGTTCGCTGTCATAGACATTCATCTGACAGCCATAGGTCTTGATGAAGACCTTGCGCTGGTTCGAGATGCCGGGGCTCGGAAGTGTTGTCTGTTCGCTCATGCCGGCCTTTTAACGCGCTTTGCCCGCAGAGAAAATGAAAAAAGAGAAAATCAAGAAATGGTCAGCGTCCCCGCAACCGCTCGGCAAGAAGCGTGCGCATGCGCGCCTCCACCTCGGCGGCAGCCTCCTTGCGCCGGGTCGCCGCATCGAACACCACGGGCTCGCCGAAACAGACATCGACATCGAGCGCGCGCGCCCTGATGACGCCGGCAAGCGAGGGCAGCATTTCGACATCGCCGGGCCAGGCCACGATCGGACGCAGAAAACGCCCCATCGGAAAACCCCGGATGCCGGTATAGGCGACGGCCACCGGCTGAACGTGAACCTTGCCCGTCGGCGACAGCGGAACCGCGCTGGAGGCCGCGCCGAACAGCGAATATTTGATGGGATAGATCCGGTTCCCGTCCGAGGTCGTGCCTTCGGGAAACAAGATGATGATCTCGCCGCCGGCCAGCCGCTCGGCGATCGAGCCCACCTGTTTTCCCGTGCCGCGCTTGTCGGCGCGTTCGATGAACACCGAATTCTGCAGCCGCGCGAACAGCCCGAAGACCGGCCAGGTCTTGACCTCCGACTTGGCGATGAAGGCGACTTCGGCAACCCGCCCCAGCACCACGATATCGAGCCAGGTGGTGTGGTTGGCCGACAGCAGCAGCGGGCGTTCCCGCTCGATCTCGCCGTGAACATGAATGCGGATGCCGAGCACGAAACAGGCGACCACGTGCCAGTAGCGCGGCAGTTTTCGCGCGATCTTCCAGCCGCGCCACAGCGCCACGATCTGCAATGGCGACAGGACGAGCGTCGTCACGAACAGGACGAAGGCGACGTAGACATAGCGCAGATAGATCATCGCGCCCGGCTCACTCGCCCCTGCCCTTGATCGGAACGCCATAGAGCTCGAGCCTGTGATCAACGAGCTTCAGGCCGTATTCGCGGGCGATCCGCTCCTGCAGCGCCTCGATCTCGGGCGACTGAAACTCGATCACCACGCCGGTTTTCAGATCGATCAGGTGGTCGTGATGCTCTTCCGGCAGCGTCTCGTAACGCGAGCGGCCGTCTCGGAAATCGTGGCGGGCGATGATGCCAACGTCTTCGAACAGCTTCAGCGTGCGGTAAACGGTCGAGATCGAAATCCTCTGGTCGACCAGTGCCGCCCGGCGGTGCAGTTCCTCGACATCGGGATGATCCTCGGCCTCCTGCAGCACACGCGCCACGATCCGGCGCTGCTCGGTCATGCGCATGCCGCGTTCGGCACAGATTTCCTCAAGCGTTTTCGGCAGATCGTTCATCCAGAGCGCACCGGCGGTTGAAGCCGGCAATGCCGGCTGAGCGTCGTTCACGAATTCGGGTTAGCCGAGTTCGCGCCGCATGACAAGCGCGGTCGTCCGGGTACCGTCGTCATGGGTATAGTAGGCCTTTCGCCGACCGACCTCGACAAAGCCGAGCCTGCCATAGAGCGACAGCGCCGCGGCGTTTTCCGCGGAGACCTCGAGCAGCATGGCCTGAGCCCCTCTCGCCCGCGCTTCCTGCATGGCGGCCACCATCAGCCGCCAGCCGAGACCGTTGCGGGAAAACTGCCGGTCGACGCAGATCGTCAGGATTTCGGATTCATCGTCGACGCTGCGCGCCAGAACGAACCCCGCCGCTTCCGAAGCCCTGCGGTTCGCTCGCACGATATGGCCATAGACCGGGTTCTGGGCCAGAAGCTTGCGGAATTCTCCAGCGCTCCAGGACGGCGAAAACCACTTGCGATGCAGGTCGGCGGCAAGGGTGAGATGTTCGTCCTCAAGCGGAAAGAGATCGAAATCGGGGGGACGTTTCAGGAAGGAAGGCAGCATGGCATGCCTCCCTGGTGATAAAAATGCTCGCGATTGGAGATGGATCGGTCAATGGCATGAAGCATCCTCGCCAACCTCATCAGCAATGAGATGACACGCGGAGGCCAGAGCTCGCTCCCGATATTCTCTCCCGCTTGCGGGAGAGATGCCCCGAAAGGGACAGTGAGGGTGATGCAGCATTTCGGTTCCGTGAGGGCATCCGTGTGGATGTTCTCCCCCCTCACTGTCGCTGTCGCGACATCTCTCCCCTCCGGGGCGAGAAGATTGGGGGGCTGTGCGGCTGGTGTATGGGCGAGAGGCATGAGCGACCTCCTCACGCACGGGCGACGGCGAAGCCGAGCTGCGGTTTGGCATCGGGCGCGCGCAGATAAAGCGGCGAGACCGCCGGGCCGGCGACGGCGCTGGCGCCGAGAACCGCGATCGTATCGATGGTCACCCGATCTTCCGGCATCGGTTGCGCCAGTCCGGCGACGATCGCGCCGGTGCCGACGGGTACCGCCTGATGCGCGCGGGCGAGGTCCGCGAGGTCTTCATACCTGTGGGCGGCAGGCGGCGTCAGCGGTTCGCCTTCGGCATCGAAAACCTGGGCGAAGGCCTCGCCGCGCCGGGCGTCGAGGGTCGCCATCACGGCCGCGCCCGGCCGGGCCATGCGATGCTGAAACGCGATCGATGCCAGCGAGGATACGCCGACGCTTTCCGCCCCGACCGCCAGCGCCAGCGCGCGCGCGGCGGCCACGCCAATGCGCACGCCGGTGAACGATCCGGGTCCGATATTGACGGCGATGCGGCCAAGTGCCGCGGGTTTTACGTCGGCCTCGCGAAGTGCCGCATCGATCACGGCCATCATCCGCTCCGCATGGCCCTTGCCGATGGTCTCGACCGAGCGGCCGATGAGCGAAGCCGAGTCACAGTCATACACTGCGGCCGAGCAATCCGCCTGGGCCGTATCGAGCGCCAAAATCAGCATTGCAGACCTCAGACGGCTTCCACTTCGCGCACTTCGGGAACGAAGTGATGCAGCAGGTTCTGGACGCCGTGCTTCAGCGTCGCCGTCGATGACGGGCAACCCGAGCAGGCGCCCTTCATGTTGAGGAATACCGTGCCCTCGCGATAGCCGCGGAAGGTGATGTCGCCGCCATCCTGGGCAACGGCGGGGCGAACGCGGGTTTCCAGCAGTTGCTTGATGGTGGCGACAATGGTCTCGTCGCCCGCATCGAAGAATTCCTCGTCGCTGTCGGGATCGATCGCGGGCGAAGCGCCATCGGCCATCACCGGCGCGCCGGAAAGGAAGTGCTCCATGATTGCGCCCAGAATGGCGGGCTTGAGGTGCTGCCACTCCAGTTCGCCCCTGGTCACGGCGACGAAATCATAGCCGAACAGCACGCCCTCCACGCCCGGCACGGCAAACAGCCGAGTGGCAAGCGGCGATACGATCGCGTCATCGGCGCTGCGGAAATCAGCATTACCGGTTTCCATGACAACGCGTCCGGGCAGGAACTTCAGGGTCGCGGGATTGGGCGTCGTTTCCGTCTGGATGAACATATCCATCTCCAAATCAGTTCGGGCGGCTGGGGCGCGTCCGCAAAAAGATATTGCCGGTTTACCGTCCGGGCGCGCGCAAACACAATGCTCTGGTCCCCTATATCGGCGCTCGGGCGCTCAAACGCAAGGGTCAGCAGAGCGCATCGATATCGGCGTCGTCGAGCCCGTCGGGCAGAACCGTCACGGGGATCGTGAACGCATTGCCGCGCGCCGCCAGCATCGAAACGAGTGGGCCGGGGCCCTCCTTGGCGGGACCGGCGGCCAGCACCAGGATCGCTATATCGCGATCCTCCTCGACCACGGCGTTGATCTCTTCGGCGCGATCGCCCTCGCGGATAACGATTTCCGGATCGATGCCGATCGCCTCGCGAACATTCTCGGCGGCGCGGTTGGCAATCGTTTCGGCCTCCTCGCGCGCCTCGGCGCGGATGATTTCCTGAACCCCGATCCACTCCTGCACATCCTGCTGGGGAATGATGTAGCACAACACCAGCCCGCCATTTGAATTCTTGGCGCGGCGACCGGCGTAACGCACGGCGCGGATGCATTCGGGCGTATCGTCCACGATGGCCATGAATTTTCGGCGATGTCCGGCCTCGCCGGAAAGACGTTTGGAAACCATTGTCGCGTCACCCCATTAATCTGAAAAAAAGCCAGCTCGGCAATCTGAAAACAGCAGGCCTGGCCTGAAGACAAAGCTGCGGCCGGGCCCGACCGTTGATCCGGAGGCCAGGCGCGCATCATACCATAGATGGGAAAAAAACAAGCGTCAGAGCAGACCGACGATCTCGTGAACGTCCTTCATGGTACCTTCCGCAATCGCGCCCGCGCGCTCGCCGCCATCCTTGAGGACCGCGTCGATATGGCCCGGATCGGCGTCCAGACGCCGCATTTCGGCGGTAATCGGCGCCAGCACCGAGACCGCGAGATCAGCGAGCGCCGGCTTGAACTGGGAGAACTGCTGGCCGCCGAATTCGGCAAGAACATCGGCCCTGGTGCGATCCGAAAGGGCGGCGAAAATGCCGACGAGATTGTCGGCTTCAGGCCGGCCCTTCAGGCCCTCGACCTCGCTCGGCAGCGCATCCGGGTCGGTCTTGGCCTTGCGGATCTTGCGCGCCACGGTATCGGCATCATCCGTCAGGTTGATGCGCGACAGGTCGGACGGGTCGGATTTCGACATCTTCTTCGTGCCGTCCTTCAGGCTCATCACCCGGGGCGCAGGGCCTTCGATCAACGGCTCGACCATCGGGAAGAAGGCATGCACCGGCTCATTGCCGACCGTGATGTCGACACCGGTTCCGGCCGCGCGGATTTTCTTCGCAAAATCCAGATTGAACTTCATCGCGATATCGCGGGTCAGTTCCAGATGCTGCTTCTGGTCGTCGCCGACCGGCACATGGGTGGCGCGGTACACCAGAATGTCGGCCGCCATCAGGCTCGGATAGGCGAGCAGGCCGAGGGAGGCGTTCTCGCGGTCCTTGCCGGCCTTGTCCTTGAACTGGGTCATCCGGTTCATCCAGCCGATCCGGGCGACGCAGTTGAAGATCCACGCAAGCTCGGCGTGTTCGCGAACCTTCGACTGGTTGAACACGATATGCTTCACCGGATCGATGCCGGAGGCGAGATAGGCGGCGGTGATCGCGCGGGTCTGGCCCTTCAGGTCTTCATGAACGAGCTGGGCGGTGATCGAATGCATGTCGACCACGCAATAGATGCAATCCATCTTGTCCTGAAGCGCCACGAATTTTCGGAGCGCGCCCAGATAATTGCCGAGATGCAGATTGCCGGTCGGCTGGACGCCGGAGAAGATTTGCGGCTTGAATTCACTCATGTCAGTTCTCTTTCGGACGGGTGGAAGGCCCGGTTGGTTGGACTTTGCTGGCAGCGCTTATGCACCGAGCCGCGCGGCGCGTCAAACGCAGAACTCAGCGGCGTTTGACAAGCCGTTTGATCAGCGTCCGGTTGACGCCGCCGGTGACGAGCACGAGGCCGAAATAGACCGCCATGGCGATCGCGAGCAGGATCGCGACACCGCCAAGCTGCTGCAGGAAAGGCGCGCCCGGCGCAAACCAGGCCGAAAGCTTCACCGCCGCGAACTTCACCGCCGCAGCCATCGCCGCCGCACTCAGAATGATCAGCGGCACCCGGCGCATCAGCAGGCGGTCGAACTTCAACTGACCGGAAATCAGAAGCGTGGTCGCCAGCAGAACCACATTGGTCCAGCCCGATACGACCTCGGCAAGCGCGATGCCGCGTTCGGCGAGGATCGGAAACAGCGAGATCGCCAGCACGGAATTTATTCCTACCGCAATCATCGTGAAACGCATCGGCAGCCTGGTGTTCTCACGCGCATAAAAGGCCGGTTGCAGCGCCTTGGTGAGCGCGAAGGCCGGCAGGCCGAAGGCGTAGACCGTCATGATCGCGGCCACCAGCGCCGTGGTCTCGGGGGTAAAGGCCCCGCGTTCATAAAGCACACGGGTGATCTCGGTCGAGATCATCATCAGCCCGAACGCCGCCGGAACGGTGAGGAACAGCACGAATTCGATGGTGCGGTTCTGGATGTGCCCGGCCTCGGAAAAGTGACCGGCCTTCAGCGCCCGCGACAGTTCCGGCAACAGCACGACGCCGCCCGCCACGCCGACGACGCCGAGGGGAAGCTGATAGAGGCGATCGGCGTATTGCAGCGACGAGATCGCGCCATCCTTGCCGGAGGCCACCGCCTGACCGATCAGCTGGTTGATCTGGATGACGCCGCCGGTGATCGCCGCCGGCACGGCAAGCGCCACCAGCCGCCTGATCTTCGGCGTGATCCTGGGCAAACGGAAGGTGAAGCGAATTCCGGCGCGCCGCACATCGAACCAGACGACGGCGAGCTGGATGATCCCCGCGCCAAGCACCCCCCAGGACAGATATTCCGCCATCATCACCGGATCGGCGCTGACCCAGACGCCATAGCCAAGAACGGCGATCAGCACGACGTTGAGAAACACCGGCGCGATCGCCGCGGCGAAATAGCGGTGCAGCGAGTTCAGCATCCCGCTCATCATCGCCATCAGCGACATGCAGATCAGATAGGGAAACATCACCGATGACAGCCGCACCGTCATCTCGAATTTCTCGGCGTCGTCGGCAAAGCCCGGCGCGATCACGAAGCGCACGATCAGCGGCATCGACAGTTCCATCACCACGGTGATGAGAAACAGCGCCGTGAACAACACGCCGAAAACCTGCTCGGAAAACCGCTTGGCGCCGTCGATCCCGCTTTCTTCGATCTCCTTGGAAAACAGCGGCACGAAGGCGGCGTTGAACGCGCCCTCGGCAAACAGCCGGCGAAACAGGTTGGGAAAACGAAAGGCAGCGTAGAACACGTCGGCCATCGGGCCGGTGCCGAGCGCCGCCGCCATCATGGTTTCGCGTGCAAAGCCGAACAACCGGCTCGCAAACGTCGCGCCGCCAACGGTGGCGAACTTGCCGACGAGGCTCATTTGTCGCGTCCGTCCTTTGCATCGACGCGTCGGGCCCGCGTACCGTTTTCGGCCGGCAACAGCATGCCCGGCGGCATGCCCTTGCGGTAGTCGTCGCCCTTTTCGTCGAGCACCGCCTTCATCCTTTCGACGATCGCAGCCTGCCGGCTTTCACTGGTGATCTTCGCGCCGACGAGGTCGGTCACGTAGAAACTGTCGATCACCTTCTCGCCGAACGTCGTGATCCGCGCCGTCTGGATATCCAGCGAAAGCTCCGACAGCGTCTGGGTCACATCGGCCAGCAGGCCGGTGCGGTCGAGACATTCGATCTCGATGACGGTGAAGATATTGGAGAGCTTGTTCGACACGGAGACATGAGTCGGCACCGAAAATGGCCGCACCGAACGGCGCTCGCGCTTGCGCGCCGCGATCAGTTCGTTGACGTGCTTGCGGCCGGCAAGCAGGTCCTCGATCAGCTTGCCGATGGTGTTTGCGCGCCGCAATTCATCGGCGTCATCGTCAAACGCCCGGTTCAGGAGGATGGTGTCGAGCGCGCGGCCGTCGGTGGTGGTGAATATCTGGGCGTCGGCAATGTTCGCCCCCGTTGCAGCGCAGGCGCCGGCGATGATCGACAGCAATCGCGGATGATCGGGCGCCAGAAGCGTGATCTCGGTAATATCGTGAAACGCATTGGTACGCACCATGGTGGAAAACAAGTGCCGCGCCTTGTCGGCCTCGCGGATGAAGCGGGCATGGCGGACCTGATCCTCCAGCGGCACCGACAGAAGATAGTTCTGGTAGTGCAGATTGGCATATTTGTGCCGTGCGGCATCTTCCCAGCCGGTAAGCGAATCCTCCAGCACCTCGATCGCGCGCTCGGTCCGCGCCTTGCGCGAAACGGCGGAGAAACCGCCGGAAAGCAGGATTTCGGTTTCGTAATAAAGCGTGCGCAGCAATTGCCCCTTCCAGCCGTTCCAGACATCGGGCCCGACGGCGCGGATATCGCAGACGGTGAGGATCAGCAGGAGGTTGAGCTGGTCGAGCGACTGAACCTTGTCGACGAAATCGACCACGGTCTTGCGGTCGTTGAGGTCGCGGGTCTGGGAGGTCATCGACATCAGCAGATGATGTTCGATCAGCCAGGCGACAAGCTCGGTCTGCTTCGCCGTCATTCCGAAACGCGGGCACAGCTTGCGCGCAACCCGGGCGCCGGCGATCGAATGATCTTCCTTGCGACCCTTGGCGATATCGTGCAGCAGCACCGCGACATAGAGCACGGCGCGGTCCTCGACGGACTGGATCAACCTTGCCGCAAGCGGATGGATCTCCGACTGACCGCCGGCATTGTCGATCTCCGACAGCACGGCGACCGCGCGGATCAGGTGCTCGTCGACGGTGAAGTGATGATACATGTTGAACTGCATCATCGAAACGATACGGCCGAATTCCGGAATGAACCGGCCGAGCACGCCGGCCTCGTTCATGCGCCTCAGATAAAGCGCCGGATCGTTGCGCGAGGTCAGGATCGACAGAAACAGCCGGTTGGCCTCCTCGTTTTCCCGGAGTTCGGCATTGATCAGCGACAGCGAGCGCGTCACCACCTTCAGCGCATCCGGATGGAATTCGAGGTCGTTGATCACCGCGACGTAGAAGAAGCGGATGAGGGCGACCGGGTCCTTCTTGAACACGTCCGGCTCGGCGAGCGCGATCCGGCCGCTGTCGGAGACGAATTCGAGCGACCCCGGTATCTTGCGCTGGCGCTTGTAAAGCTTCGACCAGACCACCTGCCCGATCGACGGCGAGGCCTTGGCCTGCTGCTCTTCAAGGTCGGAGCAGAAGATGCGGGTCAGGTCGCCGACATCCTTGGCGACCAGGAAATAATGCTTCATGAACCGCTCGACGGCGGACAGGCCGGGTCGGTCCTGATAATCGAGGGCGGCCGCGATTTCAGCCTGGACGTCGAAGGACAGCCGTTCTTCGGCCTTGCCGGTCAGGAAATGAAGGTGGCAGCGCACCGTCCACAGGAAATCCTCGGCCCGCAGGAACAGCTTCAGTTCCTGGCGCGACAACACGCCGAGTTCCACAAGCTGGGCGGTATCGCGCACCCGGTAGTAATATTTGGCGATCCAGAACAGCGTGTTGAGATCGCGCAGGCCGCCCTTGCCCTCCTTGATATTGGGAACCACGAGATAGCGGGTATCGAAGGATTTCTGGTGGCGCTGATCGCGTTCGGCGAGCTTGGCGGCGATGAAATCCGGACCTGTATCGGCCACCACCTCCTTGTCGAAACGCCGCTCCAGCGCATTGGCAAGCGCCTTGCGCCCGACGATGTAGCGCATTTCCAGGATCGAGGTGCGGATGGTCATGTCCGCCTTGGAAAGCTTGATGCACTCCGTCACGCTGCGGGTCGCATGACCGACCTTCTGGCCCATGTCCCAGAGCATGTAGAGAATATATTCAATCGCCTTCAGGGTCTCTTCCCGGTCGGAATCGTCGATCAGGAACAGAAGGTCTATATCGGAGCCCGGCGCCAGCGTGTCACGTCCGTAGCCGCCGACGGCGGTGACCGCGAATTCCTTGCGGGTATCGGGAAAAATCGTGCGGGTGACGAGGTCATGCAGCGCAATCAGCACCTGGTCTTCGAGCCAGGAAATCCGCCGGGCGCATTCCAGCCCGCCGCCATCGGCCTTCAGCAGTTCGTAGGCACGGGCGCGGCCCGCGGCATTGACCTCCTTCAGCCGCGCAAGGATTGCCTGGCGCACCGCATCCGGGTTGCCGGCATGCTTGCGCGCGATCGCGCGCAGTTCGTTGCGCAGCACTGAGGGGTCGAACACCTCCGTCATGGCGTATAGATCAGCCTTCGCTGGCGCCGCGGCGGTCTTGATCGCGTTCTGCGCGGCACGCTCGCGCTGTTCTGGCCCGCGCTGTACTGGCCTTTGTGTCTGCATAGACCTGCCTTTTCCTCGGCGGTTCTCGCGCCGCCGGAGGTTTCTTAAAGCAAATCACTCGCCAATGGAAACGGCATCATGCATTTTCCGCTTCAGGGCGTAGAGCGTTTCCAGCGCCTCGCGCGGCGTCATGTCGTCGGGCCTGATATCGGCGAGCATGGCTTCGACCCCGGAGGTTCCGGGCGATGGCTCGGGCGCGCGCATGGCGGACTGGAACAGCGGCAGGTCGTCGATCAGGCTTGCCGCCGGGTTCTTGCGGTCGGCATCCTCGAGCCGCGACAGCACGTTCTTCGCCCGCCTGACCACGGCGGCCGGCAGGCCCGCGAGACGGGCAACCTGGATACCGTATGAGCGGTCGGCCGCCCCGGGCCCGACCTCATGCAGAAACACCACGTCGCCCTTCCATTCCTTGACCCGCATGGTCGCGTTCACCAGCCGGGGAAGCTTTTCGGAAAGCGCGGTCAACTCATGGAAATGGGTGGCGAACAGGCCCCGGCAGCAATTGACGTCGTGCAGATGCTCGACCGCCGCCCATGCGATCGACAACCCGTCGAAAGTCGCCGTTCCGCGGCCGATCTCATCGAGGATCACCAGCGAGCGGGGGCCCGCCTGATTGAGGATCGCCGCCGTCTCGACCATCTCGACCATGAAGGTCGAGCGCCCGCGCGCCAGATCGTCGGAGGCTCCGACCCGCGAAAACAGCCGGTCGACAATGCCGATATGGGCCTTTGCGGCCGGCACATGGGCCCCGATCTGGGCGAGGATCGCAATCAGTGCGTTCTGGCGCAAAAAGGTCGATTTACCGCCCATATTGGGTCCGGTCAGCAGCCAGAGACAGCCGTTTTCGCCCGTAACCGGCGACAGCGTGCAGTCATTGGCAACGAATGGCCCCGCCGATTGCTTGCGCAGCGCCTGCTCGACCACGGGGTGACGTCCGCCCTCGATTTCGAACGCCGTGGTCTCGTCGACCAGCGGCCGGCAATAGGCCTCCGCCTCGGCCAGCACGGCAAAGGCGGCCGACACATCGACAACCGCAAGCGCGAGCGCGCCCTTCTTCAGGCGTTCGGCGGCGGCCACGACATTGCGGCGCAGGGTTTCGAAGGTATGGAGTTCGATCACCAGCGCCTCGCCCGCGGCATTGGCGATCCGGCTTTCGAGATCGGCAAGCTCGGCGGTGGTGAACCGCATCGCGTTGGCCATGGTCTGGCGATGGATGAACTTCGCCTTCGCCGCATCGCCCTCGGTCAGCGCGCGGGCATTGCCGGCGGTGACCTCGATGAAATAGCCGAGCACGTTGTTGTGCTTGATCTTCAGCGCCTTGACCCCGGTTTCCTCGGCATATTGCGCCTGCAGCCCGGCAATCACCCGGCGCGATTTGTCCCGCAGCCCCCGGGCCTCGTCGAGGGCGTTATCAGCGCCTTCGCGCACGAAACCGCCGTCGCGCTTCAGGAGCGGCAACTCATCGGCAAGGGCGGCAGCGAGTTGCTGCTCGAGGTCGTGCGGCAGCGCCTGCAGCGATGCAAGCGCAGCTGCGAGTTCCGCCGGCAGATCGGCGTCCGAAAGCACATCGGCAATCGCGCGGGCAACGGCGAGGCCGCGCTGGATCGCGCCGAGATCGCGCGGGCCGCCGCGATCGAGCGCCAGACGCGACAGCGCGCGCGGCATGTCGGGAAGCTGCTTCAGATGGTCGCGAACCGCATCCGAGCGCGCAACGTCGGAGAGGAAGAAGCTCACCGAATCCAGGCGGGCATGAATGGTTTCCGCGTCCGTCAGCGGCGACATCAGCCGTTCGCCGAGGAGGCGCGCGCCGCTGCCGGTCACCGTCCGGTCGATCGCCTTCAGCAGCGACCCGTCGCGCCCGCCCGCCATGGTGCGCACCAGTTCGAGATTGGCGCGGGTAGCGGGATCGATGAACATCGCGGCCGAAGCGCCGTCCTGCTCGGGAATGCCAAGCGGCGGGCGCTCGTTGATCTGGGTCTTTTCGACATAGGCGACGGCGGCGGCGGCGGCGGAAAGCTCCGGCCGGGAAAACCGCCCGAAGCCATCGAGCGTGGCAACGCCGAAGAAGCGGCCGAGACGATCCTGCGCGGTGGCGCCATCGAACAGCACGGCCGGCTGCGGAGAGACCGCGCGCCCCAGAAGATCGAAGACCGGCCGCAGCTTTTCGTCGGAAAACACGGTGTCGGCGACGAGCAGTTCGCGCGGCTCGACGCGCATGATATCGGCGGCAAGGCGGCTTTGCGATGTCGCGCAAACCCGGAAAACCCCGGTGGAAATATCGATCCAGGCAAGACCGTAATTGCTTTCCCCCTCGCCCTTCATGCGCGACAGCGCCATCAGGTAGTTGCTTTCGCCGGGGGCCAACAGCTTGTCCTCGGTGATCGTGCCCGCCGTCACCAGACGGGTGACGTTACGCCTGACCACGGATTTCGAGCCGCGCTTCTTGGCCTCGGCCGGATCCTCGGTCTGCTCGCAGACGGCGACCCGGAAGCCGAGGCCGATCAGTTTCTGGAGATAATCGTCGGCGGCATGGACCGGCACGCCGCACATCGGAATGTCGCGGCCGAGATGCTGGCCCCGCTTGGTCAGCGTGATCGACAGCGCGCGCGCGGCCGCCACGGCATCATCGAAAAACAGCTCGTAGAAATCGCCCATCCGGTAGAACAGCAGAAGATCGGGGTTTGCGGCCTTGATCTCGATATACTGCTCCATCATCGGCGTTGCCGATGCCCGGCTTTCCTCGGAGATCAGTTCTTCGGTCGGGATACGATTATCGTCTGCCACGGCGCACGCTCGATATGAAGGGATTGTCCCTTTCATCTGTCACGAATTTCTGCGGCTCGAAAGGGTCGGCGGCAAGAAAGCTGGGCAAAACGTGAATGGAGGCCTGTCCGGTTTCGCTGCGCTCGATCCAAGCTCGGCCTATCGACGCCTAAAAGGCTTCTCAGCCTACAATCTCTCCCCTTGAGGGAGAGATGCCCCAACAGGGGCAGAGAGGGGTGAACCCTTTCCTCATGCTCGGAGCTTGCGGCTTATGCCCATACCCCTCTCTGTCGCTTTCGCGACATCTCCCCCTCAAGGGGGGAGATTATTGGGGGCTATGCGGTTCGCCGCTAAGAAACCGCTCAGCTCGCGAAGCGTCCGGCGTCGGCGCCGTAATAATTCAGGTAGCGGTCCGAAATCGAGGTGATGGGAAGCACGATCAGCACGTCGGTCGTGTTGAAGGCGTGGTCGATCACGGCGCCCTCGCCCACCATCGCGCCGAGGCGCAGATAGCCCTTGATCAGCGGCGGCAGGCCGGTGAGCGCGCGCCGGCCCGAGGCGTCTTCGGCCGGCATCAGGTTCATGTCGACGGCCAGTTCCGGATGGGCGGCAACGGACCAGTCGCCGGTGGCGCGGGCGTTGTGATACAGGAAGGAGAGCGCCATGGCGTGGGCGGCGGGGTCGGTACCGTGGAAGGAGGCGCAGCCGAACATCACGCCGATATCGTGCTTCAGCGCATAGGCCCAGTTACCCTGCCAGAGCAGTTCCACGGTGCGCTTGCTGCGGTAATCCGGCAACACGCAGGACCGGCCGAGTTCCATGAACCGGACCTCGGGACGGCGAGCGACGAGGCCGGCGGTCTGGAATTCGGAATCGGAATAAAATCCGCCGTGTTCCATCGCGACCTCATGGCGCAGCAACCGGTAGGTGCCGACGATCTGATCTTCGGGCTCGCCCTCGATCTTGCGGTCGATCACCAGAAGATGGTCGCAGATGTCATCCCAGCGGTCGAAATCACGCTTTGCCCGCATCGCGTCTTCCGGCAGGCGGGCTTGCATTTCCTCAACGAAAACGCGGTAGCGGATGGATTGAGCGGCATCGATCTCCGCCGCCGTCTCTGCAATCCGGGTTTCCATGCTGCCGATGCGGCCGAGTACGCCGTCGCCCGCCATGGCAATGGGGCTACCGGGGACCGACGGTTGCAGAAGATCAAGAACTTCCATCGTCATCGCACGTTCCGGATTATTTGTCTTGGGTGTCATAAAGCACTTTACTGCGACAGGTTCGTGACAGCCGCATCCCGCAATCTGAGGGCAGGAGAAGGCTTGGCTCAAGACCTCCCCGCGCCGTTTCCGTGCTATCCGGGCAACCGCCCAGCTGTAAGAAACTGTAATACATGGCGGGAACAAGGTCCAGCCGCTTTTGACGAACCGCCAACGTCGAACACGCCCGCGAGGCCATGGTCCAAGTCATTGAATGGGCAACAGTTCCGCTAATATAGCGCTGAAGCCCCTCAGGCGTCGTCCTTGTCCGGCTGCTTCAGCAGGAACTCCTGAATGAAGATCATCACGGCGCCGATGGTGATGTAGCTGTCGGCGAGATTGAAGATCGGAAACGTCCAGTTGCCGACATGAAAGCGGATGTAATCGACGACGTGGCCATAGATGAAATGGTCGAGAATGTTGCCGAGCGCGCCTGACACCACCAGCGCGAAACCGAAAAGCGCGAACGCCTGCCCCGGCGCGGTTCGGCGCCAGAGATAGATCACCACCGCGACGATCACCAGACGCATCGCCACCAGCGCCCAGCCATTGGTGTCGGAAAGCAGCGAAAACGCGATGCCCGGATTATAGGTCTTGAACAGACCCAGAAACGGCAGCACGTCATAGGTCCGGTGCAGCGGAAGATAGATCTCGACGGCATATTTCACCACCGCGTCGATCAGAACGGCGATCACGATGAACAGGATTGCAGGCCCCGGACGGGAAAGCGGCGATGTCATCGGCCGGGCTCCTCAAGCGACAGAAGGTGGCGGCGCGCCTCGTAAAGCATCACGGCGGTGGCGACGGCCAGATTGAGCGAATCGGCCCGACCCTGCTGCGGTATGCGCGCAAGCCTGCCCGCGCCTTCGGCAAGTTCGGCCGGCAGGCCCTGCTGCTCGTTGCCCATCAGGAGCACGACCGGCTTTTTGGTATAGTCGATGGTGCGGTAATCGACGGAGCCCGCCAGATGGGTCGCGACGATTTCCGCGCCGCTTTTTTTCGCCCACTCAAGAAAGGCTCGCGGCTCGGCGCGCGAGACCGGCAGCGCGAACACCGATCCCATCGTCGCACGCACCGTCTCCAGCGAGAATGGGTCCGTCGTCTCGCCAACGAGAATGATCCCCGATGCGCCGGCGGCATCCGCCGTGCGGATGATCGTGCCGAGATTGCCGGGATCGCGCACCCGGTCGAGCGCGATATAGGTCTCGTCTTTCCTCGGCGTGATCTCGGCAAGCGGCCGGTAACGGCTTTCGAACACGCCGGCCACCATCTGCGGATTGTCGCGGCGGGTGATCGCGCCGAGCACTTTTTCCGAGACCTCGAGCACCAGCCCGCCGGAGGCGACGGTCTTGGCGGCCGCCTTTTCGACCGCCGGCTTGCCCTTGGCCGACTTGGCGTAGATCAGCGTGCGGATCATCCAGCCGAGTTCAAGCGCGTCGATGATCAGCTTCAGTCCTTCCGCGAGAAACGTGCCGCTTTCCTCACGATGCTTCTTCTGGCTGAGCGCCCTGATATCCTTGATGATCGGATTGGAGAGGCTGGTGACCTCCTTGACCGTGCCGACGCGCGGGGCGCGTTCCCTGTCGAAGCTCATTGTGGCAACCACCGCGCATAAAGTGAGGTCGAGAGCGCCCGGCCCGGCTCGTTTCCGGAAACCCCACTCTCGCGGATGACGAGTTCGCCCGATTCGACCACGCCGCCGAAGCCGCGCATGGTCTCCATCATAAGCTCATGGATCGAGTAGAAGCTGGCGCGGATCGAATAGGCGGTCAGCACCAGACCCAGCGCATCGGGCTTCAGGATCGCGCGGCAGAGATCGAGCATTTTCGGCAGGTGTTCGAACAGCTGCCAGATCTCGCCATTCGGACCACGACCGAATTTCGGCGGGTCGGTCAGGATGATGTCGTAGTGATTGCCGCGCCGCGCCTCGCGCTCGATGAATTTCATGGCGTCGTCGCAGATCCAGCGGATCGGCTTGTCGGAAAGGCCGGACAGCGCCTGGTTCTCGCGCGCCCAGCCGATCGCCTTCTTCGAGGCGTCGACATGGGTCACTTCCGCGCCGGCGGCCGCGGCCACCAGCGAGGCGACGCCGGTATAGCCGAACAGGTTGAGCACCTTCGGCTTCGCGCCGCCGCGTTTTCCCGCGGCCTCCAGCACGTCGCGCATCCACTGCCAGTGGGCGATCTGCTCGGGAAACACGCCGACATGGCGAAACGCGGTAAAGCGCCCCAGAAAATCGACATCCAGAATGCGAAGCGGCCAGGTTTCGCCCAGCGCCGCCTTGGGAAACATCCACCGGCCCATGCCCTCCTCATCGGTATCGCCGGTAAACACCGCATCGGCATTGGCCCAGGTCTTTTCATCCAGCAGCGGCGGCCACAGCGCCTGGGCTTCAGGGCGCACGATGCGATAGTCGCCATATTGTTCGAGCTTCAGCCCATGGCCGCTATCGATCAGATGGAAGCCGTCCGCCGATGCCGATTCGAGAATATGGGGAATGCGTTCGGCCGGCCGCTCGCCCTGCTTCATCGCCACCCATTGCGGCTCCGGCTGGCGGCTTTTCCGCTCGCCCGGTTCGCGCTGCTCATCGCGGCGGCGCGGATTTTGATCCTGCGCTGCCTTGACGGACGGCGCATTGCGGCCGTCGCCCCTGCCGGGCTTGCGGCGCGTCTTGTCCTGTCTCGAAGGCGTCATGAAAGACCGTATCCCGGGTTGGTCGGAAGCTCGCGGTTTATCAGCCCTGTCGGGAAAATGGCAAGTCCTGTCGGCACAGCCTCAGGCCGAGGGCAGCCGGTCGAGCGGCCGCGTTTGCGGCAATTCGGCGGGCCGGGTTTTCTGGCGATCGGCTTCCGCGCGCCATTCGGCAGCCTCGCGGCGCTTCGCCTTGGCCGTTTTGCGGTACTTGCGCTGGGAAAACCAGGTCGCCAGCGAGCCGAAGATCAATCCCAGAATGAACGCGGCGAAGATATAGACAAAGAACGGCGCCGAGACGGAAAGCACCTTGTCGTCGGCATTGAACGGGTTGAGCGCCATGGACACCGACTGGCGGTTTGCCACGCAAAGCACGATGAGCACGACCCCGACCGGCGCCAGAATGAGAATGTTGATCAGTTTCCTGGTCATGATGTGCCCGCCCCGATAGTGTCGCCGCATTCAGCGGTCAATTGCCGTCTTTCTGATCAGGATTGAGGCGTTCGCGCAGTTCCTTGCCGGTCTTGAAGAACGGCACCCACTTTTCCTCGACGAATACCGCGTCGCCGGTGCGCGGGTTTCGGCCCGAGCGCGAGGGTCGGTTTTTCACCGAAAAAGCGCCAAAACCGCGTAGTTCGACCCGGTTGCCCGAGGCCAGCGCATCGGCGATTTCATCGAGAATGGCGTTCACGATGTTCTCGACATCGCGGTGATAGAGATGCGGATTACGTGCCGCAACAATCTGAACCAGCTCCGACTTGATCACATTCGACCCCTCAAATCCATGATTTTCAATGCCAATTAGTCTGCCCGACAGACTATGGCCCGTCAACAAGTCAGATCGGCGACAAGACGACTTCGTCCCCCCGGACGCCGGTCTGACGCCGGTGAAGGTCTGATTCAGCCGTGTAACGCCTCAAACCTGACCTGTTTACGTTATACGCAACCCCGATTTCAAGTATGCGTAGGCATAAGATGGAGCGATTTTGCGGGTTGGGAACCCCGGCGACGGCGTTTTCGCCCGAGCGACCCCGAACGAAGGCCCCAATCGCGGTGCCGCTTGACAATCGGTCCGCCACACAGCACCTCCGCTTGATTGCGGGACTTCCGATGCCTAGATGGTCAACTTGTTCTCGATCGCAAAACATAATAATCGTGACGCTTGTAATAAAAGCGCGCAATGGACACCGAAACGGCACGGCATGAGCATTTCCGAGGCAGCAGACCGAACGCCGATCGATCAGGCTTTCCGCAGGGCGGCAAAGCACTCGCGCACCGTTCGGCGGCTGAAGATATTGCTGCCGATCGCCGCATTCGCGATCGCGCTCGCGCTGATCGCCACCGCCTTCGTGCAATCGCTGATGCCCGAAAATGTATCGCTTGGCGCGGCCACCATCGAAGACGGCATGATCGTCATGACCAATCCCGGCATCACCGGTCGCAACCGCGACGGCATACCGTATTCGCTGAAAGCCGACCGGGCGCTTCTTCCCGCCGCCAATCCCGATGACAGCACCGTGCTGCTGGAAAACGTGGTCGCCCAGGTCCCGGTCGAGGATTCGGTGACGGCGATCGTCGATGCGGCGCGCACGCTCTACAACCGCGCGACCGAGCACCTCGAGATCGACGAACCCTTCACCATCAAGCTTTCGAACGGCATGCATGCGGAATTCAACTCCGCCACTATCGATATCCAGGGCGGCACGCTCAAAAGCGATGATCCGGTCACGGTGACCGCGCCGCAGGCCTCGGTGGTTGCCCGAAACGTAAATATCACCGATAACGGACAGAAAATTCGGTTCGGGGGCGGTGTCCATGTTACACTTTCTCCTTCTGCCCTGGGCCAGGGCGATCAGTGAGGTTATCGATGGAGTTGGGCATTCTTAAATTCAGAACCGGCATGATCCCGGCGGCGGTCGCGATCGCCTCGATCTGTTTCGCCAGCCTTCCGGCAAAAACGGCATTCGCCCAGTCCACCGAGACCACCGGTTTCCAACTCGCCGGCGATCAACCGATCAATATCGACGCCGATGAATTCGAGGTCGATGACGCGACCAAGCTGATCACCTTTTCCGGCAATGTCGTTGCCGTGCAGGGCGTCAACACGGTGCGCGCCGCCAAGATGACGGTGCGCTACGAAGGCGGCTCCACCGGCATTGCCTCGGGCCAGGGCGATATCGACCGGATCGATCTTACCGGCGGCGTTCGTCTCGATACTGATACCCAGTCGGCAACCGGCGACACCGGCCATTTCGACATGCCGAGCCAGCAATTCGTGCTGGAGGGCAAGGAAGTGGTGCTCAAGGAAAACGGTAATGTCTTCGTCGGCTGCAAGCTGACGGTCAACATGGCAAGCAGCCAGGCCAAGCTTGATGCCTGTGGCAAGCGCGTCCAGATCCGTCTCAATCCGCAATCGCGGTCGGGCAACTGATCCGGGGGTGCAAGTGAACAAGACACAATCCCCAGCGCCGCGGCCTGCAGCCCCGACGGCACAAACCGCGTCGCCCAAAGCGGGCAACGGCCGACGCACCGTCAATTACGAAGGCACGCTGATTGCCGAAGGCCTGACCAAGTCCTACCGCAACCGCCGCGTCGTGAACGGCGTGTCGCTGGTCGTGCGCCGCGGAGAGGCCGTCGGCCTGCTCGGCCCGAATGGCGCCGGCAAGACCACCTGCTTCTACATGATCACCGGCCTTGTCCCGGTCGACGAAGGCCGTATCGCGCTGCATGGGCGCGATGTCACGGGCCTGCCGATGTATCGCCGCGCCAGGCTCGGCGTCGGCTACCTGCCGCAGGAGGCCTCGATCTTCCGCGGACTGACCGTCGAAAACAACATCCGCGCCGTTCTGGAACTCACACCGCTGAAAAAACGCGAACGCGAGGACAAGCTCGAACAGCTGATGGAGGAGTTCGGCATCGCAGGGCTCAGGAAGTCGCCGGCCGTGGCGCTTTCGGGCGGGGAGCGGCGACGCCTCGAGATCGCCCGCGCGCTTGCCACGGATCCGGCCTTCATGCTGCTTGACGAACCGTTTGCGGGCGTCGACCCGATTTCGGTCTCGGATATCCAGGGCCTGATCCGTCATCTGACGCAGCGCGGCATCGGCGTGCTGATCACCGACCACAATGTGCGCGAAACGCTCGGCATGATCGACCGGGCCTATATCATTCATGCCGGTGAGGTTCTGACCCACGGCAAGGCCTCGGAAATCGTCGCCAACAGCGATGTCCGCAGGCTTTATCTCGGCGATAATTTCAGCCTTTGAGGTCATGCGCCGGAGTTTGAGAGCGCGCTCTCGATTCAGGCTTGATCCGCAAGCAATTTTTATGCCAATCTCCCCGCCTGAACAGGTCGGCTTCTGCCGGCCATGCATTTTTCGTGGGGGTTTTGCGTTTTCATGGCACTCGGCGCCAATCTGTTTCTGAGGCAGAACCAATCGCTGGTTATGACCCCGCAGTTGATGCAGTCGATCCAGCTTCTGCAGATGCCGCATGCGGAGCTCACCGCCTTTATCGCGCAGGAAGTCGAAAAGAACCCGCTTCTGGAAATGACCGGCGATGAAGGCCGCGGGGATGAAAAGCACGAAGCCGCTGAGCTTGTCGCACATGAAAGCCCGGAGCCTTCGAGCGACTGGTTCCGCGAAGACCGCCAGGCCTCCGACAGCCTGAAGGAAAGCCTCGACAGCAATTACGACAGCGCTTTCAGCGAGGATGCCCCGCCGCTCCGGCCCGATGCGCCAGAGCTGATGAGCCAGTGGAAGTCGATGCCCGGCAGCGGCAGCGCCGATCACGTCGACCTCGACGAGTTCGTCGCCAGCCGGCGCTGCCTGCGCGACCATGTGACCGACCAGATCGCCCTGACCTTCCGCAGCGCGCGCGCGCAGGCGATCGCACGCCACCTGATCGACTATCTCGACGAGGCCGGATATTTCCAGGGGGAGCCGCACGAAATTGCCGCCAGCGTCGGGATCGATACGGACGAGGTGACGCAGGTGCTTTCAGCGCTCAAATCGCTCGATCCGCCGGGCATTTTCGCTCAGTCTCTGTCGGATTGCCTGCGCGAGCAGCTCAGGCAATGCGGCAGGCTGGACCCCGCCATGGAGGCCCTGGTCGACAATCTCGATCTTTTGGCGCGACGGGATTTTCAGAAACTGAGGCGCATCTGCGGGGTCGATGACGACGACCTGCTCGACATGTTGGGGGAATTGCGAAGGCTGAACCCGAAACCCGCCAGCGCGTTCTCCAGCCACCCGAGCGAATCAGTCCTGCCCGACGTCATCGTCACCGAGAGGCCCGGCGGCGACTGGCAGATCGAACTCAACAGCGACACCCTGCCGAGGGTGCTGGTCAATCGCTCGTATCTGGCCCAGGTCAGGGCATCGCAGGGCATGTCGGAGGCTGACCGCACCTTCCTCAACACCTGCCTGCAGAATGCCAACTGGCTGACCCGCAGCCTGGATCAGCGGGCCCGCACCATACTGAAGGTCGCCGGTGAGATCGTACGCCTGCAGGACGGTTTCCTCCGACATGGCGTCGACCATCTGCGCCCGCTCAATCTCAGAACGGTGGCGGATGCGATCAAGATGCACGAATCGACCGTCAGCCGGGTCACCTCCAACAAGTTCATCCTCACGCCGCGCGGGCTGTTCGAACTGCGCTATTTCTTTACCGTTTCGATCGCCGGCGCCGATGAGGACGCCGCGAGCCACTCCGCCGAAGCCGTGCGCCACAAGATCAGGCGGCTGATCGACACCGAGATGCCGGCCACAGTGCTTTCCGACGATGACATCGCCGCGGCGCTGAAGGAAGACGGGATCACGCTTGCCCGCCGGACGGTTGCCAAATACCGCGAAGCCATGAACATCCCCTCCTCCGTCCAGCGCCGGCGGGAGAAGCGGGCCTATGCCCGGGTTGCTGCCGGCTGAAGCGGCGAAGGCCGGACAAAACAACGGCCGCATTGACTTCGCCGTCCATGAACGCTAGAGCATCCGCCGCAAAGGGGCGCGAACCGACAGTTTAATGGTTTTGTGACCGGACGCCGGCGTCGATATGACGAGCCCAACTGGCGGACGGCACGAAAAACGCGGAACGAATTGCAAATTTCCCGCTGGCAAACGGCTGAAAAAAGCCCAAATACATATCGATGACCGGTTGTCATCGCACTGCCACTCGGGCCGACAAACCGAACCTCTTGGAGGAGATCGAGGCTTGGCCTACACTGGCTCGTGCAAACACGAAAAGAAGGGAATAACCATGAGTGTTCGCGTCTCGGGCAAACAGATGGAAGTCGGCGAGGCTTTCCGCGAAAGAATCGAGGACCAGATCGAGGAAGCGGTCACGAAATATTTCGACGGCGGCTATTCGAGCCAGGTAACCGTGGAAAAGGCCGGCGGCGGCTTTGAGGCCGATTGCAAGGTCCACCTCGACAGCGGCGCCGTGCTACACGCGGCCGGCAAGGCGCACGATCCCCAGGCCGCCTTCGAGGCAGCCTTCGAGCGGATCGCCAAGCGCCTGCGCCGCTACAAGCGCAAGCTGAAGGACCACCATCACAATGGCCATGCCGTTTCCGCCGAATTTGCCTATTCGGTGATGGACACGCCACCGGAGGATGACGCGGAAATTCCCGAGGACTACGCGCCGGCGATCGTCGCGGAGGCCCGGGCCGAGGTGCGCACCATGGCTGTGGCAACCGCCGTCATGGCGCTGGACATGACCGACAAGCCGCTGATGCTGTTCCGCAACCCGGACAACAAGACGCTGAACATCGTGTATCGCCGCCCGGATGGCAATATCGGCTGGATCGACACAGCCGGCATTCAGGGCTGACTTCAAACCGGCGGGCGCCGCAAGGCGTCCGCTTCACGCCAGGATACCAGGACATGGCACTCGACGACCTGCTGAAACAGGAAGCGATCATCCCCGCCCTCAAGGCCAATTCCAAGAAGCAATTGCTGCAGGAACTCGCCGCCCGGGCGGAAGCCGTGACCGGGATACCGGAGCGTGAAATCTTCGACATCGTGCTGCAACGCGAGCGGCTGGGCTCGACCGGCGTCGGCAACGGCATCGCCATCCCGCACGGCAAGCTGCCGAAGCTCGACCACATCGCCGGCGTTTTCGCGCGGCTTCAGCACCCGGTGAATTTCGACGCGCTCGACGACCAGCCCGTCGACCTCGCCTTTCTGCTGCTGGCGCCGGAAGGCGCTGGCGCGGATCATTTGAAAGCGCTCTCACGGGTCGCCCGCCTGCTGCGTGACCCGGAACTGACCCGCAAGCTGCGCGCCTCCGATACCGAAAGCGCGATCTACGCCTTCCTGAATTCCGACCCGGATTCCTCGGCGGCCTGAGGGACCTCGCACCCGGGTCTCTTTTTCCCATTATTCTATACGGCGCTGAATGCAAAAGGGCGCTCCGCGATGACGGAACGCCCGGACTGCTGCCAAAGCCCCCTCCTCCGTCATGCCGGGCTTGAGCCGGCATCCAGGGCAGTATGGCGATGTCGTTACGATAAATATGATGATGCTAATGCGCCCGTCGCTCCGCCGTCATCCCGGCTCAGGGCCGGGATGAGGGCGCGGAGGAGGAAACGCCGTGACTGCGCACAGAGCTTCTGAACAAATTGAGGCGCTCCGCGATCGCGGAACGCCTCAATAATTTCAATGCCAGCGCATTTCAGTGCGCCTTACTCGTCCTTCGGCGCCTCTTCGGCGGCTTGCGGCTGCTCCGCTTTCGGACCGCCCTTTGAAACGCCGACCATCGCCGGACGCAGCACCCGCTCGCCAATCATGTAGCCGGCCTGCACCACCTGCACCACCGTGTTGGCGGGGATCTCCGGGTTCGGCACTTCGAACATCGCCTGGTGGATATTGGGGTCGAAGCGCTCGCCCTCGGCCTCGATCTTCTTCACGCCGTGACGTTCGAGGCCGGAAAGCATCGAACGCTCGGTCATTTCGACGCCTTCGATGAAGCCCCTGATTTCCTCGGTGCGCTTGTCTTGCGGGATCGCATCGAGCGCGCGGCGCAGATTGTCGGAAACGCCGAGCATGTCGCGCGCGAACGCGGTCACGGCGTAGGCCTTGGCGTCCTTGACATCGCGGGCGGTGCGGCGGCGCAGGTTTTCCATCTCGGCGGCAAGCCGCAGCAACTGGTCGCGCTGCTTTTCGTTTTCGGCGCGCAGGATATCGATCGGATCGGGTTCGGCCTCTTCGGCGATATCCTCGGCGGCTGCAGCGTCCATCTCGGCTTCGAGGTCGAGCACCGTTTCCCTGATTTCCTCGTCAGTTCCGTTTTTCTTGGTCTCGTCGGTCATGACGTCTCCGCAGATTGCATTCCATTGGTGAATTTATTGAGCCCCGATATCGAGGTTAAGCATCGAAAAATCAAGGTCCGATATGGGGCCGGTATGGGTTTTGCCGCAATCAGCGCCTACTGGAAAGCCGCGACAGCAGATGGGCGGTATAATCGACCATCGGCACGACACGCGCATAGTTCAGGCGGGTCGGCCCGATCACGCCGACAGCGCCGACGACCTGATTGTCGCCGTCGCGATAGGGCGCGACCACCAGCGAGGAACCGGACAGCGAAAACAGCTTGTTTTCCGAGCCGATGAAGATCCTGACGCCGGAGCCGCTTTCGGCAAGGTTGATCAGCTCGATCAGGCTGTCCTTCTTTTCGAGATCGTCGAACAGCATGCGCAACCGGTCGATATCGGCGGCATCCGCCACCCCTTCGAGCAGATTGGCGCGCCCGCGCACGATCAGCCGCCCCGGATTGCCGTCTTCGTTACTGCCCGACCACAAGGCAAGTCCGCGCCCCACGAGATCCTGCGACAACTGATCGAGTTCGTGGCGCACCCGGTCCTTCAACCGCGTCAGCACCGATTTCAGCTCCGGCAGCGTCTGGCCGTTCAGATGGGCATTGAGAAAATTCGCGGCCGCCGTCAGTTGCGAAGAGGTGGTGCCGGCGGGAAGATCGATGATCCGGTTTTCGACCTGATTGTGCTCGCCGACCAGCACGGCCAGCGCCTTGGTCGGCTCCAGACGGATGAACTCGACATGTTTCAGCACGGTGTCGCTCTTCGACGTCATCACCAGTCCGGCCCCGCGCGACATGCCGGAGAGCATCTGGCTCGCCTCGTCCAGCAGCGTCTCCACCGGCTGGCCGCTGCCGATACCGCCCATCTGGCGTTCGATCTCGGCGCGCTCGCCCTCGGCAAGGTCGCCGATCTGCATATAGGCATCCACGAAGAAGCGCAGGCCGCTTTCGGTCGGCAGCCGGCCGGCGCTGATATGCGGGGCATAGATCAGGCCGAGTTCCTCGAGATCGCTCATGACGTTGCGCACCGATGCCGGCGACAGCGACATCGGCAGAAGCCGCGACAGATTGCGCGAGCCGAGCGGCTCGCCGCTCTCCAGATAGGTTTCGACAATGCGGCGGAACACCTCGCGCGAGCGGTCGTCGAGCGAGATGGCGGGCATATCAACCTTTGTTTTGCGATCTGTGGTCATGCACCTTTGCCGGAACGTGAGAAAGCTTCCCGCCTAATATAGTGCGAAGCCGCGCGGGCGCAATTGAGGGCTGATCTCACACCGTTTTTCTTTGCAAAAGCGGGCGCATGCTCGTAGAACGCGGCCAAAGGCAACCGGAAGGACCACACCATGCGGCCATCAGGCAGACAACTCACCCAGATGCGCAAAGTCTCGTTCGAGCGCGGCTACTCCAAGCACGCCGAAGGCTCCTGCCTGGTGAAGTTCGGAGACACCCATGTGCTGTGCACCGCCTCGCTCGAAGAGCGCGTGCCGCCGTGGCTGCGCAATGGCGGCAAGGGCTGGGTGACGGCCGAATACGGCATGCTGCCGCGCGCCACCGGGGAACGCATGCGCCGCGAGGCATCCGCCGGCAAGCAGGGCGGCCGCACGCTCGAAATCCAGCGCCTGATCGGCCGTTCGCTGCGCGCCGTCGTCGATCTCGAAGCGCTGGGAGAGCGCCAGATCAGCGTCGACTGCGACGTGATCCAGGCCGATGGCGGCACCCGCACGGCCTCCATCACCGGCGCATGGATCGCTCTGCATGATTGCCTGAAGTGGATGGAAGCGCGCAACATGGTCAAGTCCGGCAAGGTGCTGAAGGACCATGTCGCGGCGATTTCCTGCGGCATCTTCGCCGACCAGCCGGTCATCGACCTCGATTATCTCGAGGATTCCTCCGCCGAGACCGACGCCAATTTCGTCATGACCGGCGCCGGCGGGATCGTCGAGATCCAGGGCACCGCCGAAGGCAAGCCGTTCAGCCAGGACGAGTTCCTGACGCTGCTGGATCTGGCCCGCAACGGTGTTGCCGAACTGGTCGAGTTGCAGAAGAAGACCGTCGAGGGCGCGTGACGCGATGACCAGCCCGATCGCCGCCATTCTGGAGACCGCGCTTTACGTCGATGACCTCGACGCCGCCGAGCGGTTTTACGGCGGCGTTCTGGGCCTTGAGAGGATTTCTCGCGCCGGCGACCGGCATGTGTTCTTCCGCTGCGGCCCGGGCGTGCTTCTTATCTTCAATCCGGACGAGACGATCATACCCGCGCCGCCGGATGCCCTGCCCGTTCCCGCCCACGGCGCGCGCGGCCCGGGCCATGCCTGTTTCCGGCTTGAAGGCGACGATTTCGCAGCCCTGCTCAAGCGCCTCGCCGACCATGACATCGCCATCGAAAGCGATTTCCGCTGGCCGAACGGCGCCCGCTCCGTCTATTTCCGCGACCCCGCCGGCAACAGCCTTGAATGCGCCGAGGGCAGGCTCTGGGGGGTGTGATGACGAGGTTTGCGTCCCTCCTCCCTTCAATCTCTCCCCTTGAGGGAGAGATGCCCCGACAGGGGCAGAGAGGGGTGAACCGTTTCGGCAAATTCGGAATTGGCGGCTCACGCCCTATACCCCTCTCTGTCGCTTTCGCGACATCTCCCCCTCAAGGGGGGAGATTGGTTGGGGGCTATGCGGCCAAAACCCTTTCATCCTGCCTTATTGGGACCTGACATGCGCAAACTCGAGACCAAGACCATCGTCGTCGCTAGCCACAATGCCGGAAAGATCGCGGAGATCGCGGACCTGATCGGCCCGCTAGGTTTTTCCGCACGATCGGCGGCCGAACTGAATTTCGACGTGCCCGAAGAGACCGGTACGACATTCGAGGAAAACGCCGCCATCAAGGCGCTGGCCTCGGCTCGCAAATCCGGCATGCCGGCGCTTGCCGATGATTCCGGGATCGCCGTCGACGCGCTCGATGGCGCGCCGGGCGTCTATACCGCCGACTGGGCGGAAACGGCCGATGGCAGCCGCGATTTCGCGATGGCGATGGAAAAGGTCGAGAAGCTGCTGGCGGAAAAAGGCGCAACCACGCCCGAAAACCGCACCGCCCGCTTCGTCTGCGTCCTCTGTCTCGCCTGGCCCGATGGCCACACCGAGACCTTCCGGGGCGAGGTCGAGGGCACGCTGATCTGGCCGCCGCGCGGCGACAAGGGCCATGGCTACGACCCGGTGTTCAGGCCGGCGGGCCATGACAGGACCTTCGGTGAAATGGAAACCGACGAGAAGACCCGTGGCGGGCCTGAGGATGGCGGCGCGCTGTCGCATCGCGCCCGCGCCTTCCGCCTGTTCGTCGAAAAGGGGCTGTCACGCTGAGCGATCCGCAAACCATGGCCCGCGACGACGGCGAACCCGGTTTCGGCGTCTATCTGCACTGGCCGTTCTGCGCGGCCAAATGCCCCTATTGCGATTTCAACAGCCATGTCCGCCACCAGCCTGTCGATCAGCAGCGGTTTCAGGCGGCGTTTATCCGCGAGATCGACCATATGCGCGCGCTGTCCGGCCCGCGCGCGGTCACCAGCATCTTCATCGGCGGCGGCACGCCCTCGCTGATGGCGCCGGAAACGCTGGGCGGCATTCTGGATGCCGTCGCGAAGGCCTGGCATGTGCCGGATGGAATCGAGATCACGCTGGAGGCCAATCCCTCGAGCGTCGAGGCAACGCGTTTTCGCGGCTATCGCGCCGCCGGCGTCAACCGCGTCTCGATGGGCGTTCAGGCGCTCGACGACCGGCAATTGCGGTTTCTCGGACGGCTGCACACTGTCGAACAGGCGCTCGGCGCGATCCGGCTTGCGCGCGACATCTTCCCGCGCATGTCGTTCGACCTGATCTATGCCCGGCCCGGCCAGACTGCGGCCGACTGGGAGGCCGAACTCAACCGCGCGATCGATCTCGCCGCCGATCACCTGTCGCTCTACCAACTCACGATCGAGGAAGGCACGCCGTTCTACGCGCTGCACAAGGCCGGAAAGCTGACCGTGCCGGACGAGGATCACGCCGCCGAACTCTACGAGATCACGCAGGCCGTGACGACAGCACGCGGATTGCCCGCCTATGAGGTCTCCAACCACGCCCGACCGGGCGCGGAAAGCCGTCACAACCTCACCTACTGGCGCTACGGCGATTATGCCGGCATCGGCCCCGGCGCTCATGGCAGGCTCCAGACCGCCGGTGAAAAGCTCGCGACGGCTGACGAGCGGCATCCGGAGACCTGGCTGTCGATGGTGGAGGGCACCGGCAACGGCATTGCCGAGCAGACCGCGCTCGCAGGTGAGGAACAGGCCGACGAATTGCTGCTGATGGGGCTGCGCGTGGTCGAAGGGGTCGACCTTGCCCGATGGTCGTCGCTTGCCGGCAAGGCGATCGATGCCGAGCGCGAGGCCTTCCTGATCGACCTTGGCCTTGTCGAGCGCATCGGCAACCACAGGCTGAGGGCAACGCCCGAGGGCATGCTGGTTTTAAACCGTGTGGTTGCGGAACTCGCCTGATCGACAATCAGCGCTGAACGTGGGATATCGGGAACCGGCGTCGTTCAACCGCGTTCCTGTAACGTTGACTGCCGTGTCGAAAGGGAGATCGAGAATGGCAAGCGCGTCCTACACCCACCGCAATATCCGCGACCGGCTGAGCGCTGCGGTCTGCATCATCTTCGCGCTCTATATGGGCTATCTCGCGCATCGTGACGGCGTAGCGCTGGCGCCCTCGATCTTCTACGGGCTGATCGCCTTCGTGCTGCTTGCCATCGTGCTGATGGTGCTCAGAAGCTTCATCTACGCGCTGATCATCGCGGCGCTTCTGGTGTGGCTCGCCGCCTATATGGGTTTCGACTGGGCCGACAGGCTGATCGCCTACGTCCATCAGTTGCTGACCCTGGGCTACCAGGAATCGCTGAAGCTGTTCATGGCGGCCGAAAAGCCGATCACGACGTGACAAGCTTGGTCTCACGACCCACCTCCTGCCAACCACGTCCGTCATCCCGGCCCTGAGCCGGGATCCAGAGCCGCTTGTGGTGACGCTATAAAGGGTCTTCGCGCGCAAGGACTTGCGCTTGCTGGAATCCGGCTCAAGGCCGGAATGACGGTAGAGAGGGAGGAAACGCCGGAGCACCCACCAAACTCTTCAACAAACGGCGACGATCGCGACGTAACCGACCTGCCCGGCGGCATACCGCTGCCGGGAACGGGATGACGCTCAGGCGGCAAGCCCGTTCATCAGGCTCTTCAGCGCCGCCTCGGCCTCCGCCGAACGCTCGGAACGGTCGATGAAGCCGCCGCCGAAGACGCGGGCGTCGTTACCGGGCGCGTCGTAGAGGACGCAGGCCTGCCCGCTGGCAATGCCGGCCTCGCCTTCCAGGAGATCGACGTAGACGCCGTTCTCATCGGCGCGCAGGACAACCGGAAGCGGCGGCCTTGTGGAACGCACCTTGGCGAAACATTCGAAGCCGCCCGCCGCTTCGCCGGCAAGCGGGCGATCGCCCAGCCAGTTGACGTCGCGCAGATAGATCCGTCGGGTTTCCAGCGCCTCGCGCGGGCCGACGACGACGCGGCGCGAGCGGGCATCGAGATAGACCACGTAAAGCGGCTCGCCGGTGGCAACCCCAAGCCCCTTGCGCTGACCGATCGTATAGCGGACGATGCCTTCATGGCGGCCCAGTACGCGGCCGTCGAGATGGACGATCTCGCCGGAAAGCTCGGCATTCGGCCTGAGCTTGGCGATGACATCGGAATATTTGCCCTGCGGCACGAAACAGATGTCCTGGCTGTCCGGCTTGTCAGCGACGATCAGGCCCATTTCCCCGGCAAGCTTGCGGGTCGCAGCCTTCGGCAGCCCGCCGAGCGGAAAGCGCAGGAAATCGATCTGTTCCTGCGTGGTCGCAAACAGGAAGTAGCTCTGGTCGCGCTCGGCATCGACCGGGCGATAAAGCGCGCGCCGCATCGGGTTGTCGGCGGACGGATTGGGGGCCGAGCGGATATAATGGCCGGTCGCCAGCGCATCGGCGCCGAGCTCGCGCGCGGTCGTCAAAAGGTCGGCGAACTTGACCGTCTGGTTGCAGGCAACGCAGGGGATCGGCGTCTCGCCGGCGATATAGGCCTCGGCGAAGGGATTGATCACCGTTTCGCGAAACCGCGCCTCGTAATCCAGCACATAATGCGGAATGCCGAGACGCTCGCTGACACGGCGCGCATCGTCGATATCCTGTCCCGCGCAGCACGAGCCGGCGCGGTGCACCGCTGCCCCATGGTCGTATAGCTGCAGGGTAATGCCGAGGACGTCATAGCCCTCGCGCTGCAACAGCCCGGCCACCACCGAGCTGTCGACGCCGCCGGACATCGCCACGACGACGCGGGTGTCCTGCGGCTTCTTGTCAAAACCGAGTGTGTTCATGATCCGCCAGTCCAGTTCAAGGTTGGATGTGAATCCGATATTTTCCGGTGATATAGAGGCCTTGCGCCAAAGACGCAAGAAATGCCTGTTTCAAGCCGCAATCATCGGCGCGATATAGGCGGCATGCACCCAGCCGCGCACAGTGCCCTCCGCGCCATCCTCCCGCTCCGGCGCGATGAAAGCCCAGTCGCCGTTTCGCTTCAGAACCCGAAGTCTGGTGCCGCGCAACAAAAACCCCGGCGGCACGATCTTCTCGAAACCGGTACCCGGTCCGCCGCGCAGGTTCAGCCGGCCGGCAGTGACAACATAGGCGTCCTCACGATCGGCGGCCTCGCCCAGAAGCTCCTGAAACCGGGCCATCGGGAAGGCCGGCCCCGGATCGGTCTTCCAGCCGCGCGTGTCGATCTCCTCATGGCTGACGATCGCCGCGATCGGATAGGCGGCAAGCAGCGCCTGGACGATCTCGAGCCCGGTTTCAAGCTGCGCTTCCGGATAAAGCGGCCAGGCGAAGGTTCCCGACCCGACCCGGTCATGCGCGGCGAGCGTATAGCCGCCGGCCTTTTTCAGGGCGCGGTCGTTCATCCGCCGGCCATAGGCATCGATGTAATCGCCGAGGCCGTTCGGCTTCATCCAGCCGGCATTGACGAATTCGATGCCGACCGAATGGCTGTTGAGGCCCTGCAACTCGCCATAGCGCGACGGCCCCGCATGCCAGGCCGTACGGTTGAACGGCGCGATCTGCCAGGCCGCGCCATCGCGGTCGACCACGATATGGGCGCTGGAACCGCGATTGGTGGTGCCGCCCGCCTCCCCCATCAGCCAGTCCCGGCTCGCTCTGCCGTTCCAGCCGGTGGTGTAATGCAGCACGATGACGACCGGCGGCCTTTCGCGCGCGGCCCCCAGATTGGAGGATTGGCCGTACCAGAGGCCGGGGATCTTGTGGTTGTCGATGCGCATGACGCCTGTCCTTCGATGCGGTTCGTGATAACCGGAATCGTAAGGGCGGCGCGGGCGGCGGGATTTCGCGGGGAAGAACGGGCACAAAAAAGCGCGGCCCGTGAGGACCGCGCACAGACTGATGACAAAGCCCCTCCCCCGTCATGCCGGGCTTGACCCGGCATCCAGGGCCGCTTGCGGGGCATCTCGGAAAAAAAGTCTTTGCGCGCAAGGACTCGGCACTTGCTGGATCCCGGATCAAGCCCGGGATGACGGCGTCGAGCGGGGCGACGCCGTGATTGCGCACTAGGTTCGTCAACAAACTGAGCGCGGCCCGTGAAGGCCGCGCAGCTTAAGTCAGGGAGGAGTCGGGGCCTCAGGCGGCCGTCTTGGCAGCGATCCTGGCCACATGCTCACCCTGATAGCGGGCGGCGGCCAGTTCGGTTTCGGACGGCATGCGCGAGCCGTCGCCATCGGTGATCGTCGAAGCGCCGTAGGGCGAGCCGCCCTTGACTTCCTCAACGCCCATCTGGCCGGCAAAGGCATAAGGCAGGCCGACGACGATCATGCCGTGGTGCAGCAGCGTCGGGATGAAGCCGAGAATGGTCGACTCCTGGCCGCCATGCTGGGTCGCCGACGACGTGAAAACCGAGCCGACCTTGCCAACCAGCTTGCCCTGGGCCCACAGCCCGCCGGTCTGATCGATGAAGTTGCGCATCTGCGAGGCGACCGTACCGTAGCGGGTGCCGCATCCGAAGATGATGGCGTCATACTCGGCCAGCTCGTCGGGCGTTGCGATCGGCGCTTCCTGATCCATCTTGAAGTGCGATGCCTTGGCAACGTCCTCGGGAACGAGTTCGGGAACGCGCTTCAGGGTTACGTCCGCGCCGGCCGCTTTCGCGCCTTCGACAACGGCCTTGGCCATGGCTTCGATGTGGCCATAGGCGGAATAATAGAGAACGAGAACTTTAGCCATTTCAACACTCCGGTTTCGCTGGTTCATGCGTTGAGCCCGGAATAGGGCTTCCGCGGGGCTTTTGTCGAGACGGCGGGCGATAGACGCACTGTTCACACCACGGCAAATGAAGATGAAAATGCGCGCTTGAAGAAACCCGCCGAAAGGTTCAGAAAACAGGCCCCGGCATATCACGGATCAGACCTATATGACCACACAGCCAACCGCAGCCATGCTCGCCATCGGCGACGAATTGTTGTCCGGACGGACCAAGGACAAGAATATCGGCTATCTGGCGGACGCCATGACGCTTGCAGCCATCGAACTCAGGGAGGTCCGGATCGTCGCCGACGACAGCGACGCGATCGTGGAAGCGGTCAACGCGCTGAGGGGCCGCTACACCTATGTCTTCACCTCCGGCGGCATCGGCGGCACCCATGACGATATCACCGCCGACTCGGTTTCCGCCGCCTTCGGCCTTGCCTGCATCTACAATGACGAGGCGATGGCGCGTCTTGCCGAAAATTATGCGCGGCACGGCATTGCGTTCAACGAATCGCGCCAGCGCATGGCCCGCATGCCGGAAGGGGCGACGCTGATCGACAATCCGGTCTCGACCGCGCCCGGTTTCATAATCGGCAATGTCTATGTCATGGCCGGCGTGCCGCAGGTGTTTCAGGCCATGCTCGCCAATGTCATCCCGACGCTTCGGGGCGGCGTTGCGATCATCTCGGAGGCGATCGACTGCCCCTTCGGCGAGGGCGATATCGGCACGGCGCTGGCGGCGATCCAGAAGGCCCATCCGCAAACCTCGATCGGCTCCTATCCGCGCTTTTCCGACAAGGGTTTCAATACCCAGCTCGTGGTTCGTGCGCGCGAACGCGCGGCTGTCGATGCGGCTGCGGCCGACATCCGGGCAATGATTGCGTCGCTTCAAGGATGATTTTGACACCGGTCAATGCTTTGCCCTTCGCAATCGGCGACACCAACGCTACAGTGTAACAACACGATCCGTATTCGGGAGGCATTTCGATGAGCTACAAGACCATTCTGGCGGTGATGGAATCGCCCGCGCAGCAGGGCGGATTTCTCGATTTCACCTTTGAGGTCGTGCGCAGCTTCGATGCGCATCTGATCGGTCTCCACGCCGAGGCCGTCACGCCAACCCCGATCGTGGCGCCGATGGAAATCCCGGACCCGGTTTCCATTCAGTCGATGCAGGAGCTTGCCGAAAAGCGGAGTGCTGAAATCGGCGAGATTTTCCGCACCCGCACCGAGCGGGAAGGCATTTCCTGCGACTGGCGCAACATCGTCTCGGCCTCCGGCTTTGCCGGGCCATCGGTAGTTGACAGCGCGCGCGCCGTCGACCTGATCATAGCCCCGCAGCTTGCCTCGGACGCGCCCGGCGACATTCGCACCAATTTCGAGAACTTCCTGTTCGATAGCGGCCGCCCGGTGCTGATGGTTCCGCATGTGGCCAAGACCGCCAGGCCGTTTTCCAAGGTGATGGTCGCATGGAACGGCTCGCGCGAGGCCGCGCGCGCCACGTTCGACGCCCTGCCCTTCCTGAAACAGGCGGACGAGGTCGAAATCTTCTCGGTCAATCCGCGCGACAGCGCCGACGAGGATAGCGGGCTTGCCGGCGCCGAGATCGCGGCAACGCTTGCCCGCCACGGCATCAATGTGGTGGCCACCAGCGCCCATGCCGACAAGGCCAAAGCCGCCGAGATCATCGAGAACCGGCTCTCCGACAATTCCGTCGATCTGCTGATCATGGGCGCCTATACTCATTCGCGGCTCTGGGAACTGCTTTTCGGCGGCGTGACCCGCACGCTGCTCGGCTCTATGACGGCGGCAACGCTGATGTCGCGGTGAGGGCGGCGCAGGCCTTGCAATAAAGGCGCGAATACGGCTATTAGCCCGCATCGTTTGTTGCCCTGCGGAGCCTGCCATGTCCCTTCCCGAAAAAGCCTTCCCCGTTTCCTGGGACCAGTTCCATCGAGACGCCCGTGCGCTGGCCTGGCGTCTCGCCGGCCTCGAACAGACCTTCACCGCGATCGTCTGCGTCACGCGCGGCGGCCTGGTCCCGTCCGCGATCATTTCGCGCGAGCTTGAGATCCGCCTGATCGAGACGGTCTGTATCGCGAGCTATCACGATTACACCGATCAGGGCGAAACCCTGCTGTTGAAGGGCATTTCCGAGGATCTGAAGAAGAATGGCGGCGAAGGCGTCGTGATCATCGACGACCTGACCGATACCGGCAACACCGCCCGCGAAGTGCGCGAGATGCTGCCGAGGGCCCATTTCGCCTGCCTCTACGCCAAGCCGCAGGGCGTGCCCATGGTCGACACCTTCGTCACCGAGGTCAGTCAGGACACCTGGATCTATTTCCCCTGGGACATGGGGTTCACCTATCAGGCGCCGATCAAGAAGGCGCCCTCGGAAAGGTAGTCCGGTTTGCCGGCATTGCTCAAAAAAACAAACGCCTGACCAGCTTCCCTTCTGGTCAGGCGTTTTCAGCGCGCGGCCGGGGGGCTTACCGCTTGCGCAATCTGCGGGCCCCGGAGGGGGCGAGGTAGTGGGTCAGGAGCGGGCCCGAGACCCAGGCAATCAGCAGCATGGCGGGGAGAAGGAAAATCCTGGCCTCGTAAAGAACCGGCACCGTCAGGATGATCCCGATAACCATTGCGCAGCAAAGCGCGATGGCGGCGTAGGCAAGAACGCGTAGGGGCAGATTTTCCATTTCGGTTCTCCATTTCGTGTTGCATGGTAAACGCGAAGTGAAGACGAGAGTTCCCTTGCTGCGGCGGTATTCGCAAATCAATCCGTAAAAAGACCGGGCGTCCGGCGCATCCGGTTCAGCCGCCGCGTTCCTTGCGCAGCTTGTCCCACCATTGCAGACGCTTGTTGATCTCTCGCTCGAAACCGCGATCCGGCGGGCGGTAGAAGCTCTGGCGACCCATTTCGGTCGGAAAATAATCCTGTCCGGAGAAGGCGTCGGGCTGGTCGTGGTCGTAGCGATAGCCGTCGCCATAGCCTTCCGTTTTCATCAGCTTTGTCGGCGCGTTCAGGATATGTTTGGGCGGCAGCAGCGAACCGTTTTCCTTGGCCGCCCGCATCGCCGCCTTGAAGGCGACGTAGACGCCGTTCGATTTCGGCGCGGTGGCGAGATAGACGCAGGCCTCCGCCAGCGCCAGTTCGCCCTCCGGCGAACCGAGAAAGTCATAGGCGTCCTTGGCCGCATTGGCGATCACGAGGGCCTGCGGGTCGGCAAGGCCGATATCCTCGCTCGCCATGCGCACCAGCCTTCGCCCGAGGAACAGCGGATCCTCGCCGGCATCGAACATGCGGGCGAGGTAATAGAGCGCGGCATCGGGATCGGAGCCGCGCACCGCCTTGTGCAGCGCGGAAATCAAATTGTAGTGGCCGTCCTGGCCCTTGTCGTAGATCGGCGCACGGCGCTGGACGATGTTCAGCAGGCTTTGCGGGTCGAGCAACTCCCCTTCCCGCGCGGCCCGCCAGACCTCCTCCGCCAGCGTCAGGATCGCCCGTCCGTCGCCATCGGCCATCATCAGCAGGGTCTGGCGGGCGGCGTCATCGAGCGGTAGTTTCTTGCCCTCTGTCGTCTCTGCGCGGGCGACGAGTTCGGCAAGGCTCTCCGCGTCATGCGGCCGGAAGGTCAGCACCCGTGCCCGCGACAGAAGGGCGGCGTTGAGTTCGAATGACGGGTTTTCGGTGGTGGCGCCGACCAGGATGATCGTGCCATCCTCCATGACGGGAAGAAAACTGTCCTGCTGGGCGCGGTTGAAACGATGGATCTCGTCCACGAACAACAGGGTCTGACGTCCGTTCATGCGCCGGGCGCGGGCCGCCTCGAACACTTTCTTGAGATCGGCGACGCCGGAGAAGATCGCGGAAATCTGCTCGAAGGCAAGACCGGCCTCGCCCGACAGCAGACGGGCGACCGTGGTTTTTCCCGTGCCCGGCGGCCCCCAGAAGATCATCGAGCCGAGCGAGCCGGACGCGATCATGCGCGTCAGCACGCCATCGGCGCCGGTCAGATGCGGCTGGCCGGTGACCTCGGCGAGGTGCTTCGGACGCAGCCGGTCGGCGAGCGGCCGCTTGCGCTCGATGTCTTCGGGGACTTTGGGGGCAAACAGGTCGCTCATCTGAAGATCTGGTTTATCACTCTGCCGCCACGGTTGATGGAAAGGCGCCAATAGCCGGGACTGATGGCAGCCTGGTCTTCCAGCGTACCGGTGCTGTCGATTTCGGTTCCGTTGACGGCGACGATGATATCGCCCCGGGCAAAGCCGATCCGGGCCGCGGGCGAACCGCTTTCAACGTCTGCGACAACCACACCATCAGATATGTCGGGCAGGCGCAACTCCTCGACCACGCGCGGCGAGATATTTTCCACCGTAAGGCCGGAAAAAGGGCTGTCGCCGTCGATCGAGCGGGTATCGCGCGGTGGGTCTTCCGGCGCGAGCGCGAGCGACAGGTCGATATGGCTGATCTTGCCGTCGCGTTCCACCGTGAGATCGGCTTCTTCGCCGATGCCGATCACGGTAAGGCGATAAAGCAGGGCGTCGGGATGCTCGACCGGAACATCGTTGACCGCCGTGATGACGGAGCCGGGCTGGAGGCCGGCCTTTTCTGCGGGGCCCGCCGCCCTCACCGCGGAAACGATCGCCCCGCGCGCGGCCTTCAGCCCCAGCGCTTCCGCCATGTCGGAGGTGACCGGGCCGAATGTCGCGCCGACATAGGGGCGCTGGAACCGCGTCTCTCCCCTGTCGGCGGCGGCGAGAAACACCTTGACCATATTGGCCGGAATGGCAAATCCGATGCCGTTGGACCCGCCGCCCCTGGAAAAGATCGCGGTGTTGATGCCGATAAGCTCGCCTTGCATATCGAGCAGCGCGCCGCCCGAATTGCCCGGATTGATCGCCGCGTCCGTCTGCAGGAAGAAGCCGAATTCGCCGTCGGTGACCGAGTTGCGCGCAAGTCCCGAGATGATGCCGCTCGTGACCGTCTGGCCGACCGCGAAGGGGTTGCCAATGGCAAGCGACAGGTCGCCGACCTCGACCGCATCGGAATCGCCGATCGGGATCGTCGGAAATTCCTCATCCGAGTCGATCTTCAGCACCGCCAGATCATAGCGCTCGTCCTTCAAAAGAACGGTGCAGGGAAACTCGCGCCCGTCCGAAAGCGCGACCCGCACGTCGTCCGCCCCGGCGATGACGTGGTTGTTGGTGATGATCATACCGTTGTTCTCGACGATCACGCCGGAACCGAGGGACGTCTGTTTTTCGGATCTTCCGGGCATCTGCTGGCCGAAGAACTGGCCGAAAAACGGATCGGAAAACAGCGGCGACAAGCGCCGCGTCACCATGCGCTCGGCATAGACATTGACCACCGCCGGCGCGGTCTCCTTGACCAGCGGCGCATAGGAATACTGCAGTTCGGCATCGCTGCCGGGAACCGCTCTTTCGGCAGCAAGCGCGGGCTGCATGGTCAGGACCACCCCGGCGAGAAGTGCCGCTGCGGAAATGCGTGTGAAGTGTGCCGTCATCAGTCACCTGTCTTTTCATGAAATCCATCAGACATCCGGGACCCCGGAAGATGCATCACAATCATCGCCCGATATAGGGTGAAAAAGGGGCAGATGCGATAAAACAGGCGGGCGATATCGCAGTATTCATGACACATTCACGATTGGGGCGGAAAATTGCGGTCATCGCACAGGGCCGCGCCCGCCACAAAATTGCCGGGCGGCAAGCGCAACCTACGGCAGAAACACAAGGAGGTACAATCCATGAAACACGCTCCCCGCACCGCAGCACTCGCGCTTGTGGCATCGCTCGCCGTCGTCGGCGCCGCCGCCCTGATGACCGCACCGGCATCCGCAGCGAGCTTCGATTGCAGCGCCTCCGGCCTGACGCCGAATGAAAAGACCATCTGCGCCAATCTCACGCTCAACGATGACGACGTGAAGATGGCGACGATGTACACCATGCTGAAGGGCCTGTTCGCCATGGGCGTTTCCGGAAACATGGCCGACGACCAGAAGGCGTGGCTGAAGGAACGCGAAGCCTGTGGCACCTCGGTCTCCTGCATCGAAAAGGCCTACGATACCCGCATTGGCCAGTTGCAGAAGCTCTATGACGGGATCGACAAGCCGCTCTGAGGCGAACCCCGAGGGAAACGCGCGCGCCGCGTTTCCCTTGCCGGCCGGATCAGTGCGCGGCGTTCAGGCCCCGCTCCGACAAGGCCGGCCATTGCCCGAGAAAAACCTCCCGGGTCCGTATTCCCGGCGATTGCCGGTTGCGCTGCTCCGCCTGCGTCAGAGTCACGAACACAAGCGTATCATCGCCGCGTTCGGCCCAGCCGACATACCAGCCCCAGCCATGATCGTAATCGAAACTGCGATCGGCGCGACGGGGATACGCTGCCCCGGTCTTGCCGCGCAGGAGCCAGCCGTCCATGTCTTGCTGCTCAAGCAGGCTCTGCGCCTTGGCCATGGCCTCACGATCGACCGGCAGAGCGCCGAGAACAAGCCCGCGCAGGAAGACGGCCTGCTGATAGGGCGAAATCTTCAGCGACGACGAAATCCAGGCGCGATCAAGTCCATTGTCAAAACCCGGATCGCCTGAAAAGTCGGCGTTGCCGTAGCCAAAGGCCTCGCCATAACGCGTAAGCGTCGCCGGCCCCATCAGATGGGTCAGACGCTGCGAATACCAGACCACGGAATAGCGCATCCAGCGCGCGGGGTCCGTGTCCTGCCTCCATGCCGCGCCGCCCCAGTCGGGATCGCCATCGCGATAGGCCATGACCGGGTGATGGGCATCCTGCAACACGCCGACATCGAAAGCCATGACCGCCAGCGCCACCTTGAATGTCGATGCCGGCGTGACCTCGGATCGACAATCGCCATCCTCCACAACAACCGTACCGGAGCTGGCGTTCATCACGAGCGTACAGACAAGCGCAGCCCCGGCCGAACGGGCAAGAACCGGAAACAGGATCAGCGCGAGGACGGCAAACAATCGGATCATCTTCAGCCACTCAAAGTTTCGGGCCGCCCCTTGCAGGACGGCCCGAAGATTAACACAAACGCCATCTGTGACACGGAAAAGCCCGGGCTATTCCGGCAAAATCCGCACCGCGCCCCTGTCGGCGCTGGCGGCGAAGGCGGCATAAGCTTTCAGCGCGGTCGTCACCTTGCGGCGACGCGGATGTTCCGGCTTCCAGCCCTTCTCGTCCTGCGCGGAGCGGCGGGCCTCGAGTTCGGCGGGCGAGATCCTGAGGCTGATCGTGCGGTTCGGGATATCGATATCGATCATGTCGCCCTGGCGCACCAGGCCGATCGCGCCGCCCTGGGCCGCTTCCGGCGAGACATGACCGATGGAAAGACCGGATGTCCCGCCCGAAAACCGGCCATCGGTGATCAGCGCGCAATCCTTGCCGAGGCCTTTCGACTTCAGATAGCTGGTCGGGTACAGCATTTCCTGCATGCCCGGGCCGCCCTTCGGGCCCTCATAGAGGATGACGACAACGTCCCCGGCCTTGACCTCGTTGGAGAGAATGCCCTTCACCGCGGCGTCCTGGCTTTCATAAACGACCGCCGGACCGGAGAATTTCAGGATGCTGTCGTCGACGCCGGCGGTCTTCACGATGCAGCCGTCAAGCGCGATATTGCCCTTCAGCACGGCAAGTCCGCCATCCTTGGAGAACGGATGCTCGGCACTGCGGATCGCGCCGGAAACCCGATCGAGATCGAGTTCGGCCCAGCGGCGCTCCTGCGAGAAAGCCACCTGCGAGGGCACGCCGCCTGGTGCTGCCATGAAGAATTTCCGCACGCTTTCCGAATTGGTGCGCACGATATCCCACTGGTCGATCGCGTCGCCCAGCGTTGCCGAATGCACGGTCGGACTGTCGCGCTTGATCAACCCTGCCCGGTCCAGCTCGCCGAGGATCGCCATGATGCCGCCGGCGCGGTGGACATCTTCCATGTGGACGTCGTTCTTGGCGGGCGCCACCTTGCACAGGCACGGCACGTGGCGCGACAGGCGGTCGATATCATCCATGGTGAAATCGAGCTCGGCCTCGTAGGCGGCGGCCAGAATATGCAGCACGGTGTTGGTCGAACCGCCCATGGCGATATCGAGCGTCATCGCGTTTTCGAACGCTTCCTTGCTGGCAATGGTGCGCGGCAGCGCGGTCTCGTCATCCTGCTCGTAATAGCGGCGGGCAAGATCCACGATCTGGTGGCCGGCCTCGACGAACAGGCGGCGGCGATCGGCGTGGGTTGCGAGCGTCGAGCCGTTACCCGGCAGCGACAGGCCGAGCGCTTCCGTCAGACAGTTCATCGAATTGGCGGTGAACATGCCGGAGCAGGAGCCGCAGGTCGGGCAGGCCGAACGCTCGATCGCCTGAACGTCGCTGTCGGAATATTTGCTGTCGGCGGCGGCGACCATGGCGTCGATCAGATCGAGCGCCTGTTCCTTGCCGTTCAGCACCACCTTGCCGGCCTCCATCGGGCCGCCGGAAACGAAGATCGCCGGGATGTTGAGGCGCAGCGCCGCCATCAGCATGCCGGGCGTGATCTTGTCGCAGTTGGAGATGCAGACCATGGCATCGGCGCAATGGGCGTTGACCATGTATTCGACGCTGTCGGCGATGATCTCGCGCGAGGGCAGCGAATAGAGCATGCCGTCATGGCCCATGGCGATGCCGTCATCGACAGCGATGGTGTTGAATTCCTTGGCGACGCCGCCGGCGCTCTCGATCTCGCGGGCGACGAGCTGGCCGAGGTCCTTCAGGTGGACGTGACCGGGCACGAACTGGGTGAAAGAATTGACGACGGCGATGATCGGCTTGCCGAAATCACCATCCTTCATGCCGGTTGCGCGCCAGAGACCGCGCGCGCCGGCCATGTTTCGACCATGGGTCGTCGTTCTGGAACGATAGGCAGGCATGGGTCTTCCTTTCTTAAATCCGGGCGTTCAGCACATATGACCGCTCGGGTCCTCCTCAATGTGCTCCTGCGCCAAACGCAGGTATCGCCGCTTGTGGTGGTGGTAACCCATATTAACCGGGCTGTCACTATCGGTTGGCGGCAAAACGGTACTCTCCGGTACGGTTAATCCGAAAACGGGCATCGCCTCCTAAGCAATTGCTTACGTGGACCGCGCTCAGCCATAAGCAGATGGACGACGAGGCTGGCAGGCAGCAGATCGGGGTCGTTGCGCTCCACTTCCGGCGCGCCTTCCCAAGAGAGGAAATTCTAATGATCCGTTCCATGATGCTCGCGGTTACGCTCATTGCCGCCCCTGTTGCCGCCTTCGCAATGCCTGCCGTTGGCGATATCGTCGGCACCAACCCGACGGATGCCGCCGCCGCGCTGCAAAAAGCTGGCTGCGACCTCAAGGGCTTTGAAGCCGAGGGCGGCATGATCGAGGCGAAGTGCTATGACGCAAACAACAAGATGCACGAAGTCTACATCAACCCGAAGACCGGCGCGATCGCCAGAATTTCCGGGAAGGACTGAAATGTCGACCGGTAGACGAACAGGGACTGGGGCAGCGATTGCCCCGCCCAACCCGTGGGACCCCGTGGTGCGCCTCAGTCACTGGCTCATCGCCGCCGCCGTCATCATCAACGGCCTGCTCTCGGAGCCGGGCGGAGCCGTCCACATCTGGATCGGCTGGATCGCGATGGCGGTGCTGGTCATTCGTCTGGTCTGGGGGTTCATCGGCCCGAAGGAAGCCCGGTTTACCGCCTTCCTTCCGGATCCGCGCGCCGCGGTATCGCATCTCTTCTCGCTGTTGCGCGGCAAGCCGAAGGAATATCCCTCGCACAACCCGGCCGGCGCGATCATGGTCTATGCGCTCTGGGCATGTCTTGCGGCGGTGATCGCGACGGGGTTGATCCTGACCGACGCAAAAACCCCGATCGCCATCGCCAAGGAGCGGGTTGCGGTCGAACAGGGCGACTGGTCCGTGCTTGCAGGGGATGGCGAAGGCGAGGACCCCTCCGAGGACTCGGGCGAAATCGTGAAAGAGATCCATGAAACGGCGGCCAATCTCATGCTAGTATTGGCGCTCGTTCATGTCGCAGGCGTTGCGGCCGAAAGCTACGCGCTCAGGAGAAATCTTGTGCGCCCGATGATCAAGGGTCCACCGCGTTGACGAAAACCCGGAAACCAACACGGCAAGGGCGGTCGCAAACGATCGCCCTTGCGATCTTCATGATGCTGCAGAGCGTGGCAGCCCTGTTCTTCGTCGCCGATGCCATTCGAGACCTTGCCGATGCCCCCGTGAACGCTGAGTCGATCATCGAGGCGTTGACGGCATTCGTTCTCGTGCTCGGCATATTCATGGCCGGCTGGCAGCTTCGGCTGACGCTCGAGCGCATGGCAGCCCAAGGGCGCGCCCTCGATATCGCCCGCGGCGATTTCGTCCGCATCATCGAAACCCAGTTCGATATCTGGGGGCTGACGACAGCGGAGCGGGAGGTCGGCATGCTCGCCCTGAAGGGCATCGATCTGGCGGAAATCGCGCGCCTGCGCGGATCGGCCCAGGGCACGGTGCGCGCCCAGATGACCCGGATCTATGCCAAGGCCGGCGTTTCCGGCCGCGCGCAGTTTGCGGCATGGTTTGTCGAGGAGCTTCTGGGAGACGGCATCTCGCCGCCCGAGGCGGGTGAAAAACCAAGGTCGACTTGAGCCGAAGGCGCGGCCCTTGCCGGGCAATCCCGCCCCGGCCTCACGACCGATACACAAAAATGTGGTCGTAAAGTTTCTTGTTAAAGCTGAAACTATCGACGATCTTCAAACGTAACAGTTCTTGACGAACATTACGGGAGACATTTCGATGTCCGCTTACAAGCCGCCGCATATCCCCGCGTCGCAGATCACGCCGGAGCACATCTACCTGAAGCGCCGCACGCTTCTGGCGGGCCTTGCGGCGGGCGCAACCTTTGCCGCGGCCCCGGGCGCGTTCGCCGCCGGCGAGGACCTCGCCCAGGGCGAAGCGCTGAAAACGGTGAAAGGGCCGATCCCCGCGCCCGCCGACCGCAAGGTCACCAGCTACGAGGACATCACCCACTACAACAATTTCTACGAGTTCGGGACCGGCAAGGAAGATCCCTATCGCAACTCCGGCGATTTCCAGCCCTACCCCTGGTCGTTCGAGATCGATGGCATGGTGCAGAAGCCGCAGACCGTCGACATCGAAACCCTGATGACCAAATTCCCGCTGGAAGATCGCACCTACCGGATGCGCTGCGTGGAAGCGTGGTCGATGGTGATCCCCTGGGTCGGCATTCCGCTGAAATCGATCCTCGATCTCGCCGAACCGACCGGCTCGGCGAAATATGTCGCATTCCAGACCGTGGTGCGCCCCGAGCAAATGCCGGCACAGCGCGGTTTCGGCCAGCCGATGCCGTGGCCCTATGTCGAGGGGCTGAGGCTTGACGAGGCCAACCACCCGCTGACGATCATCGCCGTCGGGCTTTACGGCAAGACGCTGCTGAACCAGTCCGGCGCGCCGATGCGGCTCGTGGTGCCGTGGAAATACGGCTTCAAGGGCATCAAGTCGATCACGAAGATGACGCTGACCGACAAGCAGCCGCCCAACAGCTGGAACCTGCTGCAGCCCAGCGAATACGGTTTCTACGCCAATGTGAACCCCGACGTGCCGCATCCCCGCTGGAGCCAGGCATCCGAACGCGTGATCGGCGAAGGCGGCGGCTTCTTCGGCGGCGAGCGCATTCCGACCCTGATGTTCAACGGTTATGGCGACGAGGTGGCGAGCCTTTACAAGGGCATGGACCTCAAGGCCAATTATTGAGCACCTGAGCCATGACCGATATCGCAGCCAAGAGACGCCCCGCCGCCAAGAGCAACTGGTGGCGTCCGGCCTCCGTCTGGGCGCTCTATGCGCTCGGACTGGCGCCCGCCGTCTGGTATTTCTACCTCGGCGCCACCAACCAGCTCGGCGTCGACCCGGTGAAGACCTTCGAGCATGTGCTGGGCATCTGGGCGCTGCGCTTTATCCTGGCAACGCTCTGCATTTCACCACTGCGTGATCTCGCTGAGATCAACCTGATGCGCTACAGGCGGGCGCTGGGCCTGCTCGGCTTCTATTACGTCTGCTTCCATTTCCTGGTCTATCTCGTGCTCGACCAGCGCATGGATATTTCGATGGTGGTGGAGGACGTGATCAAGCGGCCGTTCATCACCTTCGGCATGATGGCGCTGGTAATGCTGATCCCGCTCGCCGTCACCTCCAACAACTGGTCGATCCGCACGCTGAAAAAGGGCTGGATCCTGATCCACTCCTTCATCTACGAGATCACCGCGCTCGCCACCCTCCACTTTGCCATGTCGCGCAAGGTCATCGGCCCGGAGATCATGCTCTACATCGCGATCGCCGTCCTTCTCCTCGGCTACCGCTTCGCGCGCCCCGCGATCACGGAACGCAAGCGCGCCCGCAAGAAGGCGGCACGGATGCAAAGGGCGGCGAAGTAGAGAACGGCCTGTCAGAAATGCCAAACGCCCGTGCCGCATTGCAGGATATAGGGTTCAGTATCCGGGCGGCCGCCGCGATCGCCGCACGTGATCTTTTCTTCGATTTTTTTGCTGATAATGTCGGAAACGGCATTGGTCATTCGTCGTGGAGACAGGAGCGCCAAACGGGCGCGCCGCAAACAAGGGAGACGACGATGAAAGTCATGGTACTGGTCAAGGCGACCGAAGACAGCGAAAACGGCGTGATGCCGACGCCCGAATTGCTGGATGCGATGGGCAAGTTCAACGAGGAACTGGCAAAGGCCGGCATCATGCTTGCCGCTGACGGGCTGAAACCCTCCTCCAAGGGCAAGCGTATCGCCTTCGACGGCGCGAGCCGCACCGTCATCGACGGGCCGTTCGCCGAGACCCGCGAACTCGTCGCCGGCTACTGGGTCTGGGAGGTGAAGGATATGGACGAGGCCGTTGCCTGGGTCAAACGCTGCCCGAACCCGATGTTCGGCCCGAGCGAGATCGAAATTCGCCCCTTCTACGAACTGGCGGATTTCGCCGACGTTGCGACCGAGGAACAGCTCGCCCGTTTCGAGGGCCGCAACCGCTGAGCGCCGAAACGGGATTGACCGGCAAGACGGATGCGCCATAGTCCGGTTCATGGACGAGGACGACAGCCGCAAGGCCATAGAGGCAGCCTTCCGCATCGAGCGGGCCCGGCTCGTTGCCGGGCTCGTCCGCTATGTCGGCGATCTCTCGCTTGCGGAAGAATTTGCCCAGGAGGCGCTTGTCGCAGCCCTTTCGGCATGGCCGAAAGCCGGCATTCCGGCCAATCCCGCCGCTTGGCTGATGACGACGGCAAAGCGCCGCGCCATCGACCATGCCCGCCGGCGGCAAACCGAAGCGCTGAAGGAAAGCGCCGTCACGCTGGCTTTCTATGAAATCGGGACCAGCCATGCCGATGCGGCGGAGGCCGCGATGGACGATGATATCGGCGATGAACGCCTCGCCCTGATCTTCACCGCCTGTCACCCGGTGCTCACGCCCGCCTCGCGCGTGGCGCTGACGCTGAAAGTCGTCGCCGGACTTTCCACCGCCGAAATCGCCCGCGCCTTCGTCACCGGCGAGGCGACGGTCTCGCAGCGGGTGCTGCGGGCAAAAAACCAGCTCGGCGCGGCCCGGCCGGTTTACGAGGTTCCCACCGGGCCGGAACGCGTCCAGCGCCTCGCCTCGGTGCTGGAGGTGGTCTATCTGATTTTCAACGAGGGCTATGCTGCAACAAGCGGAAATGCCGTGCTTCGCCCGCCGCTTTCGGAAGAGGCGATGCGCCTTGGCCGCATTCTGGCAGCGCTCCTTCCCGAGGAGCCGGAAGTGCTGGGTCTGCTGGCCCTGATGGAGCTGCAGGCCGCCCGCTTTCCCGCCCGTATCGATCGGGACGGCGTGCCGGTACCGATCACGGAACAGAACCGCGCGCGCTGGGACAGGCTGTTGCTGACCCACGGCTTTTCCGCTTTGGAGAGGGCCTTCGCCGCCGCCGGGGGACAGCCGGGGCCCTACACCCTGCAAGCCGCGATCGCCGCCCGCCACGGCCTTGCGCCGAGGGCAGAGGATACCGACTGGCGAACCATCGCCGCGATCTACGATCGCCTCATCGACCTCGTCCCCTCGCCCGTGGTCGCGCTCAACCGCGCGATCGCCCACAGCATGGCCGGTGGCCCGGAGCTTGGGTTGACGCTGCTCGCCGAGATCGAGCACCTGCCCGCCCTTGCAGTCCCGCTTTATGCCGCCAGGGCCGATTGCCTGCTGCGCGCCGGACATTACCCGGAAGCGGCCGATCTCTTCGCCAGGGCGATGACGCTCTCGGGAAACCACTCCGAGAAGGCCTTTTTCAAACGACGCATCGAGATCTGCCGGAGAAACTGAGCCATAATATCGCCCTACCGGTGAGCCAGCACTCGAAGGGCAGACGACGCGCGAGGGGACATGACGGATTTGGCGGGAAACAGTGGCGTGTGGTCGATCGACCGGTGGCTCACCGATATCGCGCCCAGACCGGACCTTCTCGGCCCGCGCCGCTTCGCCGTCGAATTCCTGTTCTTCGGTCTGAAGGAAGCGCGGGCCTGCCTGTTCGCCGGCCTGTTCTTCATCGCGATCTTTGCCGTGCCGCGCGGCGGCGTCGCCGGTATTCCGCGCTATGACCTTCTGCTCGCCATCGCCTTGGTCATCCAGTTTGCGATGATCCGGCTCGGTCTGGAGACGGTGGACGAGTTCAAGGCGATCTGCCTGTTCCACGTCGTCGGTTTCGCGCTTGAGCTATTCAAGACGTCCGGCACGATCCAGTCATGGTCCTACCCGGATTTCGCCTATACCAAACTGCTCGGCGTGCCGCTGTTTTCAGGTTTCATGTATGCCGCCGTCGGCAGCTATATCATCCAGGCCTGGCGCATCCTCGATATCCGCATCATCCACCACCCGCCCTACTGGATGGCGACGCTTGTGGCGCTGGCGATCTACCTCAACTTCTTCACCCACCACTATATCGGCGACTATCGCTGGTATATCGCGGCGCTCGCCATCGGCCTCTATGCCCGCGCCACCGTGATCTTCAGGCCCTATGACCGCGACCGCAAAATGCCGATGCTGCTCTCCTTCGTGCTGATCGGCTTCTTCATCTGGCTTGCGGAAAACGTCTCGACCTTCTTCGCCATCTGGCAATATCCCGATCAACTCGGCGCGTGGTCGACCGTGCATCTCGGCAAATGGAGCTCCTGGACCCTTCTGGTGATCATGACCTTCACCATCGTCGCCTCGCTGAAACATGTGCGGGCGACAATTCATGTTCCGCGGTAGAGGCGAGGACCAACAAGGAACTGGCTGCCCGTTTTCAGGCCACCTCCTCCGTCATCCCGGCCCTGAGCCGGGAACCAGGGCCAGAGAACGGGCCTTGCTGTTCTTCTGCCGCCTCTCTCACAATCCGCCCTGGATGCCGGATCAGGTCCGGCATGACGGTAACGCCGGGGCGCAAGTGAGCAACAAAAAGCCGGGCGCTTTCGCACCCGGCTCTTCAAATACTCAAAATTGAAAACCGCTGCTTACGCGGCTTCCATTTCCGATTCGGCTTCGGCGGCGACGCGGGCCTTGTCTTCTGCGCCCTTGGCGTTGACGTCGCGGTCAACGAACTCGATCACGGCGATCGGGGCGTTGTCGCCGTGGCGGAAGCCGGCCTTCATGATGCGGGTGTAGCCGCCATTGCGGTCGACGTAGCGCGATGCCAGAACGTCGAACAGCTTCCTGACGGCGTCCACGTCCTTGACCTGCGAGATCGCCTGACGGCGGGCATGCAGATCGCCGCGTTTGCCGAGCGTGATCAGCTTTTCAACGATCGGACGGATTTCCTTGGCCTTGGGCAGCGTCGTGACAATCTGCTCATGGATGATGAGCGAGACGGCCATGTTGGCAAACATCGCCTTGCGATGGCTTGCCGTTCTGTTCAGCTTGCGGCCTGCACTTTTATGGCGCATTGCTATTCTCCTTCACTTGCAGGGCGTTGCCCGCAGTATGACGTGTTAGTACTGATCCTCGTACCGTTTGGCGAGGTCCTCGATATTTTCCGGCGGCCAGGCCGGCACTTCCATGCCCAGATGCAGGCCCATGGAGGCCAGCACTTCCTTGATCTCGTTCAGCGACTTGCGGCCGAAATTCGGGGTCCGCAGCATTTCCGCTTCCGTCTTCTGGATGAGATCGCCGATGTAAACGATGTTGTCGTTCTTCAGGCAGTTGGCCGAACGGACCGAAAGCTCGAGTTCGTCGACCTTCTTCAGAAGGGCCGGGTTGAAGGCGAGTTCGGTGACGTCGTCTTCCTCGGTATCCTTCTGCGGCTCTTCGAAATTGACGAAGACCGAGAGCTGATCCTGCAGGATGCGGGCGGCGAATGCGACCGAATCCTCGCCGGTGACCGAACCATCGGTCTCGATGGTCATCAGCAGCTTGTCATAGTCGAGAACCTGGCCCTCACGGGTGTTCTCGACCTTGTAGGAAACCTTGCGGATCGGCGAATACAGGCTGTCGACCGGGATCAGGCCGATCGGCGCGTCTTCGGCGCGATTGCGCTCGGCCGGCACATAGCCCTTGCCGTTGTTGACGGTGAATTCCATGCGGATTTCAGCGCCTTCATCGAGCGTGCAGAGCACCAGATCGGGATTCAGGATCTCGATGTCGCCAACGGTCTGGATGTCGCCTGCGGTGACCACGCCCGGACCCTGCTTGCGCACGACCATGCGCTTGGCCTCGTCGCCTTCCATGCGGATGGCGATTTCCTTGATGTTCAGGACGATGTCGGTGACATCTTCGCGAACGCCCGGGATCGACGAGAATTCATGCAGAACGCCATCGATCTGAACCGCGGTCACGGCAGCGCCGCGCAGCGAGGACAGAAGGATGCGGCGCAGCGCATTGCCGAGCGTCAGGCCGAAGCCGCGTTCCAGCGGTTCGGCAACCAGCGTCACCTTCTTGGGACCGCTCGAGGTGAATTCCACCTTGGAGGGCTTGATCAGTTCCTGCCAGTTTTTCTGTATCATGATTTCTACCTTTCGTTCGCCGCACTATCCAATCGTGACGGCCGAGCTTCGTAGAACCGGGACCTCAAACGAGACCACCGGAGCAAATTGACAGATAATCAGACGCGACGCTTCTTGCGCGGGCGGCAACCATTGTGCGGGATCGGCGTCACATCGCGAATCGAGGTGATGACGAAACCCGCGGCCTGGAGCGCGCGCAGAGCCGACTCACGACCCGAACCGGGACCGCAGACTTCGACTTCCAGCGACTTCATGCCGTGTTCCTGAGCCTTCTTGGCGCAGTCTTCGGCAGCGATCTGGGCCGCGAACGGCGTCGACTTGCGCGAGCCCTTGAAGCCCTTGGCACCAGCGGACGACCATGCAATCGCGTTGCCCTGCGCGTCGGTGATGGTGATCATCGTGTTGTTGAACGAGGAGTTCACGTGGGCAACGCCCGACGAAATGTTTTTGCGCTCGCGACGGCGAACGCGGGTGGCTTCCTTGGCCATGGTATTCCTTTCGTTGATCTCGACACCGCCGTAACGCCAGCGGCTCCACCGGGAAGTTCTCCGCTGTCGCGGAAACCCTCCTGATCCGTTTCATCGCGGCCCGGCTGTTTTTCGCCGCACCGCAAACCGTTCCTTTCAAGGCCCGGTCATCTACGCAGAAAGCCGGCGCAAACCCGCCGGCTCTTTCCGGAACGAAATGTCCCGTAAAACTTACTTCTTCTTGCCTGCAATCGCCTTTGCCGGGCCCTTGCGGGTGCGGGCATTGGTGTGCGTGCGCTGGCCGCGGACCGGAAGGCCGCGACGATGACGCAGGCCGCGGTAGCAGCCAAGATCCATCAGACGCTTGATGTTCATGGAGTTCTCGCGACGCAGGTCGCCTTCCACCATGTAATCGCGATCGATCGCCTCACGGATCTGAAGGACTTCGGCGTCCGTCAGTTGGTGCACGCGGCGTTCAGCCGGGATGGAAGCCTTTTCGCAGATTTCCTGTGCAAATTTCGGTCCGATCCCGTGAATATACTGCAGCGCGATTACAACGCGCTTGGCAGTCGGGATGTTGACGCCAGCAATACGAGCCACGCCGATTCTCCTTAGCATTTTCTATTGGCAGCTTGATGTCGCAAGAAACTGCCGGTTTCTTTGACGGATAACCCGCCGGTCATTGCTCGGCCGCAACTGATATTCGTGACAAGACGCGTCCTGATCCAAACTAAAAGGACTATCGACAGCCTTGCCCCATGTCGCGAGTTGGAGCGCTCATAGCGGAAACGGCGACATATTGCAACCGTCTCCTCGATTTTTGTGACGATCGGATCAGCCCTGAAGCCGCCGCAACCGTGTCATTGCCCCGGCCGTCCGCTGGACGAGCACAAGGATAAAACTCAAAGCTTCGCCAGGACGTTTTCGATACTGGCCGTCACATCGTCCATGGTGGCCATACCGTCCACCGAGGAAAGCTTGCCCTTGGCATAGTAGTAGCCGATCAGCGGGGCGGTTTCCTTGTAATAGGCCTTGAGACGCTTCTCGACGGTCTCGCGATTGTCGTCGGGGCGACGCTTGAACTCGGTCGACCCGCATTTATCGCAGACGCCGTCCACCTTCGGCTTGTGGAACACGTCGTGATAGCCCGCACCGCATCTGGCGCAGCTGTAGCGACCGGCGATTCGCTCGGCAAGCGTCTCGTCATCGACCTGGATCTCGATAACCGCGTCGAGCTCAAGCCCCTTCGCCGAGAGCATCTTTTCCGTGGCGTCGGCCTGGACAAGCGTCCGCGGAAAGCCATCCAGGATGAAGCCGTCCTTGCAGTCGTCCTGATCGATCCGCTCCGAAACGATCGCGATCACGATATCGTCGGAAACCAGACCGCCGGCATCCATCACGGCTTTCGCCTTCCTGCCGACCTCTGTCTGCGCGGCAACGGCTGCGCGCAGCATGTCACCGGTGGAAAGCTGAGGTATGTTATGGCTGGCAACAATCCGCTGCGCCTGCGTCCCCTTGCCGGCGCCCGGCGGTCCCAGAAGTATAAGTTTCATCGTCCCCTCTTTCCTCCCCGCAATTTCGATTTCTTGATCAGCCCCTCATACTGCTGGGCAATCAGATGTCCCTGGATCTGCGACACGGTATCGAGCGTCACGCTCACGATAATGAGCAGCGAGGTACCGCCGAGCGCCAGCGACACACCGGTGCGGGCCACGAGTATCTCCGGCAGAATGCAGACGAAGACCAGATAAACCGCACCGACGAGGGTAATGCGAGTCAGAACATAGTCTATGTATTCGGCGGTGCGTTCGCCCGGACGAATGCCCGGAATGAAGCCGCCGTGACGCTTCAGATTGTCCGCCGTTTCCTTCGGGTTGAACACGATAGCGGTATAGAAGAACGCGAAGAACGCGATCAGCAGACCGTAGACGATCATGTAGAGCGCCTGACCATGACCGAGCGATGCGATGACGGCGGTCGCCCAGCCCGGCAGTTCGGACGAGGTGAAGCCCGCAAGCGTCGCCGGCAGCAGCAGCAGCGACGATGCGAAGATCGCCGGGATAACGCCCGAGGTGTTGAGTTTCAGCGGCAAATGCGAGGTATCGCCCTGGAACATCCGGTTGCCGACCTGGCGCTTCGGATACTGGATCAGCAGACGGCGCTGCGCGCGCTCGACGAACACGATCAGCGCGAACACGGCAATGACGACAACCAGAATGCCGACGACAACGAAGGCAGAGATCGAGCCGACGCGCGACAGTTCCAGCATGTTGCCGACGGCGGCCGGAAGGCCCGCGACGATGCCGGCGAAGATGATCAGCGAGATGCCGTTGCCGATACCGCGCGAGGTGATCTGCTCGCCGAGCCACATCAGGAACATGGTGCCGCCGACCAGCGTAACCACGGTCGACAGGATGAAGAACCAGCCCGGATCGGAGACCAGGTTGGCGCCCGACTGCAGGCCGATCGCAATGCCATAGGCCTGCGCCGTGGCCAGCACGACAGTGCCGTAACGGGTATACTGGTTGATGATCTTGCGGCCCTGCTCGCCTTCCTTCTTCAGCGCTTCCAGCGACGGCACCACGGCGGTCAGGAGCTGCACGATGATCGAAGCCGAGATATAGGGCATGATGCCGAGCGCGAAGATCGCCATGCGCTGGACGGCGCCGCCCGAGAACATGTTGAACATGCCCAGAATGCCTTCGGACTGCCCCTGGAAGGCCTGGGCATAGGCCTCGAGATTGATTCCGGGAAGCGGGATATGCGTACCCAGCCGGTACACCAGAAGCGCCAGGAGGGTAAACCAGATCCGCTTCTTCAGGTCCGTCGCCTTGGCAAACGTCGAGAAGTTCAGATTTGATGCGAGTTGTTCCGCTGCAGAAGCCATGCGTATCTCCGCGTCGCCGCACGGCCGCGATCAAGCGCCCGGTGCGAGAAATTGCCCGATCGTAACAGGCGACATCGCTCCATTTCGAACGGGGGCCGTCTTCACGATAAAACACCCGCTTGGCTTTTTGAGAGGGCCAGCCGGTGGTTGAGGCACATATGGAAGAAAAAACGCCCGGTGTGAAGCACTCCGGGCGTAGATTTTTCAAATAGAAGCCGAATTATTCGGTGGTTTTGGAGCCGCCGGCCACGGTGATCGAGCCGCCGGCCTTTTCGATTTTCTCGATCGCGGCCTTGGAGGCGCCAGCAACTTCGAGCGTCAGCTTGGCCTTCAGTTCACCGCCCGACAACACGCGAACGCCGTCCTTGACGCGGCGAATCACGCCGGCTTCCTTGAGCGCTTCAGCCGTTACCGTCTTCTTGGCATCGAGCTTCTTGGCGTCAACGGCCTGCTGCAAGCGGCCGAGCGACACTTCCGCGAAGTCCTTGGCGAAGATGTTGACGAAGCCGCGCTTCGGCAGACGACGATAGATCGGCATCTGGCCGCCTTCGAAGCCGTTGATGGCAACGCCCGAACGGGACTTCTGACCCTTGACGCCGCGACCGCCGGTCTTGCCGGAGCCCGAACCGATGCCACGACCGAGACGCTTCTTCGAATGCGTCGCGCCTTCGTGATCCTTGATTTCGTTCAGTTTCATGATGTTCTCCCGTCTCACTTCTCGTCGACGACGCGGACGAGATGGGGAATGCTGTTGATCATGCCGCGCACGGAAGGCGTATCTTCCAGGGTGCGCACACGATGCATCTTGTTGAGGCCGAGGCCGATCAGCGTCTGGCGCTGGACGGCGGGACGGCGAATCGGGCTACCGATCTGCTCAACGGTGACAGTCTTCTTGGTGCTCGCTTTGGCCATTGGTGCCTCTCCCCTACTCGTCGACGACAACGCCGGCGGCCTGACGGCGAGCCTGAAGCGTGGCGTATTTCAGGCCGCGCTGCGCTGCGATGTCCTTAGGATGCACCTGGCTCTTGAGAGCGTCGAACGTGGCGCGAACCATGTTGTAGGGATTGGACGAACCGGTCGACTTGGCAACCACGTCGGCAACGCCCAGCGTCTCGAAAACGGCGCGCATCGGACCACCGGCGATGATGCCGGTACCAGCCTTGGCACTGCGCATCAACACCTTGCCGGCGCCGTGACGGCCCTTGACATCGTGATGCAGCGTACGACCGTCGCGCAGCGGCACGAAAATCATTTCGCGCTTGGCGGCTTCGGTGGCCTTGCGGATAGCTTCCGGCACTTCGCGCGCCTTGCCGTGGCCGAAGCCAACGCGGCCCTTGCCGTCACCGACGACGACGAGCGCTGCAAAGCCCATGCGGCGACCGCCCTTGACGGTCTTGGCAACGCGATTGATGGCAACGAGCTTGTCAACGAATTCGCTGTCGCGCTCATCCCTGTTGTGGCGATCGTCGCGCGATCCCCTTCTGTCCTGTGCCATTGTCCTGTTCCTTTTTCTTTTCCGGGTGCAATCGGCATATGGAAAGGCCACTAGCCCAAGCGGGCGTGGTGGCCGGCGAACGGTCGGGAGACTTGGCTCCTGAGGAGCAGTATCGACCCGCCGGGTTTGAGACGCGCTTTCTGCCGCGCGTCTCGGGGCTTCATCAGAAGCTCAGGCCACCTTCGCGGGCGCCGTCGGCAAGAGCCTTGACGCGACCGTGAAAGATGAAAGCGCCGCGATCGAAGACGACTTCCTTGACGCCGGCCTTGGTGGCGCGCTCGGCGACGAGCTTGCCAACGGCTTCGGCCGCATCACGATCCGCGCCGGTCTTCAGCGAAGACCGCAGCGAAGCGTCGAGCGTCGAGGCGGCAGCCAGCGTACGGCCGGCCACATCGTCGATGATCTGGGCATAAATGTTCTTGGAAGAACGATGGACCGACAGACGCGGACGGCCGTTTGCGACCTTCTTGACCTGGCGGCGCACGCGGCTGGCGCGGCGTGCAATGGTTTCTTTCCTGCTAGCCATAACGCGTGTTCCTTACTTCTTCTTGCCTTCCTTGCGGACGATGCGTTCTTCCGCGTATTTCACGCCCTTGCCCTTGTAGGGCTCGGGACCGCGATATTCGCGAATGTTCGCGGCGACCTGGCCGACAACCTGCTTGTCGATACCGGTGACGGTGATTTCCGTCGGCTTCGGGCAGGTGATGGTGATGCCTTCCGGCGGCTGATAGACAACTTCGTGGGAGAAGCCGAGCGAGAGAGACAGGTTCTTGCCCTGCATCGCCGCGCGGTAACCAACGCCGTTGATTTCGAGCTTGCGCTCATAGCCGTCGGTTACACCCTTGATGATGTTTTCAACCATGGTGCGGGACATGCCCCACTTGGAGCGCGCGTCCTTGGTCTGGTTGGCGGGGGCAACGACGATTGCGCCGTCTTCCATCGCCACGCTGACTTCGTCATTGGCGACGAAGAACAGTTCGCCCTTGGGACCCTTGGCTGTGATTTTCTGGCCGTCCACCGACGCAGTCACACCCTTTGGAACCTGAACGGGCCTTTTACCGATACGAGACATTTTGTTTACCTGTCTGTTTCGCTAGGAGGATCTGTCTCGATCTTAGAAGATCGAGCAGAGAACCTCACCACCAACATTCTGTTCGCGTGCCTGGTGATCAGCCATCACACCCTTGGGGGTGGAGAGGATCGTGATACCCAGACCGTTTGCGATCTGCGGAATGGACTTGACCGAGACATAGACCCGGCGGCCCGGCTTGGAAACGCGGGCGATCTCGCGGATCACCGAAGCGTTTTCGTAGTACTTCAGCTCGATCTCGATCTCGGACTTGCCGTTGTCGAAATCGGTCTGGGTGTAACCGCGGATATAGCCTTCAGACTGCAACACGTCGAGAACCCGAGCGCGCAGCTTGGAAGCCGGCGTGGTCACGGACGTCTTGCGGCGCGAGGCGCCGTTGCGGATACGGGTGAGCATATCACCCAGGGGATCGGACATTGCCATGAGGCGCCTCCTTACCAGCTGGACTTGACAATACCGGGCACTTTGCCGGTGTTGCCAAGGTCACGAAGTGCGATACGGGACATGCCCAGCTTGCGGTAATACGCACGCGGGCGGCCTGACACTTGGCAACGGTTGCGGATGCGCGTCTTGGAGCCGTCGCGCGGCATGTCGGCAAGCTTGAGGGTCGCGCGGAAGCGCTCCTCGATCGGAAGCTTCTGGTCCTTGATGATCGCCTTCAGCGCGGCACGCTTTTCAGCATCCCGGGCAACCGTCTCGCGGCGGCGCTTGTTCTTTTCGACTGCGCTTGTCTTAGCCATGTCGTTGTTCCTTTTCTACGCTCGTCGTTACGGTTACTTGCGGAACGGGAAGTTGAACGCCGTCAAAAGCGCCCGTGCTTCATCGTCCCTGTTAGCCGTCGTGCAAACGATAATATCCATGCCCCACATCTGATCGACCTTGTCGTATTCGATCTCAGGAAACACGATGTGCTCCTTGACGCCCATGGCGAAGTTGCCACGCCCGTCAAAGCTCTTCGGATTGAGGCCCCGGAAGTCACGAACGCGCGGAAGCGCGATGTTGATGAGGCGGTCAACGAATTCATACATGCGGTTGCCGCGCAGCGTCACCTTGGCGCCGATCGGCATGCCTTCGCGGACCTTGAAGCCGGCGATGGAGTTGCGCGCGTGGGTGACGATCGCCTTCTGACCGGAAATCGCGGCCAGATCCGCGGCGGCATTGGCCGGCTTCTTGCTGTCGCCAACCGCCTCGCCGACGCCCATGTTGATCACGACCTTGTCCAGGCGCGGGATCATCATTGCGTTGGCGTAGGAGAACTGCTCCTGCAGCTCGGGGCGAATCTTGTCGAGGTAGGCCCTCTTCAGACGCGGCTCATACTTTGCTTCAGCCATCGATCACTTCTCCCGAACGCTTTGCATAGCGGACTTTCTTGTCGCCCTCGACCTTGAAACCGACGCGGGTCGGCTTGCCGTCCTTGGGATCGGCGATCGCGAGGTTCGACAGATGAACCGGCGCTTCCTTGGCGATGATACCGGCTTCAGTGGTCTGCGACTGGCGCTGATGGCGACGCACGACATTGATGCCGGAAACGACGGCGCGATCGTCCTTCGGGGAGACCGCAACCACTTCGCCCGAACGACCCTTGTCCTTGCCGGCGATGACGACGACTTTGTCGCCTTTCTTGATTCTCTGCATTTTCCGCGCTCCCTTACAGAACTTCAGGAGCCAGGGAGATGATCTTCATATGGCTCTTGGCGCGCAGTTCGCGCGGCACTGGCCCGAAGATACGCGTACCGATCGGCTCTTTGTTGTTGTTGATCAAAACGGCGGCATTGCCGTCGAAGCGGATGACCGAGCCGTCAGCGCGGCGGATGTCCTTCGCCGTGCGCACGACAACGGCCTTCATCACATCGCCCTTCTTGACGCGCCCGCGCGGAACAGCCTCTTTCACGGACACGACGATGATATCGCCGACCGAGGCATATTTACGCTTGGAGCCGCCCAGAACCTTGATGCACATGACACGACGTGCGCCGGAATTATCCGCCACGTCGAGGTTTGTTTGCATCTGAATCATATCAGGTCGCCTTTTTGTTGTTACCGGCCCGGTTGGGAATCCCCCCTAGACCAGCTTAATCGACACGTATCGAAGCGCCCGCCGCCTTTTCAGGCCTGCGGCCGCTCAAATTCCCTACCGGCGCTTTCCGCCGCCCGATGAGGCGACGCGAGAGCAAGAGCCGGAGCGTCTTGGTGTAGCGTCTTTCAGGATCGCCATCCGGATCGATAACCAGGATCCGGCCCGAAGATGGGAAGCGCCCTTACGGAAAAGGCCGCCCGTTGCCGGACGCCCTTTGCACATCTGCCGTGCTACATACAGAAATTTCGCCAAAGCGCAAGGGCTCAGGCCAAATACTGCCGGTATTTCCGGATCAAGCGTCCGCGGCAACGGTGGATACCACCGTCCAGCGCTTGTCCTTGGAGACCGGAGCGCATTCTTCGATGAATACGGTATCCCCGGTCTTGTACTGGTTCTCGGCGTCGTGCGCCTTGTACTTCTTCGAGCGGCGTACGGTCTTTTGAAGCAGCGGGTGGGCGAAACGACGCTCAACCCGGACGACGACCGTTTTATCGTTCTTGTCGCTAACGACAACGCCTTGCAGGATGCGTTTAGGCATTTTCTTGTCGGTCCCTTACGTTCAGGCCTTGGTGGCCGAAGCCTTCTGGCTTGCGATTGTCTTTACACGCGCGATGTCGCGACGCACCTGCTTGATGCGGCCCGTCTGCTCCAGCTGGCCGGTCGCCTTCTGGAAGCGCAGGTTGAACTGCTCCTTCTTCAGCTTGGCGAGTTCGTCCTTGAGCTGGTCTTCACTCATGGCGTGTACGTCAGAGGTTTTCATCAGTACCACTCCTTATTCGGCGATGCGCTGGATGAAGCGCGTCTTGACCGAAAGCTTGGCCGCGCCGAGGCGCAGGGCTTCGCGGGCAATGTCTTCGCTCACGCCGTCAATTTCGAACATGATCCGGCCGGGCTTGACCTTGGCTGCCCAATAGTCGACGCCGCCCTTGCCCTTACCCATACGCACTTCGGTCGGCTTCGAGGTGACCGGAACGTCGGGGAAAATACGGATCCACACACGACCGGCACGCTTCATGTGACGGGTGATCGCGCGGCGGGCCGCCTCGATCTCACGTGCGTTGACGCGGTTGGGTTCCTGCGCCTTCAGCCCATATTCACCGAAAGCCAGGTCGGTGCCGCCCTTGGCAACGCCATGGATCCGGCCCTTGAACTGCTTGCGGTACTTTGTACGCTTTGGCTGCAACATTTTCTTCTATCTCCGAACTTCGCTGGACGCCCGCAATCAGGCGTGTTCGCGGCGGCGATTGTTGCCGCTGTTACCCTTGTTGTCGCCTTCGGTCGCGCGACGCTCGGAGGCCATCGGATCGTGCTCAAGGATTTCGCCCTTGAAGATCCAGACCTTGATGCCGCAGATGCCGTATGCGGTTACTGCTTCCGCCGTGCCGTAGTCGATGTCGGCGCGCAGCGTGTGAAGCGGAACGCGGCCTTCGCGATACCATTCGGTGCGCGCGATTTCAGCGCCGCCGAGACGGCCGCCGCAAACGATACGGATACCTTCCGCGCCCATGCGCATGGCCGTCTGAACCGAACGCTTCATGGCGCGGCGGAACGCGATACGGCGCTCGAGCTGCTGGGCGATCGACTGCGCGACGAGCGTGGCATCGGTTTCCGGCTTGCGCACTTCAACGATGTTGAGATGCGTTTCCGAATCCGTCATCGTGCCGAGCTTGCGGCGCAGCTTCTCGATGTCCGCGCCCTTCTTGCCGATGATCAGACCCGGACGCGCCGAATGGATCGTCACGCGGCACTTCTTGTGCGGACGCTCGATCACGACCTTGGAAATACCGGCCTGCTTCAGTTCCTTCTGAATATAGGCGCGGATCTTCAGGTCTTCGTGAAGAAGCTTGCCATATTCGTGGTTGTCAGCGAACCAGCGGCTGTCCCAGGTGCGGTTGATGCCGAGACGGAAACCGATCGGATTGATTTTCTGACCCATTATGCGGCCTCCTCTTCGACTTCACGGACGACGATCGTCAGATGCGAGAACGGCTTCAGAATGCGCGAAGCACGGCCACGACCACGAACCATGAAGCGTTTGGCGACAATCGACTTGCCGACATAGGCTTCCGCGACGATGAGCTGGTCAACGTCGAGATCGTGGTTGTTTTCGGCATTCGCAATCGCCGATTCGAGCGTCTTGCGAACCGTATCCGAAACCCGCTTCTGCGAGAATTCGAGTTCGGCCAGCGCCCGGTCAACCTTCTTGCCGCGGATCATGGCGGCGACGAGGTTGAGCTTCTGCGGGCTGACGCGGATGGTGCGCGTAACGGCCTGCGCCTCATTTTCCTTAAGCCGGCGCGCGGCTTTTGCCTTGCCCATTGTTACTTCCTCTTCGCCTTCTTGTCGGCGCCGTGACCGTAATAGGTACGGGTCGGCGAGAATTCGCCGAACTTGTGGCCGACCATGTCTTCCGATACCGAAACCGGAATGTGTTTCGAACCATTGTAGACGCCGAAGGTCAGGCCGACGAACTGCGGCATGATCGTGGAACGGCGGCTCCAGATCTTGATTACTTCGTGGCGACCGCTGTCGCGCACCTTCTCAGCCTTCTTGAGAAGATAGCCGTCAACGAACGGTCCCTTCCAAACTGAACGAGCCATCTAGGACTACCTCTCTTATTTCTTCTTCTGGTGGCGCGAGCGCATGATGAACTTATCGGTCGACTTGTTCTTGCGCGTGCGCTTGCCCTTGGTGGGCTTGCCCCATGGCGAAACCGGATGACGACCGCCGGATGTGCGGCCTTCACCACCGCCGTGCGGGTGGTCGATCGGGTTCATCACGACGCCGCGAACATGCGGACGCTTGCCCCGCCAGCGCGAACGACCGGCCTTGCCGTCATTCGTGTTGGAGTGATCGGGGTTCGATACAGCGCCGATCGTTGCAAGGCAAGTGCCCGGCACCAGACGCTGCTCACCGGAGTTGAGCCGGAGGATGGCCATGCCCTGGTCGCGACCGACCAGCTGGACATAGGTCCCTGCCGAACGGGCGATCTGACCGCCCTTGCCCGGCTTCATCTCGACGTTGTGAACGATCGAGCCGACCGGAATGTTCTGCAGCGGCATCGCATTGCCCGGCTTCACGTCGATGGCGCTGTCGGAGGCCGACACCTTGTCGCCGACCGCCAGACGCTGCGGCGCCAGGATATAGGCAAGCTCGCCGTCGGCGTAATTGATCAGCGCGATGAATGCCGACCGGTTGGGGTCGTATTCCAGGCGCTCGACCGTGCCCTCGACACCGAACTTGCGGCGTTTGAAGTCGATCATGCGATAGGTGCGCTTGTGGCCACCGCCCTGGAAGCGCGCCGTCACGCGGCCGTAATTGTTGCGGCCGCCCTTGGACGACAAGCCCTGCGTCAAAGCCTTGACGGGCTTGCCCTTGTAAAGCTCCGAACGCTCGACGATCACCAGCTGGCGCTGGCTCGGCGTTGTCGGATTGAATGTTTTCAATGCCATTTTCTCATTCCCTATTGGGTCTTTACCCTAACGGGTCTGTTTCAAACGCCGGTCGTCACGTCTACGGACTGACCTTCAGCCAGCGTGACGATCGCCTTCTTGACGTCCTTCTGCTTGCCGGAGAAGTTCCGGAAGCGCTTGATCTTGCCCTTGCGTACAAGCGTGTTGACCGCCTTGACCTTCACGCCGAAGAGTTCTTCGACGGCGGCCTTGATCTCGGGCTTGCTTGCAGTCTTGGCAACGTTGAACACGACCTGGTTGTTGTCGGAGACCAGGGTCGATTTTTCAGTGATGACCGGCGAAACGATCACGTCGTAATGGCGGATATCGCTCATTTGAACCGCTCCTCCAGAGCTTCGACCGCAGACTTCGACAGCACGAGCTTGCCGCGGCGCAGGATGTCATACACATTGATGCCCTGAACCGGCAGAACATCGATATTCGGGATGTTGCGGGCGGCCAGCTTGAAGTTGCCGTCAACTTCCGCGCCACCGATGATCAGCGCATTGTCGAGGCCGAGGCCCACGAACAGGCCGAGCAGCGCCTTGGTCTTGGCTTCCTTGGCAACCAGGTCATCGATGATGATCAGCTCTTCAGCCTTCGCCTTCGACGACAGGGCATGCTTCAGCGCAAGTGCGCGAACCTTCTTCGGCAGATCATGCGCGTGATCGCGAACGACCGGACCGTGGGCAACGCCACCGCCGCGGAACTGCGGCGCACGCTTGGCGTGGTGGCGGGCGTTACCGGTGCCCTTCTGCTTGTACATCTTCGCGCCGGTCAACGAGACTTCCGAACGGGTCTTGACCTTGTGCGAACCCTGACGCTTGGCAGCGAGCTGGTAGCGAACCATGCGGGCGAGAATGTCCTGACGCGGCTCGAGGCCGAAGATCTCGTCCTTCAGGCTGACTTTGCCGGCGTCCTTGCCCTCAAGTGTTTTAACTGTGAGATCCATTATTCGGCTCCATTGGTTTCAGCCGCACGCAGGCCGGCAGGCCGCGGCGCATTTTCAGGAACACCGGACTTCACGGCATCGCGAACCGTAATCCAGGCGCCCTTCGAACCGGGAACGGCGCCCTTGACGAGGATCAGGCCGCGCTCTTCATCGGTGCGGACGATCTCGAGGTTCTGCGTGGTGACGCGGGTCTGGCCCATGTGACCGGCCATCTTCTTGCCCTTCCAGACCTTGCCCGGATCCTGGTTGGAACCGGTCGAGCCGTGCGAACGGTGCGACACCGACACGCCGTGGGTGGCGCGAAGGCCGCCGAAGTTGTGGCGCTTCATGGCGCCGGCAAAACCCTTACCGATGGTGGTGCCGGTCACGTCGACGAGTTGGCCCGAAACGAAGTGGCTGGCCGTCAGTTCGGCGCCAACATCGAGCAGGTTGTCTTCCGACACGCGGAATTCGACAAGCTTGGCCTTCGGCTCGACGGAACCGGCGGCAAAGTGACCGCGCAGCGCCTTCGTGGTGTTCTTGACCTTCGAGCGGCCGGCGCCGAGCTGAACGGCGGTATAGCCGTTCTTTTCCTTTGTGCACGTGGAAACGACCTGGCAGCCGTCCATTTGCAAAACTGTTACAGGGATATGCTCTCCTGCGTCTGTGAAGACGCGGGTCATTCCCACCTTCTTTGCTATCACACCTGAACGCATCAGTTCGTTCCTTTTAGAGTTCCGGCCTTCGGCAAAAGCCCCCGGCGTGTCTCTTTTTGGGACATCATGCGCGCCTCCATAAAGCGCCCAGCGATTGGTCCCGTTTAATTATCCCTCGCCCTGAAAATCAGAGCTTGATTTCAACGTCCACGCCGGCAGCCAGATCGAGCTTCATCAGCGCGTCCACGGTCTGCGGGGTCGGGTCGACAATGTCGAGCAGGCGCTTGTGGGTGCGCATTTCAAACTGCTCGCGGCTCTTCTTGTCGATATGCGGGCCACGGTTGACCGTGAACTTCTCGATCCGCGTCGGAAGCGGAACCGGACCGCGAACATTGGCGCCGGTGCGCTTGGCCGTCGAAACGATCTCACGCGTGGAGGCATCAAGGATCCGGTGATCAAACGCCTTCAGGCGGATGCGGATATTCTGGCCGTTCATGCGACTCGTCCTTGTCTTGTTCTTATCTCCGCCTTCTCGTCATCGATCAGGCGTGTTGCTAACTTGCAGCCCGGGCTTGCCGGCTTTCCAAATATCTGCAGGGGCGGCAGACCCGCCCCTTGCATTATTTGCGTCAAGCCCCGAGGGCCAGCCGCTTACTTGATGATCGAAGCGACGATGCCGGCGCCGACGGTGCGGCCGCCTTCGCGGATCGCGAAGCGCAGCTTTTCTTCCATCGCGATCGGAACGATCAGCTCGACGTCAACCGTGACGTTGTCGCCCGGCATCACCATTTCCGTGCCTTCCGGCAGCGTGACGACACCGGTCACATCCGTGGTGCGGAAGTAGAACTGCGGACGGTAGTTGGTGAAGAACGGCGTATGACGACCGCCTTCATCCTTCGTCAGGATATAGGCTTCTGCCTTGAACACGGTGTGCGGGGTAACCGAACCGGGCTTGCACAGAATCTGGCCGCGCTCGACCTGATCGCGCTGAACGCCGCGGATCAGAGCGCCGATATTGTCGCCGGCCTGGCCCTGGTCGAGCAGCTTGCGGAACATTTCAACGCCGGTAACCGTCGTCTTCTGGGTGTCCTTGATGCCGACGATCTCGACTTCCTCGCCAACCTTGACGATGCCGCGCTCGACGCGACCGGTCACGACCGTACCACGACCCGAGATCGAGAACACGTCCTCGATCGGCATCAGGAACGGCAGGTCGATCGGGCGCTCAGGCGTCGGGATATAGTCGTCGACGGCGGCCATCAGCGCGCGAACGGCGTCTTCGCCGATCGCCTTGTCGCCGTCCTGAAGAGCGACAAGAGCCGAACCCTTGATGATCGGGATTTCGTCGCCGGGGAACTCATAAGAGTCCAGCAGCTCGCGGACTTCCATTTCGACGAGCTCAAGAAGCTCCTCGTCATCGACCTGGTCGACCTTGTTCAGGAACACCACGATCGCCGGAACGCCGACCTGACGGGCAAGCAGGATGTGCTCGCGGGTCTGCGGCATCGGGCCGTCGGCAGCCGACACGACCAGGATCGCGCCGTCCATCTGGGCAGCACCGGTGATCATGTTCTTCACATAGTCGGCGTGGCCGGGGCAGTCGACGTGGGCGTAGTGACGCTTTTCGGTCTCATACTCGACGTGGGCCGTCGAGATGGTGATGCCGCGGGCCTTTTCTTCCGGAGCCGCGTCGATCTGGTCATACGCGCGGAATTCGCCGAAATACTTCGTGATCGCTGCCGTCAGCGACGTCTTGCCATGGTCAACGTGGCCGATCGTGCCGATGTTTACGTGCGGCTTGCTCCGCTCAAACTTTGCTTTTGCCATTTTAAGGCTCCTATTCCTATCGAACCCGCGAGGGGGTTAATCTCATTATCTTTGCGGCTAGACGCCGATCACTTCTGACCGGAGTACTTCGCCTGAATTTCCTGTGCGACGTTCGAAGGCACCGGCGCGTTGTGATCGAAGGTCATCGTGTACTGGGCGCGGCCCTGCGACATCGAGCGCAGCGTGTCGACATATTTGAACATGTTCGCCAGCGGCACTTCAGCCTCGATAACAGTCGCGTTGCCACGCGGCTCCTGACCCTGAATCTGCCCACGGCGGGAGTTCAGGTCGCCGATGACGTCACCCACATAGTCTTCCGGGGTAACGACCTCAACGCTCATGATCGGCTCGAGAAGCTGGGCGCCGGCCTTGCGGGCTGCTTCACGGAAGCAGGCGCGCGCGGCGATTTCGAAGGCCAGAACCGAGGAGTCGACATCATGATAGGCGCCGTCGACCAACGTTGCCTTGATGCCGAGCATCGGGAAGCCGGCCAGCGGACCGGATGACAGAACGCTCTGGATACCCTTCTGGACGCCAGGAATATATTCCTTCGGAACAGTACCGCCGACAACCTTGGATTCGAATACGAAATCCTCGCCATCGGGATTGGGTTCGAAGATGATCTTGACGCGGGCGAACTGACCCGAACCACCCGACTGCTTCTTGTGGGTGTAGTCTTCCTCGTGGGTCTGCGTAATCGTCTCGCGGTAAGCCACCTGCGGCGCGCCGACATTGGCCTCGACCTTGAATTCGCGCTTCATGCGATCGACGAGAATGTCGAGATGAAGCTCGCCCATGCCGGCGATGATCGTCTGACCGGATTCCTCATCGGAAGAAACGCGGAAGGACGGATCCTCGGCGGCCAGGCGGTTGAGCGCGAGGCCCATCTTTTCCTGGTCAGCCTTGGTCTTCGGCTCGATCGCGATGCGAATTACCGGTTCCGGGAATTCCATCCGCTCGAGAATAACAGGCTTCAGCGGATCGCAGAGCGTGTCACCAGTGGTGGTTTCCTTGAGGCCGGCAAGCGCCACGATGTCACCGGCGAAAGCTTCTTCGATGTCCGAACGCGAGTTCGAGTGCATCTGCAGCATACGGCCGACGCGCTCGCGCTTTTCCTTGACCGTGTTCATAACCGAGGAGCCCTTTTCGAGCTTGCCCGAATAGACGCGGCAGAAGGTCAGCGAACCGACGAAGGGGTCGTTCATGATCTTGAAGGCCAGCATCGAAAGCGGCTCTTCATCATCAGGATGACGCTCGATATCGGCTTCGGTCTTGACGTCGATACCCTTGATCGCCGGAATATCGAGCGGCGACGGCAGGAAGTCGACAACGGCGTCGAGCAGCGGCTGAACGCCCTTGTTCTTGAACGCCGAACCGCACATCATCGGGTAGAAGGCAACGTCGATCGTACCCTTGCGGATCAGCGCGCGGATCTTGTCGTTGTCGGGCATCTCGCCTTCGAGATAGGCTTCCATCGCGGCTTCGTCGACTTCGACGATCGTCTCGATCATCAGGTCGCGATACTCCTCGGCCTTGTCCTTCATGTCGGCGGGGATGTCGGTGACTTCCCATTCGGCGCCAAGATGCTCGCCGTCCCAGACCAGCGCCTTCATCTCGATCAGGTCGATCACGCCGGCAAAGTCATTCTCAGCGCCGATCGGCAGCTGGATGACAACCGGGATCGCGCCGAGACGGGACTTGATCATCTCGACCGAGCGGTAGAAGTCGGCGCCGATCTTGTCCATCTTGTTGCAGAAGATCATCCGCGGGACATTGTACTTGTCAGCCTGGCGCCAGACGGTTTCCGTCTGCGGCTCGACGCCGGCATTGGCGTCGAGAAGGGCGACAGCACCGTCGAGCACGCGCAGCGAACGCTCGACTTCGATGGTGAAGTCGACGTGGCCGGGAGTGTCGATGATGTTGAAGCGGCGCTTCTTGCCGTCGCGACCCTGCCAGAAGGTGGTGGTGGCAGCAGACGTGATCGTGATGCCACGCTCCTGCTCCTGCTCCATCCAGTCCATCGTGGCCGCGCCATCGTGAACTTCACCGATCTTGTGGGACTTGCCGGTATAAAACAGGATGCGCTCGGTCGTCGTGGTCTTGCCAGCGTCGATATGCGCCATGATCCCGAAGTTGCGGTAGTCTTCGATTTTATATTCGCGAGCCATGATATCAGGCCTTCCTCGGTGTTCTTATTACCAGCGGTAATGCGAGAATGCGCGGTTGGCGTCGGCCATCTTGTGCGTGTCTTCACGCTTCTTGACAGCGGAGCCGCGATTACTGGAAGCATCCATGAGCTCGCCGGAAAGGCGCTCGATCATGGTGGTTTCGTTGCGCTTGCGCGCGGCAGCAATCAACCAGCGGATGGCGAGCGCCTGACGGCGCTCGGGACGGACGTCGACCGGAACCTGATAGGTCGCACCGCCAACGCGGCGGGAGCGAACCTCGACATGGGGCGCGACGTTATCGAGAGCCTGGTGGAAAACCTCGACCGGGTTCTGCTTCAGCTTGCCCTCGACGACATCGAGCGCGCCATAGACGATCGATTCCGCGACGGACTTCTTGCCGTGCAGCATGACGGCATTCATGAACTTGGTGACAACCAGATCACCGAACTTGGGGTCCGGGTTGATCTCACGCTTTTCTGCACTGTGGCGTCGTGACATGCTTTTTGTCTCTCAACAGTTGCGGCGCTTAAAACGCGGAGAACCTCGCGCAGCGCCAGAGAAATGAAAACCGAATTACTTCGGACGCTTTGCGCCGTACTTCGAACGGCGCTGCTTGCGGTTCTTGACACCCTGGGTATCGAGGACACCGCGGATGATGTGGTAACGCACGCCCGGCAAGTCCTTGACGCGGCCGCCGCGGATCATCACGACGGAGTGTTCCTGCAGGTTATGGCCTTCGCCCGGGATATAGCCAATGACTTCAAAGCCGTTGGTCAGGCGGATCTTGGCAACCTTACGAAGAGCCGAGTTCGGCTTCTTCGGCGTCGTGGTGTAGACGCGGGTGCAAACGCCGCGCTTCTGCGGGTTCTGCTCCAGAGCCGGAACCTTATTCCGCTTCACCTGGGGCTGACGCGGCTTGCGGATCAATTGGTTTACGGTAGGCATTCAACCATCCCTTGATTTCGTGTCTCATCGCCCTTCTGGGGCATAGTCCATGCCGTTTCCGGCGAAAAGAAGCACATCAAGCGCTATATGCGCACAAGCACGGCCCAAGCCGCCTTTCCGACGGATGGACCTAAAAGCAGAGGACACAGGCGCTTTGCCGCGTCATGCGTGCAGCATTTGATCTTCAACGTGCTGTATAAGAACCTAGTCTGAGGTGAACTCCGGGACATTTGGCTTCCCGAACGGCCAGACCTCACATGGGTTCCGTTGGCGCGGACATACTCGCTTCCCCGCGCACCGTCAAGCCTGAAGGCCCGAATTTCCTTACCAAACCCCCGTATCGGCGGCGTATTTGAGGCGACTGTCGCCGATCCGGCAAGTTTTGGCAACAAGCGCCCCTACCCGCGCAATAAAATGACTCGTCCCTCATGGCTCGTACTCGTCGAGGTCGATCGTGCGAGTCACGCCGATTCTCTGCCGGAACATCGCATCATGGCTGACGACCAGGATGGCGCCGTCGTAGCCGTTCAACCCCGCCTCGAGGGTTGCGAGGCTGTCGAGGTCGAGATGGTTGGTCGGCTCGTCGAGAATCAGCAGCTCAGCCGGCCTGTTGCCGCCGATCGCAGCCGCAAGCCCCGCCCTCAACCGTTCGCCGCCACTCAGCGTCGACACGCTCTGCAAGGCGGCGTCGGCGCGGAACCGGAATCGCGCAAGCGCCGCGCGACACGAATTTTCGTCATCATCCGGGTTGAGACGGCGGAAATTGTCGCGCACGGTCTGATCCGGGGCGAGCAGCGATACCGTCTGGTCGAACAGCGCGTAGTGAACATATATGCCGGCGCTGCCGCCGAGCGGCTGAAGCCTGCCGGTCAGGATTGCGAGCAGGGTCGATTTTCCCGCGCCGTTCCGGCCCGCAACCGTCACCCGCTCGGGTCCCCTCATGTCGAAGGAGAGATCGCGGAACAATGGCGGCGCCGGAGGATAGCCGCCGGTGAGACGCTTCGCTTTGGCCACCCGTTTGCCTACGGCAAGTCCCGAGCGGGCAAGCGCCACGCTGAACGGCACCACCACCTCTACCTTTGCCCGCGCGCTTACCAGCCCAGCCGCCGCCTCATCATGCTGGCGCGCAGACAGCGCCCTGTCGCGCGCGCCGGTCAGCTCCGCATTCGCCTTCATGCCATCGAGCACCATTTTCGGCAGGCCACGGCTTTCGCGCAGCCTGCGCCCCTTGGCATCGCGCTTCGCCTTGCGCTCGGCGCGCTCGCGTATGGTGCGGGCGGTTTTGCGCGCCTCCTTGCCGGCGTCGCGCAGATCATGCTCCAGCGCCAGCCGCTCAGCCGCCTTCTCCGCTTCAAAGAAGCTGAAATTGCCGCCATAGCGCGTCATGCCGAGCGATGTCAGTTCGATGATCGCGTCCATGCGCTCCAGAAGCTCGCGGTCATGGCTCACCACCAGCGCGCCGCCGCGAAAGTCCTCGAGGAAGCGGATAAGGGCCTCCCGTCCGGCGGCGTCGAGATTGTTGGTGGGTTCGTCGAGCAGGATGAAATCCGGCGCTCCGAAAGCCAGTGCCGCCAGCCGGGCGCGGGTGATCTCCCCACCGGAAAGCCGTGCCAGCGGCGTTGAGAGCGGGAGGGCAAGGCCCAGGCGGGCCAGCGCTGCGGCCGCCCTCTCCTCCGCTGTCCAGTCGATGGCGGCAAGCGCTTCGGCATCGGCCTCGCCGCGCTCGGCCCGTTCTATCGCCGCCAGTATGGCGTCGATGCCGAAGAGCGTGGCCAGGGTCTCCCCCTCCCCTGTCGAAACCGACTGATCAAGCACGGCGATGCGCCCGGTAACATCAACGCTGCCGGAGGACGGCGACAGCGCGCCCGAAATCAGTTTCAGTAAGGTCGTCTTGCCAACGCCGTTACGACCGATGAGGCCGGTCAGCCCGGTGTTGAAAATCGCGGAAATATCTTTGAAAAGCGTGTGGCCGTCAGCGGTATTATAGGACAGGCCGTAAAGCGTGATCGACGCATGCATGAATGAAACTCTCCCTCGAAGCCAGAACGTGTGCTGTCTTGAGGTGAGAAATCATCGTCTTGCGTATCCCTGCTCGATTGCAATAACCTCTAGATACGCCCTCCCCGCTGTCATTTCAAGGCCATGCGGCAACCGCGGCCGGAACGGGAATGCCTCTCCGCGTCAGGAAATCAGGCCGCTTCCAAGGGTGAACTGACCGAAATTCGGAAATGCTGATGATGCCGTGTTGCCGTCGTGAGCGAGAGGCTCGGTAAGGTCCATCTCGCTCTGGAACAGCGCCCAATCGTCGGTGGCGAGCATCTGCTCCGTGCCGGACCAGCCGGTTGAGCCCGCAAGCCAGATCAGTTCGGCATGGCCGGCGCCCTGCATTCCCGAAGCCACGGTTCCGGAGCCATAGACCCCGAGCCTGTATGCTCCGGCCAACGCCTTGGACACGGCCGCGAAATAGGGTTCGATCTTCTGGAGATCGGCGCTTTCATAATAGTCATAGTCGACGGAGAAGTAGATCGCGGAGCCGTGCGGCTGCCCGATCGCGGCCGCAAGCTTCAGCGCCTGCGCCGCATCGCGGCTTCCGTTCGCCGCATCGAGATCGCCGATCTGTCCGTTCGCGCCGCCGGTCTGCTCGAACACGACCGCCATCGCAAGGCCGGCTGCGGCAAGCGCGTTGGCCTCGCCCGGCTGAAACTGCTTTTGCGGCAGGGATGACGAGTCCTCGAGATTGTAATAGCGGATGACGGTCTCGACGCCGCCACTTTTCAGTTGGGGAATATAGGTCGTCGTGTTCCACGGAGTATCGATGATCGTGTACATGGAAATCCATCCTCGCCAGAGCCGATAATACAACCTATGGTATATTATATCTCGCGAAGCAACCAGATGAAAAATCTTTGGTCGCATTCTCGACCCGGATCGCGATATCATTCGGCGAAGCAGGCTCCGCGTCCCGCAAGAAAGAAACGCCCTTATCCCCGGTGACCGCAGATGCGGATCGGGGTGGCGATACCAGAGAAAGGCCCGACATGATTGCCATACCCGGCTATACCAGCGACGGCGAGCGCATGGTCTTCATCATCACCGGCAAGGTCTATCACGAGTGGAATGGCGATACCGAGGTCCACGTCCTGATCGCCGCGCCCGACGAGGATAGTGCCGTGCGCAACACGCTGAACGCGCTCGCCAATGAGGGCTATTCGGAAGCCGACCTCGACCAGATCGGCCTGATTACCGAAATCCCCGACGAGGAACCCCATGCCTCGGCCTACCAGACGGCGCTGGAAGGCGAAGTGGCGATCGTGAAGCTCAGCGGGCAGTAGTCCGGCGAGCGATCACCGGGTGAAGGCGGAGCGCAGCAGGCTGAAGCCCGCCATCGCGAACAGCCCCGCGACGGCGCCTTCCAGCAGGCGCTTCAGCCTCCGATAGGCCGCCATCGCCCCGCTGAGAGAGAAGATGAGCGCATAGAACATGTAGTTCGCAAGGCCGATCAGCATGCACAGCGCCGTCGCCGACACCACCATATGACCTCCGGCCTCCGCCCCCATGGACAGGGCGGCCATCCAGGCAAGCACGGCCTTCGGGTTCGACAGGTTGAGCAGCAGGCCGCGCCGGAACCAGCGCCCGGCCGCATTGCCGGCGGTGGTTTCCTGCCCGCCCCTCACGGCGCTTCGAGCCGACTGGATCGCCAGCCACAACAGATAGAGCCCGCCGACGATCTTCAGCGCGGTCAGAAAATAGATCGAGCCCTGCAGCAGCGCGCCCATGCCCGTCGCCGCGACAACGCCCCAGAAGGCAAGGCCGGTTGCGAGCCCGAGGCCGAACCTGACGCCCACGCCACGCCCGTAGCGCATCGACAGCGTCGCCGTGGCGATATTGGCCGGGCCCGGCGAGACTGCGACGACAAGAAATGCCAGCGCTATGACAACGATATTGGGCAGTTCGCTCAAAGACGTTCCCTCTTCCATGCGGTTGAATTCAGGTTATCGCCAAACGTGGAAGCCAACAATCCGGAATACGCCGGAAACATGAAAAGGCCCGGCGCTTTCGCACCGGGCCCTCAATTCTTCTTGCCAGCCTGAGCTTATTCGCCCGGCTGCGGCTCGCTTTCCGGGTTCATCTGCGACAGCATCGGCGTTGCCTCGTCGGCGCCGGAAGCCTTGCGGCGGGCGTCGATGATCAGGTCGTCGCGGGTCGACGCGATGCGACGGACCTGCGACATGGCGCGACCGGTGCCGGCCGGGATCAGACGGCCGACGATGATGTTTTCCTTCAGGCCCTGCAGGGTATCGACCTTGCCGGCGATCGCCGCTTCGGTCAGCACCTTGGTGGTCTCCTGGAACGAGGCCGCCGAGAAGAAGGACGGGGTCTGCAGCGAGGCCTTGGTGATGCCGAGCAGCACCGGTTCGCCTTCCGCAGGTTTCTTGCCCTGCTCGACCAGCTCCGCATTGAGATTATCGAAGGCGATCGCCTCGACAATATCGCCGGAGATATAGCCGCTGTCACCCGAGGAGGTGATCTCGATCTTCTGCAGCATCTGACGGACAATCACCTCGATGTGCTTGTCGTTGATGACCACGCCCTGCAGACGATAGACTTCCTGGATCTCGTTGACGAGGTAGGAGGCCAGCGCCTCGACGCCCTTGATCGCAAGGATGTCATGCGGAGCGGGGTTGCCGTCGAGAATGTAGTCGCCCTTCTCGATGTAATCGCCATCCTGCAGATGGAACGGCTTCGACTTGGGAATGAGATATTCCACCGGTTCGACGCCGTCTTCCGCAGGCTCGATCTGGATGCGGCGCTTGTTCTTGTAGTCGCGGCCGAAGCGGATCGTGCCATCGATTTCAGCGATGACGGCATGATCCTTCGGACGACGGGCCTCGAACAGTTCGGCCACGCGCGGCAGACCACCGGTAATGTCCTTGGTCTTGGCGCTTTCCAGCGGCGAACGCGCGAGCACGTCGCCCTGGCTGACCTTCTGGCCGGGCTCGACCGACAGGATCGCATCGACGGACAGCGGCAGACGGGCTTCGGTGCCGCGCGGCAGCTTCATGATCTCGCCGTTCTCGTCCTTGATGACGATCGTCGGCTTCAGGTCCGAACCGCGCGGGGTCGAGCGCCAGTCGATGACCGAACGCTTGGTGAAGCCGGTGGCCTCGTCCGTGGTTTCGGTGACCGAAAGGCCTTCGACCAGATCCTCGAAATCGACCGTACCGGAGATCTCCGTCATCATCGGGCGCGTATAGGGATCCCACTCGGCAAGGCGCTGTCCGCGCTTCACCTTGTCGCCATCATCGATAAACAGCTTCGAACCGTAAGCGACCTTCTGCGAGGACCGCTCCTGATCGCGCTGGTCGAGGATCTGGATCGCCATATTGCGGCCCATCGCCACCAGCACGCCGTCGGAGTTCCTGAGAACGTTGCGGTTCTTGATGCGCACCGTGCCCTCATAGGAGGATTCCAGGAACGACTGGTCGACCACGGTCGCCGTACCGCCAAGGTGGAAGGTACGCATGGTCAGCTGGGTGCCGGGCTCGCCGATCGACTGCGCGGCGATAACGCCGACAGCCTCGCCGAGATTGACCGGCGTACCGCGTGCAAGGTCGCGTCCGTAGCAGACCTGGCAGACGCCGGTCTGGACTTCGCAGGTCAGCGCCGAACGGATCTGCACCGACTGGATGCCCGAAGCCTCGATCCTGAGGACGTCGACCTCGTTGATCTGACGACCACCCTCGACGATCAGTTCGCCGGTGACCGGATCCTCGATGTCGACGAGCGCCGCACGACCGAGAACGCGCTGGCCGATGGATGCCACCACCTGACCGGCATCGACGATGGCGGTCATGGTCAGGCCCTTGTCGGTCCCGCAATCGGCGGTGTTGACGATGCAATCCTGCGCGACGTCGACCAGACGACGGGTGAGGTAGCCCGAGTTCGCGGTCTTGAGCGCGGTATCGGCCAGCCCCTTGCGGGCGCCGTGCGACGAGTTGAAGTACTCGTTCACGGTCAGGCCTTCCTTGAAGTTCGAGATGATCGGGGTCTCGATGATTTCGCCGGACGGCTTGGCCATCAGGCCGCGCATGCCGCCCAACTGACGCATCTGGTTCACCGAACCACGCGCGCCGGAATGGCTCATCATGTAGATCGAGTTCATCTGCTTCTGGCGGCCGGTCTCCGGATCGAATTCGACCGCGCGAATGCGGGCCATCATCTCTTCGGTGACCTTTTCGGTGGCCTTGCCCCAAGCGTCGACGACCTTGTTGTACTTCTCGCCCTGGGTGATCAGGCCGTCATTGTACTGCTGTTCGTATTCCTTCACCAGCGCTTCCGTTTCGGCGACGATGGTGTGCTTGGCATCCGGGATCACCATGTCGTCCTTGCCGAACGAAATGCCGGCGCGGCAGGCGTGGCTGAAGCCGAGCTGCATGATCCGGTCGCAGAAGATCACCGTGTCCTTCTGGCCGCAATGACGGTAGACCGTGTCGATCATCTTGGAGATGTTCTTCTTGGTCATTTCCTGGTTGCAGGTGTCGAACGGCACGTTGAAATTCTTCGGCAGAAGCTCGCCGATGATCATCCGGCCCGGCGTGGTGTCGTGGATCTTGGCGACGACATTGCCGTCCTCGTCCACGGTCTTGAACCGGCCCCGGATCTTGGAGTGCAGCGTGACGACCTTGTTTTCCAGCGCGTGGTGCAGTTCGCCCATATCGGCAAACACCATGCCCTCGCCCGGCTCGTTGTCGTTCATGATCGAGAGGTAATAGAGGCCGAGAACCATGTCCTGCGACGGCACGATGATCGGCAGACCATTGGCCGGATGCAGGATGTTGTTGGTCGACATCATCAGCACGCGCGCTTCCAGCTGCGCTTCAAGCGACAGCGGAATGTGAACGGCCATCTGGTCGCCGTCGAAGTCGGCGTTGAAGGCGGTGCAGACCAGCGGGTGCAGCTGGATCGCCTTGCCCTCGACCAGGATCGGTTCGAAGGCCTGGATGCCCAGACGGTGCAGCGTCGGCGCACGGTTCAACAGCACCGGATGCTCGCGGATAACCTCGTCGAGGATATCCCAGACTTCCGGACGCTCCTTTTCAACCAGCTTCTTGGCCTGCTTGACGGTCGAGGAATAGCCCTTGGCGTCAAGACGCGCATAGATGAACGGCTTGAACAGTTCGAGCGCCATCTTCTTCGGCAGGCCGCACTGATGCAGCTTCAGTTCCGGGCCGGTCACGATAACCGAACGGCCGGAATAGTCGACGCGCTTGCCGAGCAGGTTCTGACGGAACCGGCCCTGCTTGCCCTTCAGCATGTCGGACAGCGACTTCAGCGGACGCTTGTTGGCGCCGGTGATGACGCGGCCGCGGCGGCCGTTGTCGAACAACGCATCGACGGATTCCTGCAGCATCCGCTTTTCGTTGCGGATGATGATGCCCGGCGCGCGCAGTTCGATCAGCCGCTTCAGACGGTTGTTGCGGTTGATGACGCGGCGATAGAGGTCGTTCAGGTCGGAGGTCGCGAACCGGCCGCCATCGAGCGGCACCAGCGGACGCAGATCCGGCGGGATCACCGGAACGATCTTCATGATCATCCATTCCGGACGGTTGCCGGAATCGAGGAAGTTCTCAACGATCTTGAGACGCTTCATCAGCTTCTTCTGCTTCAGGTCCGACGTGGTGTCGGCAAGCTCGGCGCGCAGATCGCCGGCGATCTTCTCGAGATCCATGCCGGCCAGCATTTCATAGATCGCTTCCGCGCCGATATTGGCCGTGAACTGGTCTTCGCCGAACTCGTCGACGGCGAGCATGTACTCTTCTTCCGAAAGGAGCTGGTTCTCCTTCAGGTCGGTGAGGCCCGGCTCGGTGACGATATAGTTCTCGAAATAGAGAACGCGCTCGACATCCTTCAGCGTCATGTCGAGCAGCGTCGAAATGCGGCTCGGCAGCGACTTCAGGAACCAGATATGGGCAACGGGAGCGGCCAGCTCGATATGGCCCATGCGCTCGCGACGAACGCGCGACAGCGTCACTTCAACGCCGCACTTCTCACAGATGATGCCCTTGTATTTCATGCGCTTGTACTTGCCGCACAGGCATTCATAGTCCTTCATCGGGCCGAAGATGCGCGAGCAGAACAGGCCGTCACGCTCCGGCTTGAAGGTGCGGTAGTTGATGGTTTCCGGCTTCTTGATTTCGCCATAAGACCAGGAAAGGATCTTCTCCGGGCTGGCGATCGAGATCCGGATCGAATCGAAGACCTGCGCCGGCGCCTGCGGATTGAAAAGATTCATGACCTCTTGGTTCATGCCTGTCTCCTTGACTGGGCGGCATCGCCCTTGTTGGCAGTCAGTCCGGCCAAACCCTGATACCGGACAACCTGCCTCTAAAACGGTTATGGCCGCGAAATGCGGCGAAACTGACACTTGAGGCTTACTTTAAACCATCGAGTGCCGGCGACGCGCCCGCCTTTTGCGAAGGGGGCGCGTCGGCTCTCAACTTATTCCGCAGCGTCCGGAAGCTCGACTTCGGGCTGAGGCTCCTCGGCGGAGTTTTCCAGCTCGACCGAAAGTCCCAGCGAACGCATTTCCTTGACGAGAACGTTGAAGCTTTCCGGAATACCGGCTTCAAACGTATCATCGCCGCGGACAATCGCCTCATAGACCTTGGTGCGGCCGGCAACGTCATCCGACTTCACGGTCAGCATTTCCTGCAGCGTGTAGGCGGCGCCGTAAGCTTCGAGCGCCCAGACCTCCATTTCGCCGAAGCGCTGGCCGCCGAACTGCGCCTTGCCGCCCAGCGGCTGCTGGGTAACGAGCGAGTACGGACCGATCGAGCGCGCATGGATCTTGTCGTCAACCAGATGGTTGAGCTTGATCATGTACATGTAGCCGACCGTTACCTTACGGTCGAACTGCTCGCCGGTACGCCCGTCGTAGAGCACGGACTGGCCGGACGGATCGAAGCCCGCGCGGATCAGCATCTCCGAAACGTCGCCCTCATGGGCGCCGTCGAACACCGGCGTTGCGATCGAGACGCCACGCTTGGCTTCTTCTGCCAGACGCAACAGACCGTCATCGTCGAAATACTCAACTTCGTTACGGGCCTCGGAAGCGTAGACCTCGGTCAGCGTTTCCTTCAGCGGCTTGATGTCGTGGGTCTCCTGGTAGGCTTCGAGCATCTCGCCGATGCGCTTGCCCATGCCGGCACAACCCCAGGCCAGATGCGTTTCCAGAATCTGGCCGACATTCATGCGGCTCGGAACGCCGAGCGGGTTCAGCACGACGTCGACATGGGTTCCGTCTTCCAGGAACGGCATGTCCTCGGCGGGCAGGATGCGGGAGACCACGCCCTTGTTGCCGTGACGGCCGGCCATCTTGTCGCCGGGCTGGATCTTGCGCTTGACGGCCACGAAGACCTTGACCATCTTCATGACGCCCGGGGGCATTTCGTCGCCGCGCTGGACCTTTTCGACCTTGTCCATGAAGCGCTGTTCAAGGCGGTTCTTGGAATCGTCGTACTGGCCGCGAAGCGCTTCGAGTTCGCCCTGGAACGATTCGTCCTCGACGGCGAACATCCACCACTGCGAACGCGGATAGGCGGAGATCACCTCATCGGACAGCACGGCGCCCTTCTTGAAGCCCTTCGGGCCTGCAATCGAGGTCTGGCCGCGCAGCATGTCGGACAGGCGCGAATAGACGTTACGGTCGAGAATGGCCTGCTCGTCGTCGCGGTCCTTGGCAAGGCGTTCGATTTCCTCGCGCTCGATCGCCATGGCGCGTTCGTCCTTCTCGACGCCGTGACGGTTGAACACGCGGACCTCAACGACCGTGCCGAAGGTGCCGGGCGGCATGCGCATCGAGGTGTCGCGGACGTCCGAGGCCTTCTCGCCGAAGATCGCGCGCAGAAGCTTTTCTTCCGGCGTCATCGGGCTTTCGCCCTTCGGCGTGATCTTGCCAACGAGAATATCGCCCGGATGCACTTCGGCGCCGATATAGACGATGCCGGCTTCATCGAGGTTCTTCAGCGCTTCTTCCGAAACATTCGGAATGTCGCGGGTGATTTCTTCAGGGCCGAGCTTGGTATCGCGGGCCATGACCTCGAATTCTTCCAGATGGATCGAGGTGAAGACGTCATCCGAAACGATCCGCTCGGAAAGCAGGATCGAGTCCTCGTAGTTGTAGCCGTTCCACGGCATGAACGCGACCAGCGCGTTGCGGCCGAGCGCCAGGTCGCCGAGATCGGTCGATGGACCGTCGGCAATGATGTCGCCCTTGTTCAGAATATCGCCGACGCGCACCAGCGGACGCTGGTTGACGCAGGTATTCTGGTTGGAACGCTGGAACTTCATCAGCCGGTAGATATCGACGCCGGACTTGGAGGCGTCGAGATCTTCCGTCGCTCGGATAACGATACGGGTCGCATCGACCTGGTCGACGATACCGCTGCGCTTGGCGGCGATCGCAGCACCGGAATCGCGGGCAACGATCGGCTCCATGCCGGTTCCGACGAACGGCGCTTCGGCGCGCAGAAGCGGAACGGCCTGACGCTGCATGTTCGAGCCCATCAGGGCGCGGTTGGCGTCATCGTTTTCCAAAAACGGAATAAGAGCGGCGGCAACGGACACGAGCTGCTTCGGCGAAACGTCCATCAGGTTGATGTTTTCGCGCGGGGCGAGCATGACTTCGCCGGCGTGGCGGCAGACGACGAATTCGTCGACGAACTTGCCCTCATCGGTCATCACCGAATTGGCCTGGGCGATATAGTATTTCGCCTCTTCCATGGCCGACAGATAGATCACCTCGTCGGTGAGCTTGCCGTCCTCGGAAATCTTGCGGTACGGGCTCTCGATGAAGCCATACTTGTTGACGCGGGCGAAGGTCGCGAGCGAGTTGATCAGACCGATATTCGGGCCTTCCGGCGTCTCGATCGGGCAGATACGGCCGTAATGGGTCGGATGCACGTCGCGGACTTCGAAGCCCGCGCGCTCGCGGGTCAGGCCGCCCGGGCCAAGCGCCGAGAGACGGCGCTTGTGGGTGATTTCCGACAGCGGGTTGATCTGGTCCATGAACTGCGACAGCTGCGAGGAGCCGAAGAATTCGCGCACGGCGGCAGCCGCCGGCTTGGCGTTGATCAGGTCCTGCGGCATCACGGTATCGATCTCGATCGAGGACATGCGTTCCTTGATCGCGCGCTCCATGCGCAGAAGACCCAGACGATACTGGTTCTCCATCAGTTCGCCGACGGAGCGGACGCGGCGGTTGCCGAGATTGTCGATGTCGTCGATCTCACCCTTGCCGTCACGCAGGTCCACCAGCGTCCTGACGACCGCCAGAATGTCTTCCTTGCGCAGAACGCGAACCGTATCCTCGGCGTCGAGGTCGAGACGCATGTTCATCTTGACGCGGCCAACGGCCGACAGGTCGTAGCGTTCGCTGTCGAAGAACAGCGAATTGAACATGGCTTCGGCCGAATCCATGGTCGGCGGCTCGCCCGGACGCATGACGCGGTAGATGTCGAACAGCGCGTCCTGACGATTCTCGTTCTTGTCGGCCACAAGCGTATTGCGGATATAGGCGCCGACATTGACGTGGTCGATGTTGAGGATCGCGATATCGTCGATACCCTGATCGATGATGCCGGCGAGGTTCTTCTCGTCGATCTCTTCGCCGGCCTCGAGATGGATCTCGCCGGTTTCCAGGTTGACGATGTCCTCGGCCAGGAAGGTGCCGTAAAGCTCCTCGTCGGTGACCTTGAGCGCCTTCAGACCGCCTTCCGAAAGCTTCTTCAGCATGCGGGGCGTCAGCTTCTTGCCGGCCTCGACCACCACTTCGCCGCTGTCGGCGTCGATCAGGTTGGTAATGACCTTCTGGCCGCGCAGACGCTCGGGCGAGAACGGCACTTTCCAGCCGTCGCCATCACGCTCATAGGTGGCCTTTTCATAGAAGGTCTCGAGGATTTCCTCGGTATCCATGCCGAGCGCCATCAACAGCGACGTCGCCGGAATCTTGCGGCGGCGGTCGATGCGGGCATGCACGATATCCTTGGCGTCGAATTCGATATCGAGCCAGGAGCCGCGATAGGGAATCACGCGGGCAGCGAACAACAGCTTGCCGGAGGAGTGGCTCTTGCCCTTGTCGTGGTCGAAGAACACGCCCGGCGAACGGTGCATCTGCGAAACGATGACGCGCTCGGTGCCATTGACGATGAAGGTCGCATTGTTGGTCATCAGCGGCATGTCGCCCATGTAGACCGACTGTTCCTTGATGTCCTTGATCGACTTCGCGCCGGTGTCCTCATCGATATCGAACACGATCAGGCGCAGTTTCACTTTCAGCGGCGCGGCATAGGTCAGGTCGCGCTGGCGGCATTCCTCGACGTCGAACTTCGGCTGCTCGAATTCGTAGGAAACGAATTCCAGCATCGAAGCGCCGGAAAAATCGGTCATCGGGAAGACGGATTTGAACACCGCCTGCAGCCCCTCGTCGGGACGTCCGCCCTTGGGCTCGTCAACCATGAGAAACTGGTCATAAGAGGCCTTCTGAACCTCGATCAGGTTCGGCATCTCCGCGACTTCCGGGATCTTTCCGAAAAACTTGCGTACGCGCCTGCGACCGTTAAAGGAAAGGGTCTGAGCCATTCAGGTAGCTCCTTGTCAATCTGCATCCGGGCCTGCAACAGACGGTCACCGATGGCCAATTGGCTCCGTCATCATTTAAGGGTCTTCTTGAGAACCCATTACCCAAAGGCCCGAAAAGGGACTTTGGGTAATGGTTTCACGTCAGTTGTCGCACCGCGGGCAAGAAACCCCGCCCGCGGTGCAGATCAGCAAAGCTTACTTGAGCTCAACCTTGGCGCCGGCTGCTTCCAGCTTGGCCTTGAGTTCTTCCGATTCAGCCTTGGAAACGGCTTCCTTGACCGGCTTCGGAGCGCCTTCGACGAGGTCCTTGGCTTCCTTGAGGCCGAGACCGGTGATGGCGCGGACTTCCTTGATGACGCCGATCTTGTTGGCGCCGACTTCCGTCAGGACGACATCGAATTCGGTCTTTTCTTCAACGGCTTCAGCAGCGGCGGCAGCGCCGCCGGCAGCAGCGACGGCAACCGGCGCTGCGGCGGAAACGCCCCACTTTTCTTCGAGCAGCTTGGACAGCTCGGCGGCTTCGAGAACCGTCAGTTCAGAGAGTTCGTCTACGATTTTGGCGAGATCAGCCATGTTGGTCTTCCTTTAGTGTGTTGGTTCGAACTGGTTCGAAATTTTGTAAACAGCGAAAAACCGCATCAGGCGGCTTCGTCCTTCGTGGCGTAGGCGTTGAGCACGCGCGCAAGCTGGCTTGCGGGTGCCGAAGCAATCGTCGCGATACGGGTAGCCGGGGTCTGGATCATGCCCACCAGCTTCGCACGCAGCTCGTCCAGCGAAGGCATCGTCGCAAGCGACTTGACACCATCCGCATCGAGCACGGTTGCCCCCATGGCGCCGCCGATGACAACGAGCTTGTCGTTGGTCTTGGCGAAGTCCATGCAGACCTTCGGAGCCGTCACCGGGTCATCGCAAAATGCGATGAGCGTCTGACCTGTGAACAGGTCGGACATTCCCTCGGACTCCGTACCCTGAAGGGCAATCTTGGCCAGGCGGTTCTTCGCGACTCTGACAGTGCCGCCCGCTTCACGCATCTTCGAACGAAAGATGTTCATCTGCGCAACGGTGACACCGGCATAGTGGGCCACGACAACCGAGCCGGAAGCCTTGAAGACTTCGTTCAGTTCCGTGACGAATTCGCGTTTTTCCGCTCTTTCCACTGCCTATCTCCAGTTGACAGGCCCATTTTCGGACCTGTCGGTTTGCCTTTGCCGCAAGGGGCTTCTTGTTTTTATCCAAGATCCCAAGCGACGCTCGAGGATCCTGCCCCCATCGGCGCGCTGTTTCCAACAGCGCCTAGGCACACCAGGTTCGAACCAGTTAAACCGCCAAAGGTGACTTTCGCCGCCAACGGAAAAATTGGTCTCACCCGTCTCATGCAGGCAATGAATTAAGGTTGCCCACCTGCAATCTCGGACAGGAAACCGGGTTTTATCCCGGGTCTTTCCGGGCCCTGGAGCCCGGAAACTCTTTACCGGAAATACCTTCCGGAAATTCTGTTCTATGCGCTCAGGCGTTGACCGACGAGAAGTCGATCTTGACGCCCGGACCCATGGTCGAGGACAGCGCGACGCGCTTGACGTAGTTGCCCTTGGCGCCGGCCGGTTTCGCCTTGACGACGGCATCGGCAAAGGCGCGGATGTTTTCTTCCAGCGCGGATGCCTCGAACGAGGCCTTGCCGATACCGGCGTGAACGATCCCGGCCTTTTCGACGCGGAACTCGACAGCGCCGCCCTTGGAGGCTTCGACAGCCGATTTGACGTCCATCGTGACGGTGCCGACCTTGGGGTTCGGCATCATGCCGCGCGGGCCGAGCACCTTGCCGAGACGGCCGACGAGCGGCATCATGTCCGGCGTGGCGATGCAACGGTCGAAATCGATGTTGCCGCCCTGGACGGCTTCGACTAGATCTTCCGCGCCGACGACGTCCGCACCGGCTTCCCTGGCTTCATCGGCCTTGGCGCCGCGGGCGAAAACGGCAACGCGGACGGTGCGGCCCGTGCCGTTCGGCAGGTTGACGACGCCGCGGACCATCTGGTCGGCGTGACGCGGATCGACACCGAGATTCATCGCGACCTCGATGGTTTCATCGAACTTCGCGGTGGCGCGTTCCTTGACCATCTTAACGGCCTCGGACAAGGCGTAGAACTTGTCGACGTCGACGCCCTCGCGGGCCTTCTGTGTGCGTTTTGCAATCTTGGTCATGGCAATCAACCCGTCACTTCCAGGCCCATGGCGCGGGCGGAACCCTCGACCATGCGCATTGCGCCTTCGATATCGGCGGCGTTCAGATCGCTCATCTTGGCTTCCGCGATCTTGCGGACCTGATCAGCGCTGATCGAGCCGGCCGATGCCCTGCCCGGAGTCTTCGAACCGGACTTGATCTTCGCTTCCTTCTTCAGGAAGTAGGAGACCGGCGGCTGCTTCATCGCGAAGGTGAACGACTTGTCCTGGAAATAGGTGATGATGACCGGGATCGGCATACCCTTTTCCATTTCCTGCGAGGCGGCGTTGAACGCCTTGCAGAATTCCATGATATTGATGCCACGCTGACCAAGTGCGGGACCGATCGGCGGGGACGGATTTGCCGAACCTGCCGGGACCTGCAGCTTGAGCTGGCCTGCAACTTTCTTAGCCATTACTCTGCCTTTCACGTTGTGGACCGGAATTCCGGCCCGACTGCCGGTCTGTCACCGGCGGCTGCGGTTGCGTGGTGCGAACGTCCAGGCGCCGGCTAAGCGCCCTGTTCTCCCACGCGCAATACCCCCGCGAGGGGGTAAAACTTCAAACTTTCTCGACCTGCGCGTATTCCAGCTCGACCGGAGTGGCGCGACCGAAGATCGAGACCTCGACCTTCAGGCGGGCGCGCTCCTCGTCGACATCCTGCACCACACCGTTGAACGATGCGAACGGACCATCGGATACCCGAACCTGCTCGCCGATCTCGAAAAGCACGGTGGCCTTCGGACGCTCGACGCCCTCCTGCACCTGACCGAGAATGTGCTCGGCCTCGGAGTCCGGAATCGGAACAGGCTTCTGATCGCTGCCGAGGAACCCCGTCACGCGGGGCGTATTCTTGATCAGGTGAAACACCTCATCATTGAGCTCGGCCCTCACCAGCACATAGCCGGGAAAGAATTTGCGCTCCGAATCGACCTTGCGGCCGCGACGCACCTCGACGACCTTTTCGGTCGGAACGAGAATACGGTCGAAATACTGATCAAGCCCCTTCTGGCGGGCCTTTTCCTCGATCGCCTCTGCCACCTTCTTTTCGAAGTTGGAATAGGCATGAACGATATACCAACGCATAGCCATCTGTTTCCCCTTCCCGATCAGGCGCCGAGATTGAGGATGAAATTCATCAACAAGCTCATCAACTGGTCTGCTGCAAAAAAGAAAAACGCCGCGATCACGACCATCACGATAACCATGAGGGTCGAAATCACAGTTTCGCGCCGGGAAGGCCAAACGACTTTGGCCGTCTCAGCGCGCACTTGCTGCAGAAACGTGAATGGATTGGTTTTAGATGCCATAAACTGCCCACGCCTTTACGGCACGTAAAGCGGAAGATCCAGCTCCACGCGCCGCGAGTCTGTTTTTCACTACATATCATCGTTTTTCGTTGACACAAGAGAAAAACGAAATTTTGTTTTCACATTCACGCGAGCCGGCCGCTGATTTGCGATACCGGTCCGGCGTGTTGGCAGGGGCAGTAGGGCTCGAACCTACGACCTGCGGTTTTGGAGACCGCCGCTCTACCAACTGAGCTATACCCCTTCATCCTCCGCCGGCGACGAGCGTTTCCGCGCGCCGACATCAGACATTGCGCTCATTTACGGTGATGGCCGATGCTTTGCAAGAGGGTTTTTGACGATTGCCGGGGAAGATTGCGCAATGCGCCCCGTTGCCCGACTGGAAAGCGACATGGCCCGTCGCCTGCCCTCCCCTGTGCCGTCATCCCGGCCTTGAGCCGGGATCCAGAGCCACGCGACGGGCAGCCGTCTTAAGCTGATGGCGCGCGAAAGCCAACACCTTTGCCTTACCGCCCTGGATGCCGGCTCAAGGCCGGCATGACGGAAGATGAAGCGTGGGAGCTTTCGTTTCACGCCCTCAACGCAGCATTGTCCGGGTCGAACGGGCTCTCCTCGACCACGGTCGCGTCATAGAGGTCGCCCAGGATCCTGATCCTCAGCTTCGTTCCCGGCGCTGCGTAGTCCGGCTTCAGCATCGCCAGCGCGATCGATTTGCCGATCCGCCAGCCGAAACCGCCCTGGGTGGCGCGGCCGGCGAGGTTGCCGTCGCCGTCATAGATCGCCTCGGAACCGCGGGCATCGACATCGGTGACGCCCTCGACGATCAGCGTCGAGAACACCGAGCCGAGACCGGCCTCCTTCTTCGAAAGCAATGCCTGCTTGCCGATGAAATCCTTTTTCGGCTTGATGAAGCGGTCGAGGCCCGATTCGTAGGCAGTGTATTCGATCGACATTTCCCGCTGCATGGCCCGGTAGGATTTTTCGAGCGCCATCGCGCCCATCGCCCGGATGCCGAACGGCTTGATATCGAACTCGGCGCCCGCCTCCATAAGCTTGTCGAATATATAGGTCTGCATCGCGATCGGGTGATGCAGTTCCCAGCCGAGTTCGCCGACGAAATTGACGCGCAGCGCATGGCAGCCCGCAGCCCCGATCGAGACCGGCTGCCCGGTGAGCCAGCCGAAATCCTCGTTTTCGAGCGAGGTGCGCGTCAGCTTCTTCAGGAGATCGCGCGATTTCGGGCCGGCGACCACCAGCACGCCCATTTCCATGGTCAGCGGCCGGAGTGTGACCGAGCCATCGGTTGGCGCGAGTTTCGTCAACAGGTCATGGTCGTGGCTTTCGAGCCCCGCCCCCGAAACCAGATAGAAACGATCCGGCGCCCATTCGTAAAGCGTGAACTCCGCCCTCACCCCGCCTTCCTGGCCGAGCAGGTGGCAGAGCGCGATCCGGCCGCGCTTCTTTGGAATGGCGTTGGCGAAGATGCTGTCGAGAAAGGCGCGGGCGCCGACGCCGGAGACTTCCATCTTGGCAAACGGCGTCATGTCCAGCACGCCGACCTTCTCATGGACGTGCTTCACCTCATTGCCGACATGCTCGAAATAGTTGGATCGGCGGAACGACCATTTTTCGACGATCCGGCCATCTTCAAGCGGCGGGGCGTGATTGTGGCTGGTCAGCACATCGGCGCCGACACCGAGTTCGCTCTCATCCAGCGCATAGCCTTGCGGCGCGTACCAGTTCGCCCGCTCCCAGCCATAGACCGAGCCGAACACGCCGCCAAGCGCCTTCAGCCTGGAATAGACCGGCGCGGTTTTCAGCGGACGGGCGGCGGAGCGCTCCTCGTCGGGATAATGCATGGTGAAGACATTGGCATAGGCCTCCTCGTTCTTGGCGATCAGGTAGCCTTCGGTCGCATAGGGCCCGAAGCGGCGCGGATCGACGCCGGCGAGATCGACGGTGGGCTCGCCGTCGACGATCCATTCGGCAAGCTGCCAGCCGGCGCCGCCGGCGGCGGTGATGCCGAAGGAATGGCCCTCGTTCAGCCAGAAATTCTTCAGCCCCGGCGCGGGCCCGACGATCGGGTTGCCGTCCGGCGTATAGGCGATCGCGCCGTTATAGACCTTCTTGATGCCGACTTCCGCGAAGGCCGGAACGCGCGCCATCGCGGTCTCGATATGCGGCATCAGCCGGTCGAGTTCTTCCTGGAACAGCTCGTATTCGCTGTCGTCGGAGGGACCGTCGACATAACAGACCGGCGCGCCGGTCTCGTAGGGCCCGAGGATCAGCCCGCCCGCCTCCTCGCGCATGTACCAGGCGCTGTCGGATTCGCGCAGGACACCCATTTCGGGCAGGCCCTTTCTCTTGCGTTCCAGAATGGCCGGATGCGGTTCGGTGACGATATACTGATGCTCGACCGGGATCACGGGAATATCAAGCCCGACCATCGCGCCGGTCCTGCGGGCGAAATTGCCGGTGCAGGAAATGACGTGATCAGCGGTAAATGCCTCCTTGTCGGTCTCGACATGCCAGGAGCCGTCCGGGTTCTGGTGGATCGCCGTCACCGTGGTATTGCGCATGATCCGCGCACCGCGGTCGCGCGCGCCCTTCGCGAAGGCCTGCGTCAGGTCGGCCGGCTGAATGTAGCCGTCATCGGGGTGCTGGATCGCGCCCAGGATGCCGTCGGTCTCGCATAGCGGCCAGACCTCCTTGACCTCCTCCGGGGTCAGGAATTTCACATCGACGCCGATGGTCTCGGCGATGCCGGAATAATAGAGATATTCGTCCATCCGGTCCCTGGTCATCGCCAGGCGGATGTTGGAGACCTTTGAAAAACCGACATTCAGCCCGGTCTCTTCTTCGAGCGCGGAATAGAGATTGACCGAATATTTGTGCAACTGGCCGACGGAATAGCTCATGTTGAACAGCGGCAGCAGGCCGGCGGCATGCCATGTCGAGCCGGAGGTCAGCTCCTTGCGCTCGATCAGAACCGCGTCCGACCAGCCCTTTTTCGCCAGATGATAAAGCGTCGATACGCCGACGACTCCGCCGCCGATCACCAGTGCCCGAGTTTTCGTTGTCATCCGTTCCGCCTCTGAGGATAGCGTGTGTGCCCGCCTTGGGCGCGTCAGTCTGATGACAAGGCCCCAACCCCTTCATGCGTCATGCTCGGGCTTGACCCGAGCATCCAGGCGGCACGGAGAACGCTGCCTGGACCCTCGGGTCAAGCCCGAGGGTGACCCCAGCTAGGGGGAAGTCTGTCCGCAAACTGACTCGCTTGTCGACGGGCCGTTCTACGCCCGACTATGCAACGCCCATCGCCACACCAACAGCCCGTTTGCGACATGCATTCCTGTGGCCGCGACGCGTTGAAAACCGGCCGCGCCGGTCAGCGCTCGCCGCCGTCGTCATTGCCGGCGTCGGGATGATCATGCGACGAGGCTGGCGCAGTCTCCGCCGGCGCGGCGGCCGTCTTGCGCATCTGCTTGCGGATCGAGTTCGCCAGTTCGTCGTGCCGTTCCTTCTGGGGAATGATGTGCAGATCGCGCTGGGGATAGGGAATGGTGATGCCCTCGTCGCGGAACCGCTCGAAGATCGCAACCCGGATATCGTTGCGCACCGAAATCCCGTTGAAGACATCGGCGAGATAGACGCGCAGCTCGAAATCGAGGGTCGATTCGCCGAAGCCCACGAAGATCACCATCGGTTCCGGGTTCTGCAGCACAAGCGGATGCGACGTTCCGATCCCCATCAGAATATTCATCACGGTGCGCGGATCGCTGTCATAGGAAACGCCGATGGCCACCTCCGAGCGCCCCATCTGGTTGTGATGCATCCAGTTGCCGACGGAGGCGTTGATCAGTTCCGAGTTCGGCACGATGATCGACTGGCGCTGGAAGGTCTCGATCTCGGTCGCGCGCACCGAGATGCGCTTGACGAAGCCCTCGGTGGTGCCGGACACAATCCAGTCACCCACCTTGAACGGCCGCTCCGCCAGCAGGATGAGGCCTGAGACGAAATTCGACACGATCGTCTGCAGCCCGAAGCCGATGCCGATCGACAGCGCCGAGGCCACAAGCGCGAGGCTCGACAGGTTGACGCCGGCGGCCGAAATCGCAAGCAGGCCGGCAAGCACGATGCCGAGATAGCTGATACCGGTCTTGACCGAGTTTCGCACACCGGCGTCGGCCCTAGAGCGCAGCAGCACATTGTTGTCGAACCAGCCCTGGAACCAGCGGGTACCGAGATAGCCCCCGACGAACAGCAGCACGCCGATCAGGATGCCGCCAAGCGAGATCGTGATCGATCCGACGGTCACCGAGGTCAGATGCTTTCCGGCCCAGAGCTTGATCTCCTCCCAGCGCACACCCCACGATATCAGGATCATCGGGATACCGATCAGAAACGTCGCCGCATAGGTCACCAACCCGAGAACAAGCGAGATCTGGTCGCTGCGCACGCCCGAAACGCCGAAGCGCTTGACGACGTGCTTGCCGTATCCGGTTCTTGCGAAACTGCCGGGCTGCGACACCGCCTGTCCAAGCAGGATGCCGATATACATTGTGATCAGCACCCCGCCCGTCAGCACCACCTGATTTGCGGCAAACCGGGACAGCGCGACATAGCCGATCAGCGCCGTCACCACGATGAACACGCCCACGAGCCGGGTCATCACGGCGATGGCGGAAGGAAACAGGATCTTGATCGAGCGCGTCTGCGCCTGAGCCCCGCCAAGCGGAGCGCGGGGCCGGATGAATGAAACCGCGATCAGTATGACCCCGATCAGCACCGAGGTGATGAGGCTTCGCGCGACTTCGAGGCGCAGATCGGCATCGAGCGTGTCGTTCAATACGCCGAGCAGGATATCCGCCCAGTTGATCGCGGCGAGCATGGTGAAGGCCAGCGTCAGGTTGCGGGCCGCCGGGTTGCTGATCGGCACCAGCCGCCATTGCGGCCGCCCCGGCGTCAGCACGTTGCGCGACAGCAGGTACACGAAGATGACGATCGCGGCCGAGACATAAGCCGCGCGCACGAAACGCTCGACATCCGGCAGGAAGATGCTCAGGCCGACAAACAGAACATAGGAAACGGCGAGAAAGGCAAGAAGCGCAAGACTCGGGATCGCCGTGGTCCAGAAACTCGCCAGAAGCCGCGCGACGTAATCGGGCTCCTGCTCCTGCAGGTCGAGCTTGGAGCGCTCCAGAACCCGGCTTGAGATGCGGTAGGAAAACACCGCCGCCAGCAGGGACAGGAAAAGCGCTGCCAGGAACTGAAGCCGCTTGGCATTCCAGATATAATTCAGCCAGCCGCCGTAGGAGACTTTGAAAGCGGTGATCTCGCCCCGCACCAGACGGCTGAAATCGGAGGAAAAAAGCTGCACCAGATCGGTATGGGCAAACAGCGCCTCCGTGAATTGTACGCGCCTCAGGCGACTGATATCGGCGGAGGCCTTCTCGGCCGAAACGCTCAGTTTCTGCGCCTGCTCGGAGAGCGCGTTGATTTCCGATCGCTGGGCCAGGAGCTTGTTGCGCTCCTCGGTCGTCACCCCCGGCTCGGGGGTCTCGCCAGGACCGGGCGCGGTGCCGAGTTCGAGGAGTTGCGCGCGCACATCTGTCAGCCGTTCCGAGATCGAGCTCAGGATTTTGGCAAGTCCGGTCTGAACCTGGTCCACCTCGGTCTGCAGCCTCACCAACGTATCGGTGCCCGGTGAAGCCTCGGCAATTGTCGCGGTGACGGTTGCAAGCGACTGCGAGAACCCGTCAAGCTGATCCTTCATGTCCTGAAAGAACGGATCGAGCGCCGGTTGCTCTGTTTCCGCCGGGCCGGCCGCCTGCGGCTGACCGGGTTCGCCTGTGGCCGGCGCGGCGGAAGCATCGTTGGCAGCCTGCGGGCTTGCGGCCGGGGCGGCCGTTTCGAATGCCTGCTGGGCGTGGACGTCCATGACCGGCAGCGCGAAGACAAGCGCCAGCGCCAGACATAAAATGTTGAAAACCCCTGCCCTCGCGCCGCCTCGCCAAATCAAACCGCCGGCCCTTCCTTCTGTCCTGCACGGGAGCTCTTGAGGAGCAGCGCGTCATTTTGATGGCAGCAGCGGCTGCCAAGGCCGTCTTTCGTCACTTCTGACCCCAGCCGGTATTTTCATCGCTCGAAAGATAGCGCCGCTCGTCGGGGGTCGAACGGCGCTTCAGGATCGCGTTGCGGTGCGGAAAGCGGCCGAACCGGGCGATCACGTCCCGGTGGCTTTCGGCGAAGCGGGTATATTCCTCGTTGCCGAGCGCCTTGAAAAGCTCGACGGAGCGTTTCTGGTCCTTCAGCTTTTCGGAATGCTCGAACGGCATATAGAAGAAGGCGCGCCGGTCCTCCGGCACCGCGGCATCGGCGCCGCTGGCCACCGCGAATTTGGCTTCCCTCAGCGCCAGCCGGTCGGTGGCAAAGGCCATCGGCGTCGCGCGGTAGATATTGCGGGGGAACTGATCGAGCACGATCACGGCGGCAAGCTGCGCCTCGGGGCTCGCGCGCCACGCGCCGTCGACCTTTTGCGCCAGAGCCTTGTGAGTGGAGAAGAAGCGATAGAGGATAGCGCGGTCGAGCGCTGCCACATCGTCGGGCTGGAACCAGTCCTTCGGCGTCAGTTCCTCAAACCAGAATGCAAGCACCTGTTCGGGAACCGCCGCCTCACTGATGAATTCGCTCATGTCGCCTCTCCTCGGCTGTTGCAGTTCTGCTTGCGCATGACAGAGGGGGACGATACATTTTCATGCAGTTCCGCTCAAGCAAGACATTTGCGAGACATATATGCCTGAACCAGCCGGATCGCGGCGCGGCGTCACCGTCGTCACATCATTGATCTTCGTGATCCTGTTGTTGCTGGCGATCCGGGGGGCGGGGACATTTCTCAAGCCGGTGGCGCTGGCGCTGTTCATCATCGCCGTCACCTGGCCGATCAAGAATGCGCTGCAGAAATTCATGCCGTCGCTGGCGGCGCTGACGATCACCGTCATTTCCACGATCGTCGTGTTCGTGATCTTCGCCACGCTGGTGATCTGGGGATTCACCCGGGTCGCGACGTCGTTCATCGAGGCGGCGTGGCAGCTCCAGGCCGCCTATCAGGACGCCGTCGCGTGGTTCGATGGAAAAGGGATCGCGGTCGCAAGCTCGCTGTCCGACGTCTTCAATGTCGGGCTCGTGGTGCGCACCATCAGGCAGATCACCGGGCAGGCCAGCACGACGCTGAGCTTCTGGCTGGTGGTGCTGGCCTATGTCGTGCTCGGCCTGACGGAAGTCGACAAGCTGCGCAGCAAGATCGAGGCGATCAACCAGCCAGGCGTTGCCGCCACGACCGTGCGGATTGCCAACGAGACGGCGCGCAAATTCGGCCGTTACATGCTGGTCAGAACCGCAATGAGCGCGATCACGGGGCTGCTGTTCTGGGGCGCTGCAACCGTCACGGGGCTCGATTATCCGGTCGAGTGGGGGGTGATGGCGTTTGCGCTCAACTACATCCCGTTCATCGGCTCGGTAATCGCCACCGTGTTTCCCTCGCTCTACGGCGTCATCCAGTTCGAGCACTGGGAAACGGCGCTGATGCTGTTTGTCTCGCTCAACCTGATCCAGTTCATCATCGGCAATTACGTCGAGCCGATGGTATCGGGATCGACGCTTTCGATCTCGCCCTTCCTCGTCGTGTTCTCGATCTTCTTCTGGACCTTCATGTGGGGCCTGTTCGGGACTTTTCTGGGCGTACCGATCGCGATCGCGCTTTTGACGGTGTGCGAAAACATTCCGTCGCTCAACTGGGTCGCCGACATTCTCGGCGGCAAAACCAGATCGAAAAAGGCGCAGGCGCTTCGCATCAGCCCGCCGCGGGCCTGACCGGTCAGCGCGGACGCTCGGCCCTGTCGCGGGTCATGCCTTTTGCGGCAAGCTCGGCTTCGTAGCCGGCAAACATCCGCTCGCCATCCTCGCCGAGTTCGCGCAGATAGGTCCAGGTATAGATGCCGCTGTCGTGCATGTCGTCGAAGCCGATGCGGATCGCGTAGTTACCGGCGGCCGCGACGGTCATGATCCCGACATTGCGCTTGCCGGGCACCGTCACCGCCTGGCCGGGCCCATGGCCCTTGACCTCGGCCGAGGGCGACAACACCCGCAACATCTCGGCCGGCAGCGCGAAACGGGCGCCGTCGTCGAACGTCACGGTCAGACATTTACGGTCCTTCGAGACCCTGATTTCGGTCGGTATCGATGTCAAAATCGGCTCCATTCGCTATGAAAACGCCCTTTGTTTTCCGGGCGTCCGAACGGAAAACCGGTGTCCGCTTTTCCTGGACGCACTCCAGATCACAGAGCTTTGTTTGACATCTGACTTGACGCTTGCCAACCCAAAGAACATTTTCACGTCAAGGAGATTTTGCGTGAACCGGCATTTCAGCGAGATGACAGGCGAAAAACCCGCCCCGATGATCGACCCCTTCGGGCGGGCGATCACCTATCTGCGCGTCTCGGTGACCGACCGCTGCGATTTCCGCTGTACCTATTGCATGGCGGAAAACATGACGTTTCTGCCGAAGCGCGATCTGCTGACGCTGGAAGAACTCGAACGCCTCTGCAACGCCTTCATCGACAAGGGCGTGCGCAAGCTGCGGCTCACCGGCGGCGAACCGCTGATGCGCAAGAACGTGATGCATCTGATCGAGGGGCTCGGCCGCCGCGTTGCGGACGGCGCGCTCGACGAATTGACGCTGACGACCAACGGTTCGCAGCTTTCGCGCTATGCCGACGATCTCCATGCCGCCGGCGTGCGCCGCATCAACGTCTCGCTCGACACGCTCGACCCCGACAAGTTCCGCGAGATCACCCGCTGGGGCGATTTCCACAAGGTGATGGCCGGGCTGGAAGCCGCGCGCAAGGCCGGACTGAAGGTCAAGCTCAATGCGGTGGCGCTCGCCGGTTTCAACGAGGCCGAAATCCCCGACCTGCTGCGCTTCGCCCATGGCGAAGGCATGGACCTGACCCTGATCGAGGCGATGCCGCTCGGCGAGGTCGAGACCGACCGCTCCGCCCAATATCTGCCGCTGTCCAAGGTCCGCCGCGATCTCGAGGACCGCTTCACGCTCACCGACATCCCGCTCGATACCGGCGGACCGGCGCGGTTCGTCAGGGTTGCGGAGACCGGCGGCAAGCTCGGCTTCATAACCCCGCTCAGCCACAATTTCTGCGCAAGCTGCAACCGGGTGCGCCTCACCTGCACCGGCATGCTCTATATGTGTCTCGGCCAGGACGACAGCGCCGATTTCCGCGCCGTGCTACGCGAAAACCCGGATGATGACGAAGCGCTTCATCGCGCCATCGACAATGCTATTGCCCGCAAGCCGAAAGAGCATAATTTCGAACTCGACGAAAAAACCTCCCGCGTCGCGGTCGCCCGTCACATGAGCATGACCGGCGGCTGAAAATATAGTGCGCCGAAGCCCGCTATCCCTTCCCCCGCCATCGGTTCGGCGATATGAACCGATTGATCAAAAAACGGGCGAATGATGCGTATTTCCTCAAATCTATCCGGCGCGCTCTTCATGATCGCGGGCATGGCCAGTTTCTCGGTCAACGACGCAATTGTAAAAGGGCTGACCGAGGAAATCGGCGTTGGCCAGATCATGTTCTTCCGCGGCCTGATCGTCGTGGTGATCGCGCTCATCGTCGCATGGCGGGCGGGCGCGTTCGTCCATATGCGGGCCGCGCTCGAGCCGCGGGTTCTGATCCGCAGCCTCTGCGAACTCGTCGCGGCCATTGCCTATCTCGAAGCGCTGAAGGCGATGCCGCTTGCCAATGCGGCGGCCATCCTGCAATGCCTGCCGCTGGCTGTGACGCTCGGCGCGGCGCTGTTCATGGGCGAACCTGTCGGCTGGCGACGCTGGAGCGCAATCATCGCGGGCTTCATCGGCGTGATGATCATCATCAAGCCGGGTCCCGCAGGCTTCGAGGACGGCGCGACCTATGTCGTGATCGCGATGCTGTTCGCCACCGCCCGCGACCTGCTCACCAAGGCGATCCGCACCGAAGTGCCGGCAATCGTGATCACATTGTCAACCTCGGCCATGCTGACCATCGGCGGGGCGGGGCTCGGCACCATCGAACAGGACTGGGACCTGATGCGCTGGCCGATCGTCGGCCTGCTGGTCTTGGCGGCGGGCTTTCTGCTGGTCGGTTACCAGTTCATCGTGTTTGCCGTGCGCAAGGCCGATATCTCCTATGTCGCGCCGTTCCGCTATACCGGGCTGTTGTGGTCGACGATCCTCGGCATGATCATGTTTTCGACCTATCCGGGGGCCAATGTGCTGATCGGCGGGGCGATCGTCGTCGGCGCCGGCCTCTATTCCTTCTACCGCGAGCGCCAGAAGGGCATCGAGCCGCTGAGCGAGACCACCCAGCCCGGCGGTCCGCAGGGCGGCGGATTGCTGGCGCGCGCCGAAGAGGAGACCTTTCGCGATTGACGGGACCTGACCACATCCCGGCCGTCATTCTCGCCGGCGGCGCCTCGCAACGCATGGGCACAGACAAGGCCATGCTCGCCTTCGGCGACGGCACCCTGCTCTCCCATGCGCTTGCCCGCATTGGCGCTCAGAGCGGAGAGGTCGTTGTCAGCCGCCATGACGGGGCGATGGCGGAGTTCGGTGGCGCTCCTGTCATCGCCGATGGCGGCGGGGACCATCACGGTCCGCTCTCCGGCATTCTCGCGGCGCTACGCCATTTCGAGGGCAGCGCCGCCTCCCATATCGCCTCGATCGCTGTCGACACGCCGTTTTTCCCGGCGGATTTCGTCGGCCGGCTGCAGGCTGCGGCGCCGCGCTCCCGCGAGATCATTGCCGCGCGCTCGAACGGCCGCGTCCATCCCGTCTTCGCCCTCTGGCCGGTCCTGCTTGCCGATGACCTTGCGGACTGGCTTGCGGACGGCAACAGAAGGCTGATGGCCTTCGTGGAACGCCATCCGCACCGATACGTGGATTTCGACGTCGTCGGGGCCAGCGATCCGTTCTTCAACGTCAACACGCCGGAAGATCTGGAAGAAGCCCGCAAGCGGCTCGGTTCGTTTTAACATCCCCTGTTGCGCCATGCCGCCGGCCACCATAGAGCGTGGGCTGAAAGAGATGAGGCTGAGCCGATGGCAAAGAAGATCGACGAGAAGAAACTGGCAAAGGCCTATAACCGGGCGCTGGCGCTGGAGAAGGAAGGCAAGCTTGCCGAGGCTGCGGAAGCCTATCGCGAGGCGCTCGCCATCGACCCCGATGATCATGGCGGCGCCGAGGTTCGCCTTGCCGCCGTGGGCTTCGGCGAGACCCCGCTGAAGGCGCCCGGCGCCTATGTCGAAACCCTGTTCGACCAGCATGCGGAGGATTTCGAGGATATTCTGGTCGAGCAGCTCGGCTATTGCGTGCCGATGACGATCCGCCAGCGCTTTCAGGCGCTCTCGCTCGGCCCGTTCCGGCGGATGCTGGATCTCGGCTGCGGCACGGGCCTTGGCGCGGATGCGCTCAACGATATGGCGGACGACATCACCGGCCTCGACATTTCCGAGAACATGGTCGAGATCGCCTATGACAAGGGGCTCTACGAAACCCTGTTCGTCGCCGAGGTCGAGGAATTCCTCGACGACAACGACGAGACCCCGTTCGATCTGGTGATCGCCGCCGATGTTCTGCCCTATCTCGGCACGCTCGACGCGCTGTTTCGGGGCGCCGCCGCCAACATGGAAAACGGCGGCATCTTCGCGTTTTCCGCCGAAACCCTGCCGGAGGAGCGGCTGAAGGGCGCGGGCTATGCCGTTGGCCCGCATCACCGCTTCGGCCACAGTCTGGCCTATATCGAGGCCGGGCTCAAAGACGCCGGCTTCGCGGTGGTCGAGGTTGCCGATATCAATGTCCGCATGGAAAACGGCGCGCCGACGCCCGGCTATCTGGTGATTGCCCGCCTTCAGGAGCCGTGACGGCGGCCCGCCCGGTAGAACCGCCAGGGCGTGTACCAGTGCCAGTCCGGCGGAAGTTCTTCTGGCACCGGATCGAAGCCGGACGTGCCGCCCGGTCCGCAGCGCCCGACCCGGAACAGCGTGAGAAACCCGCCCGACCACAGCCCGTGGCGGGCAATCGCCTCGTAGCCATATTCCGAACATGTCGGCAGATGCCGGCAGGACTGGCCGATCAGGCTGGAAAATGTGAGCTGGTAGAACCGGATCAGGCCGAGACCGAGAAGTCTGCCCGGCGTTTTCGGAAACCTTCCGCCGTAGTTGCGCGAATGCCCGTTACACATCGCGCCCGACGGCCTCGGCCAGCGCTGGCCCCTGTTCCAGTGCATCCAGCGCCTTGACGGTGGCCTCGAAGGTCAGCATCACCGAACCGTGGCGGGCCGGATAATCCCTCACCGGCAGCAGGCAGCGCATTTCGGCAAAGCGTCCATCCGGCCCCTCGCCGCCCTCCTTCAGCATGGCGCGCATCTTCTCGCGGGCATCGCGGATTTCCGCCGGCGTTGCGCCGATGACCGTCTCGGCCATGATCGCGGAAGACGCCTGGCCGAGCGCGCAGGCCTTGAGCTCGTGGGAAAAATCGCTGACACGGCCATCCTCAAGGTCGAGATAGACCGTCAGTTTCGAGCCGCACAGCCGCGAATGTGCGGAAGCCGAGGCATCGGCCCCCTCCAGCACGCCAAGCCGGGTCACATTGCCGGCATGCTTCAATATTATCGCGGAATAGATATCGTCCATCAATCGTCCTGCGCCGCGTATGGTTCAATCCGGAAGATGGGTTTTCGGCGCTGCCGCGACAAGCCCGCAGCACACAATTGCCAACACCCCGCTTCGGGTCTATTTAACCCGCGAGAAACGGGAAAAGCCATGCTGAATTTCGAAAAGCCGCCGCAGGACAAGGCCCTGCTCGATGAATCACGCGCCTTCACCCCGCGTTTCGACGAAAACGGTCTCGTGACCGCCGTGGTCACGGACGCGCGCGACAATGCGGTGCTGATGCTCGCCCACATGAATGCCGAGGCGCTGGCGCTGACGCTTGAGACCGGCTTTGCCCATTACTACAGCCGCTCGCGCAAGGCGATCTGGAAGAAGGGCGAAACCTCGGGCAATCTTCAGCGCGTCGAGGCGGTGCTGGCCGATTGCGACCAGGATGCCGTGCTGCTCAAGGTGACGATGTCCGGCCACGCAGCCGCCTGTCACACCGGCCGCCGCTCCTGCTTCTACCGCACCGCCTCGATCGTCGACGGCAACGCCGCGCTGACCGTCATCGACGACGACAAGGCCTTCGATCCGGCAGAGGTCTACGGCGGGAAATAGGGGTCGGGAGGGAGACTTTGACCTTCCCTTTTCGCGAATTTCAGTCCGTGCATACGTCCGGTTTAGCTGCAATCTCGCAGCCTACAATCTCCCCCCTTGAGGGGGAGATGTCGCGAAAGCGACAGAGAGGGGTTAAGGGCGTAAGCCCTAAAAGCCGCAACCGCCGAACCTGTCGAGAGGGTTCACCCCTCTCTGCCCCTGTCGGGGCATCTCCCCCTCAAGGGGAGAGATTATTTGCTGAAACGCTCCGCCCCGCTCAGCCGGCGATATAGGACTTGATGTGCTCGGCTTCCTGCTCGACCTCGCGGATGCGGGATTTGACGACGTCGCCGATCGAGATGATGCCGGCGAGACGGCCGTCGACTTCGACGGGCACGTGGCGGAAATGGCGCTTGGTCATCACCTGCATCAATTCGTTGACGCTGACGCCCTCGTCGCAGCGATAGACGTTTTCGGTCATCGCCTCCGAGACCGGATGGGACAGACACCCTGCGCCGTGCTTGCCGATCGCGCCGACCAGGTCGCGTTCGGTGAAGATGCCGGCAATGCTGTCATTCTTGCCGACGATCACCACGGCCCCGATACGGTTTTGATGCAGGATCATCGCGATTTCCGAAATCGACGCATCTGCCTTCGCGGTTACGACCGCGCGGCCCTTCTCGGCAAGTATCATTCTCACGGTAATGGACATCGAAACCTCCTCGTTCACGGTGCCGGCGCGGGTCCGCCTCCGGTCGGTCACGCAAAATCGAATGGTGCATGAGGTTTCAGCCGATTGCAAGAAAACCGTGATCGGCTCAGAAAAACAGGGTTCGGGGCACCTTGACGTCGAACAGCGGGAAAGCCAGGAAACCGAAGAGAAAACCGCCGATATGGGCCTGCCAGGCGATTTCGCCGGCGCTGACCCCGATAAAGCTGACGCCGACGGCGATCAGCAGATTACCAACCAGCCATACGAGCACGAAGGCGCGGGCGGTGCGATCACGAAACACATCGGCAATGGCAAGCCGCGGCCCGAGATGGGCCTGGGGCAGAAACCGGCCGCCGGCGAACACGAAGCGGCAGGCCGCCCCCATATAGGCCGACACCACGCCGGAAGCGCCGATCAGCACCGTGACCGCGCCCCAGTCGGTGGCCGCGAAGAAAAATGCCGAGGCAGCGGCGCTCGTGACCCAGAGGACCACAAACCGCACGGCCCCGATGCGCCGGGCCACAGGCGCGCCGAAGATCGCAAGCCAGATGCTGTTGAACACGATGTGGGTCCAGCCGCCATGGAGCAGCGAATAGGTGAACGGCGACCAGAGCCATGCCCAGCCCTGGCCCGCAAGGCCATGGGCATAACGCACCGGCAGGAACCCGAATTCCTGCCAGATCATCACATTGGTGCGATAGCCGAGCAGGAATTCCTGCACCAGGAAGACCGCGAACAGCACGGCCAGCGCGCCAACGACCACCGGCGGCAGATTGATGGCCGGTTCCCGACGCCGGTCGTTTTCCGGCCGTTCGCCACCCGTACGCGGTGTTTCCATGATCGCACTCCTGTTTGCGGTGTGATATCCGATCGACCGGGACTTGGAAAGCGGCGCCGGGCCGGCGCCCGCGCTTTACATATGCGCGAATTCTGAAATAAACCTGCCGGTACGGCGCGGGCTTAATGGGATATTAACCCCGATTTGAGCACACTCCACAACAGCCTAGCAATGTGCTTTCCGGACCGGTATCATCCGTTCACGGAACCGCCAGCAAACATTAACCGCCAGATTTCGCAAGAGTTTTTCGAATGCAGAGACAGGCAACAAGCCGATTCCCCAAGAGCCGGTTTTCAGCGGCCGCGATCCTCCTCGCGGCCTTCACGATTCTGCTGACCGGGCTTGCCCCCGCACGCGCCGATACCAACGATGCCGCGATCGTCATCGACGTCAATACCGGCAAGGTGCTTTACGGCGACAACCCCGATGCGCCGCGCTACCCGGCCTCGCTGACGAAGATGATGACGCTCTACCTCACCTTCGAGGCACTGGACGACGGCCGCATCACGCTCAACACCAAGGTGCCGTTCTCCAAGAACGCAGCCGCCGAACCGCCGACCAAGCTCGGCATTCCCGCGGGCGGGTCGGTTACCGTCGAGACGGCGATCTATGCGCTGGTCACCCGGTCGGCAAACGACGTGGCAACAGCGCTCGGCGAATTTCTCGGCGGATCGGAAACCAATTTCACCACGATGATGACCAACAAGGCGCATTCGCTGGGCATGACCAGGACGACCTACCGCAATGCCCACGGCCTGCCGAACAGCGCGCAGAAGACCACGGCGCGCGACCAGGCCCGCCTCGGCATCGCCTTGCGCCAGCATTTTCCGCAATATTACAAATATTTCGGCACCCGCAGCTTCAAATACGGCAAGACCACGATCGGCAACCACAATCGTCTTCTCGGCCAGATCAAGGGTGTCGACGGCATCAAGACCGGTTACACCAACGCCTCGGGCTTCAACATCGCGACCTCGGTCGTTTCCGGCAACCGCTCGATCGTCGCCGTGGTCATGGGCGGCTCCACGGGCGCCAGCCGCGACCAGTGGGCAACCCGGTTGATCACCACCTACCTGCCCAAGGCCTCCAACGGCCGCAAGCAGTTCGTGATCGCCCGCTCGAAGAGCAGCGGCGGCCCGATTGTCGCAGCCGCCATGGTGTTCCCGAAGACCGGCCCGATCCCCTATCCGCGTCCGGCAGGCCAGGCAGGCGGCGTCGCGCTCGCCTACGCCAACGACAATGTGGCGCCCGCAGCCCTTTCCGGCCCGCAGGCCGAACTGATCGCCAATGTACCGGTTCCGAGCGCACGCATAGAGCCCGCCAATGACGACGGCCTGAGCGTCGAGGATATTCTCGAAACCGCCGACGGCGTCGCCGATGCGGTGGGAAACGCGATCGTCCCCGCCGCTGAGGCCTCCGAGCCCGACACCTCGATCAAGACCAGTTCGATCCGCTCTTCGCGCGGCTGGGTGGTTCAGGTCGGCACCGCCGCCACCCCCGAGGCAGCCAAGGCGCTGCTCGCCGACACCAAGGGCAAGGCCGGCGGCGCGCTTGACAGCTCCGAGCCCTTCGCGCTCGCCTACAATACCGGCGGCCAGTCGGTCTATCGCGCCCGCTTCGGCGGCTTCTCCGATCAGGAAGAGGCCGTGCGCGCCTGCCGCGCATTGAAGCAGAATGGCGTAAGCTGCTGGGCAAGCCTGCAGTAGAAGCGATGAGTTGACGGCTCATAGCCACCGTTCACGACAATAAAACGCCGGCCCCGATAACGGGCCGGCGTTTGTCGTAAAGGCTTTTGAAAGGTTTCCGCCTTATTCTCAAGAGTAAGGTTTTGGAAAGCAAGAACAGCGAAAGTTCGAAGAGCCGCACCTCGCCTCAACGCGTTCCAAACCCGCCAGTAAATCCTTGAGTGTCTTGCGTATGAGGATAGACGTGACCAGGAAACAGCGTTTCGGAATGATGTCAGGCCAATCATCTCTCTCCATCGATCGCCGCAGCGGCCTCAGCCCGCTGCAGGAAGCCGCCCAGAAGCTTGCCGACTACGCCCGCTTCCAGGGGCGCTACAAGGCCCGCGACCTCGTCGGCCTGCTGTCCAGCCAGAGCGAGCGCGCGACACGCGCGATCGAGCCCGCGGTGAAAATCCATATCTATATCGCGGGCGCTGCCGGCCGTGCGCCGGTCAATCTCAAGCTCAGATAACGCGCAACAAAAAGGCCACGCGGAGCGCGGCCTTTCTTCTACGACGCACGTAAACGGTAAAGGCGGCCCGACAGCCGCCTTTCGCCGTTACATCTTGACGGCGGAGATCTGAACCTCGACGCGGCGGTTCTGGGCGCGGCCTTCCGGCGTTGCGTTCGAGGCGATCGGGTTGGACGGACCGAAGCCGACTGCGGAAATCCGGTTGCCGCCAACGCCGCTCTGGATCAGGTAGTTGGCGACGCTGTTGGCGCGTTCCTGAGAGAGCCGCTGGTTGTATTCGAGCGAGCCGGTCGAATCGGTATAGCCGTTGACGTTGACTGCGGTCTTGTCATACTTGCGCAGCACCGTGGTAACGGCGTTCAGCGTCGAATAGAAATTCGGCAGGATCGTGTACTGATCGGTCGGGAAGGTGACGTTGCCCGGCATGACCAGAGTCAGCATGTCGCCATTGCGGACCACGGTAACGCCGGTGCCAGCGAGCGCCTGACGGAATTCCCTTTCCTGGCTGTCCATATAGGCGCCGATGCCGCCGCCGGCGATCGCGCCGATCGCGCCGCCGATCGCGGCCCCCTTGGCGTCGCCGCCCACGGCAAGACCCGCCAGCGCGCCGAGCGCGCCGCCGGCCAGAGCGCCGGTACCGGTGTTGTTGTTGACGGTCTGGCCCGAATACGGGTCGGTGGTCGTGCAGCCGGCGAGAAAGGCAAGGCCCGCCGCCGCGATGGTGATTTTTTTCAGCATGATGTCCCTCAGCGTTGAAAGCTTCGCCAACCTTGAAGCCGTTTCTTTGCGGCAATCATATGGCATTCGTGTGCGGCCCGCCGGGCTCAAACCCGAATTAGGCCGCACACATCATAAAGGTAGCGCGCGCGCCTCAATTGGCCATAGGCGCTGCGGCAACAGGCGCCGCGGCAGCCGGCGGCGCGATCCGGATTTCGACCCGGCGGTTCTGGGCGCGGCCATCGGCGGTATCGTTGCTTGCGACCGGATCGGCCTTGCCGTAGCCCACCGGCAGAATGCGCTGGGCGCTGATGCCGCGCTGGATAAACGCGCCGGCGACCGCATTGGCCCGCTGCTGCGACAGTTTCAGGTTATAGGCATCCGAGCCGGTGGAATCGGTATAGCCGTTCACGTCGATATCGGTGGCGCTGTATTTGCGCAGCAGCGCGGCGGCGGTATCGAGTGCCGGAACGAATTCGGGAACGATATCGTATTTGTCGGTCTCGAAGGTGATCGAGGACGGGAAGATCAGCGCGATGTATTTCGGCGTGCGAATGATCGTGACCCCGGTGTCCTTGAGCTGATCGCGGAAGGCCTGCTCCTGGCTGTCCATGTAAGCGCCCGGATCGGAAACGGAGATAGTCGTTACCGATACTTCCTGCGGCGCGACATCCTCGCTGCTGGTCGATGCGCATCCGGCAAGCAGCAGCGTGCCCGAAAGAGCGATTGCGATGGTCCTGATCATGGTGTTCCCCTCTGTTCAAAAATGCCGGCCGAGCCGACCGATCTCTATAACAATAGCATGGCGCATGATTCCGCAAGTTGTGCCTGACGATTTCGGGCCATGATCAGGCGGGACGGCATGCCATGAGGGGCCTATGCTAGAGCGTCGGGCGAAAAAGTGGGCGCCGGTTTTTCGTTAACCCGACGCGTCAAAATAAAGAATTTAGAGCATCGGGCGATGCTCTAGTGATGACCCAGCAATGTCGCGTCGTGCATCTCGGCATTCAGGCGGCGTTCCTCGTCGACTTTCGGCTTGGAGAAACGGGCGAGGATCAGATAGGCGACCGGGGTGACGTAGAGCGTCACGATGGTGGCGAAACCGAGTCCGCCGACGATCACCCAGCCGAGCGCGATACGCGCCTCCGCCCCGGCGCCCGAGGCCAGCACCAGCGGAATGCCGCCGAGCACGGTAGAGATCATCGTCATCATCACCGGCCTGAGGCGCAGCAGGGTCGCATGTTCGATCGCGTCGCGCACCCCCTCGCCCCGGTCGCGAAGCTGATTGGCGAACTCGACGATCAGAATGCCGTTCTTGGCCATCACCCCGATCAGCAGCACAAGACCGATCTGGGAATAGATGTTGAGGCTGGTGCCGGTCAGAAGCATCGCGATCACCGCGCAGCCGATGCCGAACGGCACGGTCGCCAGTATGATCAGCGCGCTCCACATGCTCTCGAACTGTGCGGCCAGCACCAGAAACACGATGATGATCGCAAAGCCGAACACCATGGTCATGCCGGACGCGTTCTCGTCAAGCGCGGCGGCTTCCGCCTGCGCCTCGACATGCGCGCCGGCTGGCAGAAGCGGCTCCGCGATCTCGACCAGCCGCTGATAGGCCTGCCCGAGCGCCACGCCCTCGCCGAGGCTGGACGACAGCGAGACCGAGGGCAACTGGTTTTCGCGCTCAAGCGTCGGCGCGATCGATTTCTCCTCCAGCGAGGCGATGGTGGACAGCGGTACGATACGACCGTCCCCGGCCTGAAGGAATATATTCCTGAGATCGGAGGGATCATCGACCTTGCGGGTGTCGGAGCGAAGCTGCACGTCATATGCCTCGCCATCGATAAACACCTCGCCGACCGATCGTCCGTCGAGCAGCGCCCGCAGCGCTTCGGAAAGTCCGGCGATATCGATGCCGAGATCATCGGCCCTGCGACGGTCGAGCGTCAGAGCGAGCTGCGCCTGGGAGGCGTCATTGCTCAGGCGCGGGGCATCGAACATCGGATCCGCCTCCATCGCCGCCACGATCTGTGACGCCGCGAGCGAGAGTTTTTCGTGGGTCGCGCCGACCAGCGCCACGCTGAGCCCATTACCGCCGCCCCTGATATTCAGGGAATTGGGCTGAAACGCGAAGGCGCGCACCGCCGGGATCTGGCCGGCGGCCATATTGACATCGCCGGCGATCGCATTCTGGACGCGTTCACGCTCTCCCCACGGCGCGAGCGTCATCACCATGAAGCCGCTATTGGTATTGCTGCCGAATCCCGAGATCGAGAACACGCTTTCGATCTCGCCGCTGTCGATCAGCGGCTGCAGGCGTTCCTCGACCTGCTGGATGCGGTCGCGGGTATAATCGAGGCTGACGCCTTCGGGCGCGGAAACCCGCATCATCAGCATCGAGCGATCCTCGCTCGGCAGAAGCTCGTTGGTGATGTTGGAATAGGCAAGATAGGCGCCGAACATCAGGAGCGCGCCGAACGAGAGCACCACCAGCGGCGCGGAAAGCGCCCAACCCAGCGAACGCGCGTAAAAGCGGTTGAAGCCGTTGCCGAGACGGGTCGCAAGTCCCGGCCGGGTTTCCTTATGCTGGACCAGAATACGGGACGCCAGCATCGGGCACAGCGTCAGCGCCACGAACGAGGACAGCATCACCGCAAAGGCGAGCACGAAGCCGAATTCGCGAAACAGCCCGCCCGCCTGTCCGGGCAGGAAGGACAGCGGCACGAACACGGCGGCAAGGGTCGCCGTGGTGGTGATCACCGCGAAGAACACCTGGCGCGTGCCGAGAACGGCAGCCGCGCGCGGCCCCATGCCGAGCGCGCGCAGGCGCACGATGTTTTCAAGCACCACGATCGCGTCATCGACCACCATGCCGGTGGCCAGCACGATCGCCAGCAGGGTCAGGATATTGATCGAGAAACCGGCGAGATAGATCGCGGCCAGCGTGCCGATCAGCGCGACGGGCAGCGTGATCGCCGGGATGACGGTCGCCCGCCAGTCGCGCAGGAACAGGAAGATGATCGCCACCACGATCAGCGCCGCAAGCGAGAGCGAGCGGATCACCTCCTCGATCGAACCGGAAATGAACACCGCGTCGTCGCTCGAAATCCGGATCGTGGTGCCTTCCGGCAGGTTCGGCTCGATATCGGCGATGACCTTGTGCACGCCCTCGGATATTTCGAGCGTATTGGATTTGGCCTGGCGCACGATGCCGAGACCGATGCCCGGCTGGCCGTTGTAGCGAAGGGCCGTCGCCGCCGTGTCCGGGCCGAAGACCACGGTTGCCACATCGCCGATACGGACATTGTCGGCGACCTTCAGATCGGCGAATTCCTCCGGCGTGGTGAGGTCGGCCGTCGCGCGCACGCCGAGCGCCTGGGTGGTGCTGGTGAGCGACCCCGCCGGCACATCCCACGACATGTCGGAAAGCGCGTTGGCAAGATCGGCAACGGTCAGGCCCCGGCTGGCGAGGGCGGCCTGATTGATATCGATGCGGAAGACTTTATCCCGGTCGCCATAGACCGCGATATCGGCCACGCCCGATACGGCGGCAAGCCTGTCCTCGATATTGTCTTCCACATATTTGGTCAGATCGTCGATATCGAGCGTGGTCGAGGTAACCGCCAGCCGCAATATCGGCTGCGCATCCGAATCGGCCTTGACGATGCGCGGTTCGTCGGCGTCATCGGGCAATTGCCCCTCGACCCGGCCCACGGCATCGCGGACGTCCATCGAGGCGACGTTGATGTCGGTATCCTTGCTGAATTCCAGCGTCACCCGGCTGGAGCCGGTCTGCGAGTTGGAGGACATCGACTGAAGCCCGGAAACCCGTGCCACCGCCCCCTCGATCACGCCGGTGACCTCGCGGTCGACCGTTTCGGGCGAAGCGCCGGAAAAGGTGGTGCGCACGGTGATCACCGGCTGGTCGACATCCGGCAGTTCACGCACCTCGACGCCGAAATAGGCCGCAAGGCCGGCAACCACGATCAGCGCATTGAACACCAGCGCCATGATCGGCCGGCGCACGAAGATCGCGGTGAAGCCGTGTTCAGTCGCATGTTCGACAGCAGTTTCGTCGATCTCGTCGCGCAGCTCGTCGGGCGGGGTCTCCTCGCTCATGACGATGCCTCCGCGCCTGTCGATGCCTCGCGCACCGGGCCGCCCTCGCGCAGGCGCTGGATGCCTTCGATGATGACGGCATCGCCCGCCTTGAGCACGGCATCCACCAGCACCATATCGGGATCGCGCTGGATCACCCGGACCCGGACCTTCTGCGACGCGCCGTCGACGATCCGCCAGACATAGGAGCCTTCCGAATCCCACTGGATCGCAAGCGGATCGACGGCTGGATACTCATCGCCCGGAAAGCGCATGGTCACGTCGAAGGACATGCCCGCTCTCAGCGCATCATTGTCATTGTCGATGCGCGCGCGAACGGTGAAGGTCCGGCTTGCGGCGTCGATCCGGTTGTCGACCGCCTCGACCACGCCGTCGAACCGTTTCTGCGGGGCGGAGACCAGGCTTGCCTCCACCGGCGCGCCCGGTGTCACGGCGGTGGCGAAGCGTTCCGGCACGGAGAAATCGACGAGAATCGCCGAACGATCGTCAATGGTGACGATTTCCGAGGAGGTGGTGACATAGTCTCCGACAGTAACGCCGACAATGCCGGCAACGCCCGAAATCGGGGCGACGATCTGCCGGCGGGCGAGATCGAGCTCGGCCGACTCCAGATCGAGTTGAGCGGATTTTTCGGCGATCTCGGCGTTATAGACCTCAAGATTGGAAATCGAGGAACTGATCCTGCGGTTGATATCGGCCTGCCTTGTGGCGCTTTCGAGAGCGACTTCTGCCAGATTGCGGGCCAGAACCTGCTCGCGGTCATCGAGCTGGACGATGATCTCGCCCGTCTCCACCGTGTCGCCGGACGATATGCTGATGTCCGTGATCGTGCCGGCCTGCTCCGGCAGAAGCGTCACAGACTGGATTGCCGCCCCGCTGCCGATCGCCGTCAGTTGATCGTTGACCGTGCCCATCCTGACCGGCGCGGTGACCACCTGGACGGCGCCGCCGAAACCGCCGCCCCGGCCGCCGGCTGCGGGTTTTGCCGCGCTCTTGCTCTCCACAACGCCCATCGAGGCCATAAGCTCGCGCCCGCCGGGAGCGAACCAGAGCCAGGCCGCGGCCCCGACGGCCAGAACACCGAGACTGACGGCAAGCTGTTGATAAAGACGCATTCATGACCTCGGACTGGAAGCTGGGGGCGGGGTACCTGTCAGCGCAGTATCGTTATCGTTCCCGCCTCTGCAAGTCGCCAGATTAAACCTCACCAAATTGTAATGTTCCCCTCGCCGACCGACAGATAACCGGCGGCCGGCGGAGCTTTCAATGTGCTTTTTTTGTTCTCATTGACCGCGCCGCCTTCACCTTTGCCATGCGAGCCACTAGATTGGCCCCATGAATCAAGGTGACGACGACATTCCGTTTTTCGATGAAGACGATGCACAGCCGGCCGCGCGCACCGGACTGGCCGCCCGGGCCATGGCCGCGCGCCGCGCGCCGGCGGCGCCCGACTATCTGACCGGCCTCAACCCCGAGCAGCGCGACGCCGTGGAAACGACCGAAGGACCACTGCTGGTGCTCGCCGGCGCAGGCACCGGCAAGACCCGCGTGCTGACCACCCGCATCGCCCATATCCTGGCCTCGGCAAAGGCCTATCCCAGCCAGATCCTCGCCGTCACCTTCACCAACAAGGCCGCGCGCGAGATGAAGGAGCGGGTCGGCGCTCTGGTGGGCGGCGCGGTCGAGGGCATGCCCTGGCTCGGCACATTCCACTCGATCGGCGTCAAGCTTCTGCGTCGTCACGCCGAGCTTGCCGGCCTCAGGTCGGACTTCACCATTCTCGATACCGACGACGTCATCAGGCTGATCAAGCAATTGATCCAGGCCGAGGGGCTCGATGACAAGCGCTGGCCGGCGCGCCAGTTCGCCGGCATGATCGACAACTGGAAGAACAAGGGCCTGACCCCGAAGGCGATACCGGAAGGCGATGCCCGCGCCTTTGCCAACGGTCGCGGCCGGGAACTCTATCAGGCCTATCAGGACCGGCTGAGGACGCTCAATGCCTGCGATTTCGGCGATCTTCTGCTGCACCCGATCGAGCTGTTCCGTCAGCACCCGGACATCCTGAAGGAATATCACAGGCGCTTCCGCTATATCCTGGTGGACGAGTATCAGGACACCAACACCGCGCAATATATGTGGCTGCGGCTGCTGGCCCAGCGTCCCAGCGGCGACGAAGGCCCGATCAACATCTGCTGCGTCGGCGATGACGACCAGTCGATCTATGGCTGGCGCGGTGCGGAAGTCGACAACATCCTGCGCTTCGAGAAGGATTTCCGGGGCGCGAAGGTGATCCGGCTGGAGCGCAATTACCGTTCCACCGCGCATATTCTGGGGGCCGCCGGCAATCTGATCGCCCATAATGAAGGCCGCCTCGGCAAGACGCTATTCACCGAGCGCACCGATCCCGACGACGACAAGGTCCAGGTCCATGCCGCCTGGGATTCCGAGGAGGAAGCCCGCGCCGTCGGCGAGGAGATCGAACAATACCAGAAGAAGGGCGAGGCGCTGAACGACATGGCGATCCTGGTGCGCGCCTCGTTCCAGATGCGCGAGTTCGAGGACCGCTTCGTCACGCTCGGGCTCAACTACCGCGTCATCGGCGGCCCGCGCTTTTACGAGCGCCTCGAAATTCGCGACGCCATGGCGTTTTTCCGGCTGACCTGCCAGCCGGCTGACGATCTGGCGCTGGAACGGATCATCAACACGCCGAAGCGCGGCCTTGGCGATGCCAGCGTGCGCAAGGTCCATGATTACGCCCGCGCCCGCGACATTCCGATGCTGGCGGCCGCCCGCGAACTGATCGACACCGACGAGCTGAAGCCGAAGCCGCGCAAGGCGCTGTTCGATGTCGTCACCCAGTTCGACCGCTGGCAGGACCTGTTGGAGACGACGCCGCATACCGAGCTTGCCGAACAGATCCTCGATGAAAGCGGCTATACCGAGATGTGGCAGAACGACCGCTCGGCCGAAGCCCCGGGACGCCTTGAAAACCTGAAGGAGCTGATCCGCTCCATGGACGGTTTCGAGAGCATGCGCGGGTTCCTCGAACATGTCTCGCTGGTGATGGATGTCGACCAGAACGAAAAAATGGACGCCGTCTCGATCATGACGCTGCATTCCGCCAAGGGGCTGGAATTCAAGACCGTGTTCCTGCCGGGCTGGGAAGAGGGCCTGTTCCCGCACCAGCGCGCGCTCGACGAGAGCGGCCGGGCGGGGCTCGAGGAAGAGCGCCGGCTCGCCTATGTCGGTCTCACCCGCGCCAAGCGCCATTGCCATATCTGGTTCGTTTCCAACCGCCGGATTCACGGGTTGTGGCAATCGACCATGCCATCGCGTTTTCTCGATGAGCTGCCGGAAGACCATGTCGAGGTCGGCGAGACCGAGGTTTCCTATGGCGGCTACGGCCAGTCCCGCTTCGACCGGGCCGAGCCGTTTTCCAACACCTACTCCACCCCCGGCTGGAAGCGCGCGCAGGAACACCGCAGCGATGCCACCCGCGACAATTGGGGCACGCGTTCCGGCCACGCGGTCGAGCGGGTCGGCTATGGCGAGAGCGGGCCGCGCGGGCGCACCATCGAGGGCGAGCTGGTGGCGCGCAGCACCGGCGAGGAAAGCTCTGCCTTCAGCGTTGGCGACCGCGTCTTTCACATGAAATTCGGCAATGGCAACATCACCTCGATCGAAGGCAACAAGCTGACCATCGATTTCGACAAGGCCGGCCGCAAGCGCGTGCTCGACGGATTTGTGAAACCCGTCTGACCGTCAGAGGAACCGGTTATCGGACTGCTGACAAAATCCCCCAAACTCCTCCGTCATGCCGGACTCGACCCGGCATCCAGGGCCGCTTGTGGTGAATCTCAAGAAAAAGTCTTTGTGCGCAAGGGCTTGCGCTTGCTGGATTCCGGCTCAAGGCCGGAATGACGGCGGAGAGAGATGATCCCGCGATCGTTCGCGGGGTTGTCAACAAGCTGGATTATTCTCTTTTCCGGTGTGCGCTCAGTGCAGCCGGGCGCCGTTCGTGACGGATTTATCGATGGCTGCCAGAACGACCGCGCCGGCCTCGTCCGCAAAGCCGAGAGTGAGAACCTCGGAGCGCATCGGGCCGATCTGGCGCGGCGGGAAGTTGACCACCGCCATGACCTGGCGACCCACGAGCGCTTCCGGCGTATAATGCACGGTGATCTGGGCCGAGGATTTCTTGACGCCGATTTCAGGACCGAAATCGATCTTCAGCTTGAAGGCGGGCTTGCGCGCTTCGGGGAACACCTCGGCCTCGATGATGGTGCCGATGCGGATATCGACCTTCATGAAATCATCGAAATCAATCTCTTCACTCAAATTGAAACCCTCTTGAATACCGACCGGCGCCATCAGCCTGCAAGCTCCCGCGAGCGTTTGCAGGCGGCGTCCAGCGCGCGGTCGAAAATCGGCTGCAGCCCATCCTCGGCCATCAGATGCTCCAGAGCCGCCGCCGTGGTGCCGCCGGGCGAGGTGACGTTCTTGCGCAGCGCGCCCGCGTCATCTGCGGAGGAATCGAGCAGCGCCCCCGCGCCGGTCACCGTGCCGCGGGCAAGCCGCATGGCAAGGTCGGGATCGAGGCCGAGCTTGCGCCCGGCTTCGGCCATGCACTCGACAAGGTAGAAGGCATAGGCCGGACCGCTGCCGGAAACTGCGGTGACGGCGTCGATATCGGCTTCTCTCGCCACCCATTCGACCTTGCCCACCGCCGACAGCAGCGTATCGGCGACCGCGCGGCCCGCCGCCGTGACCTGATCATTGGCGAATGCGCCGATCATGCCGCGGCCGATCATCGCCGGCGTATTGGGGATGGTGCGGACCATGGGCAGCGCGCCCAGCCGCTCCTCGAAATAACCGAGCGTCTTGCCGGCGGCCACCGAGATCACCAGCGTATCCTCACCGATCATCGGCCGGACCGTATCGAGCACGGCATACATCACCTGCGGCTTGACCGCGAGCACGAGGATCTTGGCCCTGATCGCATCGGAGGCCGCGACCACGTGGCGGATGCCGCGGCTGTCGAGCAGGTTCTTGATGCTGTTGGAAGGGTTCGGGTCGATGACGGTGATCGCCTCGCGCCTCAACCCGCCGGCGACCCAGCCGGACAGCATCGCGCCGCCCATATTGCCGGCCCCGACAAGCGCCACGCCGTCAATTTCTGCCAGTTCCGTCATCTCAGGCCTCTCCGACCGTCTCGAACAGCACCGCCTTCATGGCGTCATCGGCCGACATGCCCGACCATACGACGAACTGGAAGGCCTGGAAATAGTTCTCGCATGCATCGAGCCCGCTGGAAAGCGTGCCCTCAACCTGCTGGTTGGTGGGTTCTGCCCCGCCGGCCAGAAGCAGCGACTGGCGGTAGACCACGACATTCTCATGCGCCCAGAAATCGAAATGCCCCATCAGCACCTGGGCATTGACGCGCGACAACAGCCTGACGACCTCATTGACCCGATGGTCGGGAACGCGCAGGTCGAAAGCACAGGCCAGATGCAGCGCCTCGTAATGGCTCATCCAGGAGAACGAGACATGGTAATCCGCCCAGCGGCCGCCGACCGTCATGGCGATCTCGTCCTCGCCGGAACGCTCGAACGTCCAGTCATTCGTGGCGGCCACGAATTCGATCATGTCGACCGGATTGTTCAGTCGTTCGATTTCCAGCAAACCCAGGCTCATAAACCACCTTTTCAGCGCGAGGCCCGTCGGTCGTCCGTCGAGGCGGATGACGTCGTCGACAGCGGGCTCTCCTGCTTCCATTTCGAATCATCTATTAAAATCAGTGTATAACGCGATTTCATCTACACCAGCCCCCTGCCCGGGCCTTTCGCGATCAGCGTCGTTTTGGGGCTCTGAAAATGATTCAGGGCCGCCACCTAACCGACTCTGCGACCTGCATTTTTTCACCATGTCCACAGGCCTGATTTTTTTTGGTGAAACCCGGTTTGGCGATCCTGTTCAAGGCGGTTTTCGCGCCGGAAAGCGAAAAAAGCGGGCCGCCTGCGCGGACCCGCTTTCAAAATTCGGATTTCCGGGTTGACCGGAGGCGCGCTATTCGCCCGCCTTCGGTTTGTTGACAAAGCCTGCCCTACTCACCGCCGTCATGCTCGGGCTTGTCCCGAGCATCCAAGCACGTTGCAACACGACAAGCGTCTCGGACGAAGAGCCATTCAAATGCCGTACATTACGAAACGCCAACGCCGCTCGTGCTGAACCGTGATAGATCCTCCGGTCAAGCCCGAGGATTGTTTGTTGAATGCAGGTTATGATGTTGGCGCAGCTGCGGGCTCTTTCACAGCCCGCAGCTGCTGTGGCAGGCGACCGTCCGAGGATTGGGCAACACCCGACGTCATCAAGGTCACTGCCGCACTCTGCCATCGCTTGGAGAGTTGATTGGGCCGCTGCCTGGCACGCCCGCAAACAATCCGAAGCCTAGAGAGGATAGCATCACCATGACCTTTTTGCATCATCCCCCGTGCCGTTGCCTTGGCGTCGATGTCGCCAAGGACACCATCGCCGTTTTTGACGGCCGCATCGCGACGGTCATTCCCAACCAGCGAAAACAGATCCGGCACTTCCTGCGAAAGTGCGATGTCGACCTGGTCATTTGCGAGCCCACCGGCGGCTACGAGATCATCTTGATGGAAGAATGCCGGGGCCTGAAACTTCCGCTCCATCGCGCCGACACACGCAAGCTCAAGGCTTTCATCCGGTCACGCGGCCGCTTGGGCAAGAGCGATGCGATCGATGCGCGGGAAATGGTCGCCTATGGGCTGGAGCGATGGGCAACCCTGCCTTTATGGCATGCGGAGGACCCCTGTGAGGCAAGGCTCAAGGCTCTCGTGCGCCGCCGCGCCGATCTGGTGGCCATGAGGGTGGCCGAGCAGAATCGCGCCAAGGCCCCAAGCGCGCGCGAACTGGGCGGGCGCGACCTGGCCGCCACCTTCAAGGCCCTGCTCACTGTCCTCAACCGGCAGATCGTGCTTGTCGACAAAGCCATCAGTGCGCTGATGCGCTCCGCATCCCTTGTGCAGAGGGCCAGGACCGCAACCGCCATGAAGGGTATCGGCGAAACGACGGCCGCAGCCCTCATTGCCGCCATACCGGAACTGGGGAAGATGGACCGAAAGCAAGCAGCGGCTCTGGCGGGCCTGGCGCCTCATCCAAACGAAAGCGGCAACAAGATCGGCTACCGCAGGATGCGCGGTGGACGGCCAGCCGTGCGAACGATCCTGTTCATGCCCGCCATGCAGGCCGCACAAGGAAGGGGCGAATTCGTCGAATTCTACAAACGCCTCATCCACAACGGTAAAAAGCCAATCGTCGCCCTCGCCGCGGTCATGCGAAAGATAGTCATCACATTGAATGCAAGGTTCAGAGACCAGCTAAGCCAACAGAGTTGATGACGTCCGTAAAAAGGGTAGTTTTGTCAACGGTCTGGAAGTGGTCTAGCCGCCCGCTTTTTCGTTGAGCTTGGCTTCCAGCGCATCGATACGGCTCAGCAAGGCGTCGTTTTCGTCGCGGGCCTTGATCGCCATGTCGCGCACGGCGTTGAACTCCTCGCGCTTGACGACATCCATGCTGTTCAGCCAGCGCTCGACCTGGGCCTTGACCCCGGTTTCGATATCCTTGCCGGCGCTCTGCACCGAGCCTGCCGCATCGGTCATCAGCTTTGCCAGATCGTCGAGAATGCGGGTGGTGCCGGAACTCATGTCGCTGTCTCCTTGCTCGGGCCGGGCGCCTGCCGGCTGTCTTCTTTCGTGAAGTAATGCCGGTTTGTCCGGGCCGCAAGGCCGCCGGTCGATTATCTGCGGCGATCGGCGCCCGCTGCCACAATCCGGCCGGCTTGACCGGGCCGCATTATGCCGCCATCTTCCCGCCCGATCATAAAGGAAACCGCGCCTTGCTGCCAGATCACATCAAGCTTGCTGCCATCCCCTTCCCCGCCATCGACCCGATCGCGCTCAGCCTCGGCCCGTTGCAGATCCACTGGTACGGGCTCGCCTATGTGGCCGGGATCCTGCTCGGCTGGCTTTATGCCCGCTGGCTTTTGAAGAGTGACCGGTTGTGGCCGGCAAACCGGCCGCCGATGGCGATCGCGCGGCTTGACGACTTCGTCACCTGGTCGGTGATCGGCATCGTCGTCGGCGGGCGGCTCGGCTACATGCTGTTCTACGCTCCCGGCGCCTTCCTCGCCAATCCGCTCACCGTGTTCAAGGTGTGGGATGGCGGCATGTCGTTTCACGGCGGGCTGATCGGCATGATCGTGGTCATGATCATCTTTTCGCGGCGACATGGCATCCATGTCTGGTCGCTGCTCGACCTGATAGCGACGGTCGCGCCGATCGGGCTGTTTTTCGGCCGCATCGCCAATTTCGTCAATGGCGAATTGTGGGGCCGGACTTCCGACGTGCCGTGGGCGATGGTGTTTCCGGGCGCGGGAGACCTGCCGCGCCATCCGAGCCAGCTTTACGAGGCCGGGCTGGAAGGGCTCGTCACCCTTGTTGTCCTTTTCATCATCACCCAGTTCTTCGGCGCGCTGAAGCGGCCAGGGCTCACCGGCAGCATCTTCATCTGCCTCTACGCGCTGTCGCGTATCTTCGTGGAATTCTTCCGCGAACCAGATCCGCAGCTCGGCTATCTCTATGGCGGGTTCGTGACCATGGGCATGGTGCTGTCGCTGCCGATGCTGGCGGTCGGGCTCTGGGGCATCTGGTATTCCGGCCGCATGGCAAGCCGGAACACGGCCCCGTGACGACGCCGCTCCTGCCGAAAATCCGGGCGATGATCGAGGCCGACGGACCGATGCCAGTCGCGACCTATTTCTCGCTCTGCCTCGCCGATCCCGAGCACGGCTATTACCGCACCCGCGATCCACTCGGCGCGGCGGGCGATTTCACCACCGCGCCGGAAATCTCCCAGCTTTTCGGCGAACTCGTCGGCATTTTCCTGATCACCACATGGCAGGCCCATGGCAGCCCGGCCAACACCAGGCTGATCGAGGGCGGACCCGGACGCGGCACGATGATGGCCGATATCCTGAAGACCATCGCGGCGCTGGCGCCTGCCATGTACAGCGGGCTCTCGGTGACGCTGATGGAAACCAGCCCGGCGCTGCGCGCCCGGCAGAAGGAAACGCTTTCCGCCCATGCCGGCCGGCTTTCATGGATCGAACACCTGGCCGAAGCGCCCGGCGGTTTCACCCTGTTCGTCGCCAACGAACTCTTCGACGCGCTGCCCACCCGGCAATTCGTCAAATCCGGCGCGCATTTTTTCGAACGGGTCGTGACGCTGGACGATAACGGCGCACTTGCCTTCTCGCTGTCGCCGGCCCGCCTCGAACCGGCAAGCCTTCCCGAGGGCTGGCAGGCCGCGAAGGAAGGCGCGATCTTCGAATATGCGCCGGCCCGCGAAGCGCTGATGGCGGAGATCGCGGCCCGGCTGATCCGCCATGGCGGCAGCGCGCTGATCATCGATTACGGCCATCTCGAAAGCGGCTTCGGGGATACGCTTCAGGCGCTCAGCAATCATCGTTTCGATCCTCCGCTTGCCCATCCCGGCGAGGCGGATCTCACCAGCCATGTCGACTTCGCGGCACTCGCCGCAGCCGCCCGCGCGGAAGGCGCGCATCTCCATCCGCCGATGACGCAGGGGGGCTTTCTGGCGGCACTCGGACTTGGGGCCCGCGCTTCCGCGCTCGGCCGCGGCAAGGACCGGGAAACCCAGGATGAAATCGTCGCCGCCGCCCGCCGGCTTGCAGGCGACGGGCCGGAAGACATGGGCGACCTGTTCAAGGCGCTGGCGATCTCGGCAGGCCCTGTCACGCTCACTCCCTTCGACCGTGCGGATTGACAAACCGCCCGCGCCCGCCCCACCATTTGCAAAACGAAACCTGGAAACATGCAATGCCGGACACCGCCACCCGTGATGCGCTCTCGCCGATGCAAAGCCCGCTGCTTGAGGAAAGGCTTGCGGGCACGGATATCCGCCACGGCTTCTTCACCCGCCGGGGCGGCGTTTCCACAGGGCTTTACGACAGCCTCAATTGCGGGATCGGCTCCGACGACCGCCCGGAGGCTGTCGCGGAAAACCGGGCCCGGGTCGCGGGATGGTTCGACGCGGATGCGGATCAGTTGGTGACGCTTTACCAATGCCATTCCGCCGATGCGATCGCGGTTTCCGGCCCACAGGTAGGCGAACGTCCGCATGCCGACGGCATGGCGAGCGCAACGCCCGGCATCGTGCTCGGCGTGTTGACAGCCGATTGCGGGCCGCTGCTGTTCGCGGATCCGGAAAACGAGATCATCGCCGCGGCCCATGCCGGCTGGCGCGGCGCGTTCGGCGGCATCATCGAGGCGACCATCGAGAAAATGGTGGCGCTCGGCGCGCGCCGGCGCGCGATCATCGCAGCGCTCGGACCGACGATCGGGCCCGAGAATTATGAGGTCGGGCCCGAATTCGTCGAGCGTTTCACCAGCGCCGCCCCGGCCTTGCGCGCCCTGTTCCGACCCTCGCCGTCAGACGGCCATGCATGGTTCGACCTGCCCGGCTTTATCGGCCTCAGGCTTGACCGGGCGGGGATCGAGCACGACATCATCCGGCATTGCACCTATCAGGACGAAAAAGGTTTTTATTCCTATCGTCGCGGCACCCATCAGGGTGAAAAGGATTATGGCCGTCAGATCTCGGCCATTTCCATTCTTTGAGCATTTCACATATCAATGCGTGTCCGCACGCTTGGGGAGACTGACATGGCGCTTGCTTTTGAACCTGAAGAATATGCCGAGCGATTGTCGCGGCTCAAAGCCGCGATGGCCGAAAAGAAACTGGATGCCGTGCTGCTGTTCGCGCAGGAGAGCATGTACTGGCTGACCGGCTACGATACGTTCGGCTTCGTGTTTTTCCAATGCCTCGTCGTAACCGCCGACGGACGCACGGCGCTTCTGACGCGCTCGGCCGATGTGCGCCAGGCCCGCCAGACCTCCAACATTTCCGAGATCCGCATCTGGGTCGATCGCGGCCAGACCGACCCGAGCCGCGACCTGAAGGACATGCTCGCCGACATGGACCTGCTTGGTTGCCGGATCGGCGTCGAATACGACACCCATGGCATGACCGGCCGTTCGGCCCATTTCCTCGACGGCCAGCTCAGTTCCTTCGGCCAGCTTCAGGACGCCTCATACCTCGTCAGCAATCTCAGGCTGATCAAATCGCCGGCGGAAATCGCCTGCATCGAAAAGGCCGCCACGCTCTGCGACGACGCCTTCGATGCCGCCCTGCCGCTGATCAGGCCGGGCGCCGACGAGGCCGAGATTCTCGCCACCATGCAGGGCGCGGTGCTGTCCGGCGGCGGCGATTACCCCGCCAACAATTTCATCGTCGGCTCCGGCGAAAGCGCGCTTCTTTGCCGCGCGAAATCCGGCCGCCGCAAGCTCGACGCAAACGACCAGCTGACGCTCGAATGGGCGGGCGTCTGGTCGCATTATCACGCCGCCGCCATGCGCACGGTGGTCATCGGCGAACCAACGGAGCGCCACCAGTCGCTGTTGCGCGCGGCAACCGCGACGCTTTCGGCGATCGAGGAAATCTTAAGGCCGGGCTACACGTTCGGCGAGATTTTCGACAAGCATGCCGAGGTCATGGACGCGCGCGGGCTGTCGCGCCACCGCCTGAACGCCTGCGGCTATTCGCTGGGCGCCCGGTTTGCGCCGTCATGGATGGAGCACCAGATGTTCCACACCGGCAACCCGCACCCGATCCTGCCGTCGATGTCGCTGTTCGTGCATATCATCATCATGGATTCCGACAGCGGCACCGCGATGACGCTCGGGCGCACCTACCTGACCGGCGAAGACGAGCCCCGCCCGCTGTCGCGGCTCGGCCTCGACCTTTACGCAAAATAAAGGATGATCGCGTCGCGCGTTTGACATTGCCCCGCGCGCTCCGGACAATCGCAGGCGTATTTCCCGGCTTTTCCGAAATCCGGAAATGCTCGATCTGTTTTTTGGCGTCCGGGCCGGCTTCCGCCTTTCCTGGACGCCTCCGGCGTTTTCAGGAAAGGGCATATGATGCGCGCGGCAAGCATTCTACTCGTGGCCTGCCTGCTTGCCGCCTGTTCGACAGCCGACGTGCTGACGGTGGACGCAACGCCGCCCGAGACCGTCGGCCCCGCCGTCACTGCGCCTGCCCAGTATAACCCGCCCGCTGTTGCCGCCGCGCCGGCGGAAAACGTGGCCCGCCAGAGCCTCGCGCCGCCATCGGGCAACCCGCAGCCGACCTACGCCGCCGCGCCGCAACCGGGATATCCGGCCACAGCCTCGAGCACGCCGCGCTATGATGCAACGCCGGGCGTCGGCCGCGCGCCCAGCACGTTCGGCGCCCAGGCGGCAAGCCTTACGCCGGCCCAGCCCGCCGATACGCCGCCGCCGCAACAAGCCGTCGCAGCGCCCGCGCCTCAGGCCGTCGCTCCGGCTCCCGCGGCGCAGGTTGCACAGCCCACCGCGACCGCAGCCGCCCCGGCATCCGCCCCGCCGCGCGCCTCGATCGCCGCCGCCGACACGCTCCGCTTCCTGCCGATCATCGGCGCACCGGCCGACAGGCTGCAGCCGCTCTCCGCCCGCCTTGGCGAAAGCGCGCGCGCTGCCGGACTTTCGATTGTCGCGATGGATGACGCTACAGCCGACCTCAGCCTGAAGGGGTACTTCTCCGCAGTCGATCAGGAGGGCGTGGTCTCGGTGATCTATGTCTGGGACGTGATCGGCGCCGATGGCGTTCGCCTGCACCGCATCCAGGACCGGCAGGCCGCCGAGACCGGCGGCTTTACCGGCGCAGACCCCTGGGCCGGCGTCAGTCCCGAAATGATGGCGACGATCGGCCAGAAGTCGATCGGCTCGCTTCTGGCATGGCTCGACACGCAGGGCTGAGTGGACGCCCCTGCTCCGGCCGTGTCATAAAAAATCCGGAAAAGCCAAACGACATGTTGACTGCGGACTTGCTTTCGCGTTGATCCGCGTTAAAAGGCGACAGTCAGATTGAACGGGCGAGATGATATGAAAGTTTTCGCAGGCAACTCCAACCGACAACTTGCCGAAGCGATTTGCAATTATCTCAATGTGCCCCTGGGCAAGGCCAGCGTTAGACGCTTCGCCGATCAGGAAATCTTCGTTGAAATTCAGGAAAACGTCCGCGGCGAGGATGTTTTCGTCGTGCAGTCGACCTCGTTTCCGACGAATGACCACCTGATGGAACTGCTGATCATGATCGATGCGTTCCGCCGCTCCTCCGCGCGCCGCATCACCGCCGTCCTTCCCTATTTCGGTTATGCCCGCCAGGACCGCAAGCCCGGCCCGCGCACCCCGATCTCGGCCAAGCTGGTTGCCAACCTGATCACCCAGGCCGGCGCCAACAGGGTGTTGACGCTTGATCTCCATGCCGGCCAGATCCAGGGCTTTTTCGATATTCCGACCGACAATCTCTATGCCCTGCCGATCCTCGCGCGCGATATCAAGGCGCGGCGCAATCTCGATAATGTCATGGTCGTCTCGCCCGATGTCGGCGGCGTTGTGCGCGCCCGCGCGCTCGCCAAGCGGCTCGACTGTCTGCTCGCCATCGTCGACAAGCGCCGGGAGCGCCCCGGCGAATCGGAAGTGATGAACATCATCGGCGAGGTCGAGGGCAAGGAATGCATCCTGATCGACGACATCATCGATTCCGGCGGCACGCTGGTCAACGCCGCAAGCGCGCTGCTCGCCAACGGCGCCCTGTCGGTGACAGCCTATATCACCCACGGCGTGCTGTCCGGCACCGCCGTCGACCGGATCACCGCCTCGAGCCTAGAGGAACTGGTGATCACCGATTCGATCCAGCCGCGCGGCGAGATGGTCGCCTCCTCCAAGCTGCGCGTGATTTCGACAGCGGCGCTCATCGGCGAGGCGATCAACCGCACCAGCCACGAATCATCGGTCTCGAGCCTGTTCGATTAGAGCGTCGGGCGAAAAACTGGGCACCGGTTTTTCGTTAACCCGACGCGCCAAAATAGAGAATCCGGAACATCGGGCGGTGCCGACTGATCGCCCGGCATTCCAAGACGATCCGTTTTTTTCGGAAACGCCTTCCCGATACCAAAAAAAGTCATACGATCGAGTTGTTCGATCGCTCGGACTTATGTCTTGTGACCGGAATCATTCGGCTGTGGATGCCGATGGCCATATTATCGCACACGCTCGCAAGCCTCGCCATTTATCAATTTTAAATTAGTTTCGCCTCATACTGCCCTTCCGTTCAGGTTGTTCTCACCAAAGCGATTTAGATAGACTAGGTAGTTGCGCAGGAGGCTGTCATATATTCCGCATGCAGACAACGGACGTGCGTTCGCAGCTTCGCTCACCTGGCATTGCTCGCTATTGTGTTATTTGCCTCCCCCCTCCATGCCAGACCCCGCCCTTTTGAGTTTCCGCCGGCCATCGATGAGAGCCCGATGGCAATGTTCGTCCTCGACCCCTCGACCGGCGAGTTTCTAGCCTCAAACCAGGCTGCCCAGGCGCTCTACGGCTGGTCGCGGGAAGAATTCCAGACGCTTTCCGTTTCCGACCTGAACCAGATCCAGCAATCGAAGATGGCCGACGATCTGGACCAGGCGGTGCAACTGCGGAAGAACTATTTCCGGTTCGAGCAACGTTTGAAGGATGGCGAAATCCGCCAGGTAAGCATGTTCAGCTGGCCGGTGACCCAGGAGGGCGAAACGGCGCTGATGTCGGTGGTCCTGGAGAGCCGGGACGTTGGCCAGACCTACACCGTCGTCAATTTCAACCGGCTGAATTTTGCATTCGTGTCGGTGCTGTGCATTCTCCTGGCAACGGTCCTGCTGCTGGTCTTCATCACATTCCGACGTCGGCGCCTGGTCCGCGAGCTTGCCCGCCAGCACCTGCTGCTGCGCGTGATGATGGATGCCATACCCGACCAGATCTATTTCAGGCGTCCCGACCGCCAGATCGTGGCCTGCAATCAGGCAGCGGCGGAATTCGTTGGCATGCCGGTGGAAATGATTGTCGGCAAGAGCGACAGGGAACTGTTCGGGCAGAGCGAGGACAGCCTGTTGCGTCAGCAGGTCTTCGGAGCCATCGACGCGCGCGAGAACCATGTTGCCCAGGGGGAGGTCACAAGTCCGACGGGCAAGAAATACACTCTTGAAATGTTTCGCACACCCGTGATCGACCCCCGCGGCGAGCCGCTCGGCGCCGTCAGCATCTGGCGCGACATCACCGATCGGCGCCGCAATGAGGAGCGGATCGAAGCACTCGCCTTCTACGATCCGCTGACCAAGCTTGCCAATCGCGCCAGGGCGCAGGAGGTGATGCTGAACTTTCTCGCCTCCCACAGGCTTTCCAACCAGCACATGGCGCTTGCCATCTTCGACCTGGACAATTTTGCCGCCGTAAACTCGATCTTCGGCCACAATATCGGCGATGCGCTTTTGCGCGCGACAGGGCGGCGGCTGAGCAACAACATCGAGCCCGGCAGCTTCACCGCACGGCTGTCGAGCGACGAGTTTCTGGTGCTGCTGACGGATCTGGGCACAGACCGGACAACGGCCCTGGAGGCGGCGCAGGAACGGATCGACAGGCTGCATGAGAAGCTCTCGCAGAAGGCCTTCGTCAACAGCCACCACATTACGCCCAGCACCTGCGTCGGGGCCGTACTCGTCGGCCCCGAGGCCGAAAGCGCCAATGACGAGTTGCGCCGCGCCGACCTTGCCATGCACAACGCCAAGGCGAAGGGGCGCGGCAGCATAAGCTGGTTCCACGACGACATGGTCGACCAGCTGGTATCGCGGTTCGACCTGGAAACCGCTCTGGAGCGGGCATTGCAGAGCAACGGGTTCAGGATCTATCTGCAGCCGATCATCAACCGTGACACCTCCGGCCGTCATTTCGAGGCGCTGTTGCGGCTCGACCATCCCGAGCGCGGCATCATAAGTCCCGGCGATTTCATCGATGTCGCCGAGAGCACCGGCCTGATCGTGCCGATCGGCGCGTGGGTTCTAGAAGAGGCCTGCAAGCTGCTTGCCGAATATCCCGATCTGCATTTGTCGGTCAACGTCTCGGTGCAGCAGTTTCTTCAGGAGGATTTCGTCGATCAGTTGAACGCGCTGTTGAAGCACTACGACTTCGCGCCCAACCATCTCACGCTGGAGATGACCGAAAGCCTGATGATCGCCAACTTCGAACTCACGCTTTCGCAACTGCTGACCATCCGCGACCTGAAGGTCCGCTTGTCGATCGACGATTTCGGGACCGGCTATTCCGCGCTTCTCTACCTCAAGCAACTGCCGCTTGACGAATTGAAGATCGACCAATCCTTCATCTCCGGCGTACCGCACGACAGCAATGACACGTCGCTGGTCGAACTGATCATCACCACGGCGCATCACCTCGGCCTCGTAATCGTGGCGGAAGGGGTGGAAACCCAGGAGCAGGAGGAATGGCTGCGCAGATATGGCTGTGAAAGCCTGCAGGGCTTTCTTTTCAGCCGGCCGCAACCGGTCGAACACTATCTGCCGTCTTCCCATTGACCACCTGTCCGTGGCAGATTGGAGAAAGTGTTTTGAGGAGGTGAGAGATGAAAGCGCTGCTGCTGGTGGATATCCAGAACGGCTTCTGCCCGGGCGGCAATCTTGCCGTGGCCGATGGCGATGCCGTGGTGCCGGTCGCCAACCGGCTGATCGAAAACGGCGGCTACGGACTGATTGTCGCCTCGCAGGACTGGCACCCGCCGGGCCACGGTTCGTTTGCCTCCGCCCATCCCGGCAAACAGCCGTTCGACATCGGCGAACTTTCGGGAAAACCGCAGGTGATGTGGCCCGATCACTGCGTCCAGAACACGCCCGACGCAGACTTTCACCCCGACCTGAATGTCGCCGCGATCGACCATGTCCAACGCAAGGGCGAGAACCCCGAGGTCGACTCCTATTCGGCCTTTCGTGACAATGATCGTAATGCGGTGACCGGGCTCGATGCCTATCTGCGGCACAAATCGGTCGGAACGCTCGATATTCTGGGGCTGGCGACGGATTACTGCGTCAGGTTTTCCGCGCTCGATGCCGTCGCCATGCTGCCGGGCGTGACGGTCCGCCTGATCGAGGACGGCTGCCGCGGCATCGATCCCGAAGGCGTCAGGAGCGCGATCGGCGAGATGCGCGACGCCGGCGTCGAGATCATCGACAGCGATACCGCCATTTCAGGTTGAGCATTTGTCAATCGATCCATCAACGGATCTGATTTGTGTTCCGGGCGGCAACCGGCTTATCCATGGCGGAAACACTTCTTTCCACGCCCGCAACCACACGTACCGCCCCATGACCGCTTCATATTCTCCGCTCCCGACGACGGGAGGCTCGCATCTTGGCTGACACACGCGAATTCCGGAGCGGGCTGCGCTCCGGCCTGGTGCCGGCGCTATCGGCGGCGCCCTTCGGCGTCCTGTTCGGCGCCGTCGCCGTGGCGCAGGGGCAAAGCGTGGCCGAGGCCGCGCTGATGAGCCTGACAATGTTTGCCGGCGCGAGCCAGCTCGTGGGCGTCGAGCTCTTCGGGCAGCATGTCGCGGCCTGGATCATCGTGGCTTCGATCCTCGCGGTCAATTTTCGGCACGTACTCTATTCGGCGGCCGTGACGCCGATCTTCTCGCGTTTTTCAAGAGCCGAGCGCCTTACCTCGTTCTTCTTCCTCACCGATCCGCAATTCGCCGAGACGCTGAAGCGGGAGGATGCAGGCACGCCGGTGACCTTCGCCTGGTATATCGGCGTCGCGCTCTGTTTCTATTCGATATGGAACGCCATGACGCTGCTCGGGGCGACGCTGGGCGGCTTCATCACCAATCCGGAGGCCCTCGGGCTCGACGTGCTGCTCCCGATCTATTTTCTGAGCATCGTCATCGGCTTCCGGCATCGCGCCAACTATCTGCCGGTGGTGGCCGTCAGCGCCATCGGTTCGGTGCTCGCCTTCATCACCATCGGCTCGCCCTGGCATGTCAGCGTCGGGGCTTTTGCGGGTATTCTGCTGGCCGCGGCCCTTCCGCCGCAGCCCGCCGGGAAGGCGGAAAAGCCGTGAGCAATTTCACCGACGATCATATCACGCTTGTCATCCTGGCCGCCGCCCTCGTCACCTATCTGACGCGGATCGCGGGCTATCTCCTGCTGTCGGTGGTCTCGCGCATCCCGCCGCGCGTCGAGGCGGCGCTCAACGCCATTCCGGCGGCGGTGCTGACGACGCTGGTCGCGCCCGCCTTCTATGCCGGAGGGTGGGACACGAAACTCGCCATGGCCGCAGCCCTGCTGCTCGGGCTGCGCTATGCCTCGCCGCTGCCGATGATCGCCGCCGGCTGGTCGGTGGTGATGGTCGCGCGCACCTTCGTCATCGCCTGAGAGCCGAGCGGCCTTGTCGCCTGCTCCAGCCAGCGCCGCTCGCCATCGCTTGCGACCAGGGGGGCGAGTTTTTCGCGAACCTCGCCGTGATAGCCATCGAGCCACGCTATCTCCTCGGGGCTCAGAAGTGCCGGAAGGATCAGCCGGAGGTCGATCGGGCACCAGGTCAGCGTCTCGAAGCCGAGCATCGGAATTTCGCCGCCCTCGATGGGTTCGGCCTCCTTCACCAGAACCAGGTTCTCGATCCGGATTCCGAAGGCGCCCGGGCGATAATAGCCGGGCTCGTTGGACAGGATCATGCCCGGCTTCAGCTCGGCCGAGCCCAGCCGCGATATCCGCTGCGGCCCCTCATGAACCGAAAGATAGGAACCGACGCCGTGACCAGTCCCGTGGGCATAATCGACGCCGGCCTGCCAGAGCGCCGTCCGGGCGAGCGGGTCGAGATCCATGCCGCGCGTGCCCGCCGGAAAGCGCGCACGCGAAATCGCGATCATGCCTTTCAGCACCAGCGTGAAGAACTTCTTCCGCGCGTCATCGACATCGCCGATCGCCAGCGTTCGGGTGATGTCGGTGGTGCCGTTCTGATACTGCGCGCCGGAATCGACGAGATACATCTCGCCGGATTGCAGCATGCGGCTGGTCTCAGTCGTGACGCGGTAGTGGATGATCGCGGCATTCGGGCCTGCGCCCGAGATCGTATCGAAGGAAATGTCGCGAAGCGGGTTCTGCATCCGCATTCCGGTCTCCGCGCGCGCCGTTTCCAGCGCCGTCGCCGCATCGATCTCGCTGACGGTGCCCGGCGCCTGGCCGTCAAGCCATGCCAGAAACGACACCATGGCGGCGCCGTCCTGCATATGGGCGGCGCGCGTTCCCGCCTGCTCCGCCGGGTTCTTGATCGCACGGGTGGGCGGAACCGGATCGGGCGCGTTCCGCCATTTGCCGCCGGCCGCCTCCACGATCCGCACAACCGCATAGGGCACCGCCGCGCGATCGATGAGAAGGGTTTCGCCCGCCTGCGCGATCGCTGAAAGCGCGTCGGAAATGGCGTCCGGCGGCAAAAGCGAGGCGAGCGGCCTCAGATGAGCCGCCGCTTCCCCGGCCACCTTCCCGGGCGTCAGGAACAGCAGAGCCGATCCATCCGCCTTCACGATCGCGCGCGACAGCGGCGCGGGCGTATGGGCCACGTCATTGCCGCGGATGTTGAACAGCCATGCAACCGAGGTCGAATCGGCGATCAGCGCCGCATCCGCGTTCTTCTCCCGCAGCATCGCGGCAACGGCCGCAACCTTTTGCCCGGCCGTTTGTCCGGCAAGGTCGCTGTTCTGGACCGTGACCGGGGCGGAAGGCGCGGCCGGGCGATCGGTCCAGATGCCGTCCACCGGGTTTTCGGAAAGCAGCACCAGTTCGCCGTCGATACCGGCCAGCGCCGATTGCAGCTTCTCGACTTCCGCCGGCGTATGCAGCCACGGATCGATGCCGAGTTTCAGCCGCTTCGGCTTGTGTTCACCAAGCCATGCCGGCGGCGGGCAGTTGACCAGATCGCCGGCGGTGATCAGATCGGCGTCGGTCTGGGCGGCAAGCTGCGTGGTGTAGCGGCCATCGACGAACACCACCGCCTGGCGTTCCATCACCAGCGCGATCCCGGCCGAGCCGGTAAACCCGGTCAGCCAGGCGAGCCGTTCGGCCGATGCCGGCACATATTCGCCCTGATATTCATCGGTGCGCGGCACCAGAAAGGCGTTGATGCCCAGAGCGGGAAACAGCGCACGAAGAGCGGCGATGCGCGGAGAAGCCTGTTCGGGGCGGGAGGAAACGTCGAAGGTCTGAAACATGAATAAATACCACCGGATCATTGTCGGCGCGACGATAGCCGATCCCGTCCCGGATCGGAATCGTTTTCCGCCGTTTTCTGGCGACCGCCCGGCTCTATCGCCATGAAGCGCGAAAGGCAAAGCATGCAGGAGACGCATGGCTCCCATGACCCTGCCTATCTGCCTCAACGCCGGGCATGTCCTTATATTGGGCACAGTTGATCGATGAAGGCCTCGCGCCGGACCGGAAGACGGTTTGACAGCAGCCGGGGCCGATTGGATCGGCGGCAGACACCGCATCTCGATCATCAAGACAGGGAGTTACCAGAATGGGCTTTTTCCGCACCGCCTACAAGAACCTCACCGATGCCCGCCAGCGTCAGGCAGACCGCTTCGTCGCCGACGCCCTGCTGCGCCTCGACGACGCATCGCTCAACGCAATGGGCAAGTCCCGCGCCGACCTCAAGGGCAAGCGCGGCGGCTCCTCGACGTTCTAAGCAGCCGCAGCGTTCGGCAAGAAAGATCACGCCTGCTTGAGCTTGCTCGCGGGTGATCCGTACCAAAAAGGCCGCGCCTTCGGGCGTGGCCTTTAGTTTATTGACAAACCCGCCTGCCTATCCCGTGTCATCCTCGGGCTTGACCCGAGGATCCAGGTCGGACTGCGCGGTCTCAAAAACACCATTATGATCAATGGCTTGCGTAGCATGGATGCTCGGGTCAAGCCCGAGCATGACACCTGTGGGTAGGATCAGATAGGATCAAAAACTCTGAAATCGCAGCTTGGTCAGCACCTTGGCCGCGCCTTCGGGCGTGGCCTTTTGTTCTCCTGATCAGACGGCCCCGTCAGTCGACTTCGGGAAACAGCAATTCGACGATATAGCTCGGGTCGAAGCGGGTATCGAGCATGCCATAGGTGGAGCGCCAGCCGGCTGCGAGGCGGGTTTCGAGGAAGGCATCTGCAATCCGTCCGGCACCGAGCCGGTAGAGTTCCGCGGCACCGGCGGCGAGCGCCAGTTGCTCGATGAATATCCGGGCGGCGCTCTCGTCGCTCTTGCACAGCGCCATCGCCGCGCGCAGCAATTCCACGATCTTGCCGCCCGAGGCGCCGAGATCGCGGGCGATGATCTGGAAGACGGCTTCAAACAGCTCGCCGCCATGTTCCACGACACGGCGAAGATCGAGCGCCATCAGATTGCCGGCGCCGTCGTGCATCGCAAGGCCGGGCGCGTCGCGATAGTGACGGGTGATCGGCCGGTCCTCGATGAAACCGTTGGCGCCCATCGTCTCCATCGCCTCGGCCACCACGGCGGGCGCGATCTTGGTGGTCCAGTATTTGGCGACCGGGGTCATCACCCGGGCGTAAGCCGCTTCCTCGGCGCTGTCGCGGGCGCGGTCGAAGCTTTCGGCAAGCCGGAACGAAAGCGCGCCGGCGGCAGCGACATCGAGCGCCAGATCGGCGAGCACGCGCATCATCAGCGGCTGGACCACGAGCGCGCGGCCGGCGACCTTCCGCCCCCGCGCCGCATGCGCCGCCTCGGCGACGGCGGCGCGCATCAGCCCGGAGGCGATCACGGCGCTGTCGAGCCGCATCAGCGTCAGCATGTCGAGGATCGTCCTGAGCCCGCCATCGGGCGGCCCGAGCAGGAATCCGAAAGCGTCGGAGAATTCGACCTCGGCGGCCGCATTGGATCTGAGCCCGAGCTTGTCCTTGAGACGCTGATAGCGCAGCGCATTGCCCCGCCCCTCGTCGAGCAGACGCGGCACCAGGAAACATCCGGGCTTGCCCTCGACATCGGCAAGCATGATGAAAGCGTCGCTCATCGGCGCGGAGACGAACCATTTGTGGCCGGAGAGCCGGTAGACGCCTTCGCTGACCCGGTGCGCCTTGGTGACCGGCGCGCGCATGTCGCTGCCGGCCTGCTTTTCGGCAATAGCCAACCCGATGGTGGCGGAGGTCTTCTGGTTCTGGGCGCGGTTGGTCGAATCATATTTGCGCGACAGGATTTTCGGCGCCCATTCGTCGCGCAGTTGCGGGGCGGCTGCGAGTACCGCAAGCGAAGCAGAGGTCGATGACAGCGGCTCCAGATGGCCGCATTCAAGCTGGGCGGAGAGGAACAGCCGGACGGCGCGCAGCTTGTGAGCCTTGGATCTCGAGTCGGCATCGCGCGGCGGCTCCCAAAGCAGGGAATGCAGGCCCGTGGCCATGGAGCGGCGCATCAGCGCATGCCAGGCCGGATGAAACGAAACGGTATCGAGCCGCTCACCCGCCGGTCCGTGCGTCTTCAGCTGCGGCAGGCTGGTATTGGCCATCTGCGCCAGTTCCTGCGCCTCCGGCGAGGTGACGTAGCGCCCGATCGCGTCGAACTCCTCGCGCAACGGTCGGCCCAGCGCGCGCGTCAGATCACCCAGCAGCGGGTCCGACTGGAAGGCGTTCAGGTTGCTCCAGGGCCTGGGCTGGTTCAGAGTCTTGTAAATGTCGGCGTCGGCCATCGGCGTGCACTTAGTCCCGTTTTCAGCTTATCCGCAGTTGGCATGCTTCGATATCATCTGTCAAAGCTTGCGGCGAGGCCGGCGAGCCATTATAGACGCCAGAACTTCCCGCGACGGACCGCCCGACCTCATATGGAGGAAAGCTTCATGGTCTTCTTTCCCCACCGACACCTGATCGGCATAAAGGGGCTCTCTCCCATCGATGTCGAAACCCTTCTCGACAAGGCCGAAGAGGCGATCGCCTTCAACCGGTCACGCCAGAAGAAGAACAGCGTGCTGCGCGGCCTAACCCAGATCAACCTGTTCTTCGAGGCCTCGACCCGGACCCAGGCCTCGTTCGAACTGGCCGGCAAAAGGCTCGGCGCGGATGTGATGAACATGTCGGTCGGCAATTCCTCGGTCAAGAAGGGCGAGACGCTGATCGATACGGCGATGACGCTGAACGCCATGCATCCCGATGTTCTGGTGATCCGCCACTCCTCGGCGGGGGCTGCCGAACTCCTGTCCCAGAAGGTCGCCTGCTCGGTGATCAATGCCGGCGACGGCGCGCATGAACATCCGACCCAGGCGCTGCTCGATGCACTGACGATCAGGCAGGCAAAGGGCCGGCTCGACAATATCGTGGTGGCGATCTGCGGCGATATCCTGCATTCGCGCGTCGCCCGCTCCAACATCATCCTGCTCAACACGATGGGCGCCCGGGTGCGGGTCGTGGGTCCGGCGACGCTGCTGCCCGCCGGCATCCGCGACATGAGCGTCGAGGTCTGCGACACGATGGAGGAAGGGCTGAAGGACGCCGATGTGGTGATGATGCTCCGTCTCCAGCGCGAGCGCATGTCCGGCTCCTTCGTGCCTTCGGTGCGCGAATATTTCCATTTCTGGGGGCTCGACCGCGAGAAGCTGAAGGCGGCCAAGGACGATGCGCTGGTGATGCATCCCGGCCCCATGAACCGCGGCGTCGAAATCGCCTCCGAGGTCGCCGACGGCCCGCAGAGCGTGATCGAGCGGCAGGTGGAAATGGGGGTCGCCGTGCGCATGGCTGTGATGGAGACGCTGATGCTTTCGGAAAACGGAGGGCCGCGCGCATGAAGCCGCTCGTTCTCAAAAACGCCCGCATCATCGATCCGTCCCGCAACCTCGATGAAACCGGCACGATCATCGTCGAGAACGGCCGGATCGTCGCCGCCGGAGCCGATGCCCGCAACCAGGGAACGCCGGACGACGCCGAGATCGTCGACTGCAACGGCCTTGTCGCAACCCCCGGCCTCGTCGACGCCCATGTGTTCGTCGGCGAGCCCGGCGCGGAGCATACCGAAACCATCCAGTCGGCCGGGCGCGCGGCGGCGGCCGGCGGCATCACCTCGTTCGTGATGATGCCGGACACCCAGCCGCCGATCGATGACGTGGCGCTGCTCGAATTCGTACTGAAGACCGCGCGCGACAAGGCCGTCGTCAACGTCTATCCCGCCGCCGCCCTCACCAAGGGCCTCAGGGGCGACGAGATGACCGAGATCGGCATGCTGAAGGCGCAAGGCGCGGTCGCCTTCGCCAATGGCCGCTATTCGCTTTCCGACAACCGGGTGGTCAGACGCGCGATGACCTACGCCCGCTCGTTCGACGCGGTGGTGGCGCTGGAGCCGCGCGACCGCTACCTCTCCGAGACCGGCGTGATGAACGAGGGCCTGTTCGCAAGCTGGCTCGGCCTTTCCGGCACGCCGCGCGAGGCGGAAGTGATCCCGCTCGAGCGCGATCTGCGTCTGGCAACCCTCACCGGGGCCCGCTACCATGCCGCGCTGATTTCGGTTCCCGAATCGGTCGAGGCCATCGGCGTGGCGCGCAACCGCGGCGCCTCGGTTTCCAGCGGCATTTCGATCAATCACCTGACGCTGAACGAAAACGACATCGGCGAATACCGCACCTTCTTCAAGCTGTCGCCGCCGCTCCGGCAGGAAGAGGACCGGCAGAAGATGGTCGAGGCGCTGAAGGACGGGCTGATCGACATCATCGTCTCCTCGCACGACCCGCAGGATGTCGACACCAAGCGTCTGCCGTTTTCGGATGCGGAAGACGGCGCGATCGGCCTGGAGACCATGCTCGCCGCCGCCCTTCGCCTCCACCATAGCGGCGACGTGCCGCTGATGCGGCTGATCGATGCGATGTCGACCCGGCCGGCGAAACTGTTCGATCTCGATGCCGGCTCGCTTCGGCCCGGCGCAAAGGCCGATATCACCCTGATCGACCTCGACGAACCATGGGTGGTGAAGCCCGACCGGCTGGTTTCACGCTCGAAAAACACGACATTCGAAAATGCCCGCTTTTCCGGCCGGGCCGTCAGGACATATGTTGGCGGCATCAAGGTCTATCAGGCGGACTGACCGGAAGGGGGCAAAGTGCCGGCACTATTCTCATTCGATCTGACAGCGACACAAGCCGCGATCGCGCTTGCCGGCGGCTACCTTCTAGGCTCGATCCCGTTCGGTTTCCTGATCACGAAGGCGGCGGGCCTCGGCGATATCCGGAGCATCGGCTCCGGCAATATCGGCGCCACCAACGTGCTGCGCACCGGCAAACGGCATCTGGCAGCCCTCACCCTCGTTCTCGATGCCCTGAAGGCGACCTTTGCGGTGATCCTCGCCACCACGCTTTACGGCAGCGATGCGGGACTTCTGGCAGGGGCCGCGGCCTTCATCGGCCACCTGTTTCCCGTCTGGCTCGGCTTCAAGGGCGGCAAGGGGGTCGCGACCTATATCGGTGTGCTGCTCGGGGTCGCGCCGGCGGCGGTGCTGATCTTCGCCTTCGTCTGGCTGCTGATCGCGCGACTTTCGCGCTATTCCTCGCTTTCCGCGCTGATCGCGACGCTTGCCATACCGGTTGCCCTGTGGATAATGGGCCTACCGCAGGTTTCACTCGTCATGGCGATTTTGACGATGATCTCATGGTGGCGACACAAGACCAATATCGAGCGCCTGATTTCGGGCACCGAAAGCAGGATCGGAGACAAGGGGTGACACCAGGGGAGGATTTCCGAAGCGGGGCCGTCGGGTTCCAAAACACGGAAGCCCTTCCTTGAAAGACCGCTCCGGCATCGCCCTTTCGGAAAGCCAGCGCATCGCCTGGCTTCGCCTGATCCGCAGCGACAATGTCGGCCCCGTTACGTTTCGCGAACTGATCAACCATTACGGCAGCGCCGAGGCAGCGCTTGAAAGGCTTCCCGAACTCGCGGTGCGCGGCGGCGCCCGGAAGCGTTTTCGCGTGGCGAGCACGGTCGAGGCCGAAAGCGAACTGGCGGTGGCGGCCCGCCACAAGGGCCGGTTCGTCGCCATCGGCGAGCCGGATTACCCGCCGGCGCTGCGGGCCATCGACGGCGCACCGCCGCTTCTGGCCATGTGCGGCAGCGGCGATGTCGCGACCCGCCCCGCCGTCGGCATTGTCGGCGCCCGCAACGCCTCGGTGGCCGGCGCCAAGTTCACCGCCATGATCGCCAATGTCGCAGCCGGCGCCGGCTATACCGTGGTCTCGGGGCTGGCGCGTGGTATTGACGCCGCCGCCCACCGCGCGAGCCTGTTTCACGGAACGCTGGCCGTGATCGCCGGCGGCCTCGACCGCCCCTACCCGCCCGAAAACATCGAACTCTATCGCGAAATCTGCGGCGAAGGCGGCGTTGCCATCAGCGAAATGCCCTATGGGTGGGAGCCGCGCGCGCGCGACTTTCCGCGCCGCAACCGGCTGATCGCCGGCTGCTCGCTCGCCGTGGTCGTGATCGAGGCGGCGAACCGCTCGGGCTCGCTGATCACCGCGCGGCTTGCCAATGAATGCGGACGGCTGGTGCTGGCCGTGCCGGGCTCGCCGCTCGATCCGCGCGCGCATGGAACCAACGGGCTGATCAAGCAGGGCGCGATGATCGTGTGCAGCCCGGAGGATGTGCTGGAGGCGCTGGCGCCGCTGTCGCAGATGGAGCTGCCGATACGAGGCGGCGCGGATGAAGAGGAGGCGGAAGAGCCTCCGGCAGCAGCCCCCGATGATGACGATCGCGCACGGGTGGCCGAGGCGCTGGGTCCGAGCCCCTGCGAGATCGACGACCTGATACGCTTCAGCGGCGTGAACGCGGCCGCCGTTCAGCTGATTTTGCTCGAACTGGACCTCGCCGGCCGGCTGGCGCGCCACCCCGGAGGCAAAGTTTCACTGATCTGAGGATTGCGTCCTTCAGATAGAAATGACAGCGCTAACAAATCGAAAACGGTTGTTGCCGGTCAAATTGGAATTCAGCCCTTGCGGACCGAGGGGGCGAGCACCTGCGTCTGCACATCCCCCGCCTCTATATAGGCCATGTCGATCAGGTAGCAGAGCATTTCAGCCCCGTCCTTATTTGAAAGCCGACGCAGTTGGCCCAGTATCTGACGGATATAAATAATTTCCTCTTCGGTCAATTTTCGGGAACCTTCGCGTTCAGGAGGAAAGGACGACATACATACACCTATTTTTCGGCAACGGATCGAATCCGAACCGGCACTCTACTCACCTGACAAACAATACCGCCAAAGGTCAGGATTGCAATTATTATTAGTATTCTCTTCTGGTTGTATTAGCGTGTAAACATGCAAAAATGGCCCCGAGGCCTTGACCCGGCCGCCATCCCTGTCCATCTCGTGAGCCAACGGTCGGAACAGTAAATGCAGCTTGAGACAGCCAAAAATGTCCATTCTGCTTGATCTCCCGGCGAAATTGGTAGAAGCGGAGGCGAAGGTTGCCATCAAGGGAACGCCTCGATAGCGTTCTCCGCCAAGCGGGACACCCCCGTCATATCCGCCATTCTGCCCGGATGCGCCTCGCGGCCGCCGAGCCGGCGGGTACGGGCCGAGCGCGCGACCGATAATTTACCGCGAAGATGCGGGCGTCGAACCAGGTTCGTACGCAGACCCAGGAAACGGATTACATGGACCTTGTTGTTGTAGAGTCGCCCGCCAAAGCCAAGACAATCAACAAATATCTCGGCAAGGACTACAAGGTTCTCGCCTCTTTCGGCCATGTCCGTGATCTGCCTGCCAAGGATGGATCGGTCCTGCCCGATGATGATTTCGCGATGTTATGGAAGGTCGACACCGCATCGGCCAAGCGGGTCAAGGATATCGCCGACGCGATGAAAAACGCCGACGGCCTGATCCTCGCGACCGACCCGGACAGGGAAGGCGAAGCCATTTCCTGGCATGTTCTCGACCTGCTGAACAAGAAAAAACTGCTGAAGGACAAGCCGGTCAAGCGGGTGGTGTTCAACGCGATCACCAAGAAGTCGGTGCTCGACGCCATGGCCAATCCGCGCGATATCGATGAAGCGCTGGTCAATGCCTATCTGGCGCGGCGCGCGCTCGACTATCTCGTCGGCTTCAACCTGTCGCCGGTCTTGTGGCGCAAGCTTCCCGGCGCCCGCTCGGCGGGCCGGGTGCAATCCGTGGCGCTGCGTCTGGTCTGCGAACGCGAAAGCGAGATCGAGCGCTTCATTCCCGAGGAATACTGGAGCATTGTCGCCGACCTGAAGACCCCGCGCAATGATGCCTTCGAGGCGCGGCTGGTGCTGGCCGACGGCAAGCGGGTTCAGAAGAATTCGATCAAGACCGGCGAACAGGCCGAGCGCATCAGGGTCTTGCTGGAGACGGCGAGCTATAGCGTCAAGAGCGTCGAGGCAAAGCCCGTCAGGCGCAATCCGGGACCGCCCTTCACCACCTCCACCCTGCAGCAGGCCGCCTCCTCGCGTCTCGGCTTTTCGGCCTCACGCACCATGCAGGTGGCGCAGCGCCTCTATGAGGGAATAAGCCTTGGCGGCGAGGCCGCCGGTCTGATCACATACATGCGTACCGACGGCGTCTCGATGGCGCCCGAGGCCATTGCCGCCGCCAGGGACGCGATCGGCGACCAGTTCGGTACGCGCTACCTTCCCGAGCAGGCGCGCGGATACTCCGTGAAGGCCAAGAACGCCCAGGAAGCCCACGAGGCGATTCGCCCGACCGATTTCACCCGCACGCCGCAATCGGTGCGCAAACATCTCGATTCCGATCAGTTCCGGCTCTACGACCTGATCTGGAAACGCGGAATCGCAAGCCAGATGGCTTCTGCGGAGATGGAGCGCACCACTGCTGAAATCGAGGCCGCCAATGGTGGCGAGATTGTCGGGCTGCGCGCAGTTGGCACCATCGTCCGCTTTGACGGTTTCCTTGCGGCCTACACCGATAATCAGGAAGAAAAGACGCCGTCCGACGACGGTGACGATGACGGACGCCTTCCCGAGATCAATCAGGGCGAGAGCGTCGCCAAGGAAAAGATCCGCGCCACCCAGCACTTCACCGAACCGCCGCCGCGGTTTTCGGAAGCATCGCTGATCAAGCGGCTCGAAGAGCTCGGCATCGGCCGCCCCTCCACCTATGCCTCGACGCTCGCCACGCTGCGCGACCGCGAATATGTGACGATCGAGAACCGCAAGCTGACGCCCGAGCCCAAGGGCCGGCTGGTGACGGCGTTCCTGGAGAATTTCTTCAGCCGTTATGTCGAATACGATTTCACCGCCGAGCTTGAGGAAAAGCTCGACAGGATTTCCGACGGCTCGCTCGAATGGAAACAGGTGCTGCGTGATTTCTGGAAGGATTTCTTCGCCCAGGTCGAAGGCACCAAGGAACTGCGCGTCACCAATGTTCTCGATGCGTTGAATGAGGCGCTGGCGCCGCTGGTGTTCCCCAAGCGCGAGGATGGCGGCGATCCGCGCCAGTGCCAGGCCTGCGGCACCGGCCAGCTTTCGCTGAAGCTCGGCAAATACGGCGCGTTCGTCGGCTGCTCGAACTATCCGGAGTGCAACTTCACCCGCCAGCTTTCCGGCGACGCGGAAGCCGCCAATGGCGGCGTCAATCCGAACGAACCCAACGAACTCGGCACCGATCCGGAAACGGGCGACCCGGTCACGCTCCGTTCCGGCCGCTTCGGCCCCTATGTCCAGCGCGGCGACGGCAAGGAGGCCAAGCGCTCCTCGCTGCCGAAGGGCTGGAAGCCGGAGGATATCGACCTTGAAAAGGCGCTCAGGCTGTTGGCGCTGCCGCGCGATGTCGGATCGCATCCCGAAGACGGCAAGATGATTACCGCGGGCCTGGGCCGCTACGGACCGTTCGTGCTTCATGACGGCACCTATGCCAATCTCGAGAGCATCGACGAGGTCTTCGCGGTCGGCGTCAACCGCGCGGTTGCCGCCATTGCCGACAAGAAGGCCAATGGCGGACGCCGGGGCGCAACAGCCAAGGCGCTGAAATCGCTCGGCGACCACCCCGAGGGCGGCGAAGTGACGGTCAATGAGGGCCGCTACGGACCTTATGTCAAATGGGGCAAGATCAACGCCACAATCCCCAAGGGCAAGGAACCGCAATCCGTGACCATGGAAGAGGCCGTGCCGCTTCTCGCCGCGCGCGCCGAAAAGGCGGGCCTGAAGAAACCCGCGAAGAAGGCCGCAGCGAAAAAGCCAGCCGCCAAAAAGACGGCGGCAAAGAAGACAACCACCAGGAAAACAGCTTCCGCGAAGAAAACCGCAGAGGCTGAAGGCGACAACAGTTGAGCCAGAAACCGCGTCCCCGCCGGACGGAAAAGCAGAAGAGCGCGACCGCCCCGACCATCATCCATGGCGCGGTGCCGCCGCGCGACGTGCTGCTCGCCTTCATCAATGACAATCCGGAACAGGCCTCCAAGCGCGAGATCGCCAGGGCCTTCGGGATCAAGGGCGACGACCGTATCGTGCTGAAGGCGCTGCTGCGCGAGCTCGAGGACGAAGGGCTGCTGCAGAAGAAGAACAAGAGCCTGATGCGCCCGGGCGCCCTACCCCCAGTCACCGTGCTCGACATCACCACCCGCGACAAGGACGGCGAACTGATCGCCCGGCCGGCCGAATGGCCGATCGAGGAGGGTGCGGCCCCCGCCGTGCTGGTGCGCCAGTCTGGCGGTGGCAAGAACGGCAACCGCAAGTCCCCGACCGCTGGCCTCGGCGACCGGATCCTCGCCAAGATTTTCCCGTCGAAATCCGAGACCGGCCCGTCCTATACCGCCCGCATCATCAAGGTGATCGACAAGCGCAAGCTCGCCGCCCTCGGCGTCGTCCGCATCCTCGATGACGGCAGCGCCCGGCTGATGCCGATCGACCGGCGCGACAATGAAGTCGACCTCGTCGAACTCGCCGACGCCAAGGACGGTGACCTTGTCGAGGTCGACGTCCAGCGCTCCGGCCGTTACGGCCTGCCGCGCGGCTCGGTGCTCTCGGTGGTCGGCTCGCTCGCCTCCGAAAAGGCGGTGTCGATGATCGCGATCCACGCTCACGGGATTCCGCATATCTTCCCGAAACAGGTGCTAGACGAGGCGGACGCCGCCAAGCCCGCCACCATGTCGCATCGCGAGGACTGGCGCGACCTGCCGCTCGTCACCATCGACCCGGCCGACGCCAAGGACCATGACGACGCCGTCTTCGCCGAGCCGGACACAAGGCCCGAAAACGAGGGCGGCGTGATCGTCACCGTCGCGATCGCCGATGTCTCGTATTACGTCCGCCCGAAATCCTCGCTTGACCGCGAGGCGCTGAAGCGCGGCAATTCGGTTTATTTCCCGGACCGGGTGGTGCCGATGCTGCCCGAGCGGATTTCCAACGACCTCTGCTCGCTGCGCGAGGGCGAGGACCGGCCGGCGCTTGCCGTCAGGATGGTGTTTTCGAAGGACGGCCGAAAGGCCTCCCATACCTTCCACCGGATCATGATGAAGAGTGCCGCAAAACTCTCCTACCAACAGGCGCAGGCCGCGATCGACGGCCACACCGACGACCAGACCGGCCCGCTGCTGGAGCCCATTCTGAAGCCGCTCTGGGCGGCCTACGAGACGATGAAGCGCGGCCGCGACCGCCGCCAGCCGCTCGAACTCGACATGCCGGAGCGCCGCATCCTGCTGAAGGGAGACGGCACGGTCGACAGGGTGGTGGTCCCGCCCCGCCTCGATGCCCACAAGCTGATCGAGGAGATGATGATCCAGGCGAATGTCGCCGCCGCCGAAACGCTGGAAAGCAAGCGCCAGAAACTGATCTACCGTGCCCATGACGCACCGACGCTCGCCAAGCAGGAAACCCTGCGCGATTTTCTGGCCACGCTCTCGATTCCGCTGGCGAAGGGCGGCAATCTGCGCGCCAACTCCTTCAACGGCATCCTGTCCAAGGCGGAGGACAGCCCGCACAAGGACATCGTCAACCAGATGGTGCTGCGCTCCCAGAGCCAGGCGGTCTATTCACCGGAGAATATCGGCCATTTCGGGCTGAACCTGATGAAATACGCCCATTTCACCTCGCCGATCCGCCGCTATGCCGACCTGATCGTCCACCGCGCGCTGGTGGCCTCGCTGCATCTCGGCGAAGGCGGGCTGACGGCGGAGGAGGAAGCCCAGCTCGATGACATCGCCGCCGAGATATCGACCTTCGAGCGCCGCGCCATGGCCGCCGAGCGCGAGACCGTCGACCGGCTGGTGGCGCATCATCTGGCCGGCCGCATCGGTGAGAGCTTCGATGGCCGCGTGGCCGGCGTCACCCGCTCCGGCCTGTTCATCGCGCTGCCCGAATACGGCGCCGACGGCTTCATTCCGGTCTCCACGCTCGGGACAGACTATTTCGTCCACGACGAGGTCCGCCAGGCGCTGGTCGGCGACAAGACCGGGCTCGGCTATCAGCTCGGCGACGATGTCGAGGTGCAACTGGTCGAGGCGATCCCGCTTGCGGGCGCCCTGCGTTTCGAAATGCTGAGTTCCGGCAAGAAACTGCCGGCCGCCACCCGCTCGTTCCACAAGTCGAAGCGCGGCCGCCCGATGCAAGGCGGCCGCCCCGGCCCGCGCGGACGGCGATAGAGCGGGGCCCGCATTTCGCGAAGTTTTGCCGGCACAGCTCACACTTGCCTTTTGAGACCACCTCATATATAGGCACTCCGTTCGCGCAGACACCCTTGGAGGCAGCGCGAATGAGGGCCGGCAACGGCGCTCCGTCTTGCGGTTTTCAGATATCGCCGCAAAACGCTCCGCACACAACCGAAAGGAATTGCTATGAGCAACACCAATTCCGTGCTCACGGCCGAAGCGCGCGAACGGGTCGGTAAGGGGTCCGCCCGGGAACTGCGCCGCAACGGTATGGTCCCCGCCGTGATCTACGGCGACAAACAAGCCCCGGTTTCAATCGCGATCGCGCGCAAGGAGATCACCAAGCTTATCTTCGACGGTGGTTTCATGACGACCACCTTCACCGTCGAAGTCGGCAAGGATAAGCACATGGTCCTGCCCAAGGACTATCAGCTCGATCCCGTCCGCGATTTCGTCATGCATGTCGACTTCCTGCGGATCTCCGAAAAGAGCACCGTTACCGTCGCCGTCCCGGTTCACTTCATCAATGATGACAAGTGCCCCGGCATCAAGAAGGGCGGCGTGCTCAACATCGTGCGTCACGAAGTTGAATTCCACTGCCCGGCCAACGCGATCCCCGACAGCATCACG